>SXIH01000005.1 GCA_005772895.1 Bacteroidota bacterium | reverse complement strand
ATAAAAAAACATATATTTTTTCTGATACGCTTTGTGCTAATAGCTACAAAGCTTTCTGCATTTAATACAAGCGACTCTACTAAGAAGATAAAGAAAGTGCCAAAGCACTATTTTAATAAAACATTATACATTGATTATTACTCAACCGGTAAAAAAGAACTGGATACAATTAATCAGATTTCCAAATTTCTGGGAACGTATCATGTCAATCAGTTTTCATTAGGATATAATTTCCCCATTGTTACAAGAGATATTTATAACAAAGACAGTACAAAAATTTCAACACTGAATTTATTATTAACCGGGAGTTATACAAGTTTGAAATTAAATTTTGAAGGAATTGATCCACATCACCTGAATAAATTTTCTTTTGGATGCAGAGGATTTTATAGTAATGGAAAGAAAAGTATCTTCTTTGTAGAGTTGTCTCCATTTGTAACACAAGATGGTCCGTATGAATATACTAAAACATACCGCTTAGCTTCTACGGTTCTGTACAATTATTCTGCAAGTCCAAGCTTCAGTTTCAGAGTGGGCTACACGCGTTCTTTCCTGTGGGGAAACCGTTATCAACTGCCGTATGTAGGAATCAGAGTAGGACGATTGGACAAAACAAATTTCAGTGTTCAATTTCCAAGAGGGATGACATTAACTATTCCGATTGGTGAACATGTCCGCACGAGTTTGTACACAAAACCTCAAGGAGGTTTGTATACTTTTGCTAATACCGATTCATTGAAAATCGGCAATGTAAATGAAAATCAAACCTTGTATTTCGGACGGTATGAATTTTTATCCGGTATGCGATTAGATGTTCAGCCGTCTAACTTTTTTAATTTTTATCTGAGTACAGGATTTACTACAAGAAATAAAATTCAATTTTATTCTACAACACTTGTTAAGGATAATAACTCGACTTATATTAACTATTATTCCGAAAAAATAGGAGCGAGTATTTTCGCCAATTTTGGACTAGTATTACGTTTTGGCAGGACAAAATCGACATACAATAATAGCTTGATGTACGATATGAAAGACATTAACAATACGATTGATGCTACCGACAGTGGGCTTATAAAAGGTAATGGAGATATTCCTCCACCAGCGAAAAATATTCAAAAGGTGAATCCGGACGAAATTTTGGATTTAATCGAAACGCAAGATTTGTACTAATTATTTTTCTGTACTTATTTCAAATTCTAATCCTAGAATATTCTTTAAGGGATTCTTATCATAGTCATCTGCAATATTCAATGGTGTTAACATACCAGATGCTGGCAATTCTTTTACAAAAACGGTATTAGTAGTTTTATTTTTCTTTGCTTCGGTTAATTGTATAATTAATTCATCATAAGCGCTTGCATATTTACTTGTGTAGTTGTATTGTTTCGCCAATACAATCAGGAGCACACTAGCAACAAACAATGGGAAAACAATTTTTATCAATGAGCTCATCTTGGCAAATTTTGTTTGAATGGAATAACCAACACTCAAGAATATAACACAGAAGAATAAAGCAATAGAAAAACTTGTAAATGTCCACCCACGCAAAGGCATTGCAAAATCTTTTAAAATGAAGAACTGAAACAGGCAAGTGACTATAATTGAGATTATCAGCGGAATTCCTGCAAACAACATTGCTTTTTTAAAATCAACCAGCTGATTCGTTTCTTTTTTAATTTTCATCCCTAAAAGCATAAACAAGGAAGATATTCCTAAAGCAAGAACATATTTCTTTTGTAGACTTGGAGATAGACTTATTGATTCACTTTTGCTTATTTCTAAGCTAAACACATTTTTTTGTCGGTTTGTATTTCCCGGAGCCGAAAAGCAAATGCCCGCAGAGAAACAAAATGACAAGAAAGCAACAACTATAGCTTTAGTGTAAGATTTATAGTTTGCTTTAAACGAATCACTTTGTTTGTTTTTTAAATAGTAAATCCCAATCAATCCAAACAGACAGAAAAGGATAAGTGCGTAAATTTCAAAACAAGCTCCTACATAAATAAAACTCAAAGAGATTAATAAATAATGAACAATATTTTTCTTAATTCTGGTTAAAATTGCAATTCCAAATAATAAAAATACAATTCCCTGCAAATAACCAAAACTAGCTGAAAGCCACCACCATACTTCTATGTGGTCGATTGTAAAATAAAATAACGAAGCGGTGAACAGTGTTCCATAGACAAATGCTGTTTTATTATTTATTGTAACTGAAAACAGTTTTTTGATTAAAACTTTTGTAAGAATAGATGTTGAGTAACTTAAAATCAATAAAGTAAAAATATAATAAGTAAATATATAAAAGTGAATATGCTCAAATAGGTTGCTGAAAGATACAACTGCAAAAAAATAAGAACAGCTTGTCCAGCGACCACTCCAGGTATTAAATATTTCGCTCACATAAGAAAAAAGCGTATGTCCCTTTGTCATCGAAATATATGCTAAGTCATCGGATGCAGGGCGGTTAAAAAAACTCAAGCATAAATAAAAGCCTATAAATAGTAAAGCGGTTAATACAATAAGGGAATCAGATATAGAATCAATTTTTTTCAAATACTATTTTATTAGAATCACTTTGTCTTGTTTCGGAATAATTTTTCCTATTGATTGGGCAAAATTTTGCATCTCTTCTGCCCGAAGTAAATCTTCGAATTCTTTTTTGCTATTTGGGTTAATCGTTATAAGCAATCCTCCGTTTGTCTGTGGATCGCAGAGTGTCAAAAGTGAATCACCTGTTATTCCCAAGACTTTGGGGTCGTAACTACTCCAATTTCTAAAGCTATTATCAGGAACGCACATTTGTGAAGTGTAAAAGCTCAAATCGTCAATTAATGGAACTTTTGAATAATCAATTTCTGCCGCTAAATTAGCACCTTCAGCCATTTCAATCAAATGTCCTAACAATCCAAAACCGGTTACATCTGTCATTGCAGTTACATAATTTAACGCTCCCAATTTTTCTCCCAGCTTATTTAATTGCATCATTTGTTTGGCTGCAACTCCTTTGTGTTCTTCTTTTAAAATTCCTTTTTTTTCTGCTGTGGTTAAAATTCCAACTCCGATTTTTTTAGTGAGATAAATTAAATCTCCTTCTTTTGCAGTGTTATTTTGTTTTAAATTTTTTAAATCAATAATTCCAGTTACTGCTAATCCGAAAATGGGTTCCGGACTGTCAATGCTGTGTCCACCTGACAATGTAATTCCTGCTTCAGCACAGATCATTCTGGCTCCGTCAATTACTTTTTGAGCCAGTTCGGGAGAAAGTTTGTTTATGGGCCAACCCAAAATCGCAATTGCCAAAAGAGGTTTTCCGCCCATTGCATACACATCACTAATGGCATTTGCAGAGGCAATTTTTCCGAAATCAATAGCGTCATTTACGATTGGCATAAAAAAATCTGTTGTGCTAATTATGGCTTGTCCGTTTCCAATATCATAAACTGCCGCATCGTCTTTGGAACTGTTCCCGACTATTAATTTCTTATCAGTAGGAGCAACAAAATTCGATTTTAGGATTTCTTCTAAAACATGAGGTGCAATTTTACAACCACATCCCGCTCCGTGTGAGTATTGTGTAAGTTTAACTTCTTCCATAATTTTTAACCGCAAAGGACGCAAAGAAGGCGCAAAGTTCGCGAAGCTTTTATTTTTTTACTTTTTGTTTACTGTCTATTGCCTTTTGTCTACTCACGATTTCTCTGGCAATCAACTCAACATTTAATTGTTCAAAATCACAATGTATAATTTTTTCTTCTTCTCTTTTTTCTTCTCCGTAATTGTATGTTTTATCATAATAGACCAAACAAATTCCGAAAGCTGTTTCGTAATCTCTGATTGCTATTGAGTCAATCGCCCGTTTAACATGCTGACCTCCTAATTTTTTGCCAATGCGTTCTATGGCTTCAATTAATTCTTCTCTGCTGAATTTCCCATACTCTTTCACTAAAAATTTCAAGCGCTCTTCCATTGGTAATCCAATAGAAATTACAATTGCATTTTTCATTTGATTCCATAACCCGGTAGGAATAATATTTGTTCCTATCATTCTGCTTTCATTTTCAATCCAACATTTTTTTTGAGAATCAATTTTTGACAGATAGAGTGAGAGGTCGTTTTCAAATTGTTCTTGCGAAGCTTGTGGTTCTTCTCCTAATGCACCAAAAGAAGAACCTTTATGATGAGCAATTTTTTCAAGATCAATGATTTGTTCATTTTGTCTTTCAAGCTCACGAAGAATAATTGTTTTTCCGCAGCCTGTTTTTCCTCCTAAAACAACTATGTTTTTCTGTTCATCAAAACTTGCAAGGACTTGTTTGCGATAATTTTTATATCCACCTTTTAATGTTAAACATTTAAACCCATAGGTTTCTAAAAACCAAGCCATGCTGGAACTACGCATTCCACCTCGCCAACAATGAACTAAAAATGTATCTGATTTATTTAACCTAATTGCATCCTGAACATATTCATGAAGTTTCGGCCCGACAATTTCCAGAGCTTTTAAAACAGCTGGCTGCTTTCCTTCCTGCTTATAAAGTGTTCCTATAATTGCACGTTCTTCATTTGTAAAAATAGGAAGATTGAATGCTCCGGGAATATGTCCTTGAGAAAATTCGGCAGGCGTGCGAACATCCAATATCGGATGTGTTTCCGAAAGTTTTGTGAATTCTTCTATGTTGATTGGTGTAGGCAAAATTATTTTACCTCTTGCATCAATTTACGAATCAATGGTGAAATAGCGATTAATATAATTCCGGCAATCAAAGCATAAATAGCCAGTTGTTGATATCCGTCTGTATACAATTCAAGCTTAGTTGTTAGGTTGGCGTTTTCATCCGGACTCGACATTCCTGCTCCTAATAGTCCAGCAGCATATTGTCCGTAGGCACTTGCTAAAAACCAAAAACCCATCATCATCCCCGCTAATCGCTTTGGAGAAAGCTTAGTCATAATAGACAAACCAATTGGAGATAATGCCAACTCTCCAAATGTAATTACCAAGTAGGCAAGTGTAAATGCATTTAAAGAAGTTTTTCCATTTTCATCAGCAAAGAATCGTGTATAATAAAAAATATAAAAAGCGGCTGCTAAAAATAAAAACCCTATTCCAAATTTAATAACAGTATTTGGTTCAATTTTCTTTTTTGCCATAGCTAACCATATTAATCCAAGTATCGGACTGAAGATGATAACAAATAATGAGTTGGAAGTATTGTTTACAATGTTCGGGTTGATTTCAAATGAGAATAAATTGTGGTGTAAATTATCCTGTGCAAACAATGCCAATGAACCACCGCTTTGTTCGAAGAACGCCCAGAAAATAATGGAGAACAAAATAAAAATAAATGCAGCAATTAATTTCTTTTGTGCTTTTGAGTCGCCTTCTTTTATTGTTTCATAAATGAAATACAAAAATGCTAGTGGTCCGATTGAATACATGAAGTAATCTGTATAGTCGGTATTCTTAATCATAATAAAAATCAAAGGAATACTCAACAATGCGCCAACGTATACGATTATTTCCTTGGTCAATCGTTTATTCGCAGGTAAATTTAATAGAGGAGAATTTCCAATTGGACCCAATGATTTTTTTGTCATCAAAAAAGTGATTAATCCTATTGCCATTACAATGGCTGCAGAAAGGAATGCATAACTCCATCCGTAATCTTTACTAGTTCCTAAATACACACAAACAGCACCACCTAGCAATGCACCAATATTTATTCCGGAGTAAAACAATCCGAATCCAGCATCTCTTCTTGCATCACCTTCTTTATATAATTCACCAACCATGGAAGAAATATTCGGCTTAAAAAATCCTGTACCTATAATAGAGAGTGTGATTCCTAAATAGAAAAATTCCTGAGGAGAAACAGCGATAATAATATTTCCTGCAATCATTACCAGTCCACCAAACAAGAGCGATTTTTTGAATCCTAAAAATTTATCTGCAAAAATTCCACCCACAAAAGTGAAGGCATAAACAAAAGCTTGAATCGCTCCGTATTTAAGGTTGGCATCTTTATCGGGCAACGACAATCCTAAAATCTGATCGGCCATAAAAATGGTCAATACACCACGCATACCATAGAAACAAAAACGTTCCCACATTTCTATTAAAAACAAATACCATAATTGTTTTGGATATTTTCCTTTAAAATCTTGGATTTCTTCTAATGTCAATTCTTTTTCCATGTCGTGTTATTTTTATGAAAGGTAATCAAATTATTTAGACTCTACTTTTACTTCCTTCGCAATCCCCATTGCTCGCTCTTTTACTTTATTCACATCACTTCCTATTTTATCATATGTTAATGCAACCGCCATTCTTCTATACGGACGAGTCACTGGTTTTCCGAAAATGCGGATATCACTTTGTGTATGATTCATTGCTTTATCTAAACCTGTAAATGTTGGATTTGTTCCCTCTTTGTCAGCCAATATTACTGCACTTGCGCCAACTCTTTCTAAAGTGATTTCAGAAATAGGTAATCCTAAAACCGCACGTGCATGCAATTCAAATTCTGAAAAATTTTGTGTCCCTGCTAAAGTTACCATTCCGGTGTCGTGCGGACGGGGAGATAATTCTGAAAAATAAACACCATCATCAGCAAGAAAAAATTCCACGCCCCACAATCCGGCTCCGGTTAATGCTTTTGTAACTTGCTCTGCCATGCGTTGCGCTTCTTTCAAATGTTCTGCATTTATTTCTGCTGGCTGCCAGCTTTCCTGATAATCGCCCCGTTCTTGACGGTGACCGATAGGCGGACAAAATAATGTTTTTCCGTTTTTCTGTGTAACTGTCAACAATGTAATTTCAGAATTGAACTTTACAAATGCTTCAGCAATTACTTCTGAATAATCACCACGTTTTCCTGCTTGTGCATAATCCCATGCTTTTTGAATATCACTATCTGTTTTGATAACAGATTGTCCTTTTCCGGATGAACTCATCAATGGTTTTACTACGCATGGAATTCCTACAGATTTTACAGATGCAACTAATTCTTCAAAACTATTAGCATATTCATACTTGGCCGTTTTTAATTTTAATTCTTTTGAAGCCAAATCACGGATTGCTTTTCTGTTCATGGTGAAGTTGGCCGCTTTTGCACTTGGCACAACGGTTATTCCCTGTTTTTCGTAATCGTAAAAACGTTCGGTACGGATGGCTTCAATTTCCGGAACAATTAAATCAGGTTTGTGTTTTGCTACTATTCTGTCGAGCTCTGCGCCATCTAACATATTGATGACTTCTCTTTCATCTGCTACTTGCTGTGCAGGTGCATCATTGTATGAGTCAACAGCAACAGCATATTGTCCCAATCGCTTTACTGCAATTACAAATTCTTTTCCCAGTTCTCCTGAGCCCAAAAGCATTATTTTCTTCATTTTTAATCTTTTTTAATTATCGCAATTTAAAGGAAATTTTCTATATTTTTGTTTGAAATAATCAACAATTAAACACATTTTATCATGATAGCACTGTACATCATTGGAGGCATTATATTGCTGATAGTTTTATTGTCTTTTGCAGTTACAACTGCTTTTGAACATAAAGCTGAAATTGTCATTAACAAACCTAAAGGGGAAGTTTTTGAATATTTGAAATCCTTAAAAAAACAAAATGATTGGAGTGTTTGGGCTAAGATGGATCCGGAGATGAAGCAGACATTTACTGGAACAGATTGTTCAGTTGGTTTTATTTCTGCCTGGGAAGGAAAGAAATCCGGAAAAGGAGCTCAGGAAATTGAAAAAATTACGGAAGGTGAACGCATTGATATAGAATTGCGTTTTGAAAAACCATTCAAAGTAACCAACAAAGTATATTTTGCTACCACAATAATAGAAGGAAATAAAACAAAAATAGTATGGGCCATGCACGGAAAATCTCCTCGTCCATTCAATTTGTTATTCCCATTAATGAAAGGCTCAGTATTAAAAGATTTTAATCAAGGCTTAGCAAATTTAAAAGCACTTTTGGAAAAATAAATCAATAATCATTGTCACCCTGAGCCTAGTCGATGGGCAATAACGAACAACAAACAAACATATTATGTTAGGAAAATTTAAAGATCATTTACAGGCAGAATTAAAAAACATTGAAGAATCAGGTTTGTTTAAACGCGAACGTGTAATTACTTCGGAGCAAGGCGCTGTTGTAAAAGTAAATGGCAAAGATGTAATTATCTTTTGTGCGAATAATTATTTGGGATTATCGTCTCACCCGAAAGTAGTGGAAGCGGCTCATAAAACATTGGATCGCCACGGATACGGAATGAGTAGTGTGCGGTTCATTTGCGGAACCCAAGACATTCATAAAGAGCTAGAACAAAAACTTTCTAAGTTTGTCGGACAAGAAGACACGATTTTATATGCAGCGTGTTTTGATGCAAACGGTGGAGTGTTTGAACCATTGATGGGAGAAGAAGATGCAATTATTTCAGATGAATTAAATCACGCTTCTATTATTGATGGAGTGCGTTTATGTAAAGCGCAACGTTATCGCTACAAAAATTGTGATATGGCAGATTTGGAAGAGCAATTAAAAGCAGCACAAAAACAACGCTTCCGTTTAATTGTTACTGATGGAGTTTTTTCGATGGATGGCTTTGTTGCTCCATTAGATAAAATTTGTGACTTAGCAGATAAATATAATGCAATGGTGATGGTAGATGAAAGTCATGCAAGTGGCTTCATTGGAAAAACAGGAAGAGGAACCATTGAATTAAAAAATGTAATGCACCGTGTGGATATAGTAACCGGAACATTAGGAAAAGCATTGGGTGGTGCGATGGGTGGATTTACATCCGGAAAAAAAGAAGTGATTGAAATGTTGCGTCAACGTTCCCGCCCCTACTTATTCAGTAACTCATTAGCTCCGCACATTGTGGGTGCTTCCATTGCCGTATTGGATATGTTGAGTGAAACAACTTCACTTCGTGATAAATTAGAAGCAAACGTAAATTACTTCAAACAAGGAATTAAAAAAGTAGGATTAGAAATTAAAGAAGGTGATTCAGCAATTGTTCCTGTAATGTTATACGATGCAAAATTAGCTCAACAATTTGCAGCAAAATTATTGGATGAAGGAATTTATGTAATTGGATTTTTCTATCCCGTTGTTCCAAAAGATAAAGCACGTATCCGTGTTCAACTTTCTGCAGCTCATGAAAAAGAGCATTTGGATAAAGCATTGTCTGCGTTTGAAAAAGTTGGAAAAGAATTGGGAGTGATTAAGTAGGTTACTCCTCAATCCCAATATGCATCAAAGCATCACCTTGGTTTACTACAGGCTGGTTGTTGATTCCAACAATATAACCATCAGTCGGAGAAATTAGTTTTTCATCATGTTCTCCGTAAGGATCACAAATTTTTCCAATGATTTCTCCTTTTAAAATATGAGCACCGTTTGTTTTGGAAGTGTGAAACAATCCAGAAGATTTTGCTCTTACCCAAGTTGATTTGTGTAATAACACAGTTGGATTATTTGGAATGTCTGTCTTTAACATTTTTAAATGTTTCATCAAACGTATACAACCATTCATTCCTTCGTTAATGGAAAGGTAATCGAAGCGGGAAGATTCACCGCCTTCAAAAACCAAAATTGATTTTCCTTTCCGGGAGGCTTCTTTTCTTAAAGTGTTTTCGCGGAAAGGAGAATTTATAATTAAAGCCGGAGAGAATTTTTTTCCAAGATCTAAATTTACTTTGTTTGTAAATACACAACGCAACTGAGGATAGTTACTAATCTTAGCACCGCCCGTATGAAAGTCGATGCCGAAATCAATCTGAGGAATAATTTCATTCATCAAATCGTAAGCAATTCTTCCACCTAAGGAACCATTTTTTGTTCCGGGGAAACAACGGTTTAAATCTCTGCCATCAGGCAAATCACGCGAACCTGATAAAAACGAAATGATATTAATAACTGGAATTGCAATAATACTTCCACACAAAGGTTTTTTTACATCATCACGGGTAATGAGTCTACGTACAATTTCGATTCCGTTAATTTCATCTCCATGCATTCCTGCAAGAATCAATAAAACCGGACCAGGATTTTTAGAACGAAAAACATAAACGGGGATTTCAATAACTGTTTTTGTAGGTAACTGATACCAATTCAAACTCACCTGAGCATTTTGCCCTGGTTTAATATCCATTCCATTGATGTGGATGTTTTTGTTGGTGTAGGTCATTTGTCTTTGTAATGTTGCTTGGTATAGGAACGCAGATTTTTTATGATGGTTATGATAAAGTATGTTATCGCCTGTGGCGATTAAGATAAATTATGATTTGAATTCAATTAAATCATAACTATATCCAACAATTAAAATTTATCTCAACATAAAAAATTATTATAATCCTTTATACAAAAAATAAAAAATCCCTTTTAATCATAAAAATCATAAAAAATCTGCGTTCCAATTTATTTAAGGCTCATGGTTAAACTCATTTCTCTCCACATACTCAATTATCTTCCCTGCAATATCTACTCCTGTTGCACCTTCAATTCCTTCTAATCCTGGAGAAGAATTTACTTCCATCACCAATGGTCCGCGTGCGGATTGTAACATATCGACTCCCGCAATTGCCAGTCCTAATTTTTTTGCTGCTTTAATTGCTGTTTCTCTTTCTTCTTTTGAAAGCTCCAATACGTTTGCTTTTCCGCCACGGTGTAAATTGCTTCTGAATTCACCTGGCGCACCTTGACGTTTCATTGCGCCTACAATTTTCCCATCTACAATGAATGCACGGATATCTGCACCACCTGCTTCTTTAATAAATTCTTGTACAAGTATGTTTGCTTTTAAAGCAAGAAACGATTCGATAACTGATTTTGCAGATTTATGTGTCTCCGCTAAAATTACTCCGATACCTTGTGTTCCTTCTAATAACTTAATTACAACTGGAGCACCACCTACTTGTTCCAATACATTATCAATGTTACGTGGAGCAGATGCAAAAGCTGTTTTCGGCATTCCAATTCCTGCTTTTGCTAAGAGTTGTAAACTGCGTAATTTATCACGTGAACGGACAAGCGCTTGCGATTCTACAGAAGAAAAAACTTTCATTTGTTCAAACTGACGAACAACAGCAGCACCATAAAAAGTAACAGATGTTCCGATACGTGGAATGATGGCATCAATGCCAATCACTTCTTTTCCATTATAAAAAATATGAGGATTCCCTTTTTCGATTACCAACACACATTTTAAATGGTCAAGAACCACTACTTCATGTCCACGTTGTTCCGCAGCTTCCACCAATCTACGAGTAGAATAAAGTTTTGGTCCGCGTGATAAAATTGCTATTTTCATTTATAATTATTTTTTAATCTCAGTCAAATTAAACAACAAGCCAACATCTACTACAAACTTATTTTTGATTAGCTTTCTTCCAATCAAAACAGGATAACGCATCGTTCCTCTGTCGGTTAACGAAATTACAGATTTTATGCGTTTCTTCCCAATTCTAATGATTGTTTTAATGATGTATCTCTTTTCAGATTCTCCAAAAGAATTTTTGATTTCTTTTTGAGAATACGTAGTGAATTTTTGCTCCTTTTCAGTGTAATCAGGATGAGTAGGATCCAATAATTTGAAATACAAAACTCCTTTCTCTTCTCTTATATCATGGCAATGCAAGGCCGTTGTATATGCGCCAGTATCTATTTTTGCGGTTATGCCATACAATCCCAATTCAGGGAAATCAATGTGTTCTCTTCTTCCTATTGTTAATTTTGGTTTTTCCATTTTTGAATACAAAGTAAACTCGTTACTCATACCAGTTCGCCTCTCCTTTGGAGAGGGGTTAGGGGTGAGGTCGATGAGGATGCAAGATAAAAAGATTTAATTAAATATTTAGCAGTAATTTTAAGGCTGTATTCAATAAGAATGAACAAAAAAGTAGATTATATAATAGTCGGACAAGGTATAGCCGGAAGCATCCTGGCACTAACTCTTTTGAAAAAAGGAAAATCTGTTATTGTTATAGATGATGCCAAACTAAATACTGCTTCAAAAATTGCTGCCGGCTTGTATAATCCTGTCGTTTTTAAACGTCTGGTTAAAAGCTGGCTGGCAGATAATCTGCTTCCTTACATGAATGAGTTTTATCCCGAAATGGAAAAATTATTAGGAGCGGAGTTCTACTTTTCAAAACGCATCTTAAAACCATTTGCTGAAGAACAAGAAAAAGTACTTTGGCTCAAAAAAACAGAAGAGGGCATTGGAAAATATTTGAATGAAACAATTTATACCGGAGACCTGAACGGTATTGTATTCAATCCGTTGGGAATTTCGGAAGTGCTGCATGCAGGAAATCTTGACACTATTTCTTTTTTAAATTCCTGTAAAGAATATTTGAAAAAAAAGAATTTATTTATTGAAGAACAATTTGATTATTCTCAAATTTCAATGACTAAAAATTCAGTTAGCTACAAAGATATTTCAGCTGATAAAATCATTTTTTGTGAAGGCTATAAAGCAACCGAAAATCCATTTTTAAAATGGCTTCCTTTTAAACTTACTAAAGGAGAAACACTCACAATAAAATTGACACACGATTGTGCCATTCCGTTTAGAATTGTTCTCAACAAAGCAGTTTTTATTCTTCCAATCGGAAACGATTTATATAAAGTAGGGGCAACGTATGAATGGGAAGATCTTTCTGAAAAAATAACCGAAAAAGGAAAGTCTGAGCTAATCGATAAGCTTCAAAAAGTCTTAAAAGTTCCCTTTGAAATTATTAACCATCAAGCAGGAGTCCGTCCGACAGTAAATGACCGGAGACCATTAATTGGTCTGCACCCCGAGCATCCTCAACTGGCAGTTTTTAATGGTATGGGAACAAAAGGCGTAATGTTGGCTCCGTTTTTTGCAAATCAGTTCGCGAACTTCCTTGAAACTGCTACTCCGCTTGACAAAGAGGTGGATATTGCCCGCTTTTATTCGTAATTCGAGAAAATTCGTATTTCGTAGTATTTCTTTTATGGAATTTTGATTTAACTTGCATCTAATGGTGAAACCATTAAATTTTTTAAAACTACAGATATGAACTTGAGGAAGATTATTCTAATCGCTATCGCAGCTATAGCAAGTGTTGCAGGTGCTTTAACAGTTACCGCTTACCAAACAAACAATCAAAAAACCGTATTAATTTTCCCTAAAGGAAGCACTTACGCAAAAGAGTGGAAAAAAGTAGATTCTTTAGCAAATAAAGGCCTTACAAAATCAGCTTTGGACGTTGTAAATGGGATTTATGATAAGGCAAAATCGGAAAACAATGCTCCTCAATTTGTAAAAGCCATCATTCACCGGATGAAGTTTGAGCAGTATATGGAAGAATACTCCTTAATTAAAGCGCTCAACAAATTAACCGAAGAAGCCAAAGAAGCAAAATATCCTGTAAAACCAATTTTACAATCCATGATTGCCGAAAGTTACTGGCAATATTATCAGCAAAATCGTTATCGTTTTTACAATCGTACTACAACCATAAATTTTGATAATGAAGATATCACAACTTGGGATCTAAAAACCATTTTCACAAAAGTGATTGAAAATTATCAAGCATCTTTGGAAGCAACAGATAGTTTAAAACGTACACCATTAAATATTTATGATGAGATTTTAGTAAAACAAACCAACTCTCGAAAATTCCGACCAACACTTTATGATTTTCTTGCTCATCGTGCCGTTGATTATTATTCTAACGAAGAACCGGACATTACACGACCAACTTATAAGTTTGAAATTAATTCAGAAAGTTATTTCTGGAACTATGATGAATTTGCAAAAATTGGTATTGTATCAAAAGATTCACTTTCATCGAAATTTTATGCAATCAAAATATTACAAGACTTAACGGCATTTCATTCAAATGATACTGACCCAAAAGCTTTGATAGATGTAGATGTCAAACGGTTAAAATTTGTAAAAAGAAATTCCACTTCAGAAATTAAAGACAGTTTATACTTTTTAGCGTTACAAAATTTGGAAGCAAAATTTAATGCTGATCCCTCATCTGCGGATGTGAGTTATGAAATTGCACAAGTGTATTTCGAAAAAGGAAATAAATACAATGCATTACAATCAGACGAAAATAAGTGGATGAAAAAACAAGCGCTGGAACTATGTGATGCAGTTATTAAAAAATATCCTAAAAGTGATGGAGCACAAAATTGCGAAGCTTTAAAAGCTAGAATAGTTGAACATGCTGTCGATTTTATGGCAGAAAAAGTAAATATTCCAAACGCTCCTTCACGTGCATTGGTTACTTACAAAAATTTGAAAACAGTTCATGTTCGTATTGCTCAAATGGATATTGATAAATATAACAAATACATTGAACGTTATTACGGAGAACAGCTCATTAAACAATATTTGAAACTGACTTCAGTAAAAGAATTTACTGTTGAATTACCAGATGATGGAGATTATCAATCGCATTCTACAGAAATTAAAATTCCGGAATTACCTTTTGGACATTATGTAATTTTAATTGGCTCCGATAAAACATTTTCTTACAAAAATAATGGTGTTGCTTACGCAGCTACTTGGATGTCGAACATTAGTTATATCAATCGTAGAATGACAAATGGCAGCTACGATTTCTTTATGCAGCATCGTGAAACAGGTGCTCCGTTAAAAGGAGTATCCGCACAATTGTACTTCGAGAAATATAATTATACAACTCGAAAATACGAATATGTTAAATCAGAAAAATATACTTCGGATGAATTTGGATATTTTAATGTCCCTCCAACTCAAGAGTATAGAAACTTTACGATTGACTTCTCTTACAAATCTCCAACACCATTATTAAATGATCCAACTGGAACGGATCGTTTGCAAACAGAAAACGGAATTTATCAATACAGAGGATATGAAAAGGATAAGAACAAATATCCAAAAACGTTTTTCTTTTTAGACAGAGGAATTTATCGTCCGGGACAAACAGTTTACTTCAAAGGGATAATGATTAAAACCGATGGAGAAACAAATGAGCTTATGCCGAACACTGCAACAACTGTTACATTTTATGATGTGAACTATCAGAAAGTAGCAGATGTAAATTTAACAACCAACGAGTACGGAACATTCAATGGAACGTTTACAACCCCTAGTGGCGTTTTAAACGGACAAATGAGTTTGGCAAATGGAAGTGGAACAATTTATTTTTCTGTAGAAGAATACAAACGTCCGAAATTCGAAGTGAAGTTTAATCCTGTAAAAGGAAGTTATCGTTTGAATGAAACGATAAGTGTGAATGGAGTTGCAAATGCTTATTCCGGAGCTAAAATTGATGGAGCAGAAGTAAAATATCGTGTTGTAAGAAATGCCTCATTCCCATATTGGTGGTATTGGTGGAGAGGATATTATCCGCAATCACCACAAATGGAAATTACAAATGGAGTTACAACTTCAAATGATACAGGTGCATTTTTTGTCGACTTCAAAGCCATTCCTGATTTAAGTATTCCGAAATCGTATGAGCCTACTTATTCATATACAATTTATGCAGATGTAACCGACATTAATGGTGAAACACATAGTTCACAAACTTATGTGAGTGCTGCTTACACTGCTTTGAATTTGAATGTGAGTATTCCTAACTTATTAGAAAAAGGAAACCTGCCTGCCGGACAGGCAGGTAAAAAAGCATTTGCTATATACTCTACAAACATGAGCGGACAATTTGAAAAAGCTCAAGGGAAGGTGGAAATTTATAAATTGATTGAGCCAGATAAAACATATCGCACACGTGCCTGGTCGCAACCCGATAAATATGTTATTGCTCAGGCAGATTTTGAAAAAGACTTTCCAAAAGATTTATACAAGGATGAAAACAATATGTATAAATGGAAGCGAGGAGAAAAAGTGTTTGAGAAAAACTTTAGTAATACATCTGTTGAAACATATGTTGATGGAGTAAAAATCACTAATCAGAATAAAAACAGTTTAAATGCCAAGGTAACTGTTACGACTAATGATTCTGTAAAATTGACAAATCTCGCATCTTGGAAACAAGGAGTATATGTGATGGAAGCACATAGCAAAGATGCTTATGGAGAAGATGTAAAAGACATAAAATACTTTACAGTTCATTCAACAACAGGAACAGAAGTGCCAAGCAATGAAATCAACTGGTTTAATTTAATTACTACAAATGCTTTGGAGCCAGGTGAAAAAGCAAAATTCATTGTCGGTTCAAAGGAAGAAAACGTACAAGTGTTTTATGAAATTGAACACAAAGGAGAAATTGTAAAAAAAGAATTTATTACGCTTAACAAAGAACAAAAGTTAATTGAGATTCCGATAGAAGAAAAGCATAGAGGTAATTTTTCTTTCCATTATGTGTTTGTCAAAAACAATCGTGTATATTCTCAAAATGGAGTATTTACTGTTCCGTTTACAAACAAAGAATTGGACATTGAGTTTGAGACCTTCCGCAATAAATTATTGCCAGGACAAAATGAAGAGTGGAAGATTAAAATCAAAGACAGAAAAGGAGATAAAGTTGCAGCTGAAATGATGGCAGCTCTGTATGATGCTTCTTTGGATGCATTCAGGCCCAACAATTGGTATTTCAATATTTATAATAACTACTACTCTAATTTATATTGGGAAACAAATAGCGGTTTCGGAATTGTAAATGCACAATTATATAGTGTGGATTGGAATAAATATCCTTATGGTGCTTACAAGTATTATGATCAATTAAATTGGTTTGGATACAGTAATGGATATTATGGATATTATGATGATAACGATGGGGCGGAATATAATTACAGAGGAGGAAGAAATAGAATGGTTTCAAAATCAGCGCCTGCTATGACTGGGAATGCAATTATGGCAGATGAAGAAAAATCTTTGGAGAGAGAAGATAGTGGAAAAAATAAAGATAAGAAGGAAAGCGGAGGGAAAGCAAATTTGGGATTAATGGGAGGAACAATTTCTGATGTTACAACAACTACTGCAGTTTCAGAGTCTATGAATGGAGAATTTGCAAGCATG
The DNA here is from genome assembly GCA_005772895.1 of Bacteroidota bacterium. Classification (GTDB taxonomy): domain Bacteria; phylum Bacteroidota; class Bacteroidia; order 2-12-FULL-35-15; family 2-12-FULL-35-15; genus 2-12-FULL-35-15. The sequence goes on along the minus strand of SXIH01000005.1, from coordinate 31,207 downwards.
GTTCCTGGAAGTGGAAAGGGTGCTGAAGATATGTCGAAAGTTGCAGCGCGCAGCAATTTTGCTGAGACTGCATTTTTCTATCCAAGTTTGGAAACTGATAAAGATGGAAATGTAATTGTGAAATTTACTATTCCAGAATCGTTAACAAAATGGAAGATGATGGGCTTTGCTCATACCAAAGATTTAAAATTTGGGACTATTCAAAATGAATTACAAACTCAAAAAGAATTAATGGTTGTTCCAAATGCTCCGCGTTTTTTCCGCGAAAACGATAAAATGGAATTCAGTGCAAAAATTCAAAATTTGTCGGATGGAGATTTAGTTGGAAAAGCTGACATCTTTTTATACGATGCAACAACCATGAAGGAAATTACATGGAATATGCTGGAAGCATTACATGGAAAATTTGCAACCATTGGCGAAAGAGATTTTACGGCAGCAAAAGGAAAGAGTACAATTGTTACTTGGAATATTTCAATTCCGGAAGGCGTTGGTGCTATCACTTATAAAGTAGTAGCTAAAGCTTCAAACTTTACAGATGGTGAAGAAATGGCTTTGCCTGTTTTAACAAACAGAATGCTGGTGACTGAATCTATGCCATTACCGATTCGCGGTAACCAAACCAAAACGTATCGTTTTGAAAAATTGATTAACCAAAGCAATGGATCAACTACTTTAAAAAACCATAAAGTAACTTTAGAGTTCACTGCAAATCCGGCTTGGTATGCTGTGCAATCGCTTCCATACTTAATGGAATATCCATACGAATGTGCTGAACAAACCTTCTCTCGTTTTTATGCAAACAGTATTGCTTCACACATTGCTAATTCATCACCGAAGATTAAAGCAGTATTTGATTCATGGAAGAATACTCCGGATTCGAAAGCACTTTTATCTAATCTTGAAAAAAATCAAGAATTGAAATCGTTGATGTTGGAAGAAACTCCATGGGTGTTGGAAGCAAAAGATGAATCGGAACGCAAAAAACGAGTTGCTCTTTTATTCGATTTAAATAAAATGGGTAGCGAGTTGGCAAGAGCTCTAAAGAAATTAGAGAAGATGCAAACACCAAATGGAGGTTTCCCTTGGTTTGAAGGAATGCGTGATGATCGTTACATTACTCAACACATTGTAACAGGAATGGGACATCTTGATAAACTAGGGGTGAAAAATGTACGCGAGGATGCTAAAGTTTGGAAGATGGTAAAAGACGGAGCGAGATATTTGGATAACCGTATCCGTGAAGATTACGAATGGATTTTGAAACATGATAAAGCAAACATCGATAAAAATCATTTGAGTTATTCTCAGATTCAATACTTGTATGCGAGAAGTTATTTCAAAGATGTATCGATAGACAATCGCAATCAAAAAGCATTCGACTATTATAAAGGTCAAGCGAAAAAATATTGGTTGGATAACGGAAGATATATGCAAGGAATGATTGCTTTAGCATTGAACCGTTATGATGATAAAGTAACTCCGAAAGAGATTTTGAAATCTATCAAAGAAAATTCTTTGAATAGTGAAGAGATGGGAATGTATTGGAAAGAAAATTATGGAGGTTACTATTGGTACCAAGCACCTATTGAATCACAAGCTTTATTGATTGAAGCGTTTGACGAAATAAATAACGATAAAAAAGCGGTGGATGATATGAAAGTTTGGTTGTTGAAATCAAAACAAACACAAGATTGGAAAACAACCAAAGCAACAACTGAAGCAGTTTATGCATTGTTGTTAAGAGGAACAGATTGGTTGGCGACAGAAACCAATGTCGATATCACGATGGGCGATATGAAAATTGATCCTAAAAAATTGGATGGTGTAAAACAAGAAGCAGGAACGGGATATTTCAAAACATCTTGGAGTGGAAGCGACATTAAGCCGAACATGGGAGAAGTAACCGTTGTGAAAAAAGATGCAGGTGTAAGTTGGGGAGCAGTGTACTGGCAATATTTTGAACAGTTGGATAAAATCACTCCATCAAAAACACCATTGGTTTTGAAAAAACAATTGTTCTTACAAAAAAATACAGATGCTGGTCCGGTTATCGAACCAATTTCTGAAAAGACTTTGTTGAAAGTCGGAGATAAGATAAAAGTGAGAATAGAGCTGCGCGTAGACAGAGATATGGAATATGTTCAGATGAAAGATATGAGAGCATCTGGATTTGAACCGACCAATGTTATCTCAACATATAAATGGCAAGATGGATTGGGTTATTATGAAAGCACAAGAGATGCTGCGACCAACTTCTTCTTCGATAGATTACCGAAAGGAACTTACGTTTTTGAATATCCAATGGTGGTGACACATAATGGTAATTTCTCAAACGGAATAACATCTATTCAATGTATGTATGCTCCAGAATTTTCGAGCAACTCGGAAGGAATCAGAGTGAAGGTAGGAAAGTAGTTTTTTTGAAGCATTAGTTTTTAAAAGCGATTTGCCTTATTCATTTAAGGCAAGTCGCTTTTTCATTATATTTGTGTGTTACCAAATTCAAATGAAAAACCTTTTCCTTTTATTATTCCTATTTCCACTTTTGGCAACAGGGCAAAATCAATCTTTGGATACGATAAACGCTCCGTCAAATTATGACAATATATATAGTAGAACAATTGCCTCCGATTCCTTAAGCAGCAGTTTCGTTATTTTCATCAAAAAGGAAGTTAAAAAGCATAAACATGCAAAACATACTGAAAATGTATATGTATTAGAAGGTGAAGGCGAAATGTTGTTGGGAGATAAAACCTTTAAAGTAAAAAAGGGGGATATTATTTTTATTCCTATGAATACAGTTCATTCTTTAAAAGTAACCTCATTTATTCCTGTAAAAGTATTGTCGGTGCAATCGCCACGCTTTGATGGGAAGGATAGAATATTTGTAGACTAATATGATAGCAAAAACTCCAAAGGCGCCTTATTATGCCGTTATTTTTACTTCTATAGGAACAGAAGTAAGAGAAGGGTATGAAAGTACGGCTGATAGAATGTTGGAATTAGCAAAACAGCAAGACGGTTATCTAGGAATTGAATCTGCAAAGGAAGAAATTGGGATTACGGTTTCTTATTGGAGCAGTTTGGAAGCAATACGGAATTGGAAAATGAATGCTGAGCATTTAATGGCTCAGGAAAAAGGAAGAAAAGAGTGGTATCAGAATTATAAGACAAGAATTTGTTTGGTGGAGAGAGATTATGAATTTAATAAATAGTATATGCCCTTCGACTCCGCTCAGGGTGACAAAATAAAATATAATTAATGAATACAGGCATTCTTTCTCGGTTGACTACAAGTAATGGAATTAATAACATCAATATAGTGTTGATGGTTCTTAGTTTGGTTGCAGCATATATTTTACCTTTTGAGGTGTTTTTGTTCTCTTATGCCGTTTTAGGTCCTTTGCATTATCTCACCGAAATCTCCTGGTTGGAAAAGAAAAACTATTTTATTAAATCGAAAAGCGATATTTGGATTTTTGTATTGTTGGTTCTTGGAATTACTATTGGAATGTTCAATCAGCAATCAAAATTCAATTCGGTAGTGGCTAGTTTTCTGTTTTCCGGATTTGTATATGCTTTGGTGATTTTATACACTCAAAAAATAGCGATAAAGCTTTTGTTTGTTGTATTAGCATTTATGGCATCCATGATTTTCAGTTTTAACCAATATCCTAATTTTCCTTATTTGCTTTTTGCAATATGGTTGCCGACTATAATCCATGTTTATTTTTTTACCGGAGGGTTTATCTTGTTTGGAGCTTTAAAAAGTAAAAGTTTGTCGGGAATAATTTCATTTATTGTATTTGTACTTTGTGCGGTTGTTTGTTTCGTTTATATCCCCGATAATTTTGGGATGGCAGTTACCGAATATGGCAAAAAAGCCTATGCATTTTTCAAATTCTTAAATGTTACCTTATATAGTGCATTTGGATTTGGAACGATGGCTCCAAATGATAGCACAATGTTATATTATGATACAAATGCTTTGGCAATTATGCGTTTTATTGCATTTGCATATACTTACCATTATTTAAACTGGTTTTCCAAAACAACGGTTATCAAGTGGAACGAAATTTCAAAACAACGAATGATCATTATCCTCCTATTATGGATATTATCAGTTGTATTGTATGCATTCAGTTATAAAATTGGATTTTATGCTTTATTCCTTTTAAGCATGCTTCATGTCTTTTTTGAATTCCCGCTCAATCATCAAACATTTATCGGAATAGGTAAAGAGTTCAGATTAAGGATAAAAAAGAGTTGACCTTGTCAAATAATTAAAGCTCCTTTATTCTTAATATTCATATAGATTCGTTTTCTGAATCGTATATTTGCACCATGGCTAAAGAATTTTATTTAAAGCATCACTCCTTTCATATTAAGGCAATTTTTACAGCATTAAAAGACATATTTGAGAAAAACGAATATGCTGATAAGGCAATTGAAAAAGTGATGAAGGCGAACAAGTATTGGGATGTTCGTGAACGGGGATTTGTTTCTGATGTTACTTATGATATGGTTCGTAATTGGAGATTACTATATGTGTCTGCCGGTTTGGAAGAAGCATCAAAACTATCCGATAGAAATCTTTGGATGATATTTGGAACCTATTTGGTTTTTGATGGATATGATTTGCCAGATAGCAATTATTTTAAAGGATTGAGTGAAAAGAAGGTTGTTTCTCAGCTAGAGAAATTCCATAAGATTAGAAAAATCAGAGAATCAATTCCGGATTGGTTGGATGAGATAGGAGCAAAAGAGATTGGCAAAGATTGGGACAAGGTGATTCGTGCTTTGAATCAAAAACCGACTGTTGTATTGCGAGCAAATTCCTTAAAAACAAATCCCAAAGAACTACAAACTGCTTTAGAAGCAGAAAATATTATGGAGAGCACATTAATCTCCTGGTCGCCCGATGCAGTTGAATTAAAATTCCAACGTAACGTTTTCAGAACGGAAGCTTTTCATAAAGGATTGTTTGAAGTACAAGATGCATCCTCACAAATGGTGTCTGAATTTTTAAATGTACAACCTGGAATGAGAGTAGTGGATGCTTGTGCAGGAGCCGGAGGAAAAACATTGCATTTAGCTTCTTTAATGAAAAACAAAGGACGCATTATTGCATTGGATGTAAAAGGAAGAAAACTGGAAGAACTAAAAAAACGTGCAGTAAGAGCAGATGTTCGTATTGTTGAAACAAGAGAAATAGATTCTTCTAAAGTAATCAAACGATTAAAAGATACTGCTGATAGATTGTTATTGGATGTTCCATGTTCCGGTTTAGGAGTATTGAGAAGAAACCCTGATAGCAAATGGAAGCTAACATCAGAAGAGATAGAAAGAGTTAAAGCACTTCAAAAAGAGATACTCACTAATTTTTCAGATATCACAAAAGTAGGTGGAAAGATGGTGTATGCTACTTGTAGTATTTTACCTTCAGAAGGAGAAGATCAAGTGAAATGGTTTTTAAATATGGTTGGTGATAAATGGAATTTACTTGGAGAAAAGCGCTATTCACCAGAAGTATATCATGCCGATGGATTTTATATGGCTTTGTTGGAACGAGTAAAATAATTTTTTTGAGTGTAATAAATCACAATTAATTTTTCATTTCATCATACATTTTCGCTCTTTGACATTTCATTCATTTTTATTGAAAAACATAAAAAAGCATCATTTTCAGAAAATAATTCAATATTCATGAAAAATAATTTAGGCTGATTTCGATGTTATTTAGACTCAATATTCAATCAAAAAAGATGCTGTTTTTGAAAGAAATATTTTTATAAAAATAATTTCAAGAAAAAAATAAATTTTTTCAATCTTCTGTACGTATAGAAAAATCAATTACTACAGAGATGCTAAAAAAAATCAAAAAATAAATTTTGAAGAAGAGTGAAAAAAAATCAAAAATCAAAATCACAAAATCACAAAATCTTTGTATGAGGATATTAACAATATGAACAATCCAATGTTAATAAAATAAATCCCGTTTTTTTCGTTTGTGTTAAATATTTTTCTTACTTCGTATCAAATAATTTAATAACCAAAAAAACCATGGCAAAAAAAGCAAAAAAAGCTGCTCCAAAAAAAGCAGCTAAGAAAAAAGCAGCTCCAAAAAAAGCAGCTAAGAAAAAAGCAGCTCCAAAGAAAAAAGCAGCTAAAAAGAAAAAGTAAGAAAGAGCCCTTCGGGGCTTTTTTTTTGCTCTTTACTTTCCTCTAGCAACACTCCAGATATTACTTCATCGTTACACCAATTCCCGGCATATCATTTAAAGTAATCTTTCCTTCAGTAAATGTAATTCCATCAAATAAATTATTCTTGATTAATAATGCTCCGTCTAAATCGGAAAAATCGGAAAACGGACTTAATTGAGCAGCGGCAGAAATTGCGCAGGAGGTTTCGCTCATACAACCTATTAATACTTTTAAATTTAATTCACGTGCTCTTTTGATCATTTTGTGCGCCTCATGCATTCCAGTGCACTTCATTAACTTAATATTAATTCCATGAAAGCAATCTTTTACTTTATCAATACCATTATAGCGCTGAATACTTTCATCGGCATATAATGGTAAAGGACTTCTCTCAAATAACCAACGAGCATCGTCCAGATTGTTTTTAGCTAAAGCCTGTTCTACAAACAATACATTCTTATCAGCCAACCATTCAATCATCATTAATGCTTCTTCTTTTGTTTTCCAACCTTGATTTACATCAATTGCAACAGGTTTGTTTGTAATGCTTCTTATGTTGCTAATAATGGCTTTGTCGTTATCGCCATTCAACTTCACTTTTAAAATCTTAAACTCATTGCCGTCTTCGATCTTTTGTTTTACTACTTCAGGTTCGTCCATACCTAAAGTATAAGTTGTAAATGGAGTATTGTTTTTATCCGCATCAAATAATTGCCAGCAAGGTTTGTTTTGGAGTTTTCCAATCAAATCATGTAATGCAATATCAATACTTGCTTTAGCAGCAGAATTATCAGGAGCAAACGAATCAATCTCTTTTAATATAGTATCGATTTCAAATGGATCTTTGTATTTTTCTATTAGAGAAGACACATTCTTTAAAAATGCAAGAACCGATTCATGAGATTCGCCCAAATAAGGGGGCATACTTGCTTCACCATAACCAATTAGTCCTTCATGTTCCAATTCAACAATTACTATTGGAGTGGAAGTGCGAACTCCATGAGCAATTTTAAACGGACGTTTAAAGTAAAGTGTATGTGGTGTGAATGAGAGTTTCAAGGGATTATTTTCTACGAATGTAAATAGAAAAATGCTCCAATTTGAATATTTCAGCCTGTTAATTCTTTGTTAAAAGATACGTTTGTACAATTATATATATTCCTATATTTGTGTACTAAACAAACAAAATCATTAAAAATGAAAAAGATACTTTTATTGCTAGCTAGTCCGGCTATTTTATTTTTCGCAAGTTGTGGTGGTACAAAAACAGATGACACTACAGTTGCTATCCCGGGAATGATGGAAGTTCAATTAAAAATTAATGGCAATGCTCTTTCAATCATGGTTCCTGATTCTACAAAAGGGAAAATAGAAATGGTTGAGCAATCATGGGGTGCTACCGAAATTAAAGTAGGGAAGGATTTCCAAATTTCTATTGAAGAAGGAGAAGGAGATGTTGCATTAATGAAAAGCGATATTGCCGGAAATGATGTAAACAAATTCAAACGCTATGTAAAAGATGAACCAACAATCTTATTGTGGGAATCTGAAATTACAGCTCCGGAATTCCATTTTTATGCAGTAATGAAACCAGCAGCAGTTTCTTATATAGTGAAAGATATTGCAGGTGAAATGTTCGGAGAAAAATCAGCAGAAACAATGGTTGAAGCTGCAAAAACATTAAAAGCAAAAGATGCTCCGAAACCGGAAGCTTAATTTTTAAATAACTATTTAAAATGCCTTGCTTCGTTATTCAAAGCAAGGCATTTTTGTTTCCCTTCGACTCCGCTCAGGGTGACAAGGCGGAATGAAATCTATTTTTTTATGAACCGTTTACTCTCCTTATACCTTGGTTCCTTTGCAAACATTCAACGCAATGTTTGGATACTTTCTATTGCCATGTTTATTAATAGAAGTGGTTCCATGGTATTGCTATTTACTTCTCTGTATCTGACAAAAGATTTAAAGTTCACAATAGCTGAAGCAGGAATTGCATTGAGTTTTTATGGAATTGGAAGTGTACTAGGTTCGTATGCCGGTGGTTGGTTAACCGACAGGAAAAACTTTTTCGATATCATGTTTTTTTCACTTATTTCAAGTGGATTAATACTTTTATTGCTTCTTGTTGCAACATCGCCTTTTGAGATTTCATTGATTATTTTCGCTTATGCGTTTGCAGCCGATATATTTCGTCCGGCTAACTCAAAAGCAATTGCTGCATACAGTACTCCCGAAAACAGAACCCGCTCTGTTTCGTTAGTCCGCCTAGCCATTAACTTAGGATTTTCAATTGGCCCTGCTGCGGGTGGATTTATTGCATTGTATTGCGGATACAAATGGTTATTTGTGATTGATGCCTGCTCCAGTTTTTTAGCAGCCATAATGTTGTGGATGTATTTACCGAGAATAACAGACGAAGGCAAAAAAATAGAATCAACCATATTGAATGATCATTCTACATCTGCCTACCGCGATTGGCAGTATTTGGTTTTTATTGTATTGGTTGCATTTTTCGGAATTTGCTTTTTCCAGCTTTTTGCAAGTATGCCTCAGTATTTTTCGGAAGTATGTAAATATGATGAAGACCGGATAGGATTGTTAATGGCATTAAATGGCTTGTTGGTTGTAATTATCGAAATGCCATTAGTAGCAGCGCTTGAAAAAAATCAGAAAATATTCTCATTCATCATTGCAGGAGTTCTATGTTTGCCAGTTTCGTTTGCAATTTTACATTTCGGAGAAGGAATGATGATTTGGGCTGTAGTATACACTTTGTTTATTACCATGTCGGAAATTCTGGCAATGCCATTTATGATGAACTATTCTTTATCTCGTCCGGCAAAAGAACGACAAGGACAATATTCGGCATTGTATTCTATTTCGTACGGACTAGCAAACATATTTGCACCACTTTTGGGTTTAGGTATTGCCGATAAGTATGGATTTGATAAAATGTTTTACTTTTTTATAGGATTGAGCTTGTTAACGGCAATTGGATTTTGGATGTTGAAGAGATGGGAGGGAAGGGATTAAGATTTCTAATTTGTTTGTCCCGTAGGGACAAAATATCGGTTGAAACAATGGACAAAAGATTAAACCAATTCTTTAAAAATATATTTCTCATCATAATCAACATCGAATTTTTGAAGGAAGTCAAGATATTCTTCTTTAAAAGTTTTTCTTCGGTGATGCAGTTCTTGATTTTCGATGTATTCAATAACATGTTTAATTTGTGATTTACCATATGAAAAAGCACCATAACCTTCTTGCCATTCAAATTTGCCTTTTATGAATTTCTTTTCATTGATCCATTTCGAAGAGCTTCCTTTAATATCTTGCATTAAATTGGAAATAGATTGTGTTGGGCGTAATCCAATTAGAATATGAATGTGATCAGCCATTCCATTAATAGAAATCAATTTATGTTTATTCCCTTGCACTACTCCTGTGATATATTTATATAATTCGTCTTTCCAAGATGATTGAATAACACCATCTCTGTATTTAACTGCGAAAACAAATTGAATGTGTACCTGCGTGTATGTGTTTGGCATAATATATCGTCCCTACGGGACTCGGTTTTGTGTGTTTTGTGTTTCTATTCTACCAATATTTAATCCCTACGGGATTATTGATTTACTTTAATTTTAATGTTTTCTGCAAATGTATTTTTTTCTTACTATCAAGCATAGAATTTATCAAATTTGCTATGATTTGTAGCATTGCCCCAAATAGACAACTGATATTAATTTTTTGTCCCGTAGGGACATAATATCGGTAGAAAAACAGGTGTAAATATTTTTTTGAGTCCCGTAGGGACGATATATCGTAGGAAAATAGGTGTAAATAATTTTTTAGTCCCATAGGGACGACATATCGGTAGAAAAAATTATTAAACATCCATACAAAAATCCCGTAGGGATGATATATAGTAAGCGTTATTTCCAAAACACATCATACCCGTATCTCAAAATCATAATGGACACAATCACTAAAAAGATGATTCTTACAAAGCCATTCCCCTTCTTGAGCGCAACTCTGCTTCCGATAATACTTCCAACAATATTGAATACCGACATCAGAATAGCAATTTCTATAAGATAATCTCCATTTTTAATAAATACTATCAATGCAGATATGTTGGTCATGCAGTTAATAATTTTGGAATAAGCCGATGCATTCACAAATTCAAATCCCAGAATGACCACAAATCCCAAAACAAAAAAACTTCCGGTGCCCGGACCGAAAAATCCGTCATAAAATCCAACTACAATTCCTATCAAGGACCCAAATAGAATTTGTTTGTTTCTTGCCAGTTGTTTGGTTTGAACTGAGCCCAAATCTTTTTTAATAAATGTGTAGATAGCAATTAAAATCAGAATTATTAAAATGATAGGTTTTAGTGTTTCTACTTTTATAAAACTGACAGCTTTAGCGCCTAAAAAAGATGCAACAAATGAGAAAAACGAAATAATCAATAATAGCTTGTAGTCAAATTTTATTCGTTTGGAATATTGGTAGGCCGCAACAGAAGTGCCTGCAAGTGCCGCAATTTTATTTGTGCCGAAAATTGTAAGTAAAGTTTGGTTAGGCATATTAATCAATAGTGCAGGAAGTTGTATAAGTCCACCGCCACCAACAATTGCATCAATGAATCCAGCTATAAAGGACAAAATAATCAAAGAGATGATTACAACGGCAGAGTGGTCGAGAAATATGTCTGAGAGATTCATTTAGAGCTTTGGAATAATGTGTCATGTGCAAATCTGATTTTTAAAGAATCTAAAGGAATTGGTCCATAAGAGCCAAATTGCACAGTAATGTATTTTGGAATTACCTGACTTGTAAAATATAAATTAAAAGGTGACACATGCATTTTTCGTGCTATTTCATTATCCCACCGATAAGAAAATTTATCTTTTTCTTCTACTTTTAATTTTAAAGTATCTACTTTCATTATTGCTGTTCCATAATGATAAATTGGTTCATCATTACTTTGTAATGTGGTGATGTGGATTAATAATTTGTCGTTGTACATGAATTTATGATGATAAGCGGAATGTTCGATATCACAATGCTCATTATACCAAAAAGAACCAACATCGGTTTGATTTGAGTTTCCCTTCTGTGAATAATAAATTGCAATAGTTGCAATTGTTAAGATCAGAAAAGTGAACAGGATGAAAATGAGCTTTTTCATTTTTATTCAATAAAAGAATTGGTTAATCAAATATACTCAAAACCTATAAACAAAAACGCCCTTACATTTCTGTAAAGGCGTTCTATAAAATAGGTGAGGCTTATTGAGAAACCATTTTTTTCTCTTGTCTCTTACGATCGTTCTCGTCCAACAATACTTTTCGCATGCGGATAGAATTAGGAGTTACTTCTACATATTCATCAATTTGAATATATTCCATAGCTTCTTCTAATGAGAAATTAATTTTTGGAGCAATGCGCATTTTTTCATCACTTCCAGATGCACGCATATTACTTAATTTTTTCTCTTTAGTGATGTTTACAACAATATCATCCTGACGATTATTCTCTCCGATAACTTGTCCTGTATAAATTGGGTCGCCCGGATCAACAAAGAAGCTTCCTCTGTCTTGCAACTTATCAATTGAATACGCAATGGCTGTTCCTAATTCACCTGAAATTAAAACTCCGTTGTTACGACTAGGAATAACACCTTTCCATGGCTCAAACGCTTTAAAACGATGCGCCATAATTGCTTCACCTGCAGTTGCTGTTAAAATATTGTTACGCAATCCGATGATACCACGAGATGGAATTTCAAATTCCAAATGTTGCAAATCACCTTTTGGTTCCATCAACAACATATCACCTTTACGTTGACTTACATACTCAATTACTTTTCCTGCAGATTCTTCAGGAACGTCAACTGTTAAATATTCAATTGGCTCGAATTTAACGCCATCAATTTCTTTGATGATAACTTGTGGTTGTCCAACTTGCAATTCATATCCTTCACGTCTCATTGTTTCAATTAAAACCGATAAGTGAAGAATCCCTCTTCCAAAAACCAAATAAGAATCAGCAGAGTTTGTTTCTTCAACACGTAATGCCAGATTTTTTTCTAATTCTTTAAATAAACGATCACGCAAGTGGCGGGATGTTACATATTTTCCTTCTTTACCAAAAAACGGAGAGTTGTTAATGCAAAACAACATGTTCATTGTTGGTTCATCAATAGCAATTGGAGTTAATCCTTCAGGGTTTTCAAAATCAGCAATAGTATCTCCAATTTCAAATCCTTCGATTCCTGTTATCGCAACAATTTCTCCTGATTCAATCGGGTCGGTTGTTTTTGCTTTTCCTAATCCTTCGAAAATGAATAATTCTTTAATACGTGATTTAATGATAGAGCCATCTCTTTTTACCAAAGATACCGGCATGTTTTCTTTAATAGTACCACGGTGAACTCTTCCTACTGCAATACGTCCAACAAAAGAAGAATAATCCAAAGAAGTGATTTGCATTTGAAGTGTTCCTTCGTTACGAGGAGATTCAGGGAAGAAATCAATAATTGTATCTAATAAATAAGTGATATCTGTTGTTGGATTTTTCCAATCCGGACCCATCCAACCTTGTTTTGATGAACCGTAAACTGTTTTGAAATCTAATTGTTCTTCGGTAGCATCTAAGTTGAAGAACAAATCAAATACTTGATCGTGGACTTCGTCAGGGCGACAGTTTGGTTTATCCACTTTGTTGATCACTAAAACTACACGTTTGCCTTGAGCCAATGCTTTTTGTGTTACGAAACGAGTTTGAGGCATTGCACCTTCAAATGCATCAACTAATAATACAACACCATCCGCCATATTCAATACACGTTCAACTTCTCCTCCAAAATCCGCGTGGCCTGGAGTATCAATAATGTTGATCTTTGTTCCTTTATATCTTACAGAAACGTTTTTTGCCAAAATGGTAATACCACGTTCGCGCTCCAAATCGTTGTTATCTAGGATTAATTCTCCTGATTCCTGATTTTCGCGGAACAATTTTCCGGTGTGCAATATTTTGTCTACCAAGGTTGTTTTTCCGTGATCGACATGGGCAATAATGGCAATGTTTCTGATATTTCGCATTCTTCTATGTTTTGAAGGTGCAAAAGTAGTCAATTTTATTCGTATTTGTGCACTAGCCGACCTGATATAATGGTTGTTGGTCGAAAAAACAGGTGTTTATGGATGGAAATGGGCTTTCTATTTCTTAAAAAACGCTTCTGCAGAAATCACTTTCGCGTTTTGCTTGAAATCCGGACTTATTTTAATTTCATATGTTGAATAGGAATCCAGACTTCCTTTTTTCTCTTTTTTCATTACTAAAGCATCTGCTCCGTCATTTAACTTTAAAAAACTGTTTTCTTTTTCGAATCCTCCTTTTATAGTTTCATTTAAAAATGTTTTTTCCGGACTCCAATCTGTTCCATAATATATCTTTAGAAAATATTCTCCGTCCGGAATCTGGTTCATCTTTATTTCCGTTTCGCTATTCATATAAATATTGCGTATGGTTTTGTTTGGGCTATTTTTTTCAACCAAACAGACTACAGCTTCTGATTGACTTCCGTTTAAAAAAGCAATACTGTTTTTGCTTTGTTCATCATAAATTTCTTCTCCGAAATAAGCAGTATAAGGTGAATCGTAATTACTGATTGTTGGCTCGGTGATTTGTGTTATTACTTCTTCCGGAATTTTTTCTTCAGTTGCTTCTTTTGCAAAAGAATTTTGGACTTGAACAGGAGTTTTTTCTGAAGAGTAAGAAATAATAAAATATAACAGTACTAATGCAATTCCCACACTTACCAAAATTTGCCAGTTTGCTCCTTCTGTTTTTTTATCAGGAGCAGTTTTTTTTTGTGCTTGTGCGTAAGCTTGTTGCTGTCTGTATTGAGCTTGCTGTTGCGCAAATTGGTAAGCATTCCCGGTGTATTGCGGTCCGCCTGTATTTGTTTTCTGTTGAGGTGGCCGGTTTCCGTAAGCAAGTTTTAAATCGTATTTTTTTCTTTTTTCCGGATTGGAAAGAATAGCATATGCTTGTTGTATTTCTTTAAAATATTCTTCGGCTGATCTGTTTCCAATATTTTTATCCGGATGATATTTTTTCGCTAAAATGCGATATGCACTTTTTATTTCTTCAAAAGTTGCAGTGTTTTTTACTTCTAAAATAATATAGTAATTCTTCTGTGCCATTTATGTTCTCTCACAACAATTTTCTTATAAAAATCTTGCGTTCATTGCTTTCTGCGTTTTCTGAATGTTCACTTTTGAATTCTTAGGATATTTTATGGCGTATGAAAGACTTATTTTTTTCACTTCTCCCGGTTGCAAATTGTATTTCCAAACTAGTTTTCCGGTCAATGCATCCAATTCTCCCTTTGAAGTTTCCATCGCATCTACGGTGATTTCACTTTGTTTGGAAATTGGCAGTTGATCTTCTACTTCAATTTGTACAGGTGTTTTGCGATTATTTTTCACCAGTATCTCGTAAGCAAATGTTTCTTTTGTTGTGTTTCCTAAAATTTTCTTAGAACAAAATTCTTTTACCTTGCTGCGAGTCACCAACACTTTATTGTCGCGTCCCAATGAAAGATCCAAAGTGTCATCTGCACTTCTGGTAGAGATATATGACTGACCAACATAAGTTCCACCATAATAAACATTGGCTTCTCCTTCCACCAAGTCAAGATCTTCCCAACCAGTAATTCTCGCTAATAAAAAAGCATCACGATCGAGTTTTGGTGCGCTGAAATGCTGGAAGGTTGCCGGTAATTTATATTCTGTTACATCTACGATATAGGGTTTGAAATCGGAAGGAAAAGTATAAGGAATCTTAATCTCAAATTCTGCACTCAGTTCTGAGATCTCCACTTCCACAAATTCAATTCTTGGTTTTGAAGCTTCCTGTTTCTTCCGGAATTCCGCCTGATCGATGTTGGAAATTTCATTCTGAATATAACCTTCTCCAGATTGATAAGATGGAGCTTGCTCATATGCCAAAGCTTTTTTCTTACCATAAAGATTACTCTTGGTTGTAGTTGTAATATAATCCAAATTCCAGGGCTGCAAGTCAGGTTTTGAAGCACTTTTTGATGGGTCAGCAGTAGACAGTTTTAATTTCACATCGTTCCAATCAATGCCTGTATTATTAAAAACTTTTGCTCTGTATTTCAATTCGATAGGTTTATCAATGTCTTCCGCACGCAGCTCATAACTTGGTTCCCAGCCTGCATCCGTCACTAAATATTTTAAATCGATGGTGGAAGAAATTTTTGTCGAAGAAGAAATTAAAACAGAAATTTCGGCAGTTGGCTGATTGTTTTTCGCATTCAACTCATACAACTGCTGATTTACGCTTGTTAAGGATTGCTGCAAAGTGGAATTTTTTTTGTCGAGCTTAGAAATCTCCATGTTAATTTCTTTTATCCGTGCTCGGTAAAAATCAGCGGCTAACTTTAATTCTGCAATAGGAACTCCTTTATCTTGCCCGCCAATCGATTCGTTTTTTAAGAGCATGTTTTTCTCTGTAACATAGGCATCTCTGTCGTTATTATTCTGACCTATTCCATCGGATAAAATGGTAACTGAATCTTTTAATTGTTTTATTCTGTTACTTTCTTTTTGGTTTGCCATATAATTGATGGCATCCGAAATAGCAAGAATAGCAACTCCTCCGGAAGCATTTACCTGAATACTCTTTGAATCGAGTTTGGGTGAAAGTCCGGTGAAAGTTATTTTATTTCTTCCCGGAGAAAGAGTAACTGATTTAGTTTGACTCACCTCTGCACCGTATAAATAAATAATTACCGATTGAACCGGAGTGTTCACTTCCTGACTTGTTTCAGTTGTTTGTGCAAATGATACAGCATAACAAAAAATAAAAATCGCGGATAATAATGTGTTGATTTTTTTCATGTCGAATTGTTTTAAAAAACAAAACCCTGACATTGATGAAACAATTCGTCAGGGTTTTATTAAATGAGATTTAAAATTATTTTTTCTCTTCGCCTTTTGGAGCAGTAGGAGTAACGTCTTTTAAATATACTTGAGAATAATCTCTGTAACGCATAGGGTTTGAAAACAAATTGCGAACGTTTGATTTAACCAAACGGTAATTTTCATCATACCACAACATCATTACAGGAGCATCATTCATCATAATTTGTTCAGCTTTTAATAAATCAGCATACCCTTCTTCCTGAGTTTTTGCAGACTTACCAGCATCAAACAATTTGTCGAATTCTTCGTTTTTATAACGAGGAGTATTTGGGTAAGAAGGTTGATTTAAATCAGCAGGAACAGTTGCTCCGTAAAGAATCCACAAGAAGTTTTCCGGACTAGGGAAATCTGCAATCCAGGCAGCGCGGAAAATTTCAGCACGTGCATATTTTGCATCTTCCATTTTTTGTTTTTGTGGAACAACTTCAAAATCAACATTCACATTTAATACTTCCATTAATTGTTTTTGAATTTCCAAAACAACATTTGTATTTTTTGCTCCACCGCTGTTCAATTCAATTTTTACTTTCGGGAAACCTTTACCATTTGGATATCCTGCTTCAGCTAATAATTTTTTAGCTTTTTCAGCATCAAAATCATAACCTGTAATTTTAGTGATATCGTATCCTTTGAAAGAAGGAGGAGAAATACCATTGATTGCAGGACCGTAAGCTTCGCCTCTTAATACATCTTCCACAATTTTATTTCTGTCAATAGCATAACAAAATGCCTGACGGACTTTAATATTATTGAATGGTTCTTTAGTCATATTAAATTCATAATACTGACTAGCCATTTCAGGTGAACGCTCTAAAACGTATTTTGGCGGTTTATTTTGAAAGTCTGCAATTTGGCTTTCAACCATATCCTTAATAGACTCAGACGGCAAACCGATTACCATATCTAAATTGCCATTTTGGAAATTATCCAATTCTTGTTTTTTAGTAGGTAAGAAGCTGATAACAACAGAATCAAGGAAAGGCATTTGGTTGCCCAAAGAATCTTTTCCGTGATAATTATCGTTGCGTTTTAATAATGCTTTATCAGTAGAACCATTGTCAACAAATACGAATGGACCGGTTCCTACTTTAATATCAGTACCATATTTGTCATATGCTTCTTTTGCAATAACACTTGCAACAGGAGAAGCTAATGCAAATAAGAAAGATGCACTCGGAGAAGTTAAAGTAATAGAAATAGTATAATCGTCTGGTGTTTTAATTCCGTCAATTGAGCCAGTTGGCTTGCCTTTGCTGGCAGCGAAGAATTTATTAGCACCTACTACTCGGTCTTGAAAAGTAGCTGCAAAGTTTGAGTTGTCTTTGCTATCTGTACACAATAATTCAAAAGAAAATTTAAAGTCAGAAGATTTTACTTCTCTTCCTTTTCCTTCAGGAAAACACTCATTATCCTGAAACATTACCCCTTTTTTAAGGTGGAAAGTGTAAGTAGTTCCTGCTGCATCAATCTCCCATTTTTCAGCTAAACTAGGGATAACTGAAAGGTCTTTTGGATTAAATTTTACTAATCCTTCATATATTTGATTTGCAATATGTGCAGAGCCAATATCGGTAATCCCAGCAGGGTAAAGTGTTTGAAATTGTTCAGTTTCATTGATTCTCAATGTTCCGCCATAAACTTTGTCGCCTTTTGCAACTCTGTCTGTCCCGCCATCACTGGTAGAATTAGAGCAAGAGCTCAATAGAACCGCTACAGAGAGGATAAAGAAGAAGGATTTTTTCATAAGATTGTTAGATATTATTGATAAAAAAGCGTGTAATTGTTGTTAAAATTAAGTGCAAGATTAATGCATCTTTCACAAACTAGCAAGTAAATATACAAAAAATCTCGATTTTTGAGCATTCTTTGAAAATATTTGATTTTGTTTACGAGAGATGTATTGTGTATGACAAATTTGTTTAAATTTGCGATGAATTCTAAAATTAATGATTTTTTATTTTGAAATTATTAAATAAGATTATAATATTGCGTTCGAAAATAAAGAACCCCAACTTATAGGTCTTATTTTTTACATAAAAAAGTACAATGAAAAAAATTCTGTTTACCGCTTTTAGTTTAATTGTTTCATCTTCGGTTTTTGCTGTAGGAGTAATAGTGCTGGAAGGAAACTACCAAGGGAAAAATCTTTATATACAAAATCCATTTGCTGGATCAGGTGTTGGTTTTTGTGTGCAGGAAGTTAGAGTTAATGGTAACGTTACAACTGACGAGATTTTGTCAAGTGCCTTTGAAATTGATTTCAGAAACTTACAATTAAAGGTTGGAGATAAAGTAGAAGTAAAAATCACTCACAAAGACGATTGCAAACCGAAAGTATTGAATCCAGAGGTTTTAAAGCCAAAAAGTACATTCGAAATAGTATCTATGGCAGTTGGTGCTGATATGACATTCAAGTGGTCAACAAAAGGAGAAACAGGAAAACTTGCTTATATAATTGAACAATTCCGTTGGAACAAATGGGTGAAAGTAGGAGAAGTTGAAGGAAACGGAACACCTGATCAAAACAACTACTCTTTCTTAGTTGCACCACATTCAGGTAAAAACCAATACCGTGTAAAACAAGTTGATTATACAGGTCAACCTAAATTATCTAAAACAGTTGATTATAATTCAACATCCCCGGAAATTACTTTCAGCCCGGCAAAAGTGTCTAAAGAAATCGGATTCTTTGCAGGAAGCACACCAACTGAAACTATGTTTGAAATTTATGACCAATTTGGTAATATCGTAAAAAGAGGGTTTGCTTCTACAGTAGATGCTTCTAACTTACCAAAAGGTGCATATTACTTGAACTACGACAATAAAATGGGCGAGTTCATAAAGAAATAGATTTCTCGATGTGTCTGCTTCAACGCAGAATGCTCGAAATGACAAATTATAGAAAATCCCGGTATTTATATCGGGATTATTTTTTTGTACTAACCTAAATAGCTGATAATGTTAAAGATAGAACATATTGGAATAGCCGTTAAGAATATCCAGCAATCCAACGATTTGTTTACCAAATTGTTCGGAAAAGCCCCATATAAGCTCGAAAAAGTGGAAAGTGAAGCCGTTTCTACCTCTTTTTTCATGCTAGGAGAGAATAAAATAGAGTTATTGGAAGCAACCGATGTAAATAGTCCGATTGCTAAGTTTATTGAGAAAAAAGGTGAAGGAATTCATCATATAGCATTTGAAGTGTCTGATATCCGTTCCGAAATGAAACGGTTACAAGGCGAGGGATTTACTTTATTATCGGAAGAGCCGAAAAAAGGGGCAGATAATAAGCTTATTTGCTTTTTACATCCCAAAGGAACAAATGGTGTATTGATTGAATTGTGCCAGGAGATTAAGGCAGTAGACAAATAAAATAAGTAGACAGTAGACAAATTGTTCTAACGGAGGGAAGCCTTCTAGTTTACCCGTCATCCCGTGCTGTCACGCTGAGCGGAGTCGAATGGGCGGAATCTCCCTGTTAGAAAGGGAAACTAACTATTCTAAAATCTCCAAAATACTTTCCTTTTTTGCATCCAACCAATATGCCTCAATTCCCAATTTTTTTGCAGCCTCCACATGCTGAATGGAGTCATCTATAAAAAGAGTTTCTGTAGGGTTTAGATTGTTTTCTTTCAAAACAAATTCGAAAATTTCTGCATCAGGTTTTCGCATTCCTATTTTATAAGATAAATACATTTTTTCAAAAAGGCTTGATAAATCAGGTAGTTTAAATTCCTTTTTCAAATAAGAATTAATTTCTTCGATGTGAATATCATTCGTGTTGCTTAATAAAAAGGTACAATGAGTAAATCTAATTTTTTTAAGCAACTCAACTCTCTCTCCTGGAAGGTCTAACAGCATTGCGTTCCAGGCGGTATCAATTTTATCTTCAGTTGTGTTTTTTAAAAGATATTTTTTTAATTCTGTTCTGAAATCATAGGAAGAAATAACTCCTTTTTCATATTTGTCGAAAAGTAGTGTTTGCTGTGCTTGTGAAAACATAGTTTTAAAATCACTTATTCCTATTTTAGAAAAAGCATTTTCTGTAAGAGTATAATCGATATTCAGAATCACTCCCCCGAGGTCGAAAATTATGTTTTTGTAGTTATTTATGTCAATAATCATAATAAGGGCTAAAACACTTTGTAAATTGGGTACAAATATATAATTTCGCAGTCCTTAAATTACATTGTTATAAATGTAATTGGGCCTATAGCTCATTCGGTTAGAGCAACAGACTCATAATCTGTGGGTGCTTGGTTCGATTCCAAGTGGGCCCACAAAGGCTATTCACTCATTAAGTGGATGGCCTTTGTTTTTCACCATCAATTTTAAAATGATTAAATTTGTATAAATAAAATCGAATGAAATTGTTTTCAGAAAAGAAAAATTTCCAAGTAGTATTTTTTATTCTATTCTTATTTTTAGCAGACAGCACGTTTGCTCAAACAAAAGACTCGCTGGGAGAAAAACCGCCTAAAAAAATTGCTGACCCGAAAGATCATATTGTAGTTGATTTTAGTTTTGATTCGTATCGTAATTGGCCTGACGGAATTAGCCAAAAACCATATTCATTAGGAGGAAATGCCTTTTTGATGTGGGATTATCCTTTTGGATATGGCCCGTTTAGTGTAGCCGTTGGAGCCGGGTTTAGTACGCATGATGTGCATACTAACGGACAAATTACTTATACCATAGACGGAAAATATACCACCTTTGAACCGCTGACCGTAAAATACAGCACCAATAAATTTTCTATGAACTATATGGAAATTCCGATTGAGCTCAGATTACGGACAAGAGGTGAAAAAAGTTTTAAAATGACGGTTGGAGGGAAAATCGGTTATGCATACAATGTGCATACAAAGTATGCGGATGAAGATGGGAAAGTGAAAGTTTATAGAATAAAAAATATTGATCCGATACGCTATGGTGTAACTTTAAGAGTTGGTTATAACAAATTTAATATTCAAGGTTTTTACGCATTATCCGAAATATTTAAAAAGGGCAGAGGTGAACCGGGAATGATTCCTTTTTCGTTTGGAATAGGGTTGCTGTTGTATTAATAAAACAGCATCAACCCCAATTCAATAAAAAATCCCAAAACAAATCCTGAATATACTTGAGCGGGTGTGTGTGCGTTCAATTTCAATCGTGCATAAGAAACAATTCCAGCTAAAAGCAGAATAGAAATAAAAGCGATCATCATATCCATTTGCATGCGATAAATTATTCCAAGTGCAGCTCCAGCGATTCCTCCAATTCCAACAGTGTGTGCACTTATTTTCCACCTGAAATTAATAATGAAAGTTAATAGAATAGAAATTCCTGCACCAAGAATTACGATTTTAAAAATAGCAGGGAAGTCGGCATCGTAGAATAAATAGAATAAAGCAAAAAAGTATAAAGCTGTGCTGCTATATGGAATAATACGTTCCTGGTTGGTTTCCATTTCTAAGCTTTGAATGCGCTTCATCTTTAATAATATCAATGCATTCACAGTCGGGAGTAAAAATGTAAATAAAAAGGTAACTCCAAGAATGATGTATTTCAGTAATGATGGAATAAATGTGGAGATGTAATTTTCAGTAAAAAATATAAATGCAAACCCGTAAGTTGGCATAAGTAAAGGGTGAAAAAGATAAGAGATGGTTTTTGCGATTCTAACTTCTGACATATGGTTTGTCTTCTAACTTTTTCAACACACCTGCCTGCCGGTAGGCAGGGAGTTTACAGAGTTTTATTGAGTTTCACAGAGAGGTTCTACTTAACGAGATTTTTCTTTTGTCTATTGTCTACTGAAAACTGTCTACTGCATTAAAGTTCTTTTCTCAAACGAGCAACCGGAATCTCCAACTGTTCACGATATTTTGCAATGGTTCTCCGTGCAATGTTATACCCTTTTTCTTTCAATATTTTTGTAAGCTTATCGTCAGTCAATGGTTTCTTTTTACTTTCTGCAGCAATACAATCTTCCAATATTTTTTTCACTTCACGGGTTGAAACTTCTTCGCCACTATCCGTAGAAAGCGATTCGCTGAAAAATGATTTTAATAAAAATGTTCCGAAAGAAGTTTGAACGTATTTGCTGTTGGCAACCCGGGAAATTGTTGAAATGTCTAAATTCACCCGTTCTGCAATATCCTTTAAAATCATCGGTTTTAAAAGCGTTTCGTCACCTGTCAAAAAATATTCTTTTTGATATTCCATTATGGCATTCATAGTGTATAATAAAGTATAACTGCGTTGTTGAATAGCATCAATAAACCATTTTGCCCCTTCCAATTTTTGTTTTACAAACATGGAAGCTTCTTTGCTGCTTTTATCTTTTGATTTGGAATATTCTTCCAACATCTGAGTATATTCTTTACTAACCTTTAAATCTGGAGAGTTGCGGGAGTTTAATGTCAATAGCAACTGTCCGTCTTCGTTTACCATTAAAAAGTCGGCAATCACTTGCTGGTGACTTTTTTGACCGTCAGCCATCGAGTTTCCTGGACGTGGATTTAACTTTAAAATTTCTTGAATGACTTCTTTTAAAAGGTCATCGTCTATCTCCAGCTTTTTCGAAATTTTATCGTAATGTTTTTTCGAAAATTCATCCATTTGTTTTTCTACCACTTCGGTAGCTAATTCCACAACCATGGTTTGAACTTCAATTTTTCTTAATTGAATCAATAAACATTCTTGTAAGTCGCGGGCACCAATTCCTGCTGGTTCAAAGTCTTGAATGATCTTTAGTAATTCGTTGAGTTCTTCTTCGGTAGTAGTAATGTTTTGAGAAAAGGCAATGTCGTCAACAATGGAACTTAATTCTCTCCGTAAATATCCATCATCATCCAAATTTCCGATGAGGTGTAAAGCTATTTGATATTCTCTATCGTCCAAATCTTTCATTCCAAGCTGACTTTCCAGCATATCCTGAAATGTTACTCCAACAGAAAAAGGAATTTCTTTGCGTTCTTCGTCTGGACTGGTATTATTAGCTTTTAGTTTGTAAGAGGCTCCTTCATCGTCATCCATATAATCGCTGATGCTGAAATCTTCTCTTTGATTGTCATCATCTTTTGTGGTTTCATCAAACTCCTCATCGTTATCAAACTCATCTTTTGGTTCATCATCTGTATCTACACCTTCTTCAAGTGCAGGATTGATTTCCATTTCTTCTTTGATTCGTTGTTCTAATGCGATAGTAGGTAACTGCAACAATTTCATTAATTGAATTTGCTGCGGGGATAATTTTTGTAATAATTTCTGCGACTGTATCTGCCTTAACATAATCGTTCTGCGCTTTTCCTTGTTTCCACAAAATTAACAAAAATTCAGCCAAAAAAGCCAGAATAAAAGAACTGAGTTCATAAAAAAATAAGCCGCGAGATTAACACTCGCGGCTTATAGGAAGGAATATTAAGTAGTTCTTCCTACTTCTGCACAATCACTCGCTGCTTAGCAAGTATATTGTCAGAATTAGCAATTACAATGGTATAAAGTCCGGCTGCATAATCAGCAGTTGAAATTTTTTCCATTGATGAGTTGTTCAATTGTTTTTCGAAAACTTTTCTGCCGGTCATATCATAAACAACAATAGCCGCATTTTGTAAATCTGCGTTATTCAAATTACCCAATTCGATGTTTACAAAATCAGTAGCAGGATTTGGATAGATGTTTAAATCTGGATTATCAATCATGTTATAAAAATCTGTTATCAATGAGCATAAATCTTCGGAAATAAAATACGCTGTATTATTAGTTGAAATTGTTGAATTGGTCGTGATTGTTCCAAGATTGGAAATAATAATTGTTGTATCTACTTCTGCAGCAAGAATAGCTGTGTCAGTGCTAATTATTGGGAGAGGTAAATCGTTTACCCCACAGATCTCAATCGGATTAATTGAAAATTTAAAAACAGTTGTGACGGTATCATTTATTTTACCATAAAAACTTACTGTTGGAGTTTTGGTGCTGGAAAAATAAGTATTAAAATAACCAACATTAGTCCCACAAGTTGAGTTTATTTCTTTAAACCAGCTAAAGTTTCCTGTTGAATCTAACTTTGTTATGATAGTGTTGAAGCTATCAGCATCAGAAAGTAAAATAATTTCATTATTAGATGTTATATACATGTCTTGGAAGGGATGAGTAATAGGAAATGTTTTCGCAAAAATAAAATTTCCCATCGGATCAATTTTTTGTAGAAAACAAAATAGAGGTGAACCGCCTTTTTGTCCCATTATATAATAATTCCCATAGCCATCCTCTTTAATTGACAAAGCTCTTCTATAGGAAAAATCTGTGTAGGATTTTGACCAAAGAACTTGTCCATCATCAGCTAATCTAATAACTCCTTCGTTGCTTCCGTCTTTAAATGTAGACACACAGCCTCCATCTGAGGCACCTGCTGTACAAAATCCTGGTGATTTTACTGTACTAATTGGGCCAATTATTTTTTTTGACCAGAGCGCATTCCCGCTAGAGTCAATTTTTATTACTCCAAGATATTCACGGTCGGAAATAGTGATAAAATAATCTCCATTAGTAGTTTCTATCAAACTATTATAATCATAAAAAGAAGAACCAAATCCTCCAACGATGTCTTTTTGCCATAACATGGAGCCCCCAGAAGTAAACTTTAATAGGTTTCCTGGTGAGGAAGGTGACCCATTAAGAAAACACGTAATGTTTCCAGTGGATGACGATGATAATCCAGTTGGGTATTTGGTTGTTAACAAATTTGTAATTGTGCTTAAGCTACCATTTGTCGCAATTTTTTTTATGTTTACTATTCCGCTACTAGGCGCTTTTGTAGCAACTATGTTTTCTCCACTAGGTAGTGTTGCAATATAGTTAATGTCGCCAGAAGATGTGCTAGGTAAACTAAATGGAGGGGTAGTATGTAAGACTATATTTGCATCCGTTTGGGAATTACCAAAAATTACAGAAATCAATGCTAAAAAAACAAGTCCTGCTTTCTTCATCTTTTATTTTTTGAAAAAAAAGCAAGTACTAAAACTAATACTTGCTTTTTTATTAAAATTATTTCAACTCTACTTCTGCACAATCACACGCTGCTTAGCAAGTATATTGTCAGAATTAGCAATTACAATGGTATAAAGTCCGGCTGCATAATCAGCAGTAGAAATTTTTTCCATAGATGAATTGTTCAATTGTTTTTCGAAAACTTTTCTGCCGGTCATATCATAAACAACAATAACCGCATTTTGTAAATCTGCGTTATTCAAATTGCCTAATTCAATGTTTACAAAATCAGTAGCAGGATTTGGGTAGATGTTTAGATTAACTGAAACAGTTTCATTAACAGAAGCAATGTATGAACAGAATTCGTCTGATACAAAGTATTCTGTTGAAGAATTACCAAAACCGGTATTCCCAACATTTACAATTAGTGCAGTGATGTTGCATGTAGTATCAACTTCTGCAGCTAAAATTTGAGTGTCATCTGTTGTGTTTTCTGGTGCAAAATTATATGAATTACAAATTTCGGATGGGTCTCCGGAAAATTTAAACACAACTGATGAAGAATCATTCAAAGTAGTGATGAAGCTAATATCTGAACTTGGTGATGGAGAAAAAATCGTTCCATATAGATATGGACTGCCGCCTGTAATTGCACCAATTCCTTTGTTCCAAGCTATACCTCCGGTAGCACTCATTTTTGTGAGCTTAAAAGAAGGAGATTTACAGACTAATATTAATTCGTTTGAATTAGTAACAAACATATCATCATAAGATGTAATACCGGACATATTTTTTGCATAAATAAAATTTCCGTTAGCATCCATTTTCTGAACAAATGTAGCTCCGGCATTACTATAGGTTCCCATGATGTAAAAATTCCCAAGATTATCTTTCTTGATTGATTTTGTCCAACGATAAGAAAAATCTCCAAAAGAACGAGACCAAAGAAGAGAACCATCGGGTGCTAAGTTTATGATTGTTTCAAAACTTTCATCTTTTAAAGTAGAAATACAGCCACCACTCATAGTAACTTCAGAACAGAATCCCGGGCATTTTCCATCATCTCTTGGTCCGGCTAATTTTTGGTTCCATAATAAATTTCCATTAGAATCAATTTTAATGATGCCCATAAAACCATAAGAAGAAATACTGATATAATATTCTCCGGTAGGAGTTTCATTCATTGTATGAGTATAATAAATGGATGTTACTTCTGGAACATTAATGCTTTTTTGCCAATCAATTGCTCCGGCAGCAGTAAACTTTACTAAGTATAAATCAGTTGATTCTCCAAACATACAGGTAAAAGCACCGGAACTTGAGCATGATAATCCTTTTAAATTAGAATAAACCACTGTAGTAGGAATGATTAAATTTTTCAATGTAGCAACGCTTCCATTTGAAAATATTTTTTTGATATTAATAACAGATTCACCGGTTGAAAGTGTAAGGTGACTAGCAACAATGTTTTCGCCAGAAGGCAATGTAGCTAAGAAACTTCCATCAGACCCTGATGTAACAGTACCTGTCATGGCACCACTTAAATTAAGCATTACGCTTGCATCAGTTTGTGAATTTGCAAAAGATACACATAGTATCGCTGAAAAAACAAGTAGAATTTTTTTCATGAGAGATTTTTTTGAGTGAGTATTTTTAACACAGCGTTTCATGCAACCATGTTATTAAGTAACTAATATAGAAAGGATTATGTAAAAAAGCAAATAAAAAGGAGATTAATTTTAAAGTCCTTTAATGAAAAGGGTTTTGAGCCCTTCGACTCCGCTCAGGGTGACAGCTTAAAATGACTATCGAGAAATCATATTTTGAACCCAATTACCAAAACATCATCCACTTGTTCAAGACTGCCCTTCCAATCGAGAAAACTTTTTAAGAATAATTGTTCTTGCTCTTTGATTGGTTTTTGATAAATATCAGAAGCTAACTTTTGCATATTGCCCACCATGAATTTTTTTCCTTTTGGTCCACCAAACTGATCGGCATAACCATCGGAGAAAATATAAATGGTATCTCCTTTTTCAACTTTGATACTGTGATTGGTGAATGTCCGTTTTACTTCATTTTCCATTTCCAATCCACCAATTGGAAATTTATTTGCTTTTATCATTTCAAACGACTCCTCACCTGATTTCCCTTGTCTGAAAATCCACAGCGGACGATTGGCTCCTGCATATTCTAAAACAGTAGCATCTTCATTTAATGAACACAATGCAATGTCCATTCCATCCCGTCTTTCGTTTTCTGAATTGCCACTTTGTTTTAAGGATGTTTTTACACCCATGTGTAACTCATTTAAAATTTCTGCAGGAGAAGTAATGTTTTTTTCTGTTACAATCTCATTCAATAAAGTATTTCCGATAATACTCATGAAAGCTCCCGGAACACCATGTCCGGTACAATCTACAGAAGCAATAAAACGTTTGTTGTTTCGTTTTGCAAACCAGTAAAAATCTCCGCTCACAATATCTTTAGGTAAATAAAGAACAAATGCATCTTTTAATTCTTTGTGCAAATTTTGTAAAGGAGGCAATAATGCTTCCTGAATATTTTTCGCATATTTAATACTATCAGTGATATCATGATTTTTTGCTTCAATGATAGCTTTCTGCTCTGTTACTTCCTTATTTACAATTTCTACTTTTTCTTTTTCCTGACGCAATTGATAAGTACGTAATTGTACTTCTTGCTCCAGTTCTATTTTTGCATTTTGTAAATTTCTTGTTCTTACTACGATGAATAAATAAATTAATCCAAATGCTACAATCGCTGACAATGTATAAAACCACCATGTTTTGTACCATGGAGGAAGAATGGTGAATTTATAAGTAACGGCTTTTTCATTCCACAATCCATCGTTATTCATAGCTTTTAAATGAAAAGTATAATCGCCTGCAGGCAGTGAAGAGTATGTCGCTTCCGTTTTTGAAGTAGGAGGGAACCAATCTTCATCAGCGCCTTCTAATTTAAATTGATATTTTACTTTGCTTGGATTAGTAATACAAACTCCAATGAAGTCAAACGTGATGTGGTTTTTATCGTAAGGCAAAACAAGTAATCTTGGTAAATTGCTAACACTATCTAGTCCTTCAGAATATTTTATTAAGTCAGCATCTGCATTCTGAAAAAACAAGCGCATGCCGGTTATGCGGGTTAAAGCTTCTTTTCTGTTTATTTTATCAAAGTTGGGATTGTAAACGGTAGCGCCTTTAATAGTTCCAAACCATAAGTTACCTTGATCGTCTTGCATCTGTGAGTTGAAATTACATTCAACACCTTGCAACCCTTCTTCTTTTCCGAAGTGTTTTATTTTTATGGTGTTACTAGAGTGTAATTGTTGGAGATCGATTTTATCTATTCCATTGTTAGTTCCAACCCATAAAAAGTCTTTATTCAAAAGCATTAAATAAACTTTGTTTGCAGCCAATCCATTATTTACATTGATATTTTCGAAAGATGTGTAGTTGTAACTAAATACACCTTCATCTGTCCCAAACCATAAGTGCCCTGATCTATCCTGAAGTGTAGAAATAACTCTTTTACTTGTGAAGCCGTTAGATTTATTAAATTTTTGAAATGTATTGCCGGAATATTTTATGACACCATTTTCAGAAGCCAGCCAAAAGGAATTGTTTCGGTCAACAAAAATATTATAGATGGGCAGTGCTTTGCCAGGGCTTTGAACATTGGTTGCGAACCGAACGATTTCAAATTTGTTATTTTTGAAACTGCACAATCCATCAGCTGTTCCAATCCACATAACATTTTCTTTATCAATATAAGTAGATAAAATATTGTTTTCGGGTAAGCCATCTTTTTTGGAATAGTTGTGAAATTTTTTTCCATCAAAAACACTTAATCCGGCTTTGGTTCCAAAATAAATATTGCCTTTTTTATCTTCAATGATTGTTTGTACATCGTTGTCGGCAAGAGAATTTGCAACATCTTTAACATTCAACCGGTAATTAATAATTTTACCTTTTACAATACACACAACACCAAAATCCTTAACACCCATCCATACATTTTTTTTAGAATCCTGAAAAATGCATTTGATATAATCCCCGGGTAAACTATCTTTTGAGCTATAAGACACAAATGCTTCACCGGTAAACTTGGAAACACCAAATCCATCGGTTCCAAACCAAAAATTACCTTCTCTGTCTTGCAATCCGCACATTAAGATATTACTTGCCAGACCATTTTTACTGGTGTATTTCCGGAAAATAAAACCATTGTATTTATAAATTCCTTCGCTGGTTCCTAGCCACAAATTATTTTTATTGTCTGTTGTGATGGAAGTAAAAGCAACATTTTCCTGTCCTGGAATTTTTACTTTTCCGAGTGCACCATCGAGGGTAATTTTATTTATTCCGGAATTAGTACCAATGTAAATATTGCCTTGTAAATCTTCATTAATAGAGCGTACAAAGTTGTCTTGCAAGCCTAAAAAGGCAGAGTAGTAAGTGAATTTTTTTGAAGAAGTGTTGTATTTAATTACACCATTCAAAATGGTTCCAAAATATATATTATTGGCTTTATCAGCATAAATTGTAAAAACACGTGCTTGATTTAATAATGAATCAGTAGTGAAAGGAATAATTTTATTATTTTTTAATTGACAAACTCCTTTTCCTGTTCCAACCCAAATAGTACCACTGTTGTCTTCTAAAACTTTGTAAACTCTGTTGTGGATGAGTCCGTTTTTTTCGGTGAAATTTGTCCACTTTTTTCCATTCAAAATACTCAATCCTCCATTTGTTCCAAATAAAATGTTTCCATTTTTTGTTTCGCAAATAGAAAAAACAACGTTGTTCACCAAACTGTCGTTCTCGGTATAGTTAACAAATTTATTTCCATCGTATTTGCTAACACCTCCATTGTTTGTTCCAAACCAAATATTTCCATATTTATCCTGACACATCGACAATACTTGTGATTGCGCTAAGCCGTCTTCAACATTATAATTATGAAAATCGTAAGTTTGGGAAATAGAATTAAGTTTTGCCAGAAGCAAAAGGATGATACAGAGGAATATTTTTATTTTTATTTTCAATCGATATATAAGGGTGACTAAAGATAGGAAAAAAAGGAAATCATTTTAAAAATTTGAGCTAATCATACAAAAGTCTTCGACTACGCTCAGCCTGACGTAATCGTTCGTCACACTGAGCGTAGTCGAAGTGTATGTGTGTAGGTGAGAAAATTTATAAGGCTAAAATTCTGCCGTTTTCGGAGCTCGTGGAAAGGCAATCACATCACGTATGTTAGTCATTCCTGTTACAAATAAAACTAAGCGCTCAAAACCCAATCCAAATCCTGCGTGCGGAGCTGTTCCGAATCTTCTTGTATCCAAATACCAATACAATTCATCAGCAGGAATGTGCATTTCCGCCATGCGTTTTTCCAACATATCCAATCTTTCTTCACGTTGTGAACCACCTACAATTTCTCCGATTCCCGGAAATAAAATATCCATTGCAGCAACAGTTTTTCCGTCATCATTCTGACGCATGTAAAACGATTTAATATCCTTTGGATAATCTGTTAAAATCACAGGTTTTTTAAAATGTTTTTCCACCAAAAAGCGTTCGTGTTCACTTTGTAAATCTGCTCCCCAACTTTCAATTAAATATTTGAATTTTTTCTTTTTATTAGGATTTGAATTTTTTAGAATTTCAATTGCTTCCGTATATGTTAATCTCTCAAAATTGTTTTCCAGACAAAAATTTAATTTTGAAATCAAATCCAATTCTGAACGTTCATCTTGTGGTTTTTGTTTTTCTTCATCTAACAAACGGTTTTTCAAAAATTCAATTTCATCGGCACAAGTTGCTAAGGCATGTTTGATAACATACTTTAATAAATCTTCGGCCAATTGCATGTTATCTTTTAGTTCATAAAAAGCCATTTCGGGTTCGATCATCCAAAATTCTGCAAGGTGACGGGTAGTGTTTGAGTTCTCTGCACGGAAAGTTGGT
>SXIH01000016.1 GCA_005772895.1 Bacteroidota bacterium | reverse complement strand
GCTATTTCGCCAGCCTCTTTTGTAGCCTGACGTTGTGCATCGTTAAAGTATGCAGGAACAGTAATTACTGCTTCACTTACTTCATGACCAAGATAATCTTCAGCAGTTTTCTTCATTTTCTGAAGAATAATAGCTGAAATTTCCTGAGCAGTATATTTTCTGTCATCAATTTCAACACGTGGAGTATTATTATCTCCTTTTACTACTTTATAAGGAATACGGGCAGCCTCTTTTGTAATTTCATCAAAAGTATGCCCCATAAAACGCTTAATAGAATAGATAGTTTTTTTAGGATTTGTAATCGCTTGACGTTTTGCAGGATCTCCTACTTTACGTTCACCGTTTTCCACAAATGCTACTATTGAAGGAGTGGTACGTTTACCTTCGCTGTTTGGAATTACTACCGGTTCGTTACCTTCCATAACCGAAACACAAGAATTTGTTGTGCTTAAGTCGATACCAATTATTTTACTCATAATTATTTAGATTTTTTTGTTACTTTTTTAGTTAATCACGTTTTTTGAACGCGGTTAGACATTTTCAATCATTATGCCAATGGAAATAAGGGGAAATTATGACATAAAAAAAGCGTCCTTCTTACGAAAGACGCTAAATATTATGACAAAGAGGCAGTTATAAACAAGGGTGAACACCAGCAGCATTCAAAAACTTAAGATGTTTGGTATACTGTCCGCAAGCCAATGAATCCCATGAGGTTCCATCCAAAGGACGAGTGATAGGTGCTCTGTTTAAACGTGATGAAAACAAACCCAATCCATTGGTGATATTTGTAAATTCAGGGCGTTCCTGAATAATACCTGTTGATGGCTTATTAACATCAATAAAAGTGCTCAAATCATCCGAACCAGCAACTAAAAGCAAATCTACGTTAAGAGCTTTACGTTCTACTAAACCTGGGTAGACCGTCAATGTGTTGCCTATGTGTCTGTAGAAATCACGGCCTTTTGCAGGTTGTGTTACTTCAACAGAAACATCAATATCATCCATTCTGATTTCAGGTAAAGTATAAGAAATAGAATTTGTATCTAAACCAGAAGCAGTAGAATCAACATAATTTAAACGCAAAGTTACTTGATATAACCTAGCATTTTTTTCGCTATTCCAAACTACATTAAAAGGAAAATTTGCATATGGACCAGCAATAACAAACTGAAAAGTTGTTCCTGATACAGGATTGGTAAAGCCAGAAATATCTGTTATTAAAGAGGTTTTTGCAGTAACTACATTGCCTGTTTCACCATTTGTTATAGTTAATTCATATTCACTATC
Organism: Bacteroidota bacterium; assembly: GCA_005772895.1. Lineage (GTDB taxonomy): Bacteria > Bacteroidota > Bacteroidia > 2-12-FULL-35-15 > 2-12-FULL-35-15 > 2-12-FULL-35-15. The sequence continues at coordinate 62,328 of SXIH01000016.1, read as the reverse complement.
GGGTTTTAGAGCATTTGCAGCACTTGTAGCTGGTGTAGGAAAAGAATAGATAGCATTTGTTTGATCTGCAGAATAGAAAACACCAGCATCTTTGGGCATATTTGTAGGTGTTAAAAGAATAGTAGCACCCATTTGAATCCCATTTTTTATGCGTTTTAGCTCAACTGTAAGAGCATTTACAAACTGAACAGAATCCTTTATTTGTGCATACATCAAAGCATCGCCTTCACCTAAAAAAGCCTTATTGATTTTGATATATTGTATTGGCTGTGCCTGGTCTAAAAGTCCATATACAACCATTGTTTCTTTATAATCTCCAAGTACATCTAAATCGGTACTACATGCAGAAAACAATAATGTACCAGCTAAAATTGAGCTAAAGGTAAATCTTTTCAATCCGTTCATTTTTCTAAATTTGATACACAAAAGTATCAATAAATTTGGTTTAAAACCAACAATTTTTCAGGCGGTAGGAATTGGTCAATAAACGGCAGAAAATCTTTAAAAACGGAATCCCAAAAACAATTTGTAATTTTACCAAACCAATTAGAGAAATGGTGAATTGGAGAAGTGGAGAATTATTGGTTTATCAAAACCACAAACAATTCGTCACTCCAATCATAAAATTCTCTAATTCAAAAATTCTCTAACTCTCTATTTAAAAAGGATGCCAAAACAAAAGAAAGAAGTTAAAAAAGTAACTACGCACGTTTTACAGGAAATGAAAACGGCCGGTGAAAAAATATCCATGCTAACGGCATACGATTTTACAATGGCAAAAATTGTTGATGCGGCAGGTATTGATGTAATATTGGTTGGAGATTCAGCGTCAAATGTGATGGCAGGACATGAAACAACTTTACCGATTACATTAGATCAAATGATTTATCACGCTTCTTCTGTTGTAAGGGCAGTTGACAGAGCTTTGATTGTTGTGGATTTACCTTTTGGAACATACCAGGGGAATTCAAAAGAGGCATTGAATACTGCAATTCGTATTATGAAAGAAAGTGGAGCGCATGCTGTAAAATTAGAAGGAGGTTTAGAAGTTACAGAATCGATAGAAAGAATTTTAACGGCCGGAATTCCTGTAATGGGACACTTAGGATTAACTCCTCAAAGCATTTATAAATTCGGAACATACAACGTACGAGCGAAAGAAGAAGCTGAAGCAAAAAAATTAATGGAAGATGCTATTGCTCTTCAAAAAGCTGGGTGTTTTGCAATTGTATTAGAAAAAATTCCGGCAAAACTCGCAGAAAAAGTAGCAAAAAAAGTAACCATCCCGGTTATTGGAATTGGTGCTGGTGGCGGAGTGGATGGACAAGTACTTGTTTTTCACGATATGGTTGGATTGAACAATGAATTTAATCCGAGATTTTTGAGACGTTATTTGAATTTGTATGACGCAATTAAAAAAGCGGTGGGCAACTACATCAAAGATGTTAAATCAAAAGATTTTCCAAACTCGAAAGAGCAGTATTAAAAATAGACAATAGGCAGTAGGCAATAGACAATAAAAAAATGAATCAACTGCAAGTACTATTTGAAGACAATCACATCATTGCCGTTAATAAACGTCCATCCGATATCGTTCAAGGTGATAAAACCGGTGATACTCCATTAAGTGATTTCGTTAAACAATACATCAAAGAAAAATACAACAAGCCAGGAGAAGTATTTATTGGGACTGTTCATCGTATCGACAGACCAGTAAGTGGAATTGTGCTTTTTGCAAAAACCAGCAAAGCTTTAGCACGGTTGAATCAAATGTTTCAAACCAAAGAAATTCAAAAAACATATTGGGCAGTTGTAAAAAACAAACCGAAAAATATTAAAGGGCATTTGATTCATTACTTGAAAAAGAATGAAGCAAAAAACATGTCGAAAGCATATGAAAAAGAAACACAAGGAGCTTTGCGTTCGGAATTAGAATACGAATTAATTTCCAGCTCCGATAATTATCATTTGTTAGAAGTAAAACCACATACTGGTCGTCATCACCAAATCAGAGTGCAACTTTCAAGTATGGGTTGTCCGATAAAAGGTGATTTGAAATACGGTTTCGACAGAAGCAACAAAGATGCATCGATACATTTGCATGCGAGAAAAGTAGAATTTATTCATCCTGTGAAAAAAGAACCTGTTTTAATTACTGCTCCACCACCGAATGAAGTTTTGTGGAATGAGTTTGTGAAGAGAACGGAGTCAGGAGAGCGGAGATAGGAGAAAAAATAGACAGTTGGCAGTTGGCAATAGACAATTAAAAAAAGAAAAACAATAAAGCACGTCACCCTGAGCGTAGTCGAAGGGCATAATTCGTAATCTACCAATCTTTTTTTCTCAATTTTTTTATTTCCGAATCTCTTTTTTTGGAAATCAATCGCCTTTCTTTTGAACCTTTGCTTGGTTTTGTTGGTTTACGTTTTTTCTGCACAACAAAACATTTATGAATTAGCTCATAAAATTTCTTGATAACAATTTCTTTGTTTCCTAACTGATTACGTTCGGTTTGAGAAATAATTTGAAGAATTCCATCTTTGGTAACTTTGTTGTAAAGTTTACTTAAAATAATCGCTTTTTGTTCTTCGGTAAGTAAAGCAGAATTTACTACATCAAAATCCAACTCCACTTTTGTGGACACTTTATTCACATTTTGTCCGCCTGCCCCACCACTCCTGCTGGTTTTAAAACTGAATTCCGAATCGAATTGTATGCCTTTGATGTTCATAAAACAAAATTACGCATAAAAAACTGGATAGATATTTGTTTAATTTTGAAAACGAAATGAAAAACGTCTTTCATATACTACTACTTCTGCTAGCAGATGCAAGTTTATTTGCGCAAGAAAATGTTCAATCCAAAATAAAGTATCATACCGAAAAAGCGCAGAATTATTTAGATAAGGAAAAAGCATTAGGAAGTTATTATTCTATTACCGAAGAAGGAATAAAGATTTTTTCATCAGCAGAAGAAAAAAAAATCAACAAACAAGAATTTTTTGTTCCCTGGAAAGAATTAGGAAGTTTCTACAGTATCATCAAAAATGTAAAACCTGAAGTATTAAATCAAATCTACGCATCAGGAACATACACATACGAAAGTTGTAAAAAATATTTTCCGGTAACTGCACCAGCAAAAAATCTACTAAATGAAGACCAACCAACAAGCACACTTCCTCCTGCAACCCTTTATAGATACAAAATCGCTATCGACCCCGGACATATCGCACATAATTTTGAAATGGGCGACCTGGAAAAAAAGCACATCATAATAAAAGGTGATAGCATAAACGGAATAAAAGATTCAATTGAAATTGCAGAAGGAATGCTAACCTACGCAACTGCTATCTTATTAAAAGAAAAACTAGAAAGTGAAGGCGCAATCGTTTTCTTAACTCGTACTGCTGATAAATGTGCGTTCGGAAAAACCTATCATCAATGGAAAAAAGATGATTTAAAAAAAGCTGTGGATAGTTTATATAAAATTGGAGAAATTAAATCCTGGCAAAAAGATCATTTCAATAGCTCCAAGGTAAAAGACAGAGATATCTTCCGAGTTATTTTCCGTGATTTGGAATTAGCAAAACGCGTAGAACTAATTAATAATTTCAATCCAGATTACACGGTTGTTATCCATTACAATGTAGATGAAACAAATCTGGATTGGATAAAAACAACAGACAAAAATTTCAATATGTGTTTTGTTGGAGGAGCATTCATGAAAAATGATTTGTCGACTAAAGAAAAGAGATTTGAATTTTTACGTTTGCTCATTACAGATGATTTAGAAAAATCCATTGCTATCAGTTCCTCCGTAATGAAAAGTTTTGAAAACGAATTAAAAGTTCCAACTGCAACTACAAGAGATGCGAAATACATCATTGAAGGTTGTTTACCGACTGAAGCCAATGGTGTTTACTGCAGGAATTTACAGTTGCCAAGATATATTCATTCTCCGATTGTTTATGGAGAAACTTTGTATCAGGATAATTTTAATGAATGTAAGTTATTATCTGCAGAAACAGACAAAACAAAAAACAAACGCGTACAGCAAGTTGCAGATGCCTATTTTAAAGGCATTTTGAACTATGTGAATTCTTCTCCTTCCAAATAAAAGAACAACCATCTGTATCTTTTTTTCTTTCCTGACATTATGAGGCAAAAATTAAGTTTTAGTATAAACTTTAAAAACCTCAGAAATCATGGCTTCAGCGAAAGACACCCCAAGACAAAAAATGATTGGTATGATGTACTTAGTACTTACCTGTCTTTTAGCATTGAATGTTTCCAAAGACATTTTAGATGCTTTTGTAATTGTGAATAAAGGGTTGGAGAATACCAACATTAACTTTACCGACAACAATGAAACACTTTATTCAATGTTCGACTTAGCAAAAACTGTTGACCCTGTTCGTGTTACACCCAACTGGAAAAAAGCACAGGATGTTAGAAAGCGCTCTCAGGAATTAAATGAGTTTATCAACAAACTTCAAAAAGAGTTGATTGCAAAAACAGAAGGACTAGAGCAAAGCGTTGCAGATACTATTCAAATGGCAAGTATTGAAAACAAAGACGATTATAACATTCCAACAAACATTTTAATTGGCAATTCCGAAGATGGTTCTGCAGGTGCTTCACGCGATTTAAAAAACAGATTGAATGAATACAGAACACAATTGAATAGTTATATTTTGCCAAAAGATAAATCAAAAGTAAAAATCGATATCAATACAGATGATCCAAAGTATAGTGAAGAAAACGAAAACTGGGAATTGTACAATTTTTATGATCGTCCGCTAGTTGCTAGTCTTACTATTTTATCAAAACTAAAAAATGATGTGAAAAATGCAGAAGCAACAACTGTAGATTATTTATGGAAAGAGGTTGACGGAGAAACAATGAAGTTTGATACCATTGCTGCAAAAGTGATTCCTGAAAGCAATTATGTGATGTTAGGAGAAGAATACAAAGCACAAGTTTTTCTAGCTGCATTCAACAAAACCAAAAACCCTGAAGTGATGGTTGGAGATTACAATGAAACAAGCAAATCGTTTACCGGAACTCCAAATGCAATTCCTGTTGAGCGAGGACTAGGAAAATATGTAGTAAATACAGACAAAGAGGGAATCATGACATATTCCGGAACTGTAAAAGTAATTTCTTCAAAAGGAAAAGAAATGGTCTATCCTTTCAAATCGGAATACATTGTTGCTAAACCTGCTTTAACGGTTTCTGCAGAAAGAATGAATGTTATTTATCGCGGATTACCAAACCCAATTTCAGTTTCGGTTCCAGGTATTCCAAATGAAAAGTTAACTGTTTCTGCAAGCAACGCAACTTTAACGAGTCGAGGAAATGGGAAATATGATATCAAACCAACCGGTGACGGAATAGTAACTCTAAACGTAACAGCAAATTTAGAAAATGGAGAAAAAAGAAACATGGGCTCTCAAATATTAAGAGTGAAAAGAATCCCAAAACCAAGTGCAAAATTTGCAGAGCAAACTGAAAGTGCAAGTGTGGACAAAGGAAAAATTACAGTTCAAAAAGGATTAATCGCCTATTATCCTTCTTTTGAATACGAATCAAAACCTGTTATAACTTCATTTACAATGAGCTTTATAAGCGGAGGAGTATCTGAAGATTACACTTCAGTTAACAATATGCTTACACCTGCAATGATAGCTCGATTGCAAAAAATCAGAAAAAACGAACGAATCTTTTTTGAGAATATCAAAGGAAAAGGACCAGATGGAATTGAAGTGCCAATGAGTCCAATGATTATAAAAGTAAAGTAGTTGAGGTGGTAGGGTTGGATACGAAACGATTCCTTGTAGCGGGAATCGTTTCGTTATTTACAGTTACTTCCTGCACTCAAAATCTCTTTCAATCTGTTATTCCAAAGGGTTGTATCTGCTACATCAAAAAAAGAATAATATTTCACAACTTCACCGCTCCGTAACCAACATACTTCTATAAAACGGGATTCATAAATTGAATTGTTCCAATAGCCTTTTGCATAAAAACAATTACTTTCTTTTATGAGTTCTTTTTTTTCAACATTCTTTCCTTCTACATTAATACTTTCGTATGTATTAGCAAAATATTCCTCTAGAGGAATTTCTGAATTTGATCGCAGGAGTGCCTGAACAATTATTTCGTTATTCTTTTTTGTTTTATGCACAAATGTGTGTGCAGTTTTTTTATTATTATCGTATTGTTCATCGTATTCATTTAATGGAAGCAAAACACAATACTCAACCATTTCTATGTTACTAAATACTTCTAAATCGCAAGGAGTAGCTACTTGTAAGGATTTGATTCTAGCTGAATCTAATGCTTCAGACAAAGTTTGAGCTTTTTCTTTAGCATTATCTTGATTGCATGAGCACACTAAAAACACAATGGAGGAATAAAAAATACAGGCTTTTTTCATGGCAGTAATTTTAATTTACATCGGATCAACATCAATATTCACTCTCACCGATTTATAATCGCTCGTTGACTTAAATTTTATTAATAATTCTGAAAGTATTTTTTTCACTTGTCCAACTGAAGCATCACGTTCAATCTTCAACAAAATGTTTTTATGATACAAATTACGGATACGTGATACTAAGGGAAACTCTGGGCCAAGTACACGTTTAGCGAAATGTTTTTTTAGTGCATCAGCCAAAAATTTAGCCGAAGCATTTACCATATCTACATCTTTGTGAATTACCGTTACTTCTATTAATCTAAAATATGGAGGATAGTTGAAATTTTTTCTGTCAAGTAATTGATTGGTGTACATCGACAAATAATCATTTGCAATCACTTCCTGAATAATACTGTGCTCCGGATTTTGTGATTGAATAATTACTTTCCCGCGTTTATTTTTTCGTCCTGCCCTACCCGATACTTGCGACATCAACTGAAAACTTCTTTCAAACGATCTGAAATCAGGAAAATTCAACATGCTGTCGGCATTCAATATCCCCACCATACTTACATTATCAAAATCCAAGCCTTTGGTCACCATTTGTGTTCCAACCAAAATATCAATGTTACCATCTTCAAAATCTTGTATGATATGTTGATGTGCAAATTTACTTCTGGTCGTGTCCAAATCCATTCTTGCGATTCTGGCTTTCGGATAAAAGATAGCTAATTCTTCTTCTATTTTTTCTGTACCAAAACCTTTCATCTTTAAATCGGTATCGCCACAAGCCGCACATTTGCTGGGCGGCTTAATTGAATAACCACAATAATGACAACGTAACTGATTGCTTACTTTATGATACGTCAGACTTACATCACAATTAGCACATTGCGGAACCCATGCGCACATGTTGCACTCAAGTTGTGGGGCAAACCCTCTTCTGTTTTGAAATAAAATAACTTGCTCCTTTTTTTCTAATGCAAGTGTAACTGTATCTAAAAGCAATGGAGAAAAATGCGACTTCATCATTTTTTTTCGCATTGCTTCTTTCACATCCGCAATTAAAATTTCAGGCATTAGAATTCCACCAAAACGTTTGGTCATTTCTGCAAAACCATATTTACCTTCCTGAGCATTGAAATAACTTTCCAAACTTGGAGTTGCTGAACCCAATAATGTTTTCGCCTTGTGAATGTGTGCCAGATAAATGGCCGCATCACGTGCATTGTAACGTGGGGAAGGGTCGTATTGCTTGAAAGAAGTATCGTGCTCTTCATCTACAATCACCAATCCTAAGTTACTAAACGGGAGAAATAATGCTGATCTCGCGCCTATAACTAACTTATATGAAGAATAATCTTCTTTTGACTTTTGACTTAACTCTTTTGACTTATTTCCTAAAACATTATTCCATACTTCTACTCTTTCGTTTTCATTGAACTTACTGTGATAAACACCAACTGCTTCGCCAAAATATTTTCTTAATCGGTTTATAATTTGAGTTGTCAATGCAATTTCAGGCAACAGGTATAACACTTGTTTTCCTTCAGCTATCGCTTGTTCGATTAGCTTTACATAGATTTCTGTTTTGCCGGAGGAAGTTACACCATGCAATAAAACAACATCTTTGTTCTCTGAAGAAAATTGTTTATTAATCGACTCCAACACTTTTTGTTGCTCTTCATTCAGATTTGAAATTTTGTTTTCATTTTCAAAACTCGCTAATCGTCCAACTTCACGTTCATATATTTCAAATGTATTTTTTTTGACCAATGATTTCAAAGCTGCTTCTGCTCCATCTACCATTTTTAGAATGTCTGACTTTCTAACTTCAACACGTTCTTTGGAATAACGCTTCGATAAAGTAACATAAGCCATCACCACATCCAGTTGCTTTGGAGCTTTTCGTTCCAAAGCATCAAAAATGGTTTTTAGATTTTCTTCATTGTCGGCATACTCTGTTATCCGAACATAACTTTCAATCTTAGGTTTAAATTTTTCTTTCAGCTCTTCCTGTAAAACAACAACACCTTTTTCAATAAGTGATTTGATGATTGGATAAACAATTTTCTGTTCTATGATTCCGGAAATATCTGTAAGCGTTAAAACCTGTCGGATTTCTAAAGCATCCACAATTAAAAACTCTTTGTCACTTAATTCGATATTCGTAGCTTCTTCTTTGTAATTCTGATTGAGTAAAATCTTCGTCTCGCTCGACAAACGTAATCCGCCAGGCAAAGCAGCAATCATAACTTCACCAATGGTGCACATATAATAGTTACTCAACCAATCCCACAATTCAAATTGTTTTTGATTCACGATTGGAGCATCATCTAAAATAGAATCAATGTATTTTGCAGCGTATTGTTTGGGAGAATTTTCGTGAATTACCCGAACGAGTGCTGAATATAATTTCCCTTTTCCGAATTGAACCACCACTCTTTTTCCGATAGCAATAGATTCATTCCACTCAAAAGGTACACGGTAAGTATACAAATTGGGAACGGCTAAAGGTAAAATTACATCAACAAAATAGGTGGTGCGACTCATTGAACAAATATACGTACAAACTATATTTTATGAGAGCGAATAATGGATTGTGGAAAAGTATTTACTCCTCTTTCTCAAACTTAATATTCTTCCCAAAAGTCCCTCTTCTTCTTTGCTTCTTGGTTTGCGTTTCTGTAATGGGTTTGAAATTTTCTACTTTACAATCTGAAGCGTCAATTTTCGGATACACATCATCAATTTTTGAAAGTGTATCAATTACAAAAGGAATATGTGCAATTGGCAATTTGAATCGGATTCGTGAAAAACGCATTAGCAAGTTAGATTGAAAAGGATCGGACGCGATTGCAATTTTTGTAAACCCCATTTTTTTTGCCATGTGGTAGGAGTAATAAATATTTTCGGTGCTGTGTTCTGCTTTGTCTTCAATAATTATTTTTTCCTTGGGTGTTCCTAATTCTTCCGCAAATTTTGCCATCACTTTTGCTTCAACATAAGGAGTATAAATGGCACCACCTGAAAAAATTACGTTTTTTGCTATTCCTTTTTCAATCAAATAATCCGCCCAAATCACCCGCCCTTTCATGGCTGTTGTCCAATCTTTTCCATCGTAAGGACAACCGGGAACAATAATTACATCATAGGGTTGGTTTTTTAATGCGCGCTTGAAAAGTTTAGGAGGCTTAGGGCGAAAAAAAGTACAACTGCTTAAAAGAAGAGCAGAAAGCAAAAAGCAAAAAATATAGTTTGATTTCATTTTACAATGACAATATGCCAACCATCCGCATTAAATCCGGATTTAATTCCTGAATGTGTTTTACTGCATTTTCAAAAGGAGTGTATTGAATGTTTTTATCTACAATTCCAATCATCATATTTTTTTCTCCTTTCATCAAAGCTTCCACTGCAGCAAAACCCATTCTGCTACTATTTACGCGATCCATCGCTGTTGGGTTTCCTCCACGTTGAATATGTCCTAGAATTGTAACACGTGTATCGTATTCGGGTAAACGTTTTTTTACTTTTTCGGCTATTGCAAATGCTCCACCGGCTTCATCACCTTCTGCAACAATAATAATTTTTGAAGATTTATTTTTTCTTCCGTTTTCCAATCGTTTGATTAAATCTTCAATGTCTGTTTTTGTTTCCGGAATAATAATACTTTCTGCACCCACTCCAATTCCTGCTCTTAAAGCAATTAATCCGGCATCGCGTCCCATCACTTCTACAAAAAATAAACGATCATGACTTTCTGCTGTATCTCTTATTTTATCTACTGCATCCACAACGGTATTGATTGCTGTATCGTAACCAATTGTGAAATCTGTTCCAACTAAATCGTTGTCGATGGTACCCGGACAGCCAACAAAAGGAATGTTGCACATTTTACTAAACTCCAAAGCACCTTTAAAAGTCCCATCACCGCCAATTGCCACCACACCTTCTATTCCGTGTTTCTTTAAATTCTCCATTGCTTTTTTCTGACCTTCAACAGTCATAAACTCTTTACTTCTTGCTGTTTTTAAAATAGTTCCACCATGATGAATAATGTTAGCAACCGATTTTGTTCCCATTGGAAAAAACTCATTGTTAATCATTCCATCATACCCATGCATAATTCCAACAACTTCGATGTTGTGATAAACGGCAGTACGAACTACTGCTCTTAAACAAGCATTCATTCCCGGTGAATCACCTCCTGATGTAAATACAGCAATTTTTTTCATGATGTACGAATTACGCTTCTCGACTCCGCTCGAAGTGACAACGAATTACGAATCTGTATGTTAATTTTTTTATTTTTTGTCTATTGTCTACTTTTTTAATTGTCTACTTTTTCTCTGCTCTTCCTTCCAACTTATGCACTTTCTTAGTCCCTTGATACATTTCAAATTTCATAAAACGACATTCCAATGGTCCGTTGTACAATTGGATTTTTCTGGACGGACGCAAACCAACTTGTTTAAATGCTTCCATGTTTGAACTTAAAATCCAACAATCGTAACCTGAGAAATTTTTCTTGAATGTATCTCCCATCATTTTATACAGCTCATCAATATCATCTTTATCCATCCGTTCTCCGTAAGGCGGATTTATAACAACCACACCTCTTCCGGGAGGAACTTCAAAATCTTTCATGTCTACATTTTTGATGGAAACAATGTCGTCTACTTTTGCAAACTTGATATTTTCTTTTGCTTTTTTTGCAACGTTCGGAGAAAGTTCTCCTCCTAAAATTTTCTGTTCGTGGTTGGTAATTTTATTTACTGCTGAATCAAAAATGGTATTCCATAATTCTTCATCGTAAGGCAAAAATTTATTCCAACGTTGAAATCCAAACTCTTCACGAAAATATCCGGCAGGAATATTATTTGCAATCAATGCTGCTTCAATTAAAATAGTTCCTGAACCACACATCGGGTCAATAAAATTTGTGCGTTTGTCCCAACCCGTTAGTAAAACCAATCCTGCAGCTAACACTTCATTAATAGGTGCTAAGTTTGTTTTATCTCTGTAACCACGTTTGTGTAAGGATTCTCCGGAGCTATCCAATGCAACTGTGCAGGTGTCGCCAACAATGTGTAAGTTAATTCTCAATGTTGGTTTATCGAGATCAACAGAAGGACGTTCACCATGTTTTGCTCTGAACTGATCAACGATGGCATCTTTTGCTTTTTGCGAAATGTATTGTGAATGTGTAAATAAATCGGAACTTAAAACAGTATCAATTGCAATGGTATCACTAATATCCATATAATCTTCCCAATTGATGGATTGCATTCCAACGTATAAAGATTTTTCGTCACTTACTTTAAATGTTTTGAAGGGAACCAAAATTCTTAGAGCAACTCTGCAGCACAAATTGGCTTTATACATAAAACCTTTATCTCCAACAAAGCTTACAGCACGGTTATGAATTTCTACATTTTTTGCTCCTAATCTTTGTAATTCCTGTGAGAGTAATTCTTCCAAACCAAAATTGGTTTTGGCAATCATCTTTATGTCGTTTTCGTCCTTCATTTGTGCAAAGATAGCCAATTGCCATAAAAAGTACCATTATCCCCTTTTTTTGTCCAAACGCTTATCGGTAAAGCAGGTTTACATTTGTATCATATTAATTCTTAATCCCGAAATCATGAACAAATTCCTAATCGCATTTTTACTTTTAGCAGGCTTAAGTACAAATGCACAAACCTTATCCAATCCCAATTTTGAAAGCTGGGGAACCGCTACAACCTATGCTGCCGATATTCTTCCGACAAATTGGTGGCCATTTTCATGTGGTACTGTAATGCAAACCACCGATTCGTATCAGGGAGCTTTTGCCACAAGAATACAGGGATGGATGGGTTGCGGGATTGCTCCAGGAGTATTGGTAAACGGACAAGAACCTGTAGTTTATTGTGATTTTATGGGTTCCGGCACACCTTTTACGTCAAAACCATCAGCTATTTCGGGGTATTATAAATATACAGATGTTGCAAGCGGTGATTCAGCGGAAGTGACTGTTATCTTAAAAAAATACAATACAGCTACTTTGAAACGTGACACAATAGCTTACTCTACCAAAACATTAGGGCCAAGTGCAGGATATTCTTTGTTTACAGTAAACATAAGCGATTTGATGCCAGGTGTAAGTCCTGACTCTATCATCATTATGTTCAATTCCAGTAAATATTATATGGTTGATACTATAACTTGGAATTTACCAGCTTTGTATGTTGACAGAATAAATTTACCGGAAACACCTATGTCGATTTCCGAAAATTCAAATTCATTGGTTTCTTCCGTAATTTTCCCGAATCCTTTTTCAGAAAATGCTACACTTACAATTGATGTGGAAATAAGTCAACTAAATTCTTCTAATCTTTCAATTTTTGATATAAATGGTAAAAAAGTGATGGATTTAGGTTCGATAACGAGCAATATTGTTCAAATTCAGGATAAAAACCTCTCAAAAGGAAGTTATTTCTACCAAGTAAAAGGAAATAATCAATTAATAACACAAGGAAAATTTACGGTTCAATAGTCTGCTTATTCATCCCCAAATGTAAAAGTGCCTTTCAGATAATTCTGGAGGGCATTTTTATTGGAATAGCTTCAAAATCAGGCCAATCAAAAAATTTTCAAAGCTCTGAAAATCCAAACTTTCAGCATATGTATTCTTCCCAAAAACTAAAATCCCAGCAAATACAAGGATTTTATAAATCCACACTGCTTGTCAATATCGTAAAATAATAAAAATATGCTGATGAATTGTTTGATTTATTAGATAAAGTATTATTTTTGAGCATTAATTTTAAAAACACCAAAAACCCATAATTGAAATGAGATTGAAATTTATCACATTTAGAGGAGCTTTTTTATTATTATCGGTTTCTGCATTATTTGCAGCAGGCTGTAGTGGCGATGACGCAAAAGATCCAGATGCTTTACCTCCTGTTGACAGTACTCAAACAACCATTTTGAATGTTAATGGAGAAATTTTTAGTATTCCATCACCTATTCAAACAGCTTTCCTTATCAAAGGTAGCGGTGCTGCATATAGCAAAGAAATACTTAATCCATCAAACAAATCATCTGATTACTCAACTAACTTTTCAAAAGCGTTGAACTTGGGTATTTATGGTGCTGATTTGGGTTATGTAACTATTTACGATCAAAATCAAGATGCTATCGGATACTTAAATTCTGCTAAGAAGTTGGCTGATGAGTTAGGTGTTTCTGGAGCATTTGATGCAAACACTATTGAGCGTTTTGCAAAAAACTTAGGAAACAAAGATTCGATGTTGGTTTTGGTGGGTGTAGCTTACCGTTCGAGTGATGCATACTTAAAAAATAACGACCGTAGTGATGTGAGTGGATTGGTACTTGCAGGTGGTTGGTTAGAAAGTTTGCACTTTGCAACAAATGTTTACAAAGCAAAACCAAACGAAGAAGTAAAGCGCAGAATTGCTGAACAAAAATCTTCATTACAAAGTTTGATTAAATTGTTAACTCAATTTTATAGCCAACCTGAGTATACTGAGTTTATTGACAACTTAAATGACCTTTCAACTGTATTTGATGGAGTTGAGTTTAAATATACTTACGAAAAACCTACTACTGATGCTGAAAAGAAAACAACAACCATCACTAGTAAATCAGAAGTAAACATTACTCCTGAGCAAATTGAATCAATCACTCAAAAAGTAAAATCAATCAGAAGTCAAATTGTAGGATAATTTCGGTTTAGTTACTAAGCTCGATCGTCAAATAAAATATATAACAGAAATGAAAAAAGGAATTTTAAAATTAGTTTTAGTAGTTGGTGGATTTATTACAATTAACAGTGCATCAGCACAAATTGCAGATACAATTGCTACACAATGTGCAAAGCACTTAGAAAATCAATTCATCTCTGATGGTCAGCAATACCGTGCTTTATTGATGAATGCTGATGAAACAGCTGAATTTCATACTACACTTTACGGAGGGACATTATATCGTATTGCTGCTTGCAGCGGTTTATCAGATGGTAATTTAGTTTTCTCAGTTTACGATTCAGAAAGAAATTTATTATTCACAAACAGTGAATTTAAGAATGCTCCTTATTGGGATTTCAAAATCACTAATACATTAGATTGTGTTATTGAAGCGAAATTAAGTGGCGGAGCTCAAGGTTCAGGAAGAGCGGTTTTATTAATTGGATTTAAACAACAACAAAAATAATATTCAAACAAAACCTTATTTAAAAGGCATTAATTACTGCGGTATTAATGCCTTTTTTTTCTAAAACTACATAATTACAATTAAACAATGAGTGAAAGAATATTAAAAGCCCTGATGCAAATGTTTGCAATTATTGCAAGGGTTGACGGCATAAATGATAACGGCCGGTTAATAGTGCAATCCTTTTTAAAGCAACAGTTAAATCAGGAATTAGTTGACCAATACCTTGCCATATTTGATGAATTTTTAGAAGCTCACCATCAGGTAACTAAAAAGAAAGATGGAACAGCTAAACGTACTTCACTTAACTCCGTTAAAGTTTTAAAAATTTGTACGCAAATCAACAGTGAGCTTACTCAGGTTCAAAAAGTGGTTGTGTTACTTCGTTTGATTGAATTTATTAATTCCAATACAGAAATTGCTGAACAGGAAATGGAATTCGTTACTACGGTGGCGGAAACATTTAATATTGAAGATGAAGAGTTCAAGCGGGCTATGGAATTTGTTAGAGCAGGAATTGACAGCATTCCTGAATCAAACCGCTTACTCATAATTGACAACAAAACTTCTCATGATTTAAAAGAAACAAAACATATTTATGCAGAGGGGGTAACCGGACAAGCACGTGTGTTATGGATTCCGAGTGTAAACATGTATGCTTTACTGTATTATGGTAAAAGCGATATTTTATTAAACGGACAATTACTTACCCAAGGAAAAGTATTTATTCTTACACCGGGCTCATCATTACGGAGCTCGAAAGTAAAACCTGTTTACTATAGTGATATTTTAAGTTCGTTCATGAGTGATACTTCAAAAGCGAAAGTATCTTTTGTGGTGAAAAATTTAGAGTACAAATTTAAAGGCGGAAAATTAGGATTAAGAGATATCAATTTCAGTGAAGACTCCGGAAAACTTATTGGTATAATGGGTGGTTCAGGTGCCGGAAAGTCTACATTACTAAACGTTTTAAACGGAATGGAAATTCCGAGTGGGGGTTCTGTAAAAATTAACGGAATAAATATTCACTCTGAAAAAGAAAAAATTGAAGGCGTAATTGGTCACGTTTCACAAGATGATTTATTGATTGAAGAATTAACCGTTTTCCAAAATTTATTTTACAACGCAAAACTTTGTTTCGGAAATAAAACAGATGCAGTTATCACACAAATGGTAACAGATGTTTTAACCAGCATTGGTTTGATTGAAACAAGAGATTTAAAAGTTGGAAGTCCATTAGAAAAAACCATTTCGGGTGGACAACGTAAGCGTTTGAATATTGCATTGGAATTAATCCGTGAGCCTTCTGTATTGTTTGTGGATGAACCAACATCGGGTTTATCATCACGCGATTCGGAAAACATCATGGACTTACTGAAAGAACTTGCCTTGAAAGGTAAGTTGGTTTTTGTGGTAATCCACCAACCATCGTCCGACATTTTTAAGATGTTTGACAAGTTGATGATTTTGGATGTAGGCGGTTACCCGATTTATTATGGCAATCCAGTTGATTCGGTTATTTATTTCAAAACTGTTGTTAATCATGTAAACAGCAATGAAAGTGAATGTATTGAGTGCGGTAACGTAAATCCCGAACAAGTCTTTAATATTATCGAATCTAAGGTATTGGACGAATACGGTAACATTACCCGTAACAGAAAAGTTTCTCCATCAGAATGGAATGTGCATTACAGAGAAAAAATTGAGAAGTCGATTGAAGAAGTTGAAAACATAACTGAGATTCCGGAAAGTACTTTTAAAATTCCTAATAAGTTCAAGCAGTTTAAAGTATTTATGACCCGTGATGTATTGTCGAAAATGACAAACACACAATATATTTCCATTAACTTTTTAGAAGCACCATTATTGGCATTTATCCTTGCTTACTTCATTAAGTTTGTGAATTTGGATTTATCAAACAAAGAAGGTTACACTTTCCGTGAAAACGAAAACATCATCATTTACATGTTTATGGCTGTTGTTGTGGCTTTGTTTATTGGATTAACGGTAAGTGCCGAAGAAATTATCCGCGACAGAAAAATTCAAAAGCGTGAGTCGTTCTTAAACTTAAGCAAAGGAAGTTATTTGTGGTCGAAGATCATCATCATGTTTACTTTGTCGTCCATTCAGGCAATTTTATTTGTTCTGGTTGGTAATTACGTTTTGGAGATTCAGGGAATGACAATGCAATATTGGGTGTTGCTGTTTAGTACATTCTGTTTTGCCAACATGTTAGGATTAAATATTTCAGCAAGTTTCAACTCAGCAGTTACCATTTACATCTTAATTCCTATTTTAATTATCCCGCAATTATTATTTAGTGGTGTGATGGTTAAATTTGATAAGTTGAATCCCATCATTACCTCTCAAAGTGTAGTTCCTTTGGTTGGTGATATGATGGCTTCGCGCTGGGCTTTTGAAGCCTTGGCTGTAAAACAATTTAAAGATAATAAGTTTACAAAAAAGACTTACAAATTCGACAAAGCAATTCATATCGCAACATATAAGAAAGATTATTGGTTGACAGATATGACAAAAAAAATTGAATTTTGTGAAGCAAACTATAAAAAACCGGAAAGCAGAAAAGAAGTGGAAGATGCTTTAAAAATGATTCAAAACGAAATCCGTAAAGAATTAAAAACACCCGGAAACGAAAAGCTGAAGTGTGGTGGATTAGAAAGCTTAACACTTGCTTCATTTGGACCAACTGTTTCAAACCAAATAAAAGACTTTACAAACAACACATTGAGAACTGTTTATTTGAACAATTTCAAACGTGCAACAGCTTTAAGAGAAAAAGAAGTCGGAAAAATGACAAAAGACAGCGTTGCGCGAAAACAATATTCAAAAGACAAGGATGATTACGAAAATGAGAGCTTGCAAGATTTGGTTACAAACAGAAATACACCATATCGTATTTTAGATTTAGATGGCGCTTACGTTCAAAAAATAGACCCAATTTATTTAGACCCGGTTGATTCGGATTGGGGAAGAGCACACTTTTTTGCACCTCGTAAAAAATTCTTCGGGAAGTATTACGATACTTATAGTGTAAACATTTGTGTAATTTGGGGAATGTCGCTAATATTAGCAATTACTCTTTATTTTGACCTGTTGAAAAAGTTGATAAATGGTCTTGAAATTCTTTTTAGTAAATTAAGCAGAAAGAAAGGAAGATAACAAATTAGACTTTAATTATGAGGCTCTTTCTTTTAAACAGAAAGAGCCTTTTAAATTGATACTATATTTCACAGTTATCGGACAGAGTAATAATAAATGTAGAACCCTTTCCTAAAAAACTTTTCAATTCAATTTCTCCTTCAAGTTTTTCAACACACTTTTTTACAAGATACAAACCCAAACCAGAGCCCTTTGAGGTTTCTACGGCTTTGTAATACATATCAAATATTAAACCTTGAACTGAAGATTTAATTCCAATTCCATTGTCTTCAAAAATAATCTGAATTTTATTCTTGAAAACACTTACATCAATTTTTAAAAATGATTTAGCTTGTGCGTCATTCTGATATTTTATGGCGTTTTCGATCAAATTTTGAAAAATAGTTTCTAATAAAAATCTGTTTGAATAAAAATCTTTCTCAACATTTACATTTACATCTATACAAATATTTTCAAACCCTTTAAAATATTTGAATTCACTCAATTTGGCGTCAATTAGCTTCTTAAAATCTATTAAATCATCGAATCGTTCAGTATCTTTAATTTTCATAGTTTTAACTAATTCTTTTAAAGTATAATCTAGTTTTTTTGTGGACTCACCAATCATTTTCATATACTCTAATGCTACCGGATCCTTTATTTCTAAATTACTTACATTTACCAAACCTATAATTGATGCAAGTGGTCCACGCAAATCATGAGAAGCTTTGTAAACAAATATTTCTAATTCGCTATTACTCACTAATAAATTTTCTTCTGCAATTTTTCTATCATTGATATTGGCATGAATTCCAACTGAACCAATTACTTTTCCTTTTTTATCAATAAAAGGAGAACCACCAATTAACAACCACTTTTTTTCTCCGCTTTTAGTAGTGATTTGCAATTCGTATTGACTTGATTTGTTTTGTTTTCTATCTTCAATTCTGGTTTGAACCACTTCCCTATTATTCTCATTTGATGCAAATAATTGAGTTGCATTTTTCCCTTCCATTTCAAAAAATTCATACCCTGATAATTTACAAAATGCATCATTAGCATATTTAATCTCATCCTTGTTATCAACTATTAATATTCCTTCACCCATTGAATTTACAATGTCTTCCCATTGATGTTTTGGTGAAAATTCAGATAATCGATATTTTTTAATCGCCACAAGCGACATAACAGAAAAAATAGTTGTAAAGCTTGCGCTTATTGGAATTCCATCAACTTTTAATATCAAAGGCATTATTACTTCTGCAATTATTCCAATTATAATTGGTATTGAAACACCAACAGCCAGTAAAAATGCTTGTTTTTGCTCTACATTTGCAGCTCTTTTTTTATAATAATGAACCCAAAATAAAACGAACATCATCAATCCACCAAGACTAATCCATGAATAAATAATGGAAGTTATAAGTGTTGATTGGGGATTGACTATCCAGTACCAATTTTTAGATTTTACTATTTCATGGTCGTCCAATTGTAAAACAACACAACACAAAAAAATAATCACAGGAAAAATGATAAGAGGATACAGGGTATTCAAATTTATTTTTTTATCCACTTTAGTAAAAAAAATAGTGAACAATAAGCCGAATAACATGACAAACAAAATAAAAATTTCTGATATCAGGTTCCATTTTGAAACAGCATCAACGGTAACGCTCATTCTCATAAAACCTTCCGATAATTGCCAGAGGCCAATCATCAAAACAAAAAGAGAAAAAGAATCTGTTGCTTTGGTTCTTTGAATAAAGACAGATACATACACAAAAATTCCAATATTTATTAATGCAGGAATTGTAGTTAATAGTAAGATCTCGATTCTGCTAAAATCAAGGTTAAATATTTCTGACTTCATACTAATTATGGGAGTAGACTAATAATAAATTGAACTCAAATTACAAATAATAAGTTAATTTGCAAGTACAGAGCATCTATTATTTGGTTTAGATGTAATATAAATGACAAATTTGTAAAATTATAGGTTCTTTTTGGATGTTATTTATATTGGATTTAAATTATCTTTGAATTCATTATTTCAAATAGCTTGAAAAAAATAATTTATACAGAGGATGAATTAGTATTCTTATTAAAAAATAAGGATAAGGTAGCATTTGATGCTTTGTATGATAATTATTCCTCGTCATTATACGGAATTATCTCACGAATAATCCCTGCCGAAGAAATTGCAGAAGATATTTTACAAGATGTTTTTATTAAGATTTGGAAGAGCATAGAAATGTATGACAAAACTAAAGGACGTTTATATACCTGGATGTTGAACATTGCCCGTAATACATCTATTGATTACTCCCGTTCCAAACAATTCAAGTCGGAAACAAAAAACCAAGACATAGATAATTCCGTTTATGAAGTAAATAAGCATAAATCAAGCTCTTTCAACACAGATACGATTGGTTTAAGAGAAGAAGTAATTAAACTAAAAGATGAATACCGTATTTTAATTGATTTGATTTACTTCAAAGGTTTTACCCAGGAAGAAACGGCAAAAGAACTGAATATTCCTTTGGGGACGGTTAAAACAAGAGTAAGAGCAGCAATTATAGAACTCAGAAAAACAATAAAGTAATTTGAATATTCAGGAATATATAGAATCAGGGATTATTGAAAGTTACGTATTAGGTCAGCTTTCTGATTCGGAAATGGCAGAAGTTTCTGCTATGGCTTTGAAGCACCCTGAACTGAAAGCAGAAATAGAACTTGTAGAAGACACATTGTTGAAATACGCTTCCCAAAACCCTCCTCCCGCATTGAAAGGAAAAATTGCTTCTGAGTTGGGCTTGAATGAAGCAAGTATTGTTTCTCTTAAACAAAATAAAAACACTGCTGTTCGTTGGTTGGTTGCCGCTTCAGTTATTTTGTTGATTGGCAGTGCTATTTACAATATTATTTTGGTTGACAAAATAAAAGACACTGAAAATCAATTATCAGTTCTTAGTTCTGAAAACGAAAAATTTGTAAAAGATTTTGAAGCACAATCAAAGTCATATGGAGAGATGGCTGAACAAATGGCGATTTTGATGCAACCAGAAAATAAAAAAGTTATGCTAAAAGGAATGGAACTTGCACCCAATGCTTTGGCTACCATATATTGGAATCAACAGAATAAGAATGTTTACATTAATGTAAATGCTTTACCCATGCCTTCAGATGATAAACAATATCAACTTTGGGCTATTGTTGATGGAAAGCCTGTGGATATTGGGATGCTGGATATGAATCCTGAACTTCCACCTTTCCACAAAATGAAATCAATAACCGGAGCTGAAGCATTTGCTGTTACACTAGAGAAAAAAGGTGGCAGTCCGGTTCCTACAATGACTGCTATGTATTTAATGGGAAATGTATGATGTAAAATAAAAAGCGAGACAAAAATGCAAATGCATTTCCATCTCGCTTTAAATATAAATTTAAAGTGTGTTTTATTCAGCTACCTGCACCATTTTAAACGGCACATTGATAATCGCTTGGTAATCTTCTCCAGCTTCTAACATATCTTCATCGTCTTCTTCATAATACCAATTGATTACAACTGCACTACCACCTTTGTTGATAGCTTCCAACTTTTTAAACACATCTAAAATGCATTTAGATGAGCTTGTGTTAAAATATTCTAACTGAATATTAACGTTGGTAGCCGACTGAGGCTTTCCTGCATACTTTTCTAACCAATCTACCAATGGTTTGTAAAACTCAATAGAGTTTTCAGGGATAGAGCGACCTTTAATTTCTAAAAAGCCTTTTCCTGTATCAAAAGTGATAGTTGGAGTTTTTGGTGTTCCTTCAATTGAAATTGTTTCCATAATCTTATTTTTATTGTGATATTTTAATATTTAAACTGAAAAATGAAAATTTATCGTCCACCGGTGAAAAATTAAAATTCAATTTCTCTCCTGTTTTACGTGCTATGTCAATCATTCCTAATCCACCTCCACCTTTCAATGACATTTCACCATTATTTAAAACTGCTTTATAGTACTCTTTTAATTCTTCTTTAGATAATAAATTTATATCCTCTAAGCGTTTTTTTAATCCTTCTACGTTTTCTTTCTTAATATAATTTCCTGTTACAATGTTGTATTGATTATCTAATTTACCAATCATAAAAATAGCCGAACGGATAACATCATTTTGCTCGGGTGCTACTTCATCCATATGATGATACAGATTTTGAAGACACTCAACTAATACATTATAAACTTTCTTTTTAATCTTTGGTTCTTCCTGCAAATTATCCAATTTGGATTCCATAATTTGCAAAATTGAGGTAAGTAATTCAGAAGTTATATCACCTTTAAAAGAGAGCATAATATTATTACGCTCCATTTTATCATAAAAATCGTAAATATCTAACATCATAAAACACTAAGTTAAATCGATAAAGCTGATAATTCTGATTTGTTAATTAAGCAAATATATAAATAAGTTTAATTAATCAAACAGTAAACACTAATTTTTTACTTCTTATTAATTTAACTTGTAAATCGCATGAAAAACCTTACAAAATAAGGATTTCAAAACAATCCGTCAATTCATTGTAAAGGCAAAAGTATTACCATTGATAGTAAGTGTTGCCTGATCATCACATACTCCTGAACCATAATCAACTGTACGTGTAGCTTTACCTTCCGGAGTCAAATCAATTCTTCCTTGTTTAATCCAAGCACAATCCATCGCCTTAATCACAGGGACTGTAACATTAACAGTATAGTTTTTTCCTTCACGTGTTTTTCCCTGAGCATTACCAGTATACTGATAAATATCGTTTGTTAAAACTGTATCTCCCATTCCGGCAGTTTGAGTTAATGTTCTGTTACAAGCCCACTCTAAGTTCCAGCTAGCAGCAATACATTTTCCGCCAATTACACTATTTGTAAAGGAATATGCTGATGGATGACCAATCATAATACTGTCACAAGCATACTGCACAAAGTTAGCACCTGTAGCAGTTTTCACATAATAGTTAATTAACTTAACGGTTACAGTTGTACCTAATGTATCCCAGGAATTGCTAAATTTTGCAGTCACCTGTCCTTTACGTGTTTTACCGTCAACAGGGTCAACAATACCAACAGTACCATAATCAATATACATTGTAATCGGGAAGCCATCTAAAGTATCAGCCGCAATAAAGCTAATAGTAGGTTGACCAGGTGTTCTCATAGATTTTACACCTTGCTCTTTAATAGCAAAACTATTGATAACACCCATTCTTCCGGTAAATTCGCCTTCGCAAATGCTATTATCTGTAGCTGATTGTGTTTCGGTATCCGGTTCTTCTTTTTTACAAGAATTAAAAGTTAATGCAGTTAATGCAGAAACAAATAATACAGTCGAATATAAAATACGTTTCATGGTATTGGGGTTTTAAGTTTTTTCAATGCTTTATCCTAGCATCAAATATAGGAATTTTTTACAATTTGTCAAAAATAAGACGAAAATGGAACCATAAAGTTTAAAATCTGATTCCTATGACTAAAATATCGTCAATTTGCTGGTAAGTTCCTCGCCAATTCTCAAAGGTTTGATCTAATGTTTTACACTGTTCTTCCATGCTTTGAGGCTGCATTGCCAACATTAGTTCATTGAATCGTTTAACCATGAATTTCTTGCCTTTTTCCCCACCAAATTGGTCGGCATACCCATCAGAAGCCATATAAAAAGTATCTCCTTTATTTATCTTAACAGTGTGGGCAGTAAATTTGCGGTCGGCATCCAATTGTGACCCACCAATCGGGTTTTTATCTGCTTCTATTTTTGAAAATTTTTCACCGTTTACAATAAACAAAGGTCTGTAAGCACCTGCAAATGCTAATGTTTCGTTTTTTGTATCGATACAACAAATAGCCACATCCATTCCATCACTTGTATCAACTACATTTGTGCCTTGCTTTAAAGCTGCCTGAACCCCTCTGTGCAAGGCATTTAGGATCTCATCAGGTTGAGTAATGCCATTTTCACTAATAATCTGATTCAATAAGTTATGTCCGATCATACTCATAAATGCTCCCGGAACACCATGACCGGTACAATCCACTGCAGCAATTATTTTTTTGCCATCTTTCACCCCAAACCAATAAAAATCACCACTTACTATGTCTTTTGGCTTATATAAAATAAATGACTGGGGGAAATATTTAAAAATTTGTTCCAGCGGGGGTAAAATAGCCAACTGAATACGTTTCGCATACTGAATACTGCTTGTAATGTCTTTATTTTTTTGCGCCAACTCCTGCGTTCTTTCTTCCACTTTTTCTTCCAGAATTTTATTTTCGCGCTTAATCGAACTTGTTCTGTATTTCACAAACCCCCAAAAACCGCCAATGATAATTAAAACACACAGTGCATAAAACCATTTTGTTTTCCAGAAAGGAGGATTGATACGAATATGAAGTGTTAATCCTTCATTGTTCCAGGTTCCATCGTTGTTTGCTCCACGAACACGTAATACATAATCACCACCGCTTAATTCGGTATAACTTGCATAACGCTGTGTGCTGGGTGGCGACCAATCTTCATCTACTCCTTCCAACATATAAGAGTATTTATTTTTACCCGGCATCTGATAATCCAAAGCCACAAAATCAAAAGAAAAGAAATTTTGTTTGTAGGTAAGTTCCAAATATTTTTTATCATAAATCAAAGTATCCATCAGCACTTCTTTACCAAAACGCTTATAGGAAATAATATGAACTTGAGGAATGTTTGGATTGTCCTGAATTTTATCCGGCTGAAAAGTATTAAAACCATTTACTCCGCCTAAAAATATTTCTCCGTCTTTGCATTGATGATAAGCTCCCTGATTAAATTCTAACCCTTGCAAACCATCATTTACATCGTAATTCCTAAAAGCAGAACCATTTTCATTTTTTATGGAAGGATTAAATTTAGAAACACCTTTGTTTGTACTCATCCACAAGTTCCCTTTCTCATCAGGCAAAATGCAATAAATAAAATCATTTGGTAATCCGTCTTTTTCGAAAAAGGAAGTAAACTTACCTGTTTTTGTATCCAGTTTATTTAATCCGTTGGAAGTACCAAACCACATGTCGCCTTCTTTATCTTCATAAGAACAATTTACAGAATTGGAACTGATACTATTCAATTTTTCATTTCTGTCAAACGTTTTAAAAACATTGGATTCGTGATTGTATTTAACCACACCACCTCCATCTGTAGCTATCCAAATATTTTTTTTACTGTCCTCGTAAATATTGTAAATATTATTTATACTTAATCCACTGCTACTATTGTAATTAGTAAAATTTTCGGTGGTTTTATGATACAAAAACACTCCTGCACCATATGTTCCAACCCAAATATTTCCTCTTGAATCTTCTAAAATGGAAACAATTGTAGCGGCATTTACAGTTTTAAACTCTGAATACGATTGAACTTTTTTAGTCTTTTTATTATACGTATTCAAACCATCACCCCAAGTACCAACCCATATAATACCATCCTTATCTTCAAGCAAAGAAAGTATAGAGTTGTTACCAGATGTGGATAATTGAGGGTACTGCTGAAACGTATTAGTTTCCCTGTCAAGTGTTGCAAGGCCACCACGACCAGTTCCAATCCATACCAAACCATCACGATCTTCCATCAACGAAAGAACTAAATTGCTTTTAAACGACTTACTAGCATCTAAATTTATATTGTACAATTTGAATTTACTAGATGCACGGAAATGCGCATTTACTCCGCCTCCTTCTGTACCAACCCAAACAGAACCTACTTTATCATGATAAATATATTTTATCTGATTGCTGGTAATACCGGTGAGATTTTTTTCATCAAAAACAATATTCCTAAATCTGCCTGTTTTTTTATTGTATAAAACTATTCCATCACCATAAGTTGCAAACCACAATAAGCCATTCGCATCTTCTGTAATATTCATTATCTGATTATTAACCAATGAATTTTGATCATTGGGATTATTTCTAATGTTTTTAATAAATGTTCCTGAATGTGGATCGAAAATTTGAACTCCTTCACCGTATGTTCCAATCCAAAACATTCCTTCTTTATCCTCATAAATAGTTCTGATTAGATTAATATTCTCATACAGCAATTTTCCTGCATTATTTACTTGATTGTAATGTTGAAACTCTCCAGTTTTTTTGTCATACGAATTTAATCCACCTCCGTATGTTCCTATCCACAACTTCCCATCGGCAGCCTCTAACAAACACCAGGCATTATTACTAGAAATAGTATTAGCATTTGTATTATCATTCAAAAACCGGGTAATTTTTTTGCTCTTTGGATTATATGAATTCAATCCATCGTCCGTTCCAATCCATATCAAACCTTCTTTATCTTCCAAAATAGACTTAACGTTATTGTTACTCAAACTATTTTTATTTCCTTGAACACCTATATGATGGATAAATTTTCCTGTGCTTAAATTATACGCATCAAAACCTCCACCGTTAGTACCAATGAGCAATTCGCCATTTTTGGTTTCGTATAGCACATTGATAAAATTATTTGAAAGTGAGTTGGAATCTAATTGGTTATTTTTAAAAACAGTGATGTTATAGCCATCGTACTTGTTTAAACCATCCTGAGTTCCGAACCACATAAAACCTCTGCTATCCTGCAAAACACAGTTCACCACTCCCATGGATAAACCTTGTTCGGAATTAATGTGGCTGAATTTAAATTCTTGGGAATTACCGGAAGTAGTAAACCCAAGAACTATTGATAAGATTAATAAGACTCGTAAATATGTTGAGTAAATTCTATTCAAAATGTATTATTTGGAAGTAAATATAGGAATTTTTAGGAAAGGTAATTGAGTGATTAGGTGATTAAGTAATAAGGTAATAAAGTGGTACAACATGAAGTAATTATTATAAGATGAAACAGAAGCATTTATACAAGATTTGAGCCCCCTTATTACTTTATCACCGTTACCTCAAATTCGTATCCCAATCACTAATATATCATCCACCTGCTCTAAATTTCCTTTCCAATTTATCAACTCCTCATTAAGCTCTTTCCTCTGTTCTTCCATCGATTTTTCCGAAATAGATAATAGTAGTTCCTGTAATTTTTTATACTTAAACTTTTTTCCTTTTGTTCCGCCAAACTGATCAGCATAGCCATCCGTAAATGCGTATACTATGTCCCCTTTCTGAAGTTTTATTGTTTGTAGATTAAATGAATTTACATTTTCAAAATACATCCCGACAGGCATTTTATCAGGTTTATATTCTATAAGTTTTTTATCTCTAACTAACCATAGTGGATTGTTGGCTAAGGCCACATCTAATTTCATTGCATTAAAATCAAAGGAACATAAAACACAATCCATCCCATCTTTTGATTTTACTTCTGCCCCTTCAGGATTCAAAACTTTTATAATCTCTTCGCGTACATCATTTAGAATCAAATCAGGACTAATAATTTTTTTTTCATTTATAGTATCGCTTAATTTGGATATATTTAATAAACTCATAAATGCTCCAGGAACACCATGACCTGTACAATCAGCAGTAGCTAATATAAATCTTGAATTACCACTTGTTGATGATACATTTTGAGCCCAATAAAAATCACCACTGACAATATCTTTTGGTTTGTAATAAATAAAAAAATCGGGAAGATTTTTTTTCAACAATGTGTCGCTTGCCAAAAGTGCCTGCTGAATACGTTTTGCATAATGTATGGAGTCTGTAATTTCTTTATTTTTCTCATCCACCATCATTTTCTGTAATTCAATAATTGCTTTTTGCCTCCGAATCAATCTAAACCTATTGAAAAGCAAAACTGAAAAAAACAACACTACAACCAATCCTCCAACAACACTATAACTGATAATTTTTTGACGATTTAAATTGGCTAGAGAAACTGCGTCTTTTTTTTCTTGCTCCAATTCTTCCAGTGCCTGCTTTTTTTCAAAATCAAAATTCATTTCTGTCCTAACAAATTTTTCAGTATTTTCAGCATTAAACAAACTATCCCTTGCTGCAATATATGCTTGGTAATGCAACAATTCGTTTGCAACATCTTTTTTCTGATGATATATATCAGCAAGAATTTTTTCAGTAATCTTAATTTGGTCTAAGCCATCAATTTCTTTTGCAATAGTTAAACTTTCAAAACAACATCTGATTGCATCATCATATTTTTTTTCATTTAGAAAAACATTTCCAATGTTTGCTTGCACCATTGCAATGCCTTCTTTGTTTTCTATTTCACGATGAATAGCTAATGACTTATTAAAATATTCGAAAGTAAGTAGTAAGAGAGAGTCTGTAGTTTTATCGGAATGCTTTTTTGCGACTTTATATTCATCCTCATATAACGCTCCAATATTATTCAAAGTAGCAGCTATTCCGCTTTTATCATTTTTTTCTTCAAATATTTTTAATGCTCTTTTTAAATACTCTAACGCTTTTGATAATTCACCTCTGATTTGATAAATCCCAGAAATGTTAATCAAAGAAAAGGACACGGCCTTTTTATAATCAATTTCTTCAGCTATTTTTAATGCTTTCAAATAACTTTCTAAAGCTTTATCCGAGTTTTTTTGTGCATCATATATTACACCAATATTTGTATAAGCACTTGCTATGCCTTTTTTATAATCACACTCCTCATTGTATTTAATAGCTTTAAAATCATACTCCAATGCTTTGGGGTAATTTCCTTGATTAAAATAAATCAAACCTAAATAAGAAGCAGTTTTTCCTAACTCTTTTTTATCTACTATATTTTCGCCAACCTTAAGTGCTTTTAAAAAATAACTAAGGGCTTGAGAATAATCCGATTCAAAATAATAACTTATCCCAATTCTATTTAAAGAAGAATAAATAAGAGATTTATCGTTGATTGAATATGCAATTGACAACGCTTTTTGCCCATTCTCAATACATCTTATAACTTCCCCTTGTTCGTCATATACTTTTGCAAAGTTCAAGTATGCATTTACGCTTCCGGATTTAAATCCAATTTTTTCGGAAAGAGATAATGCATTCTGACAAGAGGAAAAAGATTTATCCAACATATCCTTTTTCCAATAACTATCGGCAAGCTGATTCAATACATTTACTTTGGAAGTGTCTTCTTTGGATATTTTTAAGATATTGAGAAGAGAATCAATTTCAGGTGACTGTGCTTTCAAACAGCACAAGCAAAGTATCAAGAAAAAAGTAAAAATAAACTTGAAACTTTTTTGCATAAAACGAATCATTAAATTCTAATTCCTATGACTAATATATCATCAACTTGATCTAATGAACCTTTCCAAAGTTCGTGATGATAATTCAAAATATGTTTTTGTTCTTCCATGGTGTTGTCCTGCATTTCAATCAACAACTCCTGGAATTTTTTGTACTTGAATTTTTTTCCATTCGGACCACCAAACTGATCGGCATAACCATCAGTAAATAAATAAACGGAATCTCCTTTTTCTAATTTGATAGTGTGATTCGTAAATACTTTTACTGCTGCATCATCCGTATCAGCACCAATTGCCAGCTTATCCGGTTTTACTTCAATAAATTGTTTTTGACGAACTATATACAATGGATTATTTGCTCCGGCATACTGCAATTCTAATTTTTCAAAATTGATTGCACACAAAGCCATATCCATTCCATCTTTAATGGAATTTAATGTTTTGGTAATTTCTTTGTTCAAAAAACCCAATGCATCGGCAGGAGAATTAACTGCAGCTGCAGTAGTCGTTTGATTTAAAATTGTACTTCCAATAATACTCATCAAAGCTCCAGGAACACCATGCCCGGTGCAATCCACCGCGGCCATCACCACAATATTATCTGAAGGTTTTCCATCCTGTGGTGTAGTTTTTACTGCTGCGTGCCAATAAAAATCTCCACTCACAATATCTTTCGGTTTAAACAAAATAAAATAATCTTTTAAAACTAAGTCTATTTTTTCCTGAGGAGGCAAAATAGCTTGCTGAATACGCTGAGCATAATTGATACTATCTCTGATGTCTTTATTTTTCTCTTCAATGATTTCGTTTTTTATCTCCAGTTGATTATTGGATTCAGCCAAAGCCAAACGGGAAATGATTTCTTTTTTGGTAAGATTGGTACGTGTATGAATTAACAAAATTGTAAACAATGCCACTGAAAGAGTAAGCATTCCGCCATTGATTAATATATCGCCAGTTTTTAAATGCCCGAACAACCAAAAACAAACAACATTGGCAACAAGGGAAAGTACAACCACCATAACAGAATAAAACGGGCGCCATAAAACAAACATTCCGGCACCAATAAATAAAGCAATGTATGCAAACGTGTGTTTTTGCAATTCATCCACATTCATAACACTAAACATGTATGCATTTTGAATAGAGATACCAACAAAAGGAATGAATGCGATAATTTCGGGACGGTTAACGAGTTTGTTTTTCGACAGCACGACAAAAAGTGTGATCACCGAAACAGCAACACGAAAAATAAGGAAATCAATAAAATGGAAAGGACTGTTAAAATAGTCACCAATAGCCCAAATGGGATTTAAGCCCACTGCAACCCATGCAATAAGCACATGGTACTTGAAAGCAGCAGCCTTTAATTCGGTTTGCCAATCAACAGGAGTAATTTGATTGATTTTTGCCATAATGTTTTGTTACTACTGTCAAATTTAATCAATTGGGGCTAATAATTTCTATTTTTGTACAAATAATCTTAAAATGTCTGGAAGTAAACATAATGAATGGTTTAAATGCTGGTTCGACTCGCCTTACTACCATGTATTGTATAAAAACAGAGATTTTTCGGAAGCTGAATTGTTCATTGATAATCTTCTCCAATTAATACGACCTGAAAAAGCAAATCGATTTTTAGATGTTGGATGTGGCAAAGGTCGCCATGCAATTTATCTCAACAAAAAAGGATTTGATGTAACAGGAATTGACCTTTCACAAAAAAGCATTTCCTGTGCAAAACTTTCGGAAAATGAAACCTTGCATTTTTATACACATGATATGCGAAAACTTTTTCGCAGCAATTATTTTGATGTTGCTGTTAACCTGTTTACCAGCTTTGGTTATTTTGAAAAGGAGCGAGATGATTATGCTGTTATCAATTCAGCTAGTAAAGCTTTAAAACCAAACGGAATTTTTGTGTTGGATTTTATGAATTCGAAAAAAGTGATGAATCAACTTTCCTGTAGTGAAACAAAATTGATTGATGAAATTGAATTCAATATCAGCAAAACACATGAAAATAATTTCATTGTAAAAAAAATTGATTTTATTGATAAAGGGGGAAAATACCATTTTGAAGAAAGAGTGAAAGCATTGACACTAAGTGATTTTCAGAAATACTTTGAAGCAAATAAACTTAAAATAGTACATTTGCGGGGAAACTATGGCTTAGAGGAGTTTGATGTTGAGAGCTCCGAGAGATTGATTATTGTGGCGAGGAAGGAATAGAACCTGCCTACCGGCAGGCAGGCGCAGATTGTTTCAACTGTCATCCCGTGCCACGACACGGGATCTCCCAATTGAGAGCAGTGTTTCTAATTAGCAGATACCGTGTCGCGGCACGGTATGACGATTACGAGAGAGAGTGAGCTCTAAAAAAACTCACACAAACAAAATGGATTATTTAATGTACATCATTCTTTTTTTATCTGTTATCATTAGCGGAGTGAGTGTGTTGTTTATTAATATCAGCAGTAAAAATTTAAAACTATTACTATCTTTCAGTGGTGCATTTTTATTTGCCATAAGTGTTTTGCATCTTATTCCAGAAATTTATTCATCCGGTACAGAAAATGTCGGAATCTATATTTTAATTGGATTTTTTGCTCAGATATTATTAGAGTTTTTCTCGGAAGGAATTGAGCACGGACATATTCATGTACACAAACACGATCATCATCACAATGCTTTTCCGTATGCGATGATGATTGGACTTTCTATCCACTCGTTTTTAGAAGGAATGCCATTGGCTGCTACAGAAGCAAATTCACATAACTCTTTATTGACAGGAATTGTGATGCATAACATTCCTATTGCTATTGCATTAATGACGATGCTGCTAGCATCACATATCAGCAAAAAAAATGCAATTATGTGGTTGGTTGTTTTCGCATTAGTAACACCACTAGGAACATTTGTGAGTTATGCTATCGGACAAAACATGTTGTTGAATCTATCCATTTACTTTGATAAAATAATGGCCGTAGTAGTTGGTATTTTCTTACACATTTCAACAACAATTTTATTTGAATCCAGTGAAAATCACAGATTCAATTTCATTAAGTTTGTGATGATTTTGTTGGGTGCAGGGACTGCTATTGTTTTGATGTAGACATCCCGAACTCATCCCCCTACCCCCTTCAAAGGGGGACACACTCCGATAACAATACTTGATAGTTTGTTTTAAATCTTTCGATTCTAAATAACAGAATCCCCTAGCCCCCTTTTCCAAAGGGGGAATAAAAAAAACGCCTCTCTAATTGAGAAGCGTTTCATTATTATCTTAAGTCTTATTTCAACTTCGACAAAGCTGTTTTAATTGCATCGAAATCAGGATACGAACCTGCATCTTCCAAAATTTCGGAATGCTGAACAACTCCGTTTTTGTCGATCACAAAAGAAGCACGTTTACTTACTCCTTTTAATCCGTGAATCCACTCATTGTATATACAACCATAGGCTGTAGAAGCTTCTTTGTTAAAATCTGACAACAAAGTAAAATTGTAATTGTTCAACTCCTTGAACTTCGCTAATGTAAAGGGCATATCTACTGATATTCCAAATACTGTAGCATTTAAATCGTTGTAAAACGACAGTTCATCACGGGTTTGACACAATTCTTTTGTACATGTTCCTGTAAATGCTGCCGGGAAAAACAACAATACTACATTCTTACCTTTCTGGTCGGCTAATGATACCAGGTTTTTATCCGAATCCTTTAATGAAAATAAAGGTGCATTTTGTCCTACTTGTGCGCTCATTTTTTTTGGTTTTAGACTATGAATAACTCTTAATAAATATATTATTGTCCGCAAATTTAAAAAATTATATTTGCAATGAACTTTAAAATAATTTAAAATGAACAAATACCTAACTGAACTCATCGGAACATTTTTTTTAGTCTTGGTAATCGGACTAACAGGCAATCCTATCGCGATTGGTGGAATATTAGTAGTAATGGTTTATATGGGCGGCCACGTTTCGGGTGCACATTATAATCCTGCTGTTACATTGGCTATATACATGAGAAAGAAGATTGAGGCGAAGGATGCGATGATGTATATGATTTTCCAGATTACAGGAGCTATTTTGGCTGCTGTTATTTATCATTTGGTGAAAGGACATGCATTTGCACCAACTCCGGCAGAAGGTTTCCACTATAACTTAAAGCCATTAATGATTGAAATGTTGTTCACATTTGCTTTAACAATGGTGATTTTAAATGTTGCTACACACTCAAAAACAAGCGGTAATTCCTTTTACGGAATTGCAATTGGTGTTACTGTTTTGGCTGCTGCTTTTGCAGGTGGCCCTGTTTCAGGTGGCGCTTACAATCCTGCAGTTGCTATCGGACCAATTTTAGTTGATACAATTATGGGCGGAAGTTCAATCAATACTATTTGGATTTATCTTGTTGGCCCTTTTGTTGGCTCTGCAATTGCTGCAATAATTTATACTTATATGAATCCGGAAGAAAAATAATTTCTCGGCTTCGCTCGAAATGACAAAAAAGTCGAGATGACAAAAAAAGAGGGATGACAAAATAAAAAACGAAATACTATGAATCAAAACTTTTCCGGAATACTCAACATCATTTTAGTAATAGCAGTAGCGATATTGTACTTCCTGCACTTTTCAGGCCCTTCAACTCCCGACTTGGCAGTTGCAACAGATTCTACAGTTGTGGAAAAACCAATTGTAAAAGCTCCTACAGATATTAAGGCTTCAAAAATTGTATTTGTGAACTTGGATGTTTTAAGTGAAGGATATGACTTTTTAAAAGATGTTAGTGCATCTGCTCAGGCAGAACAAAACTCTTTGCAAAATCAATATCAAACAAAAGGGCAAAAGCTTCAGGATGACTATATGGC
Source organism: Bacteroidota bacterium (assembly GCA_005772895.1). Taxonomy (GTDB): domain Bacteria; phylum Bacteroidota; class Bacteroidia; order 2-12-FULL-35-15; family 2-12-FULL-35-15; genus 2-12-FULL-35-15. Next base: position 28,425 of record SXIH01000016.1, on the reverse strand, counting down.
TTTTCAGGATAAAGCAAACGGAGGATTATTGTCAGACAATCAAATTCAGGCTGAGCAGGAAAAGTTTGCTAAACGCAAAGATGAATTGGATCAACTTCAACTTAAATCAGAAGCATTGGGAGAAAAAATTCAAGCTAGAACAGAAGAAGCCCGCAAGAATTTAACTGACTACATTAACGAATACAATAAAACAGGAAACTATAATTATGTATTAACTTATAGTGAAGGTCCATTGAGTCCGGTTTTATTAGCAGACCCAAGTTTAGATATTACAGCAGATATTTTAGATGGAATTAATTCTCAGTATAGAGCTAAGAAAAAAAAGTAGACAAATAAAAAGAGTCGACAGTAGACAAGTAGGAAATAGACAAATAAAAAAGAAGGAACATTCAAAAGGAATAAAAATGGAAACAACTTCAACTACAGGAACATTGATTCACAAAATAAAGCACGTTGAAATATTTCATGATACCTTTAAGATCGGGAATAGATATACTCCAACAGCTGAGGTTGGCGAAAACGAATATATGTTGCGTTACAATTTAATTAAAGAAGAAAACGAGGAATATTTAGAAGCTTGTAAAAATGGCGATTTAGTTGAAATTGCAGATGCTTTGGGTGATCAGCTTTATATTTTATTCGGAACCATTTTACGTCATGGGTTACAACATAAAATAGAAGAAGTATTTGATGAAATACAAAGAAGCAATATGAGCAAACTGGATGAGAACGGACAACCTATTTTCAGAGAAGACGGAAAGATTATGAAGAGTAATTTATATTTCAAGCCAAATATTAAAACTATTCTGGAAAAATAACCAATAGTTCCTTCTCCTATTGTTTATGCAAATACTTTATAGATCATAATTATTCCTGAAATCATCAAAATAATTCCAGCTACAATACTTACAATTCTCAGCACTTTCTCACTTAAAAGTTTACTTATCTTATTTGCGGAATAGGCCTTCAAAACATCCGTAAAAAAAACGGTTAACAATGAAACTACAAAAAACAAAAGCACATGAATAAATGTGTACTCTTTATTTGAGCTAACCGTTACTACACAAGCCATCCACAAACCTATCACAACGGGGTTTAACATATTAAGGAAAAAACCTTTTATAATGTACAATGGAATGCTAACAGCTTTTATAGCCATATCTTTTGCTTCTAACTCTTTTTCTTCTGCTACTCTGGCTTTGAATTGAAACACACTAAAAAAGCCAAACATCATCAACACTGTTCCTCCAATTAGTCCTACATAAATTTTATTTTGCGGACTATCTAAAAATTGTGCAACCCCAAAGTATGCCAAGAAAACACAAAGTATATCACTTAAAAAAATTCCAAATGCCAAACCTAAAGCCGGCTTAAAACCACGCTTTGCACTCGTTTGAATGAGGGCAAAAAACGAAGGGCCTAAAGACAAAGCAAGTGCAAGTCCTAAAGTCAATCCCGAAAAAATGGCTTTAAAAATCATTCTTTATTTTTAATTTTTAAATAGGACTCCCAATCCATCTGCTGATTATTTTTTAAAACACGTGGAAACTTATTTGATGAACCTAATTTTCCTTTTGTTTTCATGTAATCATAAAATACGCTGCTAGGAAAAACATCCACTATTACATCTTTTAATGCTGCAATACGTTCCACTTTGTAATCGTCATTTAATTCTTTTAATGTTTCGTCAATTTTATTGCGTAGTTCTTTCACATCTACTTTATCGTCTGTTCCAATAAACCAGTGATGTGCAAACATAGTATCGTAGCTAATTCCTGCAACTGTAAATTCTTTTATATCAATATTCAATTGGGCCGAAACAAGTTCAATTGCTCTATTCATATTATCCTGCGACAAATGTTCTCCGCATAAACTCAAAAAATGTTTTGTTCTTCCTGTAATAATAATTTCATCTCTTTCCAAAGATGTGAATTTAACTACATCACCAATCAAATAACGCCATGCACCCGAACATGTAGTAATTAATAGTGCGTACTCCACTCCTTCCTTCACCTGATCAATGTGAAGCGTCTCCGGATTTTCTACAATATTACTGTCTTCATCAAAATTCTTTTCATTAAACGGAACAAATTCATAAAACAAACCATTGTCCAGCATCATTTTCATAGACTCAGATTCCTGGCGAGTTTGAAAAGCTACGTATCCTTCAGAGGCCAAATAAGTATCCATGTAAAAAATCGGACGAGCCAATAATTTCTCAAATCCTTTTTTATACGGAGCAAAAGAAACACCTCCATGGATATAGACATTAAGATTAGGCCAGATATCATGTATTGTTTCTACATTATAATCAGCAATTATTTTTTCAAATAAAATCTGAATCCAAGCAGGAACTCCACAAATAATTCCAATGTCCCAGTTTTTCGCATTTTTTGCAATCTCTTCTAATTTCGATTCCCAGCTTCTTTCACGGGCAATCCGCTTACCTGGCTTATTATATCCCTGAACATAAAACGGAATAGTGCTGGTGGTGATTCCACTCAAATCTCCTTCATAATAAATTCCATTGTATTTCAAATCGGTGCTTCCTCCAACCATCAAAACTCCTCTTTCAAAATGTTCTTTCGGCAAACCTAAATGAACTTGAGAGATCATTTGTCGCAAACTCACTTTCTGAATCACTTTGAGCATGTCAGTTGTAACAGGAATATATTTACTGGACGATTCGGATGTACCGGAGCTGAGCGCGAAATATTTTATTTTGTTTGGCCAGCAAACATTTGGTTCACCATCCCGGGTACGGTGCCACCAATTTTTGAACATGGAATTATAATCATGTGTTTTTACAGTTCTTTGGAAAGCAGTAATCACATCATCTTCACCCAATATTTTGGAAAAATTATAATGCTCTCCAAATGCTGTGAACTCAGCTTTAGTGAGCAACTTTTTTAGGACTTTCGTTTGCTGTTTATACCCGTCTTTCTTACGAATTTTAGGTAACCTTTCTCTTATTTCAAACGATCGCTTTATTACCGAACCTATGATTGCCATTCTATGAGATAATTTGAATAAATTTTCACTAAAATAGCAATTTAAAACAAAATTTCATCATTTTTATGAAGTAATTCATGCCAAAAGAAATCCCTTTATGTTATTGAGAATTTTTTCTTGTGCTTTATTTTTTATTCACTCACAATTGAATTTCGCACAGGAATGCATATTAAAAAATGCTCATGCTCATAATGACTACAAGCACAAGCATCCATTATCAGATGCTTTGCAAAATAAATTTGCTAGTATTGAAGCAGATATTTTTTTGATAAATAGTAAATTAATTGTTTCTCATACGCGTCCATTCTTCAAAAAGAAAAGAACCTTAGAGTATTTATATTTAAAACCTTTATTGGACAGCTGTTTGAAAAACAATGGAAAAGTATACTCCAATTGTAATGAGTCGTTGATACTTCTGATCGATTTTAAATCGGATGCTGAAAAAACATATGAAAATTTAAAAACTTTTCTCCTTCCTTATTCTTCTATTTTGAGCAAATATGAAAATGGAAAAACAATTACAAATGCTGTCACTATTATTTTAACAGGAAACAAACCTTATGACGCTTTACAAAAAGAAAATTCAAGATTTGCATTTATTGATCAAAGTTTATTAGGATTAGAGAAGCCTTTTGATAATACTATTTGCTTGATGGCAAGTACAAAATATTCGAATGTCTTAACCTGGAAAGGAAAAGGGGAAATACCCAAACAAGAAAAAGAAAAACTAATAGCTTTGGTAAATCAAGCACATCTGCAAGGAAAAAAAGTGAGATTGTGGGCTTCACCTGAAAATAAAAAAGTGTGGACAGAATTATTAAACTGCGGAGTTGATTTAATTAATACAGACAAACTGGAAATGCTGGGAGAATTTCTGAAGGAAAAAAAATAATTATCTCCCTTCTATAATTTTTGAGCGCAATGCATGAACTTTTGAATGAATGGCAATTAATTGTTTTTCATTCATAGCAATATCATTACTTATTGTATTGTACTCCGAAGCAATGCCTTTTAATTCAGTCATAATTTCAGAAACAAAAGCATCTCTCTTATACTCGTCTAACAATTTTACTACAATCAATAAACTTTGTTTTTGTTCTGAAATGACTTTATACAAAGAACTGTTTTCGGAATTTTTTGGTGTATCAATAAATGTTTTTGTTGAAAGGTACAATCCTTCCAACCAACTTCCGGCTACTACCAATGCTGCCATTCCAACTCTGTCGTCACCTTTTAAAGATTTGTCAACTTGATTATAGGAATCGTAAACAATTCGAGTAAGTGAATCTTTATTGTCCTTATACTTTGAATACTTATCCATTGTAGTCTGGTCAAATGCCAAAGGAATGTTTAGCTCTTCAGCCAACCTTTTAGTAGCTTTTATGTAAGCTCCCATTTGCTGAAACTCTTCATATGTAACAGAATAAGCTAAGTCGGCACCATAAATTCCCAAATTCATTGCTTTAGAATTGTACAAATTATATTTTGTAACGCTGGCAACTTCATTCATTGCCTTTTGACTAAAAGGAACTTTTTTAGCATATAAATTATCAAGAATTTCGAAAGGGAAAGGAATATCGCTTATTACCATATCATATTTTCCCGGGGCTACTGTAGCAGACTTATTTTCTTCTGAAGTTAGTGAATCGGAAGAATTGAAAGTAGCATCTTTTGTTGTAGTTGTATCATTGCTGCAAGCGGCAACAAGCAATACAAAGGAAAGCAGTGATGTATTTAAGAGAGTTTTGCTATTCATTAATGCCAATTTTCAAGTTCGTTTTACGAAGAGTATCGGATAAAGTTCCAATTAATCAGAAAATAAAAAAGGGCCTAAGCCCTTCAATGATTATTTTTTATTGTATTTAAAATCATGGTTGTTTTTAATTGATTTTAATGATTCGTAAATCAACTTTATCACATTCTCTACATCTTCTTTGTGAACACTCTCAACAGTAGTATGCATATAACGAAGTGGCAAAGAAATCAAAGCAGAAGGAACCCCACCAACCGAATATGCAAATGCATCGGTATCTGTACCGGTTGCTCTTGAAGCTGCAGCACGCTGGAACGGAATTTTCTTTTTAGTAGCAGCATCAATTATTAATTTCAGTAAATTATTTTGAACAGCCGGACCGTAAGTTAAAACCGGACCTTTACCACAAGCCAAATCACCGCTAGTGACTTTGCTCATCATAGGCGATTGGGTATCGTGACAAACATCTGTAATGATAGCAACGTTTGGTTTAATTGTTTGTGTTATCATTTCTGCTCCACGTAAACCAACTTCCTCTTGAACCGAATTTGTAAAATACAATCCGAAAGGCAATTTGGTTTTACTTTCTTTTAATAAACGAGCCACTTCAGCAATCATAAATCCACCTACTCTATTGTCCAATGCTCTTCCTACATAATATGTATTATTCAATGTCATGAATTCGTCTTCATAAGTAACTACACAACCTACGTGAACACCCAATGCCTCTACTTCTTTTTTTGTTGAACATCCACAATCCAGAAAAATATTTTTTAATGAAGGCGGCTCTTCTCGGGCTGCATCACGGACATGTATTGCCGGCCATCCAAAAACAGCTTTAATAATTCCTTTAGAAGTATGAATATTTACACGTTTAGATGGAGCAATCATGTGATCGCTTCCTCCATTTCTTCTTAAATAAATAAATCCATCAGTAGTAATATAGTGTACAAACCAGGAAATTTCATCAGCATGTGCTTCAATAACCACTTTGTAAGTAGCCTTTGGATTGATTACCGCTACAGCAGTTCCATAATTATCAGTAAAATAATCATCAGTATAAGGTTTGATATAATCCAACCAAAGTTTTTGTCCTTCGCTCTCAAATCCTGTTGGAGAAGCATTGTTTAAATACGCTTTTAAAAAATCAAGCGATTTTGCATTCAATATTGATTTAGATGCTTTTGTTTTCGGAGTACTTTTTTTTGCCATTGTGTTAGTTCATTTGTTCACTAGTTTATTGGTCTGCCTACAGCAGGCAGGTTCATTAGTGAAACTGTGTGTATTGTTTTCTTTTTATTTCTTTTGATCCCGATAGCTATCGGGATTGACTTTTTTCTCTTTTAACTTGTCTACTGTCGACTTTTTTATTTGTCTACTTTTTCGCCACCCAACTTTCTACCATTTCTTCCAAAATATCCATTGGAACGGGACCAGAAGTTAAAATAACATCGTGAAATTCGCGAATATCAAACTTATCTCCTAATTTTTTCTTTGCATTTTCTCTGAGCTCAATAATTTTGATCATTCCTATTTTGTAGCCGGTTGCCTGAGAAGGCCATACAATATAGCGTTCTATCTCTTTTTTATTATCACCTTCCGGATTCGGAGTATTTTCTTTAAAGTATGCCAAAGCTTTTTCTCTCGACCATTTTTTTCGGTGAATTCCCGTATCAACTACTAATCTTGCTGCTCTGAATAATTCCATTGCCAATCTTCCAAAATCAGAATACGGGTCTTGATAAAAACCAATTTCTTTTGGCACCAATTCCGAATACAACGCCCAACCTTCAATATAAGCTGTGTTTCCGCCATGCATTCTGAATTTAGGAATTCCTTTTAATTCCTGAGCAATGGCAATTTGCATGTGGTGACCTGGTATTCCTTCATGATAAGCCAATGCCTCCATTTGATAAATAGCTTGATCAGCCATGTTGTACAAATTGATATAATATCTTCCCGGACGGGAACCGTCAATTGCAGGATCTTCATAGAAAGCTCCACCAGCTGACTTTTCACGAAATGCTTCAACAGGCTTTACAACTATATCGGCTTTAGGTTTCGTTAAAAATAATTTACCCAACTCCTTTTTCATATCATCAATAATCTTCACAGCTTTCACTCTATATGCTTCTTTTCCTGCTTCATCATTGGCATAATAAAACTGTTTGTCTTCCCGCATAAAATCAAAAAACTCCTGAAGGTTATCACTTTTGAAATTTACTTTTTTCATAATTACTCTCATTTCATCATGAATACGGGCAACTTCTTTTAAACCTATTTCATGAATTTCGTCTGCTGTTAAACTTGTAGTAGTAGTTTGTTTTAAAGCAAAATCGTAATAAGCATTTCCATCCTGCACTTTCCATATTCCATCTTCTGTTGTTGATTTTTTTTCTAATTCTGTCCAATAAGCAGCAAGTTTATCATATGCAGGTTTTACTGATGTCTTCAACGCTTCGGTTGCTTTTACAATCAACGATTGTTTTTCTTCTCCTTTACAATCTTTCAATGCGTTTACTTTTTTCATAAAATCTTCTAATAAAGGATTTGCATTATTAGATTTATCAAATGGTTGTCCGCTTGTCATATTTTTACAATCATTCAGCACATAAGGAAAAACAAATTTTGGAGGAATAATATTTTTTGATTCACGTAATTTTAAATTTTCAATTAGCTGTTCAAATAAATTGCTCATTCCGTTTAATCGGGAAACATACGCTTCTGCATCACTTACATTTTCAATAGCATGTACATTTATTAAAAAAGTAGGAACATCCGTATGTAAGCCACCCATTTGATTCATAGGATAATCAAATAAATGCCATTTATAGTTTTCAATAGCATCTTCACATGCTTTTTCAAACAAACGATAGCTTATTTTAGTTTGCTCATCCAAAGATTCAACTTTGAAATTTTTATGAAGTGAATCCAAGTTAGCTTTTGTAATCTCCACTTCTTTTTGAATACTCGCTTCACTTATATCCTGCCATTTACCATAATCTTTTTTAATTCCGTATACAGATTGCTGCATAGGATCCCTATCAATTTTGGCATCAAAAACCCGGTCAAAAAACTGATTTGCCTTTTTACTTTCTTCGGCAATTTGCTCTGCAGAAATTTTTTCACCTGATTTACTTTCAGAAGAAGAATTACAAGCAGAAAATAAAACAGAGAGAATAAAGGAGCTAAAAAATATTTTTTTCATACTACAATGATATTAAAATAATACAATTATAAAATAAAGAAAGTGACAAATGGTATTAAATCAATAAAAGCATTTGCATATATTACTATATATGAGGACTTTGCAAACAATTCAACAAATTTCATAAGCTACTTTGGTCCGATTTTTGAAAAAATATCAGTCTTTTATACTATTGAAAATTCTTACTATATTTATCCCTATCTAAAACGATAAAACTATGAAAGTGAAGAAATTACTTCTTGTCTTGTTCTGCTCTATTGCCATTCAAAATTTAACTACTGCTCAAAACGATAGTATCGTTAAGGCAAAAGTATTGGATGACGGTTCTCAGGATGCAGAAAAATTCTACAATAGTGGAATTGCAAATTTTGCCAACAAAAATTTTAGCGGAGCTTTGAATGATTTCAATCAAGCCATTGCGTTAAAACCCGATTTTGAAAGAGCCTATTACAATAGAGGAACAACAAAGTTTGAACTAAAAGATTACAATGCCGCTATTGCTGATTTCGACAAAGCATTAACCATCAATCAAACTGCAGATAGTTATTTTAGTCGCGGACAAGCTAAATATGCTTTAGGAAATAAAGATGGTGCTACTGCCGATTATAGCAAAACAGTTGAAATAAAAGTGGATTATGCTCAGGCATATTATTACAGAGGCGGAATAAAATTCGAGAATGCTGATTATAAAGGGGCAGTCGAAGATTTTACGAAGGCTATTACTATTAAACCTGATTATGCTTATGCTTATAACGACAGAGGAAGTGCAAAGCGACAAATGGATGATTTGAAAGGTGCTATTTCAGATTACAACAAAGCATTAGTAGCAAATTCCGAATTAGCTTTCACTCACAACAATTTAGCATCTGCGAAACGTAAACAAGGTGATTTCAAAGGTGCTATCAGCGATTATACAGAAGCAATCAATCAGAAAAAAGATTATTACGTTGCTTACAACAATAGAGGAAGCGCTAAACTGGATAATGGAGATTATCAAGGCGCAATTGATGATTTCTCAAAAGCTATCCAAATTAAATCGGATTACGCTTACGCTTTTAACAATCGTGCATATGCTAAATATAAATTAAAGGATTACAAAGGAAGTGTGGAAGATTGCACAAAAGCAATTCAATTGAACGCTTCTTACGGATACGCATACTTAAACAGAGGTATTGCAAAAGAAATGTTGAGAGATAATGCCGGAGCTTGTGCTGACTGGAAAAAAGCTGCCGAGTTGGGTGTTGAATCAGCCAGAAATTATACAGGAGATTGTAAGTAATGGAATAGACAGTAGACAATAGACAAGTTAAAAAGAGAAAAATTCATACGTCAAAAGAAAAAAAGATGATACTTAAAAAAATAATATTTATCCTTTCAATAATTATTTCTACTTCTGCATTTGCTCAAAATGTTGAGTTTACAAAAGAAAATTTTAAGGATGATAAAGATGGATTGAAAGAAGCGAAAAAAAATCTTGAAAAGGGAGATGAGTTTTTTGCAATGGCAACCGTGTTTTATAAACAAGCTTTGGATCCATATTATTTGGCTGCACAAAAGTTTAATCCAAATAATGCATTGCTGAATTATAAAATTGGTAAATGTTATTTGTATTCTAATTACAAACTAAAATCAATTCCATTTTTAGAAAAAGCAATTCAGCTAAACCCGTCTGTTGACCCGCAAGTGCATTACCTGTTAGGAAAAGCATACCATTTAAATATGGAATGGGACAAAGCCATTAAAGAATTTCAAACCTTCCAACAAACATTAAAAGGAGAGGAATTAGCATTGTTAATGGGCGATGTAAATGTCCACATCAGTCAGTGTTTAACCGGAAAAGAAATGGTTAAAAATCCTATTCGGGTATTTATTGATAACGTAGGTGCTGATGTAAATTCTCAATTCCCTGATTATGGTCCTGTAATTTCTGCTGATGAATCAGTGATGCTGTTTACTTCCAGAAGAACAGGAAGTACTGGAGAAAAAATCGATCCGGAAATCAATGAATATTATGAAGATATTTATATGTCGACTCGTGTAAACGGGAAATGGACAAAAGCGGTGAACATGGGCTCCCCAATTAATACAGATAACCATGATGCGAATTCAGGATTATCGGCTGACGGACAAAAATTCCTGATTTACATCGGAAATAACAATGGTGATTTATATGAATCGGAATTAAAAGGTGATAAATGGAGTAAGCCTGATCACATGAATAAAAACATCAATACTTCTTATCACGAATCATCGGCTTGTTATACACCTGACGGAAAATCAGTTTATTTTGTGACTGATAAACCTGATGGCGGATTAGGTGACAGAGATATTTATATTTCTACAAAAGATGAAAAAGGGAAATGGGGAAAAGCTGTAAACCTTGGACCAACTATTAATACACAATATGGTGAAGAAGGAGTTTTCCTTCATCCTGATGGTAAAACTTTATACTTTAGTTCGCAAGGACATACAAGTATGGGTGGATATGATATTTTTAAAACTGTTTACAATAGCGAAACAAAAACCTGGAGCAAACCTGCAAATCTTGGTTATCCTGTAAACACTCCTGATGATGACGTTTTCTTTGTAATTTCTGCAAGTGGAAAACACGGATACTATGCGTCTTTCAACGCGAATGGTTATGGTGAAAAAGATATTTATGTAATTACTTTCCTTGGTTTAGAAAAACCAATGGTAATGAATAACGAAGATAATTTATTAGCAAGTCAGGCAGCTCCTGTTAAAGAAACAGTTATTGCTCCGGTATTAGCAATTAAAGAAGCGCAGTTAACCATCTTAAAAGGTGTTATCACTGATGAGTTAACAAAACAACCACTGGAAGCAACCATTGAAATTGTAGACAACTTAAAAAACCAGGTGATTGCTAGTTTTACTTCCAATAGCGCAACCGGAAAATATTTGGTTTCCTTGCCAGCTGGTAGAAACTACGGTATTGCTGTAAAGAAAGACAACTATTTATTTCACTCAGAAAATTTCGATATTCCAAACACAGCAGCTTATCAAGAAGTTGTAAAAGATGTTGCTTTGAAAAACATTGCAGTTGGAAGCAAAATTATTTTGAAGAACATTTTCTTCGATTTTGATAAAGCAACCTTACGTCCTGAATCAACAAACGAATTGGAACGTTTAACTAAATTATTGAACGATGTTCCTACATTGAAAATTGAAATCTCCGGTCACACCGATTCAAAAGGAGCAGACGAATACAACAAAACACTTTCTAACAACCGTGCAAAAGCTGTATTGGATTATTTAGTGAAAGCAGGAATTTCTGCAGGAAGATTAACTTCTGTCGGATTTGGTGAAGAACAACCAATTGCAACAAACGATACGGATGAAGGAAGACAGATGAACAGAAGAACAGAATTTAAGATTATTAGTAAATAAGACCTCAAAAAACCTCTCCCAAAAAGGAGAGGTTTTTTAATTAACACGTCATGCACCCAACATTAATAACCACCGCTGACGGCTCACACTCACTTTATGTGAAAGACCTTGATGAACACTACCACTCCGTTCATGGTGCAATTCAGGAAGCTCAGCATGTTTTTATTAAAACAGGAATTCAACATTTAGTTTCACAAAATTATAAGGCAATAAACATTTTAGAAGTTGGATTTGGTACCGGATTAAATACTTTGCTTTCATACTTAGAAACAGAAAAATTAAACGTAACATTAAATTATACTTCCTTAGAAGCTTTCCCTTTAAGTGCAGAGATTATTAGTCAATTAAATTATGCGAAATTAATATCCGCTACTAACAGGGAGATCCCGCCCTTCGACTCCGCTCAGGGTGACAAAAAGAATGGAAAGAATGAAATAAAAAGTATTTTTCAACAATTGCATTCTTGCGATTGGGAAAAAGAAGTTGAATTGTCAAAAAATTTCAACTTATTAAAAATTAAAAACACTTTACAAGAAATAAAATTTACAAGTACATTTGATTTAATATTTTTTGATGCATTTGGTCCCAGAGTACAACCTGAAATGTGGACAGAAGGACTATTTGCGAAAATTTTTGAAGCCACAAATAAAAATGGATGCTTGGTTACCTATTGTGCAAAAGGAGAAGTAAAGCGAACACTAAAAAAAGCAGGATTTATAGTTGAAACATTACCAGGACCTCCCAGAAAGAGAGAAATGGTAAGGGCAACAAAAAATTAAAGAATTTACATCATGCCAATCAACAAATTCATAATTCGTGTTTACGGAATACTCATTAACGAGAAAAATCAAGTTCTTGTTTCTGATGAATTAATTAAAGGACACAAAATAACAAAATTCCCTGGTGGAGGGCTGGAATATGGCGAAGGAACTATTGATTGCATAAAAAGAGAATTTATAGAAGAAACCAAAAATCAAGTAGAAGTAATAAATCATTTTTACACAACCGACTATATGCAAGTCTCAGCGTATAATCCCGAACACCAAATCATAAGCATTTATTATTTAGTAAAACCAATTTCTCCTTTTGAGCTAAAAACTACAGAAAAAATATTTGATTTTGAAGGAGGAAAGCAGCATGAGCAAACATTCCGTTGGATAGATTTAAAATCCATCTCCGAAAATGACTTTACATTGGCGATAGATAAAATTGTTGGCGGAATGCTTCAAAAAAAATCCCTCTCCTTATAAAAAGCAGAGGGATTAATTGGGGATGTAACTCCAAACTAAATTTTTTTTACAAATTTGTCTCCCGATAGCTATCGGGACCGAGCAAAGCCGAGGAACTAATTCAATCTTTGTGGTACAATCAATTCAAATTCAGGAATTGTAACGTAAAAACGGGCTTTATCTATCTTTCTTTCCATCAAATATCTTCCGCTCATTTTACCCATATCTGTAGTTAAACTGCAAGCCGATTCATATTCAAACAATTCTCCCGGCTCTAAAACAGGTTGTTCACCAACCACTCCTTCTCCATCTACCTCACTGTGCTCACTGCTGGAATCATAAATATCCCAGTGGCGTGAAATCAGTTGTACCGTATATTCACTATTATTTTCGATGGTTATTCTATAAGAAAAAAGGAAGTGACGATGTTCTGCAACCGAGTGTTCACTTTGAAACTTGGTTTCCACACTTATTTTAATTCCGTGTGTTACTTGAGTAGATTGATTTCCCATATTATTAAATTTGAGAATGCTTGATTTTACTATTATACAATATTAGACAATTCTTTTATCGGATATCAAGTATTAAGCCAAAAGGTTTTCAACATCAATTACATAATAACCTGCCTACCGACAGGTAGGCCTTTGATTCTAAGACGCTTTTTAAGGCTGAAAGTTGCTTCAACCCGTTCAAATTATATTAACAATAGGTGAGTTTTAATATTTTGGAGGTGAAATTTGTAACTGGAATGAAATATTGGAATCAATACTGCTTCATAGAGTTTAACCTCTTTATACCTATTAATTGGTCGTAAAAAGTGCCCGGTTGGCGGTGGTATACGTATATAGAATAGTCATTTTCAGTATCGTAATGCATTCCTTCTATAATGGTTTCGTCTCCGGCAGTTTCTCCGTCTTTTAAGAAGATGTATTCATAATTATAATAACCTTGTTTTAAATACAAGGTACACTCATAGCCAAAACGTTTAGCATTATAATGCAGCAGATTTTCAGTATTACATTTCCAAGCATTAAATCCTCCAAATACATATAAATTTCCATCTGTAAAAGGAACATCATAAGGCAGAAAAAATTTCACATAACAATAATCTGCCTCTACTTCACTGTCTCTTCCTTCCTGAATTTTAATTAAAAAATCACCATTCATGTCGGGCTGAGAATAATATCTTTTAAAAGTCCGCTTTTCATCGGTGTATAATTCCACATGATTTCCTAAAGTATCTGTCGTTACTTTATAAATTCTTTCAGAGTGATACCGGATGCTTTTTATATCAAAAAAACGAAATTCGTTTCCTCCTGCAAATACATTTTGCTCATCATAATCGTAAACCAATTCGTTGTCTTTCACAAAAATGGGTTTCAAATCTGTTTTTGCATTGTCCCAACGACCATTTTGCATCAACACAATTTTTAAATCTCCGTAAGGATTATTTATCTGGTAACCTGTATAGTTAATTTTAAAATCAATTTCGTGTTTGAAGAGACGGTCTTCTATAATACTTGCAGCAGTTACATTCGACTCAATTATAATTTTGTTTTGAAACACCAAAAAACGTCTGGTAATGACAATATTTTCAGGATTATTATCCTGATACACTTTTAAAATATAATTTCCTGATTTAGTAATCCGCATAGTGCTGTTTGGAAAAGTAACATTGTAATGCGTAAATTTTTGCAGAGTATTAAAAGAATATCTGTATTCATTTATAGAATTATCCAAAAAGCCATCAATGTATTCGTTGGGCATTAAATCAGATGGTTGCCAATTAGCGTTACAATGAATTATGGTATAGGAATAGTTTTTAAGATCGGCATCCAAATCATCAAAGCTCAATTTTAATTTTTCCTCTGAACCTAAACTTAAAATTGCTTTAGTAAGAATAAAACTTTCATCTCTTAACTCAACAGTTTTAATATTTTTTTTGTACACATAATCTTCATAACGGATTGCATTACTGCCATAATAATCGTCAGCCGAACTGTCTGTTGGAGTTGGAGTATTTAACGATTTCCACAAACTTACTTTCTTTTCTTTTTGCGCAAGTGAAGCGGGTACATTAAAAAGGAAGATGGATAAAAAAAGGAAGAAAAAATACCTATTGCCCATTCAGATGATTGTTTTTGTAAGTAGTATTTTTTCTATTGCAAATACTATTCCCTAAATACCAGATATTATTAGTAGCAATATCGTTATTGATTTTGATATGTGAATAATGAATCCCTTTTTCGTATTCCGGAATAGCTTTTGAACCTGCTCTTACTCCAAAAAATATACAAACCGGAAAAAGGATTATCTGTATCATTTTGATTTTTTTATTTTCAAATGGAAGAGAGAAGCTGGTAATATTTCTACGGTAAGTACGGATACCTATGTATGCAAAAAATGCAGAGGATGCAAGCAACAGCAACAAAGACCAAATCGATAAAAAAGTAACTGCTTCTTTAGGATAAATCAAATAAACCAAATCTTCTGTATTTAACAAAGATCCATATTCTCCGTAAATTTTAATATTAAAAATACTCAATACAGAAACGATAGAAATTTGCAAGATATTGTACCCTAAATTTATCTGATGAATAAGTTTGTTTTTATAAAATTGTTGCAAAACCCACAAAATATAGGGTACAATTAACATCAAACAAATAGTTGCCAAATCTAACTGAAGAGCATACAGAAAACTAAAACTAGTTTCAGAGTGTTGTCCATCAGGAATTTTAGCATGGTGATAAACTATAAAAATAACTCTGAAAAGAGCAAAGTACAGAAACCAGAATACTGTTAAACGTAATAAATAATGAATTTTTATTTTATTCCACTTAAACATATTTATCATTTATTGAATATGTAAAACACCTGTTCCATCCCTTCCTGCCTCCTGAATTGATGTAGGATTTCCATAGCAATATACGTCACCTTTATCATCAATCCTATAAATTAATAAACCTGAAGTTTTAATATAGCATAATCCAAGTGAATAGGTGTGCAGGTATGTATAACCCGTATTCAATTCAGAGGCATATAAAAAAGAAGATCCTCCGATACTGCAAGCATGTTCATTTGCGTTTCCGCGTAAAGTTAAATTGCCTATTCCGTATAAGTGAGTAATTACTTTGTTATTGTTAACTGTTAATTCAACATTGCCTGCTCCTTCAGTTCTGATATCAAATGAATCAAGAGTGATTGTGTTCAACGACTTTATATCTCCGCTTCCGTTAGAATGAATATATTTTAAACCGGGAGTTTTAATATATACGTTCAAAGGTTTCTTATAACTTCTCGCCCAGTTACATTTATTTTTATTGCGGATAATTAATTGTCCTTCTTCAACAACTGTTTCAATCAAGGGCGCTATATTTTCACCAGCTTCCACTTTTACTTCAGAATAAGTATCTTCTGTTATATATACATCTACGTCCTGTTCTGTAAATAGCCTGTCAAATGCAGGCACCTCTCGAACTTCAGTAATAATTTTTCCTGTACGTTTAATACAGTCGCATCTGTTTTCTTTTTTGCAAGAAGAAAACAAAATAAAAATAATCGGAATAAACTTTAAAAATCTCATTCTAATTTTTGTTAAAACTCATATCCCATACCCCATTCAAAATAATCAGCTTTTGCCCAGTGTGTATAGAGCGTTACATTTGCAATAACATGTTTTGTAACCATATATCTCACACCAATCCGATGAAAGAATTTCTCTTTCAAATTATCATTTTGATAAACATAGTACCCAAAATCAATTGGAATAGAAATTCTGTCAACATGAAATGCGTATCCTCCTTTCACACCAATTTTTATAACATCTTTTATTCTTTCTGTTGAAGCTGAATCTCTTTCTAATTTTACACGAGTTTCATTGCTGTAAACAAATTCGACTGCTGTTCCAAGTCTGTTTTTATGATTCAATGAATAATACAAATTCCCACAAAGTGCATATGACATATACTTGTTGCCCAAAGGATGCTCTAATTCTTTAAAACCAAAAACACCAAGCACCGAAGGATGCCATCTTTTAGTAAGTTTTGGCATCACCGAATCTTTACACATTTCCAGATTTTTATTTCCGAACACATATCCTAAACCTAAATTCAATGTTGCCATATTTAAACCTAAATTAGGAGTTTTGATAGATCCATTAGACGCATGTGTTAAACCAATTCCCGAATCCAAACGCCAAGACTTACTCAACATATAAGATGAGCTTAACCGAATATTAACATATCCGTTCAAATGCGAACCTATCGCATTGTTTTTAGGATTTGTAAGTCTATCAAAAGGTTTAGACATATTAGCTAAACCCAATCCAAGCCGCAAATACATCTTAAAATTTCTTTTTTGCTTGTTCAACCTTAAATTCATATAAGGATACAAGGCATCCAAATTCCCTATCTCAGATGGGTTTGCCAAATACAAATGCATATAACTTAGTCCAAATTCAGGAAAAGCATGTAAGGGTTGCCAAGACCTCTGACCGCAAGTCCTGAAAACATAAGTCAACTCCCCTCCACCGATTTGACCTTTAATCAAATGAGCAACGCTCTGTCTTTGAGTAATAATATAGCCAAAATGAACATCTCCCATTAGAATAAAATCATCTTTAGGCCGGCTTTGCGCAAAGGCTGTAGCTGTTTCAACAAGCATATACAAGTTGAAAGCACAAATTACAAGAAGAATTTTATTTCGTTTTCCAGACAGCATAACAGAACTACAAAATTATCAAAAATATTGGCCAAAACACAGCCAAATTTCATTTGAATAATGCTTAATTTAGCTGATATTTAAAGAATCTAATACAAATCGAATATGGAAGAAAAATTAAAAGCATTTGAGCGTTTATTAGTTATAATGGATGAATTACGGGAAAAATGCCCTTGGGATAAAAAACAAACCATAGAATCGTTGCGGCATTTAACAATTGAAGAAACTTACGAGTTGGCCGATGCTATTATTGAAAAAGATATGCCCAACATAAAAAAAGAATTGGGTGATGTTTTGTTGCACATAGTTTTTTATGCAAGAATAGCTTCTGAAACAAAAGAATTTGATATTTCTGATGTTATCCATTCATTATGTGATAAGTTAGTTAGTCGGCATCCACATATTTATGCCGATGTAAAAGTAGAAAACGAACAAGATGTAAAAGAGAACTGGGAAAAACTAAAGTTGAAAGAAGGAAACAAATCAGTTTTAGGTGGTGTTCCAAATTCTTTACCATCATTGATAAAAGCATCACGCATACAGGAAAAAGCTCGTGCAGTAGGATTTGATTGGGAAAAACCTGAACAAGTTTGGGAAAAAGTGCAGGAAGAAATTTCAGAGTTAAAACATGAAATTGATTCTAAAGCATCAAAAGAAAAAATAGAAGGGGAATTTGGCGATGTATTATTTTCGCTTATTAACTATGCTCGTTTTGTCGACATAAATGCTGAAGATGCATTGGAAAAAACAAATAAGAAATTCATCAAGCGTTTTCAATATCTGGAAACAGAAGCTGCGAAAATCGGCAAACCCTTAAGTGAAATGACCTTGGCAGAAATGGATGTTTATTGGAACAAAGCAAAAGAATTATAATTTATTCATTTAATAAATCTTTATTGGGATTTATATTTTTAGTCAGCAAGTCAATTCTCAAAAAACTATTCCAATAATGTTGTTTGTCCATTTTTTCCCAATGAATATGATAATAACGGTATTGATAGGTTTGAATCTGAGAAACTACAACTGCTATTAATAAAATTGAATAAAAAACAAATTTCAGCTTACTCTTATCAATGCGTTCCATTAAAACAACAAGCAGCAAAACAAATACTGAATAATATTCCAACATTACTCTTGTTCCGAAACTACCTCCATACCACCAGCTCCACCAGGATGACAAGACATAAACCAAAATGGATAAAAATAATATAACAGTGTAAAATTCATACCGGTTCATCTTAAACAAAACTATCAAGCCGAACAGACTCAACAATAAAACCGGAGTATAAACAAACAATCCCTTTTTATAACTGAATAAAAAATCAAATGGATGTGGTGAGAGCCAATTGAATGCTTCGTTTCCATAAGTGTCAACAAAAAAATGACCCGTTTGAATTTTATAAATAAGAAATTGAATGCTAATTATTAAAAAAATTATTGCAGTTGAAAGTAAAAGCAAACTGTATCTTCTATATAAGTAATTCATTCCATTTTTAAACACATTCCAATCGCCAGCAATAAATGGCAAAGCAAAAACAACAATTGCATTCACAGGTCGAATTAATATTATCATGCCCAACAGAAAAGAAAGAATGAGAGTCGACTTTAATTGCGGCTTTTCAAAATATTTTTTAGAGAAATACAAAAAAGCAGTTATAAATGTAAACGAGTAGATATGTGACATTGATGGTTCGCATACAGAATAGTAAAAAAGATTTGTTGAAAAAACGATAATTATCAGACTAAGACTTACTAGTGTAAGATTTTGAGTATAGCAACTCAATAACTTCTTAAGAAAAAACAAACCCAACCATAAATAAAAAATGGCTGAAATACTAATCATTATAAGATACAACTTTGAATAGCCGTCATTTTCTAACCCCAAAATACTTGATGCAAAATGAGCAATTAAAAAAAATGGTGACATTGCAACAGCTGTTCCTACAAAATACTTATTAGTAGTTTTGCCATAACATTCTACTCTGTAATCGTAAAAAATAGCCGGATTAGGGTGATTTTTTTCAACTGTATCAAAAAAAGAAAAGTTTAAATCATTGTATACAAAAATTGCAGGTAAAAAAGCATAATAGCCTTTTCCATCAGACTTAACAATGCTTTCCCATTGATCACCGCTCCACTGAATATTTTTTGCAGAAATAAAAATTATTACGACAACAAGCGGTATACAAATCTTATTAAACCAAGCCATATCAGGTTAATTTACTTAAATTTACTAAACATTTTCAAACATAAATGAATTTTTTATCTCACCTCTATTTATCAGGAGATTCAGAAGGTCTACTTATCGGGAATTTTATTGCCGACTCCGTAAAAGGAAGTACGTTTAATAACTTTTCTCCTGAAGTACAAAAAGGAATTTTATTACACCGGAAAATTGATTCTTTTACGGATGCTCATCCAATTGTTGAAATCAGTAAAAAACGATTAAGACCAAAATATAAAAAATACTCCAGCGTAATTATAGATATTTATTATGATCATTATCTGGCAGTGAACTGGGAAAACTATTCGGATAAATCTTTGGACGAGTATACAAGAGATGTTTACACACTAATTGAAAAACACAAACATACTTTTCCTCTAAAATCTCAACTATTTACCAAGTATATGCTTGAGTACAATATCCTTTCAGCTTACGCTCATTTCGAAGGAATAGAAAGAGTTCTACAAGGAATGTCGAGAAGGGCAAGCTTTGTTTCCAATATGGAAAATGCTATCCATGATTTGAAAGAGCATTATCCTTTGTTTGAAAATGAATTCAAAGCTTTCTTCCCCGAATTGCAGAAATTTATTAACACTCAAATTCAAATTTGATAATACTGCGTTTATAATTTCATAATTCACATTCTTTTCCTTTGCAACAAAAACAATGGAAACTTTTATCTCTATTTTATTCAATCCAATAACTATTGCAGTTGTTGTATTTATAGCAGTATTAGGATTCTTAGCATCTCCTTACGAAATACATTTTGATGATAAGGAAGAATAAGAGGCTAACTGAGTTTTACCTTCTTCTGAATTTTTATTGCAAGAAAAGCAAAAACGGGAGCTGCAAAAACATCTATGCTATAATGTACGTGTTGTAGCACAACTAAAACTCCCACCGTTAATGCACCAATAAGAAACAGTACTTTTGTTTCTCTTTTTTTAAATGCAAAAGCAAATAAAAAAATGGTTGCTGTATGTCCTGAAAAAAACAAATCCTTTAAATTTTCTCTACCTGAATAGAAAGTGGATTGCAAAAAAGTATCTTTCAAAGGAATGATTGATACAGGTGCTTCCAAAGGAACAACATATAAACAAAACATACGAAACAATGTCATGATGGTGTAAGCTTGCAGCAAACTAACAAACAGAGCAGGTTCACGAAAGGAAATAATAATTCCGTAAATGGCAAAAAAATAGGTGATAAAAAAAGTAAGCTCAGAAATGGCAACAGGTTTAAATAAATTTAAAATCGGATCATTAAAAACATAACCTGTCCTATTTTCATTAAATGTTAGGAAATAAACAAAAGAAATAAGAGTAATAATTAGAAAAGAAAGCGTAAACAAAAATATTGTCCGTTTATTTGGTCTTGAAAAATAAAGTTGCCATGCATTTTTCATTGTTCCAAATGTAACCAAATCTCATCAAAAATTATAAACTCATCATATCTTTTAACTTAGCAGCCTGTCTACGTGAAATCTCTACCTGCTCACCACCTCTGAGTTTAACCATCAATCCTCCGTTGAACCAACTCTCAATACTTTCCACCCATTTTAAATTGATAATATGTTTTCGGCTAGCTCTGAAAAAAGTGCGGTTATTCAATCGTTCATCCAAATTATTTAATGATCGTAAAATCAATGGACGGTTTTTATCAAAATAAATTCTTACGTAATTTCCTTCCGATTCAAATAAACGAACATCACTCAATTTAACAAACCAACATTTTTCACCATCCTTTACAAAAACCTGGTCGTTATCATTTAAAGGTAAAGTTTGTTCTTTTGTTTCTGTTTTCTCAGAATGTTCTTTGTTCAATATTTTTTTTACTGTTTCTGCCAAGCGATTTGGTTGAACAGGTTTTAATAAATAATCCAAAGCATTTACTTCAAAAGCGCGAATGGCATATTCATCATAAGCCGTAACAAAAACAACTTCCGGAACACCGCTGATTTCTTCGAGCAATTCAAAGCCATTTTTTCCAGGCATCTGAATGTCTAAAAAAATAACATCTGGCTTTAACTGCTTAATACTTTCAATTGCAGTTTCCACATTATTTGCTTCACCTACAATTTCAATTTCAGAATAAGAAGCTAATAAATTTTTTAGTTCCTGTCGAGCCAATCGCTCATCATCAATTAATATTGCCTTCATATGAGGTTAATTTTTTAGGTATTGTTAATTCTGTTACAACACTTGAAGAATCGTTGTTATTAATATTTAAAGTGGCTGAATTACCATACAATAATTGTAAGCGCTGTTTTGTGTTTTTAATTCCAAATCCACTGTCTGAATCATGTTTTTCTTTTAATTGTCCGCTATTCTTTATTTTAATTATTAATGTGTCATTTTCCACACTTGTCTGAATTTCCAACACGCCACCATTAACCAATTTTGAAATCCCATGCTTAATACCGTTTTCAACCAATGTCTGAATCATTAAGGGTGGAACATTAAAACTTGCACTTTCAGGGTGAATTTTTACAATGGCTTTCAAACGTTCTTCATAACGGATGGCTTCTAGAGCTAAATAATCATTAACAATTTTCATCTCTTCCTCAAACGGGATTACTTTATTTTTTCCCATTTGCAAAGTATTTCTGAGAATATTGGAAAGCTGCGTAATAGCATCTTTTGATTTAGATGGGTTTTCATCAACTAAAGCACGAATACTATTCATGGCATTAAACATAAAATGCGGGTTCAACTGCGATTTTAATTTATTCAATTCAATTTCGTTGATTGATGCCTCCCATTTTAAATTTTCGATTTCCGCCTTTTTATAGTTTTCTATATAATGAAATAAAAAATAAATAAGCGACCAGGAAAAAAAGAAAGGAATAAGATTTACAATATTCGTAACTATGGTAATTGTATTTAAATGTTTGTCACCCTCAATATTCAACAACCATTCTACTCCATACTGAGCATAATCCGCAACTACAGCCAGCAATATGGATGCTATTATAACTCTTGGAATAAGTAAAATAATTTTTATTCTCAGCCAGCCATATTTTACAATAAAGTTTCTGTAAAGATGAGACAATAAAATTCCAAAAAACAAAAGTAAAAACTGACTCGTTGCTGTTTCAAAATTTAAAGCATCGCTTAGTTTTAAATACAAACTTTGAGCTAAAGCTAAAAATAGCCAACCACCAATCTGACAAAACCAATAGAGCCTTTTCTTATTCATCTTGTTTTTAGTGTTTTCCTATCCAATCGGCACGCAGTTTTAATTGTTGCTCTGTTGCACCGGGCAATACTATTAAACTATTACTTGCAGGAGGCAACACGGGAATTAATTTTGCTTTTAATTTAATTTTTTTCGGTTTAGAGTTTTTCGATTTTCTTCTTAAAACAACTACAGTTAAATTATCACCTTCTTTAGCATTTTTAATAAATCCCTCAATCACTTCCTGCACATTCTGAGAGGTAATTTTTTTTCCGTTAAACTTAAGCAATTCATCATACTCCTCATAACCCATCATTCTTCCAAAATCGTCCATTGAGGCAGTATTAACAAGCATCAGCTTCCCCGAAGCACTATTCAAACCAATTGAAACCCCGCCAATTGAAATATTTTTTTCAAGACTACTAGTTCCATAACCAATTCCAACCAATTCCAACATTTCTTTCAATGGCAGAGGCTTGCTTCCTTCAACATGACTTTTAAAAAATTCACCAATTTCCGGAAAAGTCAATTTTACAATTTGGTCAAACAATTCTTCATCTTTAAACGATTTATTTTTCCCATACGTTTTTGACAAATCATTCATTAGCTCCTGCAAACCATATTTACCATCTGACAGATATCTTAATTGAATATCCAAACACAAACCTATCAAAGCACCTTTTTGATAAACATTGTTGTATTGGTTCTTATACATTTTTAAACAACCTTCACTCATTACAGTAAAAGGAACAGAATCATTAAAACTTTTGCTTCCTGATATTTTTGACTCTATCACTTGTAAATAATCAGACAGTGACATGTTTCCATATTTTATCTGTACAAGTCCGGATGCATATTCAGTAGTTCCTTCGTACAACCATAAATGTTTTGACATTTGTGGATCATTGTAATTAAAATTTCCGATTTGTTCTGCATGAATATTTAAAGGGGTAACAATATGAAAAAATTCGTGTGCCGAAACATCTCTGATGGTTTGTGCTAAATACTTTTGATCCATTTCGGGTAAAAAATACACACTCGAATAACTATGCTCCAAAGCTCCACTTGCACCAGAAATTCCACCTGTTGGAGTCAGATATATTAAGTAAGCATATTTTTTAATTGGTAATTTTCCTCCAAGATATTCTTGCTGAGCAAATAAAATTTCACTGATCTGTTGAGCAATAAATTTAGATGTTGTTATTTTGTTTTGAGAGTATACTGAAATAATTACTTCTGAGCTTCCAATATTTAAAATGGTTGTATCTGGAACATTGTACATCATTGGTGCATCCTGCAAATCCATGTAATTTGAAACTGAATAAGTATCAACATTATTATTTGTAACTACATCAGTTAAACTGCAGGTGCCATAAAATTCGGAAGGGCGAGTGACATTTATCTGGTATGGAATTAGTTTCATATCATCAAAGTATCCAAACAGACAATGAGAATTTAAGACGAAGTTTTTCCCTGCTTCAAAATTACTTCCTCCCGGTTCAAAAACATATGGTTCTTTTAATTCCGTATCCCAAGTATCTTCTACCTCGTAGGAAATATTTTTTAGACTTTTGGAATTCAAGATTTTCCAACTATTAATATCTAATTTTTCAATAAGCATTTCATTTCCAAGCGTGTCAAATGCCTTGAAATTGGAAACAAACCTTCCAAAATTATAAACTTCGTAAGTGCCTGGAACAATTTTAGGGATTCTATAAATTGCAGTTTCGGTAATAATTTCAGGAGTAATCAATTCAACCAACAATTTATCTTTAACACATTTTGTTAAATCTACAGAAAAGCGATAGCTATTTTCCGCTTTTAAAGCATGTGAAAAAACAAAAAAAAGTAAAAGAGAAAGCAGAAAGCGTTTCATTTCAAATTTTTGTATTAAAGATAAGAAAATAATAAGGGAATGGCTGCTACGATACCATTCCCTTTTTTGAAAAATCCTAACACTAAAAAGAGTTTTGGAATAATTCTATGCTAATTTACGTTAGATTCAAGTAGTTGTTTGAAATTCTACACGAAAGGCAGAATTCAACTACTAACGGAAATTATTCCTAATTTTCGTGAACAACAATCTTCTCAATTATATCACCACCACGGATTTGTTCAATTACATCCAATCCCTCCACTACTTTTCCAAAACAAGTATGCTTTCTATCCAAATGAGCCGTTTGTGCTCTGCTGATAACTATAAAAAATTGTGAGCCACCTGTATCTCTTCCGGCATGAGCCATCGACAAAACACCTTTATCATGAAATTGATTGTCGCCATCCAATTCACACTTAATCTGATATCCTGGTCCACCAACTCCTGTTCCTTTTGGGCAACCTCCCTGAACCACAAATCCTGGAATTACTCTATGAAATGTTAAACCATCATAAAATCCTTTTAATGCCAAATCGCAAAAGTTTTTTACTGTTCCCGGAGCATCCTTTTCATAAAACTCCACTTTCATTGTGCCTTTTGCTGTAACTATTTCTGCTGTTTTCATACCGTTGTATTTTATTAATAAAATTGATTTCCACAAATATAACATTTTGATTATTTGTAATGACTATAAATTAGGTTTCTCTCTTTTTTATATACTATTTGGAATTTACCTTTGCAGAAAAATTTTGAAATGAAACATACTTTTACATATTCGATTGCCCTATTTGCAATACTAATTTCAGCATGTAGCACAAACAATGTATCTGAAAACAAACCAGAACCAACAACAAAAGAAGAGCTTGGCGAACTACTTTTTTCAGATCCTATTCTTTCGGAAAACAATAAAATAAGTTGCGCTTCCTGCCATATCCCTGATTTCGCTTTTGCAGACACTTCAAAAGTAAGTAAGGGAGTGAATGGAAAATTGGGTTCTAGAAATACCCCTTCAGCTATGAACATGAATGATAGAAGATTTTTCTTTCACGATGGAAGAGCAGAAACTTTAGAAGATCAAGCTGCAGGACCAATAGAAAATCCCGTGGAAATGAATTTACCAATTGCTGAAGCAATTAAAAGGTTAAATGCTCACGAAAATTATAAAAACTATTTTAAAAAAATATATAAAGAATCTCCAAACAGGGCTAATCTTCTGGACGCTATTGCTGCATTTGAACGCACTTTAGAAACAAGCGACACACCTTTCGACAGATTTATGAAAGGTGATAAAAAAGCAATAAGTGAAGCTGCTAAGCGTGGACAAATAATATTTAATGAAAAAGGAAAATGTTTTGATTGCCATTTTGGTCCGGATTTTACTGGAGACCAATTCAGAAATATTGGTTTGTATAATGGAAAAGATTTGAACGACCGCGGACGATCTGAAATCACAAAAGACAGTGCAGACATTGGAAAATTTAAAGTACCGGGATTAAGAAACATTGCAATTACTGCTCCATACATGCATAACGGAATGTTCAAAACATTAACTGAAGTAATTGATTATTACGACACACCAACCGCTTTCGTAAAAGGCAGCATCAACTCCGATTCACTTCTTTTAAAACCTTTGGGATTGACAAAGGAAGAAAAATCCGATTTGCTCGAATTCTTACACACCTTAACTGACAACCGTTTCACGGCTAGTACAAAAAAGTAAACAATCCATTGTGTATAAAATACAAGTGCTTAACATTAATTAACACTTGCATAATTCAAAAAAATGCACATATTTGTAATTCCTGATTGTTATTGGGAATATTAAAAATATGGATACCGATAGTATCAATTTTATCTCCAAGGGAAATCCCTTTGGGACTGATTTACAAATGAACACTCCGAAAGTGATTCTTATATAATCAACTATATAATAAAATCACTGCCTCTATTGAGTATCGGATGTGGTAATTTTTATTATATGAAACGACTTTTCTTAATAGCATTCATTTTTTCTATACGCATTTCATTTGCTACATTGAGTTCTCAAACAGCCGGAGGAGTTAATGCTATCGATACTATTCCTTTTACCATGGATGAAGACGAAATGATGGATCATACAGATTCTGTTATTTTTTTTCCTGCTAATACATTATATGCAGGATGGGATACTACTAACATCCATACTGCAAAAGCTGACATGAAATCACTGAATGACAGTGTGAGAGAATTTGCGTTGTATGGCGATCATAATTGTGGGTATGTACATCCTTTTTCAGGAAGAGTAACTTCAAAATTTGGTCCCAGAAAAAAACGTTACCATTATGGTGTTGACATAGATTTAGAAACAGGCGACTCGGTAAATGTTGCTTTTGATGGAAAAGTAAGAATCGCTAAAAAAAGTAAAAGTTATGGAAATGTAATTGTTGTTCGCCACGACAATGGATTGGAAACTTATTATGCACATTTATCAAAAATTAATGTGACCGTTGGTCAGGAAATATTTGCCGGAGATGTAATTGGATTGGGTGGAAATACTGGTCGTTCAAGAGGCAGCCACTTGCATTTCGAAATACGATATCTCGGTCATCCAATCAATCCTACAGAAATTATTTCTTTTGACGATAAAAAATTAGTTTCAAATATGTTGTGTATTGATAATGCAACATTTGATTACGTATCTGAAGCAAAAAAGGCTGCGGCAAAAAATTATGCAAGTTCAAAAGGAAAAAAAGTTCATGTTGTAAAAAAAGGAGATACTCTTTCAGCTATAGCTAAAAGATATGGCACTACAACAAAAGCTTTATGTAAAAAAAATGGAATAAAAGCTACCAGCACTTTAAAGCTCGGACAAAAAATTAAATTGTAATTTAATATCCTTCTTCTTTCCAGATATATGTGCGTGAAATAGAATTGTAGTAAGCTATCTTCGAATTTTTTTCAAACTTAAAAACGTTTTCTCTGAATTCAGAAATAATATCAATTTCACAAGGAACAATTACTTTTCCTGATAAATCAATCAATCCCATTTGATCCTCCAGCATTACAACACATAAGCCATTTTTAAAATGCACAAAATCATCGGCTTCATCAAATAAAAAATCTACCACTACTTTCCCCGATTTATTAACAAAACCAATTTTGTTGTTCTTTAAAACAGGAGCAACACAATCACTAAATTCCCGAGCTGATTGATAAGTATAAGGAATTTGCAATTTCGATTTTTCATCCATATATCCCCATTTATCTTTTTTCATAACAGGAGCTAAGCCTTCACTAAATGGCTCGATACGGTCGTAATCTTTTGCTGTAAAATATTTTCCTGACTTATCAATCAGTCCTTGTTTATTATTTTTATCCGCAACTGCTAATCCATTTTTAAATTCCAATGGCAACCAAAAATTTCCGGTATAATCATATTCAAGCGGAACAATAAGTTTTCCATTTTTATCTGCAAAACCATACTTCTTATCTTTCATTACCATCGCAACATCTTCTTTAAAATCACCAATCAAATCATATTCACAGGATATAATTACTTCTCCTTTGCTATTAATGACCCCCAATTTTTTAAGTGACTTTACTTTTGCCAAACCATTTTTAAAATTATCAACCCAATCGTATTTAAAGGCAATTACTACTTCACCCGATTTATTAATATAACCGCTTTGGCCGCCCAATTCTATAGCAGCTAAACCTTCTTTAAAATCAAAAGCTTTTGTATAATTTATTGGAATAACAAGAATTCCTTGTTCATTTACATAGCCAAACTTATCATCAACAGAAACCGCAGCCAATCCTTCTGAAAACTCAGAAATTTCG
>SXIH01000015.1 GCA_005772895.1 Bacteroidota bacterium | reverse complement strand
TAATCCAGTACTTATCAAAGCTGCACCTGAATTATCACGGGCTACTGCCTGATAATTTATCCCTTGCGGTGGAGCTTGTCCAAATACTAGTCCATTTGACAATGCTAATACAAATAGTAAGAATACTTTTTTCATGGTGTTCTATTTTAAAATATTTTTATTTCGTCAATTCGATATAACCTTTATATGTTTTGTCTTGAAAATTTATAATGAAAAAATAAGTTCCATCAGGTGCCATATGCTTTCCTCCTAAAGGTTTTCCTTCCCATCTGTTGTCAATATTATTATAGCCGGTTGTTTCCCAAACTTTATCTCCCCATCTGTTAAAAATAAATACTCTGTTTTTTCTGTCAATTGAAATTCCATCAATGTGCCAATAATCATTGTCGTTATCACCATTAGGAGTAAATCCATTATAAAAAACAATATCACATTGTCCGTTTTCATCTACAAAAACAGTAACCGTATCTGTTGACGAACAACCCGATGTAGCATCAGTTCCAACAACAGTAAACAAAGTAGTAGATGTAATTGTAGCAACAGGATTTACTGCAGTATAATTATCTAACACACCCGGTGGTGACCATACAAATGAATTTGCTCCGCTGCAATTAAGAGTAAGTCCAAAACCCGGACAAACCGTTAATGGCGGACCGGCATCTAAATTTGGTAAAGGATAAACCTTGACTGATATTGGCAATGGTACACTCACACAGGAATTAGTAGTACTGATATTTACTAAGAAAAATGGAAAAATTCCCGGAGTTGCAAATGGTGTTCCACCAAAAAAATCAAAGGTAGTTCCAGTTCCTTGTATAGTAACTGTTGAACTTAAAGTACTATCGCTAAACCAATGAACATCATAAATAGAAGAATTCAAATAAGAATTTGCTATATCGCCAACACACAAAACCTGACTTGGAAAATCACTAGACAATGGTGGTGGCGGACTAACCTCAACATAAAAAGTATCCAAAAATGTATTTGTACATGGAGGTGCAGAAGTATACTTGACTATAACATACCCTGCTGCTGTGGCACCTGAAATATCAACTGTTCCTGTGCTGGCATTAATATCAGCACTTGTCATCCCGGCAGGTTGAGTTAGCATATTAAATGTTCCCCCTCCTGCAGCAGGAAAATCAGTAACAACAATAAACGAATCTGCAGTACAATAACTGCCCCATGTATAATCAAAATACGGATTTGCAAACGGAAGATTTGTTATGAAAACTGAATCATAAATAAAACAAACTACAGAGCCGGTATCAATTATTGAAACATAATTCCAACCGGTACACAATGAGTCAGCTGTAAATCCGGTTTCTCCGTTACTCCATGTTATACTTGACACAGCACCACTAGTAACAATTACACTTGCACTGTTTAAACATGTAATTGATGAAGGACAACCAAAAACTGTTTGAGTAATATCATATTCAACAGGACCGGGAACATAAATATTGTATCCTGTTTGGCAAGCACCTGCTGTGTTTTCATTGAAATACAAATAATAATTTCCCTGAAACAATCCTGTAAACGTATACGGAGTTGTGGATGCAGGTGGTGATGTGTAAGTAGCTACTAAATTTCCATCGCTATCATATAAAAAATAATCGTGACCAAATATTGAAAAACCTGCATAAGCAAGAATAGAACCATCTGGCGTACTATTACATCCAGCAGCTTGTGCTAAAACTCCAAATGGTTTAGGACAACACTCCATGTGTGCATCAAACACGTAATCTTCATCCCCCGAACAATCGTAAGTAGAAACCAATGAACCTGATTCTCCATCTGCATAATTTAAAAACCGGATACTTAAATCATTTTGTCCGGCATTACAAAGTGCTTGAGTTTGTGTTTTTATTGTGAAACAGAAAGTCCAAATAGTTGAAAAGGTTCCATGGTCTCCCAAATTATTTCTTGGATCACCATCACCGCCAATATCATAAAAGAAACCACTTACAATTCCACTGGTTCCACCAATATCAATATTGCTGAACCATTTCCATTGTCCAGCAAAATCTGCAGAATCAGCAGCTGAATAAATTGTTAATGTTGTTGCATCCCAACCGCTGCCAAACAAAGGCACCATTCCATGAAATCCATTTCCAAATAATCCGTTGTAGCCAATTACAGAATAACAAAAACCAACTGTTGTATCAGGCGGATATGCTGCATTCACAGGAAGAGGATAAGTACTTAATACAGAATTTTTAGAACAGTCGGAACAAATGGCTTTACTTCTGATCATCAAATTAAATCCACCATCTCCTGTTGCTAATCCACTGGCAATTTGCAAATGATATCTGACACCTAATGTCAAAGGGCCGAATTCCATTGTATGCAGGCCGGTACCGGTTGCAATAGAACATTCTCTTGGTACCAAACCAACACACTCACCTGTTAAATCCTCATAAATTGCAACATAAGAATCCTGCAAAGGGGTTGCTCCTGCTCCTTGAATCTGAATTTCAACATGGGCTTCAGATGCATTGAATGCATACCAAACATCCTGCAATGGTGTTCCTGAATAACAGGAAGTAATATACCCACTCAATGAATCGTTTGTCGCCAGTATTGTTGTACCAACTTGCGTAACAAAAGAACCATATGCATATCCGGCACTGGAAGAACAAGGAGGGGATGCGAAAGGAAGCAATCCCAATTCGGTTGGCGTACACTGAAAATCATTCGCCTGCGCATCACTAGTTTTTGATACACACAAGAATGAAATTACTAAGACTAAACAGAGTAGTTTTTTAAGCATTTTTGCCTTTTTATTCAACGGAATAAAAATAAGCAATTTTTGATTAAAATGCCCCTTTTGTCGACAAAAGATTAATTAACAGAGGTAAACGGATTTCTAATTAGGAATTTTCAGCCCAATCACAAGTATATCATCCACTTGGTCAAGTGGTCCGCGCCATTCTTCAATGGTTTTGTTCAAAACTTCTTTCTGTTTATCAATAGGTTCATTATGAACTTCCATCAATAAATCTCTGAAATGATTTGCCATGAATTTTTTTCCATTCGGACCACCAAACTGATCGGCATATCCATCAGAGAAAATAAACACTGAATCACCTTTTTGTAATTGAATTGTATGATTCGTAAATTTCTTTTTTTCTTCTCCTAAAAACAATCCAATTGGAAATTTATCTGCTTTTGTTTGAATTAATTTTCCATCTCTTATCAAATACAATGGGTTGTAAGCTCCAGCATATTGTAATTCCAATTTTTTGAAATCAATGGTACAAAAAGAAAGATCCATCCCGTCTTTCGCTTGTGAATCCTCGTGTCCGTGATGTAATGTTTCACTCACACCTTCATTTAATCTATCTAAAATTTCAGCTGGAGTTGTACTTTCATTACTATTTACAACGTGTTTTAATAAGTTGTAACCAACTATAGACATAAAAGCACCAGGAACACCATGACCAGTACAATCAACAGCAGCAAACATGGATTTACCATTTTTTTCATCGAACCAATAAAAATCTCCGGATACAATATCCTTCGGTTTATAAAGCACAAATGAATTAGGCAAGACACGCTTAACTAAACTATCAGGAGGTAAAATTGCCTCTTGAATACGTTTAGCATATTTGATACTATCCGTAACATGTTTGTATAGTACTTCTAACTCTTGATTTTGAGTTTCAATTTCTTCTTTCTGACGAACAACTTGTTCTGTTCGTTCAATAACTTTTGCTTCCAAAACGCGTTCATTTTCACGTAAATCTTCACGCATTTTTAACAACGCTGCACCTAAAGTATCATCTTTACTTAACGCACGATAATGCGAATCAAAATTTCCGGAACCAACTTGTTTCGCAAACTCTGTTGTTCTGCCCATCCCGTCAACTAAATCGTTAAGAGCAATTGACATTTCACCAATCTCATCATTTCTATCTTTGATTCTTTCTTTTGGAAGTACTCCTCTTCCCATCATCACCAATGTTTTTTTCAATTCGTGAATCGGACGCACAATTGTTCTAACAGTAAAAATTGCAATCACAATTGCTCCAAACGGAAGAATAAAAAACAACCATATAACAATTCGTTGCAGTGAAGAAAATGATTGCAACATTTCATCTGAATTGGTAGATGCATTTGCATTTTGTGTATCAATAAGAATACTTAGATTTTCATTTATTACTTTAAATTTCGAATCTAAATCTTCAAAAGGAATTAATGCAGTAAACTTAATGGAAGCATCGTTATATGTTTCAAAGGAATTAAGGGTGAGCATTACATCTTCTTCATAACTCTTAAACATTTGCTCAATCAACGCCAATATTCCATCAATACTTTCTTGTTCGTCTTTATTCCAATTGCTAGAATATTTTTTAATTTTCGATTTCAGAGTTGGGTATTCATCTTTTATCAAGGTTCTCAGCGCTTTTTTATCAACGTGATCATTCCCAGATTGAACATAAAACCATTTTGTAATTAAAAATTTAGAGCGAATTAAAAGGTAGTTTAATTCTTTAAGTGAAGCTACTGAAGGGTTATAGATTTCTGTTACTTGGTCGGTTTTTTTACGACTATCGTTAAGTGTAATGTTCGTAAGCCAAAACGCTACAATTACCAAAAGAATGATTACGCCAAAGCCTAATCCTATCTTTCTACCAATTGTAAATCTTAACTTCATAAAAAACC
>SXIH01000004.1 GCA_005772895.1 Bacteroidota bacterium | reverse complement strand
TTTACTATTTGATAGTATCTATCAAACCCACCACCCATCAATAATTGTTTAAATGTTTGTGGTGATTGAGGTAATGCATAAAATTCACCTGGATTCATTCGTGAAGGCACAACAAAATCTCTTGCACCTTCTGGAGTTGACTTGATCAATACTGGCGTTTCTACTTCTAAGAAATTTAATTTATCTAAATAGTTACGCACTTCAATAGCAATCCGATGGCGCAATTCTAAATTTTTACGTACCGGATTTCTTCTCAAATCCAAATAACGATATTTCATTCTGATATCATCACCACCATCTGTTTCGTCTTCAATTGTAAAAGGAGGAGTTATGGCAGAGTTTACAACAACAATTTTTTCTGGATTAATTTCTATATCACCAGTCTCCAATTTATCAGATTTTGAATACCGCTCCGCAACTGAACCTGTAACTGAAATTACAAATTCACGACCCAAGGTACGCGCAACATCCACCAAATCCTTTGAAGCTTTATCCGTTTCAATTGTAATTTGAGTAATTCCATATCTGTCGCGCAAATCTATCCAAAGCAAAGAACCTTTATCTCTAACTCCTTGAACCCATCCGCTGAGTGTAACGGTTTGCCCTGCATTTGAAATTCGTAATTCTCCGCAAGTGTGTGATCGTAACATTTTTTGTAATTATAAATGATGAATTATAAATTATAAATGCTATAAAATAGCAATGCGAAATTACTAAAAATAAAGCTTGGGTTAGGCATAAAAATTTGCGGAAGGAATAGTATCTTTACGATATGGAATTAACCGTTTTTAGTGACGAATCATTCATGCGTGAAGCTTTGAAAGAGGCTCAGAAAGCTTATGATGCTGATGAAGTACCTGTGGGAGCTATTGTGGTTTGTCAGAATAAAATTATTGCCCGTGCGCATAATTTAACTGAACGTTTAAACGATGTAACTGCACATGCGGAAATGCAAGCCATTACCTCTGCTGCTAATTTTTTAAATGGAAAATATTTAAATGAATGTACTTTGTATGTAACACTTGAACCTTGTGTAATGTGTGCAGGCGCTATTGCCTGGGCACAATTAGGCAAAATTGTTTATGGTGCTGCTGATACTAAACGAGGATACAATCTTATTACCAACTCTTTGCTTCATCCTAAAACTGAAATCCTTTCGGGTGTTTTAGCGGATGAAAGTACAGCGCTCTTAAAGTCGTTTTTTCAGAGAAAGAGGGAATAACCTAATGTTATTCCCCAAATCTTAACAAAACTATCTCGGATTCTCCGTATTTCTCGGTAACGGTTTTACTGTGTTTGGATTTCCTTCTTCCGGTTTT
Source organism: Bacteroidota bacterium (assembly GCA_005772895.1). GTDB lineage: Bacteria > Bacteroidota > Bacteroidia > 2-12-FULL-35-15 > 2-12-FULL-35-15 > 2-12-FULL-35-15. The sequence continues at coordinate 67,173 of SXIH01000004.1, read as the reverse complement.
GTATTGGTTGGATTAGTTGTATCTCTGTACTCATTCTTCTTCAAATCCGGACCTTTAATCACATTTCCATCGGCATCCAATTCAATTACTTCGTATCCTAGTTTTGTTAATGGTAAAAACACTTTTGATTTATCCCCTACAACCAGAATAGACATTTTATCATACGTTAATTGTTTTTTAGCAAGTGCATTTATTTCTTCTTTTGTAATTGCTTTTAAAATTTCGTTTTGTTTGTCGGTATACGATTTTTCTAAATTGTAATCTATAATACGTTTAACAAAACCTGCTTTTTGATTGGATGTTTCATATTTCAATGCTTCATTTTGCCCCATAGAGTTTTTTGTAAATACCAACTCCTCATTCGTTATTCCTTTATCTGCAAACAGCTTTATTTCTTTCATAAACTCAACCACAGAACTGTCTGTTGCATCACCGCGAACACCTGCACTTGCGGTGAACGGACCAGGGAATTGATTTCCCTGAAAACCAGAACGGGCACCATAAGTAAAACCATGCGCTTCTCTTAAATTCAAATTCACTCTACTATTAAAAGCTCCACCTAAAGTAAAATTCATAATTCCTGATTTGTAAAACTCTCCAGTTGCATCATATGGCATCGACATAAAACCAATACGAATTTCAGATTGTGGTGCTTTGTCTTTGTTCACAAAATAAATTTTTGTTTTGTCAATTGCAGGCACAGGAACTTCAGGGGCATGAACTACTTTTGGTCCTTTCCAATTTTTCAGGAAATTTATTTTTGGCAAAACCAATTCTTTGGAAACATCTCCAACAATTACCAGAGTTGAAATACCTGGAGAAATATTATCAGTATAAAACTTTTTAACATCTTCAACAGTTAAAGCAGTCACAGTTTCTTTTGTTCCCATTGATGGAATACTCATGATATGATCTTTTCCATAAAGTAATTTTGCATACACATTGTTAGCAACAGTAGTTGCCTGTGTTACTTGGTTAGCAATTGCCTCCAAGCGTTGTTTCTTTATCAGTTCAAATTCCTCTTTATCAAATTTTGGTTGGAAAAGCATTTCTTCTGCAATCGCCAGAGTAGCATCTAAATTTTTTGTAAGTGAGGAAACATAAAGTATAATATCCTGTCCGTTACTTCCTATACTTACACTACTTCCTAGCTTTTCCAACATTTCACCAATTTCTTCAGCAGTATGTTTGGTAGTTGATTCGTTCATCATACTTGTTAGCAATTGAGAAATTCCTGCCTGTTCTTTTTTCTCGTATCGATGACCAGCTTCAATACTTAATTGTAAAGTTGTGTTTGGAACTTCATCACTTTTTGCACCAATAATTTTTAATCCGTTATCAAAGTTTTGTTTCCAATAATCAGGAGCTTTCACAACCGGGTTTGGACCAGCTGCAGGTTTTTTGCTTCTGTCAAAAGTATCTTTTGCTTTGTTATAAACTAAGCTTTTGTATTCCGCTGCTTCCGGAGCGTTAACGTTTCGTTGAGCCGGAACATAATTATCTGGCTTTGCAGCAATATTTGATTTTCCTTTCGGACAAACACTTAAAATAACAGCATATTTATTTTTGATATAAGTATTATAAACGCGCATTACGTCTTCCTTGGTTACTTTATTGTAACGCTCAATTTCTTTTGTGATATAATTCGGATTGCCTGTAAACGTTTCGTTAGAAGCCAGCATAGCACCTTTGCCTTGAACGCTGGATAATGAATTAATCATTTGTGTTTCAAATCCTGCTTTAAATTTTTGGATGTCTTCATCTGTCACACCAATTTTTTCGAATTGAAGCAAAGAGTAACGCACCAATGAATCCATCTGAGCCAAAGTTTTATCGGGAAAAGTACGGATAGTAATATCAAAACTACCCGCTAGTTCTGCAGTTGGATGACCGGCATTTGCCGACATGGCCATTTGTGATTTTACAAAATTCTGGTAGAAAACAGAAGATTTACTTCCTGATAAAACTTCTGCTAATACATCCAATGCTGCTTCATCAGCAGAACGTGCAGGAACAGTTGGAAAAGCAAAATCTATCATTGGAGCACGGATATTATCTTCATAAGAAATATATCTGTCTTTATCCAAAATAACTGCAGGAAATGTTTGTGCTTTTACTTCGGGACCGGGAACAATTGGTCCGAAATATTTTTCTGCCAACTTCACCACCTGATCAGGAGTAACATCACCGGAAACAGTTAAGGTTGCATTTTTTGGACCATACCAGCGCATGAAGAATTTTTTCAAATCATTTACATCTACTCTATTTAAATCTTCGATATATCCAATTGTTAACCAAGAATAAGGATGATTAGTTGGATACAAAGCAGCAGAGGATTTTTCTCCTGCTAAACCATACGGACGGTTATCGTAATTTTGTCCACGTTCATTTTTTACGGTTGAGCGTTGCACTTCAAATTTTTTCTGGGTAACAGAGTCCAACAAAAATCCCATGCGATCAGCCTCCAACCACATGGCAACTTCTAATTGGTTTGATGGCAGTACTTCAAAATAATTTGTTCTATCTAAATTGGTAGTTCCGTTTAAGGTTCCACCAGCTTCACTCACAATTTTAAAATGTTGCTCATCACCAACGTGTTCTGAACCCTGAAACATCATGTGTTCGAAAAAATGTGCAAAACCGGAGCGGCCATCTTGTTCACGCGCAGAGCCAACATGATAAGTTACATCCACATAAACAATAGGGTCGGAATGATCTTCGTGCACCAAAACAGTTAATCCGTTAGCCAGTTTATATTTTTCGTACGAAATGACCAATTCGGAGCCTTTTCGGGTTACTTTTTCAACTAATTTTGTTTGAGCCTGAGAATTCAGAATTCCAGTAAAAACAAGGGTAGCAGCTACAATTCCAATTTTTATTTTCATTTTATGAAGGATTTTGAAGAACAAATATATTCATTTGAACGATAGTATCATATAAAGGTAAAAATGTTCTGTTTTTTGTACTTTATTCGTAAATTTGTAGTGTAAAACACGCTTAAATAAACTAAAAAATAAATATCATGTATCCAGAAAGTATTGTGTCGCCAATGAAAGCAGAGCTTACTGCAGTTGGCTTTGAAGATTTAACAAACCCAGATGCTGTAAATGCAGCAATTAACAGTCCGGGGACAACATTAGTAGTTGTAAACTCTGTTTGCGGATGTGCAGCAGGAGCGGCTCGTCCGGGAGTAAAATTATCTTTAACAGGAGCTAAACGTCCAAATAAAATCACTACTGTTTTTGCAGGATTTGATACCGAAGCTGTAGCAGAAGCGCGCAAGCATTTTGCTCCGTATCCGCCATCATCACCGGCAATTGCATTGTTTAAAGATGGCAAATTGGTTCATTTTGTAGAACGTCATCATATTGAAGGACGCAACGCACAAATGATTGCCGACAATTTAAAAATGGCTTTTGAGGAGTTTTGTTAGACCTCTCTAATCTCATTTTAAACTCCTATCCCTTAACAAGGAAAGGGGTTTTTGCTTTATAAAAGTAATTTCATTTTGTTCCACTCATCCAACTTCCTAACCACTCATATAATATCCACTACTTTCCTACTCTAAATGAGTAAAAATTACTTAAATATCCATATTTTCGTATAGTTTAATTAAAATCGTATTATGAAAAACATACTCTTATTAGTAAGTGTCTTTTTTACAACTTCTGTTTTTGCACAGAAAAAAAATCCTGACAACTGGCAAACCTTAGATCCTAAAAAGGACAAAGTTTATGGTGTTGGTTCTGAGGAAGCTTATAAAACACTTGCCACAAGTACTTCTAAAAAAATGACTAAGACTACAATTGTTGCAGTTATTGATAGCGGTGTAGATCCCAATCACGAAGATCTGAAAGATGTGATTTGGATAAATGAAGATGAAATTCCTGATAACGGAAAAGACGATGACAACAATGGATATATTGATGATGTGAATGGCTGGAGTTTTTTAGGAGGTAAAAATGGCGATATCAATCATGAAGCAACTGAACTTGCAAGAATAGTTCAAAAAGGAAAAAAGAAATATCAAGACTTAACAGATGAGTCTAAACTAAGTGGTGATGAATTAAAAGATTATCAGGAATACAAAAAGCTAAGAGAAAAGTTTACTACTGATTTAAAAAATCAGGAAAAACAATTGGAAAGTGTTCATGCTGTAGATGCATACTTGCAAAAAGTAAAAAAGCAAAACAATGGAATATTAAATAAAGAAGCTTTTAAAAAATATGTTCCTGAAGGTGACATGGAAACACAATTGAACAAAGCCATCATACCTGCTATATCTTTGGGATTGGTAAAACCTGAAGAAATTGAGGAGCAAGTAAAAGAAGGTTTGGAACAATTAGAGCCAATGGTGAAATACAACAAATTAGATTCAGATTCACTACGAACTTATATGGTTGGTGACGATGTAAATAATTCATCTGAAAAATATTACGGAAATAATCATGTGCAAGGTCCTGATGCAAGACATGGTACTCACGTTGCAGGAATTATTGCTGCCAGCCGCGGAAATAAAATAGGCATTGAAGGAATTGCAAACAATGTGAAAATTATGATTTTAAGGGCTGTTCCAAATGGTGATGAGCGCGATAAAGATGTAGCCAATGCTATTTATTATGCTGTTGATAATGGTGCAACAGTTATCAATATGAGTTTTGGAAAATATTATTCTCCCGATAAAAAATTAGTGGATGAAGCCGTAAAATATGCTCAATCAAAAGATGTATTATTAATTCATGCTGCAGGTAACGAAGCAAAAAATAATGATGTGGAATTATCTTATCCCAGCCGTGAATTTTTAGGTGGCGGTATGGCAACAAACTGGATTCAAGTTGGAGCAAGTGCGTATAAAAAAGGAGAAATGATTATTGGTAGTTTTTCAAATTACGGACAAACAAAAGTAGATCTATTTGCACCCGGTGTTGATGTATATGCACCAGTACCAGGAAGCAAATATGAAAGTTTATCAGGTACAAGTATGGCATCTCCAAGCACTGCAGGTGTTGCTGCAATTATCAGAACTTATTTCCCCGAATTAAAAGCAGAAGAAGTAAAAGACGTAATGATGAAAACAGTTGTTCCATACAGTGGTAAAGTGAATGTACCCGGATTAAAAAAACCAAAAGGCTTGAGAAAAAAAATGAAACCTGTTAAGAAAAAGGTTTCTGAAATTTGTATCTCAGGTGGTTTTGTAAATGTGAATAATGCAGTAATTGAATTAATGAAAAGAAAATAGCAAAATAAGCAGCATCCCTAAAATGAGAACGTCACACTTAATAGTGTGACGTTTTTTAAATAAACTAAGAAATTATTTATCTGAAAATTTATATTCAATCCCGAAAAACTTTGCATACTCTTCAATTGGTTGAAGCCCAACTTTTGCTCTACGCTGGTTTACATTTTTTTCGTCTTCAATGGGATAAAATTCTTGCCCACCTGTTTTATTAAACACAACCTGAGAACCATAAATTTGATTTTTGCCTTGTCGCATCAATATTCTATCCTGTAAAAGAGCCAGATCACTTGGCCTTGATTCACTAATATCTACAGATTTTTGCATCATTGGAAAATATTTTTCCTGTGTCTTTAAATCTGAATGTTGAATTACCAAAAAAATTGTGTTATTTCCTTTTGCTCCAACAAAACTTTTTCCTAACCAACCATATTTTGAAATAAGCGTTTCTACTTGTAGCAAATTAGTGCTATCAATTAGCTTGATGTAAGAAGCAGAGTCAATTCCTTTTCGTGTTTTTTGGTCGCGTTCATGAATTAAATCCAATTGTTTTTTAATTGCAATTGTATCTGTCTGACTTTGTGCAATCACATTGTTAATACAAAAAATTACGATAATACAAGTAAGCAAGCTTTTCATTCAATTATTGCATTGTATAAAACTAATTAGCTAAACCCTTAATGAACCACGAAATGCTCTTGCACCATAATATGATTCGGCACCATTGTGATATACAAATACTCGTCCGAAACGGTAATCACCGAAAATAGCTCCACCCAATTTTCTGATATCAGCAGGGGTTGCTAACCAACTCGATGTTTTTGTATCAAATTGTCCGAGTTTTTGAAGTTCGCGGTATTGTTCTTCAGTTAAAATTTCAATCCCCATTTCCTTTGCCATTCCCATAGCACTATTTTTTGGTTTGTGTTCTTTTCGCGATTTTAGTGCTGCTTCATCGTAACAAAAACTTCTTCTGTCCTTTGGTGTTTCTGGAGAACAATCATAAAAAATATATTCTCCTGTTTTTTTATCAAACCCAACTACATCCGGCTCACCACCTGTTAACTCCATTTCATCAAGCGAGCACATTTTTTCGGGTTTAGTCTGCAACTTTGCTTGCACTTTAGCCCAGTCAACACCTTTGTGGCGATTCATGTTTTTCTCAAAACGGATTTGCAATATTTTTAAAAGCTCTGCACTTTCGTTGGCTGATAATTTCTTTTTACTCATGATTTTAATTTTTACTTTAGTTTATTGAGACTACTAAATAACTCTTCGTACTCTTGAAACCTATGCTCTCTTATAGGTTTAACCTTTGGCTCCGTTGTAAAATATAACAACAAACAAGGACTTATTGTTTTGTATTTATCTACATACTCATAACCTTGCAATTCGTTATTTTTTATTCGCTGTTTTATTTTGTTGTGATACGGATACATTATAGCTCATTCGTTTTTATGAGTCGAATTTTGAAGCATCCCATTTAACTCCATCAGGAAACAACTCTGCTTTTCTCTTTCTCATTTCTGATGCAATTAAAGCACTATTACCACCTAGTTCGTCAAGCTTTGAAATTATATTTAGATAACTTTTTTCATCTCTGTTTTGGCTGAGCTTAAAAACATTTTCAATTTTTTCTGCCTTAATTTCAAAACCAACAATTGCCGGCATCATCTTATTTAAAAACTGTTCGGGTAAATTGTCGTAAAAAGTTAATGATTGAGTATTTCCTTTTTCAAATTTTAAAGTCAACTTACGCATAAACTGAATTAATTCATCATTCGACATGAAATTTATTTGCCCACCAATATGTACACTCATATAATTCCAAGTTGAACCTATTTGAGGATTACTATACCAGGAAGCACTCACATAGCAACTCGGACCGGTGAACACAAGCAATGCATTAGGATTTTCAACAAATGCCTTATGGTGATCTGTGTTTCGCATTATATGTCCTTGTAAAAAAAGTTCACCATCTCTTACTTCAAGTAAAACAGGTATTTGAGTTGCAATTTGCACTCCCGATAAATAACTTCCTGTCATAAAAGCAAAAGGATTTTCTTCTATGAAATCCAAAATTATTTGCTTATCATTTTCTTTGAAGTATGAAAAATTGTACATGATATTTTTTGAATTTGATACTGATAATTTTTAATGATTTACTACAGACAGTAAATTAATAATTATTTTTCGCAAATTTCTTTCAGCTTTGCAAGTGCTTTGGGATAAGACTCATTCATATAATCCAAAAAATCTTCCGTGATATCTAGGTCAATTGTAACAGTTGTAGTCCCATTGTTTTCTTCAAAAGTATAGTTTTCAAGCCCGTTTGCCCATTTTTCTACATCCGGTCCTTCAGTAATTTCTTTGCCTCCTTGCACTAAACCACAATGTTGAATTGAGACAAATTTATTAAGAATGTTGTCAACTATCTTGGAAACCATCCCTCCCTTTTCTCCTTTCTCATCTACTCCAACAAATAATATTTTATTTCCTTTGTCCCAAGTTCCTTCATAGGTTGATGTAGGATTAAACAATGCTGTCCATTGCTCATATGTTGATTTATTTTTGATTCCAAGCATAAAATCATAAACCTTGGTAACTGGTGCATTGATGCTTACTTTGAATTGTATTTTTTTCATAGTATTAGTATTTGTTTAAATTAATTTTTTGTTATACTTGGCATAACATTGCGTTTTGTAGCAATTAGTAGTTAGCGTTTAGAACACTCAACTATTTAAAAGCACAAATGGTTTCTTAAAGATACAAAACTTTGTATTACTTCATCCTTGCCAATTAAAGTTAGGGGCTTTGGCAGGAATTTAACGGTGGTATTATTTGCCTTCCTCTTTCCTCTTCACCAAAAAGTAATAATCGTTATCAATAGGCAAATAGCCGTATTCATAACAATAATAATACTTGGTTCCTTTTTTAGTGATGTACACATTGGTGAAAAAACTAAAATTGAACCCCTTTTGTAACAACTTTGCTTTGGAAGCTTTGGCAGTTTCTTCGGGAACCAGACCTTCCAGAATTTTGTAATTTTTACGAAGGGTTATGTTTACCGTCCGGTAATAATCGCTGGTAGATGTTTTTATTTTGTTGTTAAAACTGTTTCGACATAAATCTGAACAAAATTTTTTGTCGGTTCTACCTTTAAAGGAGTCTCCACACTCCAAACATACTTTACTCATACACTTTTAAAATTTTCTTATGCCTGCCGGAGTAGTGCAAGGACTTTGATTAGTAATTAATTTATACTACTAAAATATGCCTGGAGTAATTGTTTTTAGCGATGCGAATGTATAAAAATTATCCGTTCTACCCGAGTATACACGGATAAATTCGATTATACGCGTTTAAATACCGAATCGGGTTTTGAAATCGCCACACATTTGCACCGTCAAAAACAATCAACCGTTTTTCTGACAAAAACAAAAAATAAATTATAAACCAGTATTTGCCTATAAGCAGGTACACAAAACAAAAAAACAGTATGAACGCATTAAAAAACAAAGTACAATTGATTGGTCACCTGGGAATGGATCCGGAAGTGAAAGCATTAAATGGCGGAAAAAAATTAGCTAAAATGAGTATAGCTACAAACGAGACCTATAAAAATGCAAAAGGCGAAAAGGTAACAGACACACAATGGCATAATTTAATTGCCTGGGGAAAAACAGCTGAAATAGTAGAGAAATTTCTGAAAAAAGGAAGCGAAGTAGCTATTGAAGGAAAATTGATAAATAACAATTATACCGACAAAGAAGGTGTGAAACGTTACTCAACAGAAATTGAAGTGAGCGAGCTATTGATGCTCGATTCCAAAAAATAATGGTTGATTGGTGTGTGAACGATAAGTCGTCCTCTTTGGGAGCAGAGAGGCGACTTTTTCATTTCTCGGTTTCGCTACGCTACACTCGAAATGACAGGAAAATGTTGAATCGGAGCTCCTGTCCTTCCGACCGAAGCGGAGGAAACTAACAAACCATGAAATGAGAACAATCATCCATGAAACAACAAAAACAAAGTCGCCCCAACTGTCCTTCCGACCACAATTTTGTCATTTCGACCGAAGTGGAGAAATCTAAACCATAAAATGAGAACAAACATAATGAAGAACCACAATTACTTTGTATACATAACCACCAATCCAAATAAGAATGCCTTCTATGTTGGAGTAACTAACTCTTTAGAACAGAGACTTATAGAACATTATTTAAACAGAGGAAATGCTGCATCTTTTGCAGGCAGGTATTACTGTTACAATCTAATATTTTACGAAAGGCACACATATATTAACGATGCCATCGCAAGAGAAAAACAAATCAAACGCTGGAGTCGCGAAAAAAAGATGTATCTAATTACGATTTATAACCCAAAACTAGAATTTATGAATCATAGCATCATGGAATGGAAACCAAATGAGAATTGGGCAAGCAGATTTACAAAACAATATTAACCCTTACTTGAAGTCGCAAATTGCGGCTTCAAGATTATAACCAAAAATAATATATGCACCTAACCCCTGAACAACAACTAATAATCAACTCCAAAGGCAATATTAAAATAAACGCAGTAGCAGGATCAGGTAAAACCACAACCATTGTTGAATACGCAAAAACCCGCCCTAAAAACTGTAAGATACTTTACCTCGCTTTCAACAAATCAGTAAAACTGGAAGCCATTAAAAAGTTTGAAAAAGAAGGTTTAAAAAACGTAAAAGTAGAAACAGCACATTCACTTGCCTACAAACATATCATTTTCAGATATAGATATAAGGTCAGGTTACAAGGATATAAAATCAATGAAATTGCTGAGTTGCTTCGAATAAAAGGCACAGGCGAAAAGCATGCTGAATATATTGTTGCCAACCACATCAGCAAATTCATCACTTATTATTGCAATAGCGACAAACAAAAAATTGAAGAATTAAATTATTTAGACATTGTTACTGATCATAATGCTAAAACGTTTGTCCGCATAAACTACAAATACATTGAAAATCAAACGATACAGTTCTTGTCAAAAATGGACAAAGGCGAAATAGAAATCAATCATGATTTTTATATCAAAAAATTTCAGCTATCTAATCCACATCTGAAGTACGATTATATTTTATTTGATGAAGGGCAAGATGCATCAGCAGCTATGTTAGATATCATTTTAAAACAAAAAGCCACCAAAGTAATTGTAGGTGATACGCACCAACAAATCTATTCCTGGCGATTTGCCATAAACGCTTTAGAAAAAGTAAACTTCAATACTTTTAATCTATCTACCAGCTTTCGGTTCGGACAAGACATTTCGAATCTGGCTATGCAAATCTTGAATTCAAAAAGATAGGATTAAATCAAAATCTAATCACTATAAAAGGACAAGGAAAAAATTTACAAACTAAAACAAAGGCTACTATTGCGCGTACAAATCTAGGCTTATTGCTTAAAGCCATTGAATATGTGAAAGAAAAAGCCAATGTAAAACAAATTTATTTTGAAGGAAACATCAACTCGTACACCTATGCGGATGACGGTGCTTCACTTTACGATGTTTTAAATTTATACAATAGCAAACATTTCCTAATAAAAGATCATCTTATTCGTTCGATGCGGAATATTCTTGAACTGGAAGAATATATCGAAAAAACAGAAGATGCTCAGCTGGGAATGATGTTGGAAATTGTAAAAGAATATGGAAATGAAATTCCAAGTATCATTAAATCCATCAAGGACAAACATGTAAAGAATGATGACAAAGAAAGTGCCGAAATGATTTTTTCAACAGTTGATCGTTGCAAAGGAATGGAATATGATTCTATTCAGTTAGCAAATGACTTTATTTCTCAAAAGAAATTGGAGAAACTTAAAAGTAATACTCAAATGGCTGAAAGCAGTATCTCAAAATTTAATGAAGAAATTAATCTCTTGTATGTAGCTATAACCAGGACAAAAAACAACATTTATATACCGGAAACACTCGTATCAGATGGATTTCCAAATTCACCTCATATAAACATTTTAAAGGTAATTACAGAAGAACCCAACCTCTCAGAAATAGAATCGAGCGAACAGATTAACATTACTGAAAAAATTGAAGAAAATGAAACTTCTCCTGCATGTGAAAATATTACAAAAGAAAAAGCTTATTCAGTAGCTACATTCAGGGAAAAACACAAAGATGCCTATAAACCATGGACAACCGAACTAGATGATGAATTAACCAAAATGTATTGCGAAGGAATTCACGTAAAAGATTTGGCAAAACACTTCGGCAGAACAAAAGGAGCGATTTACTCTAGGATTAGCAAGTTAGAATTAGAAGAAATATATGGGTAAATCAAACAAAACAGAAATAATCACAATTAAATAGTTGCACTTTAGAACAACTTTTGTATATTTGTCATGAGTAAAAAAAGCAGAACGATCATTTTTTACAAAAACTATTTTCAAGATTTTTTTGTAAAGCAAAGCAGAAAAATTCAGGATAAAATCATTTGGACTTTAGACTTAATAGAAGAATTACCAAGAGTCCCTCAAACATATTTAAAACATTTGGAGGGCACTGAATCACTTTTTGAAATTAGAATACAACAAGGAAATGATATATTTCGCATATTTTGTTTTTTTGACCTAGGGCAACTAATTGTTTTGACAAATGGCTTTCAAAAGAAAACTCAAAAAACGCCCAAAAAAGAGATTAAAAAAGCTTTGCTAATCAAATGTGAATATGAAACTGAAGTCAAAAACAAAAAACAAAAAAAGTAAGTACAAAACGCTCAATCAATTTAAAAATGAGCACTATGGAAAGCGAGGATCGCCAAAACGAGATGAACTCGAATCTGGTTACGAAGCATTTAAAATTGGCGCATTAATTCATGAAGCGAGATTAGAAAAAGGATTGACACAAGAGGAGCTGGCTGAAAAGTGTGGTACCACTAAGTCATACATATCTAAACTCGAAAACAATATTAAAGAAGTACGAATTTCCACACTTCAAAAGATTGTAGAATTAGGTTTTGGTGGGCACTTGCTCTTATCCATCAAACTATAATACTATTTCAAATAATATTGTATATTTAGTACTTAAACATTTACTCCATGCAAACTCAAGTACTTATTGTTGGTGCTGGTCCTACCGGTTTAATGGCTGCAAACCAATTAATGCGGTTTGGTATTGACTTTATTATTATAGATACAAAATCGGGACCAACCATTGAGTCGAGAGCAATTGCTGTAACAGCAAGAAGTTTGGAAATATACCAGCAATTAGGATTATCTCAACAAGCAGTTGAACAAGGCACAAAAATAAATTCCTTTAATTTATATTCTCAAGGAAAACGAAAAGCGCAGGTATTGCTTGGCGAAATAGGAACAGGAATGTCCGAATTTAATTATTTACTTGCTTTTGAGCAAAGTAAAAATGAAGAACTCCTTTATAAAAATTTACTTGACAACAATAAAATTGTTCATTGGAATACCGAATTTATTGAAATAACAGAAAACACCAATCATGTTATTGCAAAAACAAGAAACAATAATGAAATAAAAAACATAAAAGCAGAATATCTTATTGCCTGCGATGGAGCTAAAAGCCCAGTCCGTCATCAATTGCATTTTTCATTTGAAGGCGGAACATATGATAATAAATTTTTTGTTGCTGATACGGTTGTTGATTGGGAATTAGAATACGATAAACTATTGATTAGTCCGGGCGATAAAAATTTCTGCGCTTTTCTTCCGCTAAAAGGAGAAAAATATTACAGAGTACTCGGAACTCTTCCTAAAGAATATGTAAATAAGGAGGATATCAGCTTTTCAGATATTGAAAAAGTTGTAACTGAAACAATTGGCTTAAAATTAAAATTTGAAAAAGTAAATTGGTTTTCAGTCTACCGATTACATCACCGATGCGTAAATACCTTTAATAATAACCGAGTGTTCTTAGCCGGTGATAGCGCCCATGTTCATAGTCCGGCAGGCGGACAAGGAATGAATACCGGTTTGCAAGATGCCTATAATTTAACTTGGAAAATAGCCTTTGTATTAAAAAAATATGCTCATCCTGAACTATTAAATACTTATACAGAAGAGCGCTTGCCATTTGCCAAATGGTTAATGAAATTTACCGACAGAGGATTTAATATAATGACCAGCGACAATTGGTTTGTAAGACAATTCAGAAAATACATTGCTTTAAATATAGCCGGAAAAATATTAGGAATAAATAGTATAAGACCCCGCATATTTAAAACCATTTCTCAAATATGGTATTCATACAATGGAAAATCGCTTTCAAGATCTTCCACAAAACAAAAACTAACATTTACTGTTGGGGAGCGCTTACCCTATATTGATGAAGCTCATTCTGCTAATAAATTTTACGAATTATTTAAAGAGCCCTCATTTCATTTGTTATATATTGGTAAAGATGAATTAAATTCAGAAATTTATGACAGAATTAAAAAAACTTTTCCTTTTCCAATAAAAATTATAAAGCATGGGCTTACAGAAACATGGAAAAAAACAGGGGTAAACAGTCAACTTTTTATTTTGGTCAGACCGGATAATTATATGGCTTATATTGCTGACGACTATAATGAAATGGAAATCAAAAATTATTTAAAACCCTATTTTATAAACTAAAAAAACAAATCATGAAATACGCTGTAGATATAGAAATTAATAAACCAATTGATAAAGTAATTGAACTTTTTGATAATCCAGAAAACATGAAAGAATGGATGGAAGGCTTAATAAGCTTTGAGCATATTTCAGGAACTCCCGGGCAAGTTGGTGCAAAATCGCGCCTAAAATTCAAAACAGGAAAACGTGAAATGGAAATGATAGAAACTGTCACAGTCAGAAATCTCCCACATGAATTTTCAGGAACTTACGAAGCAAAAGGAGTTTATAATCATGTAAGTAATAAATTTGTTGCGCTTTCAAACAACAAAACAAAGCTTACTAATGAGCAGGAGTTTCAATTCAAAGGTTTTATGAAAATTTTAGCATTTCTTATGCAAGGAGCATTTAAAAAACAATCGTTAAAATACATGACTGCATTTAAAACTTTTGCTGAAAAAAATTAACCGCTAGTTGAAAAAAATGTTGGAAAACCAAAAATGATTTTCAGAGAAGCCCAAATTTCTGACATCGAACAAATGATGATTGTCAGACTATCAGTCAAAGAAAATATTCTGTCCAACCCTTCCCTTGTTACCTATGAAGACATGGTTGAATACCTTACAATACGAGGAAAAGGTTGGGTTTGTGAAATAAATAATACCATCGTAGGGTTTTCCATTGGAGATTTAAAAGGCAATTCCGTTTGGGCCTTATTTATCTTACCTCAATCAGAAGGAAAAGGAATCGGCAAAAAACTACAAACATTAATGCTTAATTGGTATTTTGAAAAAACTACCAAAAATATTTGGCTGGAAACTGCTGCGGATACGCGTGCTGAAAAATTTTACAAAACAACCGGTTGGAAAGAAACAGAACGAAACAAAAGACAACCTTCCAACTCCGCCTTCCCTCCTTTTGTAGAAGTAAAGCTTGAACTTTCGAAAAAAAATTGGAAGAAGAATAATACATTTTAACTCTTTCTCACCTCACATTAATTTGTTTGTGAATTCACAAAACATCCTCTAAAACACCTTTAAATATTACAAAAATATCATTCTGATTATTTTCCAATCTGCTTTTTATAGGCTAGTCTCATTTTAGCATTCTTACAAGCCCAACTACTTTTGCCTTGTAAAATTAATTCTAAAACCAGTTCTTATGAAAATAACTCATATTATTTTATCCAGCGCATTTATTTTTAGTTGTATAAAAATTCAAGCACAACAAAACACAGTTTCTGCGGGTGGCGATATTTCCGGATCAGGAGGGAATATCAGTATAAGTATCGGACAAATTGATTACTCAGGTTCAACCGGAAGCAGTGGAAATTTATCTGAAGGAATTCAACAACCTTATATCATTTCTGTAACAACAGGGATAACAGTAAATAACATTCAGTTAAACTTTTCTGTTTACCCAAACCCAACAATCAGTAATGTTATTTTATCAATAGATCAACTTGATGTACTGGGGTTATCTTATCAATTGTTTGACGCCAAAGGAAAAATAATTTCAGAAAATAAACTTTCCGGAAACATAACAACTATACCAATGGAAAATTTCAATGCATCTACCTATTTTATAAAAGTATTAAAAAATAATTCTGAACTAAAAACATTTAAAATAATTAAAAACTAATCCCAACAAAAAACAAACACCATGAACAAAAAATTAATTTCCACATTAGCCTCTATAGTAATTGCAGTTGTTGCGTTTGCACAAGCTCCACAAAAAATGAGCTTTCAAGCTGTTGTTAGAGATGCAAGTAATAATCTTTTAATAAGCAGTCCGGTTGGAATGCGAATAAGTATTATACAGGGTTCGCCAACAGGAACTGTAGTGTACTCAGAGGCTCAATCACCAAGTACCAATGCAAATGGGTTAGTGTCTATTGAAATTGGGACAGGCTCAGTTATTTCTGGAAGTTTTGCCACCATTGGCTGGGGCTTGGGGCCTTACTTCATAAAAACAGAAACTGATCCAACGGGTGGTACAAGCTACAGCATAAGTGGAACTCAACAATTAATGAGTGTCCCTTATGCTTTGTATTCGGAAACTTCCGGAAGCTCTATCGCAGGACCAATCGGACCAACAGGAAATAGTGGACCAGCAGGACCACAGGGAATTCCCGGCAATGATGGCGCTGATGGATTAAATGGTGCAACGGGTGCAGTTGGCCCAACAGGTGCAACAGGAATTGCCGGAATAAACGGAACCAATGGAATAAATGGTGCAACTGGAGCTACCGGAGCAACTGGTCCAACTGGTGATACGGGACTGCAAGGGATTTCCGGACCAACAGGTCCTGCCGGAAACAGTCCTATTATTTCTACTGCAAGTGGAACAGCTTCTTTGAATGCTGACAACAGTACAGTTGGAATTTATACAGTAATACCAGGAATGATTGATACAATTATTGTTCCTGCAGGATTCACACATAAAATATTAATTCAAACAGATGGAGGTGTACAATTGAATAGTGGTAGCACAACGGCAGTTGGATTTACGGATGTAGCAATTTTTATCAATGGAATAAAATCAGGATCGGGAAGAAGAATTCAGGTAATGAATAATTCTGCTATGACTTATGCAATAGATGCCTATAGTTTTAGTACAGCTGCTACTTTAAGTGCTGGAACATATATTATAGACGTACGGGCAAAAAAATTCTCAACAACTTTTAGTTCTTGTTATGTAAGTTCAGCTGCCAGTGGTTCTACATTACCTGGAAATCCTCCTATACAAGCTATCTTAAATATTTTTGAGTTTCCATAATTGTTTTATTTTGTTTTAAAAAAAATGCCATTCTTAAAAAAAAGAATGGCATTTTTATTTTTAGAATTTTTTATTACTCTCCGGTCAAATCAAAATCTTCCAAAAATTTTGTTGTGTAATTTCCTTTGATGAAGTTTTCGTCTTTCATTAGTTTCAAATGAAAAGGAATAGTTGTTTTAACACCTTCGATTACATATTCACTTAAAGCACGGTGCATTTTTGCAATCGCTTCCTCACGAGTTTGTGCAACAGTAATTAATTTTGCCACCATACTATCATAGTTTGGAGGAATAGTATAACCAGCATAAATATGTGAATCCACTCTGATACCATGTCCGCCTGGTGTATGCAATACTGTAATTTTACCCGGTGAAGGACGGAAATTATTAAATGGATCTTCTGCATTAATACGACATTCGATTGCATGCAATTGTGGATAATAATTTTTTCCTGAAATAGGAACTCCTGCAGCAACCAATATTTGTTCACGTATTAAATCGTAGTCAATTACTTCTTCTGTAATTGGATGATCTACCTGAAAACGTGTATTCAATTCCATTAAATAAAACTTACGGTGTTTGTCAACTAAAAATTCAACCGTTCCAACACCTTCGTATTTAACAGCCAACGCAGCTTTGATTGCCGCTTCACCCATTGCATCACGTAACTCATCTGTCATAAACGGAGACGGAGTTTCTTCAGCCAATTTCTGGTGACGTCTTTGAATTGAACAATCTCTCTCTGATAAGTGACATGCTTTTCCATATTGATCACCCACAATTTGAATTTCGATATGGCGAGGCTCTTCAATATATTTTTCCATATACATAGCACCATTTCCAAATGCAGCTTCTGCTTCTTTAAATGCAGAATCGTACAATGCAGCCATATCTTCTTCTTTCCAAACAATACGCATTCCTCTTCCACCACCACCCGCAGTTGCTTTAATGATAACTGGATAACCAACTTTCGGAGCTAATTCAATTGCCTGAGCAGCACTTTCTAAAAGTCCGTCAGAACCCGGAACACATGGAACACCTGCCGCAATCATTGTAGATTTTGCTGATGCTTTATCTCCCATCGAATTAATCATTTCAGGAGATGCTCCAATAAATTTTATGTTGTGCTCCTGGCAGATTTTTGAAAATTTTGCATTTTCAGAAAGAAAACCATAACCCGGATGAATTGCATCAGCGTTAGTAATTTCTGCAGCTGAAATAATATTAGGAATATTTAAGTAGGAATCTTTGCTGGGTGGAGGACCAATACAAACCGCTTCATCAGCAAATTTTACGTGCAAGGAATCTTTATCAGCAGTTGAGTAAACAGCAACTGTTTTAATTCCCATTTCTTTACAGGTACGAATAATGCGCAATGCAATCTCGCCTCTGTTTGCTATTAATATCTTTTTGAACATCTTGTTTCAGTTTAATTAATTCATTAATCTCAACTCCGCTAATTACGAATTTTATTACGAAAAATACGAATTACAAAAATTCGTATTCCGTTTATTTCGTAGTTTGATTCGTATTTCGTTGGGATTATGAAGGGTCAATTAAGAACAATGGCTGATCATACTCAACTGGAGTTGCATCATTCACCAATACCTTAACAATTTTACCTTTTACTTCAGATTCAATCTCGTTGAATAATTTCATCGCTTCGATAATGCAAATTACTTTTCCAGCAGCAACATCGTCACCAACATTTACAAATGCAGGTTTATCTGGTGAAGATGAACGATAAAATGTTCCAATCATTGGAGATTTTACAGTGATGTATTTCGACTCATCATTTCCAGCTGAAGCTTTTACTTCCGGAGCTTTTGTTTCAGCTACAGGAGCTGCCACTTGCTGAACAGGAGTTGTATGAACAACCGTTTGAGCAACCGGAGTTGCAGATTGAACAAACACTTGCTCTTTTTTACCTGCAGGTGTTTTGATAACAATTTTTACATCTTTTGTTTCTAATTCTACTTCGCTTACGCCAGACTTAGCAACAAACTTGATCAAATCTTGAATTTCGTTCAGTTTCATTATTAATTATTTTAGAGATTTATTTTTAGTACAGATAGCGAACAAAAAAACGAATATTACGAATCTGCGTTTGCTATTTTTTTATTTTAATTTTTATTTGTCTACTTTTTAATTTGTCTATTGTCTACTTTTTTGACTTTTTTACTTAACTCTTTTGACTTGTTTACTTTACTTCCTTGTTCTCGACTCCGCTCGAACTGACGGATATTAAATTGCCTACTGCCAACTGAAAAATTGCCAACTAACTATTATAAGCCCATTTTAAATAAATTGCTCCCCACGTAAATCCAGCACCAAATGTAGAGATGATAATATTGTCTCCTTTTTTCATTTGCTTTTCATAATCCCACAAGCACAATGGAATTGTTCCTGCTGTTGTATTTCCATATTTTTGAATGTTCAGCATTACTTTTTCAGAAGTTAATCCCATTCTTTCAGCAGTAGCGTCAATAATTCTTTTATTTGCTTGATGCGGAACCAACCACGCAACATCATCTGATTTTAAATTGTTACGCTCCATAATTTCTGCACTCACATCAGCCATCCCAACAACTGCACGTTTAAAAACAGGTTGCCCATCTTGAAAAACAAAATGTTCTTTTGCATCAACTGTTTCATGAGTAGGTGGTTTTACCGAACCTCCAGCTTTTTGATGTAAATATTTTCTTCCAGATCCATCTGCCTTTAAAATAGAATCCTGCAACCCTAATCCATCTGAGTTGGGTTCCAACAAAACAGCTCCTGCGCCATCCCCAAAAATAATGCACGTTGAACGATCTGTATAATCAAGTATTGCCGACATTTTATCAGCTCCTACAACAATTACTTTTTTATATTTTCCTGTTTCAATAAATTGTGCTCCGGTAGATAATCCATAAACAAATCCTGAACATGCTGCTGATAAATCAAATCCCCAAGCATTTGTTGCTCCAATTTTATCACACACCACATTTGATGTTGAAGGAAAAACATAATCAGGAGTAACAGTTCCAACAATAATCATATCAATGTCCAATGCTGTGATGCCTCTTTTTTTCAAAAGATCTTCAATAGCTTTTACACACATATCCGAAGTTCCTAATCCTTCTCCTTTTAATATCCTACGTTCTTTAATTCCTGTTCTGGTTTCTATCCACTCCGAAGTTGTTGGAACTAATTTTTCCAACTCAGAGTTTGAGAGTACATAATCAGGAACATATCCGGCAACAGCCGTTATTGCAGCAGTAATTTTCATTATTGAAAAGCTAATTTAATTTTTTCTGAAAGATTTGCTTCTACTATATCTTTAGTAAGCAGTAACATATTTTTTACTGCAACATTATTTGATATTCCATGTCCGATCATTACAGTTGAGTTAATTCCTAAAACAGGAGTTCCTCCGTAAATTTCGTAATTGAAACGATCGAAAAATTCATCTTTGATTTTGCGTTTACGAAGCATGGTATACATTGCTTCTGCTTGTTTTAAAACAACATTACCTGTAAATCCATCGCAAACAATAACATCGGTATGATTATTAAAAAGATCACGACCTTCAATGTTTCCAATGAAATTAAAATCTTTAGAATCTTTCATCAAGCCATGAGCTGCTTGCGCAACTAAATTTCCTTTTTCAGATTCTTCACCAATATTCAACAATGAAACGCGCGGTTTTTTTATTCCGTAAACATGCTCCGCAAAGAGAGAACCAAGTACTCCAAATTGATAAAGCACATCTGGTCTGCAATCTGCATTTGTTCCAACATCTAAAATAAGACCGATGCCACCATTTTCTTGTGGCATAATGGAAGTGATACATGGACGAATTACTCCGGGAATTGCTTTTACACTAAACATAGAACCTACAAGCATGGCGCCTGTGTTGCCATTACTTGCAAATCCATCTATCTTACCTACTTTTAAAAGATGAAACCCAACACTAATGCTAGAATTGGGTTTCTGACTGAATGCTTTGGTTGGGTGCTCACCCATCCCGATTATTTCTGTTGTATGAACGATGTCGAAATTTTTCTCATCCGCTCCTTCTTTTGCAAGACAAGCAATGATTTGTTCTTTATCGCCTATTAAAACTAAGCGAACATCTTTGGGTAATTCATTATAAGCTAATACTGCTCCAGATACTGTTGCATCCGGTGCAAAATCACCGCCCATAATGTCTATACCAATTCTCATATATGAATAGTTAATGGTTATTAGTTAAATGGTTAAATAAGGCTAGGTACAACACCCATTTCCCTATTTTACTATTTAACTATTCAACTAAATACTATGCAGAAACTTTTTTCTCTACTGCTAATTTTCCTTTGTAGTACCCACACTCTCCGCATACACGGTGATACAATGTTGGTGCTCCACAATTTGAACAAGTTGATAGCGTTGACGCAACTGCTTTGTCGTGACCTCTTCTGCTATCTCTTCTACTTCTCGATAATTTTCGCTTTGGATGTGGCATTGTTGTTTATTTTTAGATTTATTGATTTTTAGATTTTTAGAATCTGTTGTTTACTTTTTTAATTTGTCTACTACTAACTATTTTTATCGGAACGCAGATTTTTTATGATCTTCATGATAAAAAATGATTTTTTCAGTGCGTTTCGATTTCTTTATGATTGATAAGCTTTGCTTATTGATTTCTTTTTTATTTATTTTTTTCTAGCCTTTTAACTTGTCTACTGTCTATTTTTTAATTGCTTATTGCCAACTGAACAATTGCCAACTTTTTTATTTGCCTACTGTCTACTCTTTTCTATTTGTCTACTAATTTAGCTTTATGTTCTTCAATCCTGCCCAACGCGGGTCGGTTTGTTGTTCTTCTTTCTTTTCTTCTTCTAATAAAAACTTTTCCAACTTCGCTATCGTTTCTTTATCACATGTACTTTTCCCTTTTTTATCTAAAGGATGTACCCGCTTGATTGGGAAAGATAAAGTGATGTATTCATAAATGTATTGCGCTACATCCAACTCGTGTTCATTGGCAGCAATCGTAATAATATCATCATCTTCATTTCCTGTATCACTTCCACCTACTTTTACAATCAATTTATAATTGCCAGCAATAGAAAAATCAAACTCTCCTGTGCATAAATCGCATTCGGTTTTTACTGTTCCTGAAATCTCAAATTCTAAAACCATCATTTGTGATTGTTTTAAAAGATTAAGATTTACAAGAATATCTCCTCGTTTTATCTCCGAAAATTCATAATCTGAAAAGAACGAATCTTTTACTTCAAACTTATATTCATGCAAGCCTAATCCTAACCCTACAAACTGAATGATATACTCTTTTCTGGTCTGCATTTTTCCAAGTTTTTAAGAAAGAGGGCAAAGGTAAAAAATTCTCTCTTACTTCAAAGCTTTGGATGAAATTAATTTTGATGCAATTTTAGCCATTTTTAAGCAAAAATCGGATAAAAAACATGTTTTTATCCGATTTTTAGCAATTTTATCGAGTTTTTGGCCTTTTTCTACCTCACAATTGCCAACCTCAAAGATTCAGAAGAATGGCTTCCTGAAGAAATATTATAATAATACACGCCCTGAGCAAGTTTCGATGTGTTCAAACGATGACTTTTTACGCTTGAATCGATACTTTCTGAAAATACCAATTGGCCAATAGAATTATAGACCATTATCATGGCCTTTTCATTTTGCGCTAATGAGTAATTTATATAGGTATAATCGTTTGACGGATTTGGCATTGTTTGAGAAATTGAAATTGAATTGTCGTTCACATTATTTATTCCGGTAGAAGCTGGAATTAATTTTTCCACTTTCAAATCATCAAAGTAAAATCCATCAGCTCCTCCTCCATTATCGGAAACCAATTTGAATCCAATTTTTACATTTAAACCAACATAGGCATCCAAAGAAATTTCTTCTTTGCGCCAATCCAATTTGTAAGCATCGTAAAGCGGCATTCCAAAATCCTGATAAGCATTTCCTGATTTAGTATGATGGCCACATAAAGGTTCCCAATTGGTTCCTCCATCTGTTGAAACAACTGCTTCAACATAATCGTAATTGGTTTCAACTTCCCACCGCGCCCAAAAAACTATTTGTGCACTTATTGCATTAGTTAAATCTAAATCCGAGATTGTACTAATCATAGAATTTTCATTGTCACCATAATCTCCAACAGGAGTATCGGTGATAGAACCCGTTCCACTAAAAAACACAGAAGTGTTTACTCCCCAGGAAGGACTCGTCCAGCCTGTCATAGTATTTCCGTTGCTGCTGAAAACAATTACCGGTGGACCGAATTTTTTTACGATGGTATCTTTAAATGTATACAATCCATTACTCACATTTAATTCATATTTTATAGTTGTTCCAATTGCTAATGGATTTAATGTAAAAGCAATAGAATCCGAAACTTCATCCAACAAGTTTAGTGCTGAGAATGTTTTTGGTCCGCCAACACTCGCAATCTCTGGTCCGATTGGAACAATAGAAACTGTATAGGTTGCAGGTGCATCCATTCCCAATCTCAATAATTTGAAATTGAAAAATCCTGTTGCGGATGGAATATAATTTGGTTCATCATCCGATGCTACTGCAAATTTTAATGCAAGATGTGCCATGTGTAAATTCTGCCAGATATTTTCTTTACAGATATCTACAATTCGTGAAGAGGGTGGCCAGAATCCTTCATCGCTTCTTCCTGCTTCAGGAGTCATCCCGAAAATTTTTGGTTTGGTTACTTGTTCTCCATATTGCCAATCATCAATTGTTCCGTTGGTGGCATATAAAACTGTTTGCGGAGCTGTTCCATATGAATATTTATTATATGTGGTCAGATGTTCAGCATATTCTGAAAACTGCAAATAATCTGGAGCAACCACTGCAGCATCATATCCGTATGAATAAATTAGTAAGTTTCCATAAGTATGATTATTTAGCGACAATTTAAAAGTATGTGCATTGCTAAAGTCTCTAAGGTTCTGAGATTCTGCTTCTGAAAAAGCAGCTGTTCCACGATATGTTTCTGACCATCCGCTTGGGGAAGAACCAATTGCATCATACGCCCATTGGTAGCCGTAATTTCTGTTGATATCAACTCCATAAGAACCACCATTGTTTCTCCTGTTTTTACGCCACATCCCTCCACCGCTCGGATCGGTTGTTTCGTTGCGCACGTATCCATCTGGATTTACTAATGGAACGAAATACATTTCCGAGTTATTTACTAAATATTGTGCTTCTGGATTAGTAGCATAATTTTCACATAAATAATACATATACATTATCAATTGCGAAACCGAACCTGGTTCGCGTGCATGATGTGCAGAATTGTAAAGTACCTCAGGCTCCGCTTCATCCACATTAGGATTATCAGAAATTTTCATCCAATACAAAGGACGACCTTCAATTGTATTAATAGCACCAATAGGTGTTTTTGCTTTTACCAATGTTGGAAATAATGTTGCTAAATTATCCATATGCCAAAGAATTTCAGCATAAGTATAAAATCCTCCCATACTTCCTAAAGTAAAATTTGTTGGAGTTGCATAAGTTGGTGGAACAGTACATCCAATCGACATAGTAGAAACCGGATTTGTTTCGTTTTTCTGAAATTCTGGTTTGTTTTGGTCTTTGTAAAATTGCTTTACATCATCAATCTGTACTTCAAAACTGAAACCTTTTTCTTTTATGATGGCAATTTCTGTTTCCGAAAAATCAGAAATAAACCAAAATCCTTTTTTCATTTCGCCATGATCAACTGCAATTCCTGCTTGAGCAAGTTGAACAATACCAATTTCATCGGTATAGATTTTTACACGGGAATATTTTTCGGTTTGAATTGTTTGTGCAAATGCATTTGTTACAAGAAGCGTAAAAAGCAGAAGTAGATATTTTTTCATTAAGAGAAAATTAGACTGTTTCATAACAAATCTAATCATTAGAAGCTTAAAAAGCAAATGGCTAACGTTCTCTTTTACTTGGACTAATTTTCAAGGGGTTTGCAGTAATTTCCTTGAATTGTTTTCTTACTTTGTAAATATCAATAGCTGTATAAATGGCTCTACGGAAAGATTCTTCGGAAGCAACATTTTTTCCGGCAATATCATAAGCGGTTCCATGATCCGGGGAAGTTCTAACAACCGGTAATCCTGCAGTAAAATTTACTCCTGAATTAAATGAAATTGTTTTGAAAGGAATTAATCCTTGATCATGATACATTGCGAGAACAGCATCAAAATTTTTATACGCTTCATTTCCAAAAAAACCATCTGCAGGATAAGCGCCATAAACCAACATTCCTTCTTCTTTCAATTGATTAATAGCAGGTAGAATAATATTTTTTTCTTCATCTCCTATCACACCATTATCTCCTGCGTGCGGATTTAATCCCAAAACAGCAATTTTTGGTTTGCGGATTTCAAAATCCTGAATCAATGATTGATTTAATGCTCTTAATTTTTTAACGATTTTTTCTGTCGATAATTCCTGAGCAACTTTTGTAACAGGGATATGTCCGGTTACAACAGCTACTCTTAAAGTATTGCTTACTAAAAACATTAAACTGTTTCCATCACCAAATTTATCATCCAAATATTCGGTATGACCGGGGAACTTAAAATCATCCGACTGAATATTTTCTTTATTGATTGGAGCAGTAACCAACACGTTCACTTTCCCTTGCGCCAAAGCATACGCTGCTGCTTCCAATGATCTAAATGCATATTTTCCACCATCAGGAGTTTGTTTTCCTAATTCAATATTTACTTCTTCTTCGTAAACATTTATTAAGTTGGCTCGTTTGTGATTTATTTCCGAAACATCTTTGATTTGATTAAAACTAAAATCTTCGATGTTCAATGCTTTACGATGAAAGCTTGCTGTTTTCATTGAACTAAAAACAACGGGAGTACATATTTCAAGCATTTGTGGATCCAGAAATGTTTTGATGATCACTTCCATTCCAATTCCATTTATATCACCCTGTGAAATTCCAACAATTATTTTTTCGTCTGACATTTTAAAAAAGTTTAGTGTTTGAAAAGTTTAGAGTTTGAAAGTTCTGGCAATAAAACAATATAAATTTTCAGATGACAAAGATATATTATAATTGACTGAAAAATGAGAAAAGTAAAACAACTGGAAACTAAAAACTTTTCAAACTGAAAACTGATTTATTCTTCCACCCACCCCACAATATCACTCAAATTAGTAATATCAAGCGTTATCCACTTTTTTGTAGTTGTATTCCAAATTGCAACACCTTGAGGATAGCGGTCTTCGCCCATCACAATTTCACTTTGAACAGCTGCATATCCTGAAACTGTTTTTGCATTATCTAACCTGCACCATTTTTTTCCTGCGACATCAATTTCATACATAATGGTTCTCCCATATTTTGGGTTTTCATCCGACTCAATAAAAAAACTATTTCCAATTGGTTGGAACAATAATTTAGTAACTGTTTTCTTTTTCAAATCAACTGAAAATCGTCCTTTACCGCAAGAATAAACAATTCCGTCATCACTTGATATTTCAAAAAAAGTGCTTTGTGCAGTTGCCGGAATTTCTGTTATTTCCCCCAGTTTCTCAATAGTGTGATTAATATTTACTTTATAAATACTTGCAGATTGTTGGTTTTTGGAAAAATTAGCATACAAAAATGAAGCGTTATCCAACCAAAAAATGGGAAATTTCCGTTTCACATCATCTCCTAAAAGTGGTTGTGCTTCTCCATATCCGGCATCTTTTACTAAAATGTCCTGCTTGCCTGTTACATAATATGCCGAAATACTAAATGGCTTTGCTGTTTCGTCCACTTCTATATCCGGTCTCTGAATAGGATTATAATTTGGATTCTCAACATTACCAAACTTTTCTGTTCTTAAATCCAATACCGAAAAATATTTGCCTTTGAAAATATCATTTGTGCGAAAAACAATACTGTCGCCACGAAAAGCAACAAAATCACCGCGCTCAAAAACCAATAATTTTTTTGTTTTGATATCGATTACATTTCCTATTCCTGTAATCACATAACGATTGCGATAAATTCTGTTTTTTCCTAAATCGAAACGAACATAATTTCCAGTGACACCTGCTTTTTTTGTGGGAAGAGAAATAACAGTTTCCTTTGAAACCATTGCACCATCGAGAAAATGATAGTTCACCAAATGTTGCATATTGTTTGATGCTGCATTATCGTCATATTCTGCAACAAGCAAAGACACCTTCTTTCCGGCAAGCAAACCCTTTTTCTGAGGCATGTGAAATGCTACAAAAAAAACAAGAGTTAAAGCGAGTAGAGAGAATTTAAAAAATCGCATTCAAAAAAATTTTACGCATTGTTTTTCAAAAAGTCGAACAGCAACCGTACTCCAACTCCTGTGCCGCCTTTTACTCTGTAGTTATCTTTTGCAGTTAAAAATGCCGGACCGGCAATATCAAAGTGCATCCAAGGGTAATTAATATATCGGGCTAAAAATTTTCCAGCAGTAATACTTCCTGCATACGGCCCGCCTAAATTTTTCATGTCAGCGATATCCGATTTAATTAATTCATCATAATCGTCCCAAAATGGCATTTCAGCTAATCTTTCGAAAACAGCATTCCCACTTTGTTTTAATTTATTTTTTGTTCTTTCATCAGCTGTTCCCATCGCTACAATTCCTGATGTTCCAATAGCTGCAACAGCTGCACCAGTTAAGGTTGCTAAATCAATTACCAATTTCGGATTGTATTTTTGTGCGTACGATAAAGCATCTGCCAAAATCATTCTTCCTTCTGCATCAGCATTCAACATTTCAACTGTCATACCATTGTACATAGTAATTACATCTCCAGGAACGTAAGCGTTTTCACCCGGACGATTATCAGTAGCAGGAACTAATCCCACAACATAAACCGGTAATTTTGCTTTTGCAATCGCATACATAGTTCCTGCAACTGCAGCAGAACCTGCCATGTCGCATTTCATCATATCCATACTGTTTGGAGTTGGTTTTAAACTCACTCCACCTGTATCGTAAACAACACCTTTTCCAACTAAA
Organism: Bacteroidota bacterium; assembly: GCA_005772895.1. Classification (GTDB taxonomy): domain Bacteria; phylum Bacteroidota; class Bacteroidia; order 2-12-FULL-35-15; family 2-12-FULL-35-15; genus 2-12-FULL-35-15. The sequence goes on along the minus strand of SXIH01000004.1, from coordinate 39,491 downwards.
ATGATTGGTTGTTTATTTTTTGCATTTCTTGGTTTGTATTCCATAATGCTGAATGTAGGAGGCTCAACACTTCCTAAATTCACGGATAACAAACCACCCATTTTTAATGCTTTTATTTTTTCTTTGTTGAACACCTCCACATTGAATCCCGCTTCTTTACCCATTTTTTGGAACTCTTTGGACAACTGAGTGGCAGTTAAAAAATTCACAGGTTCGTTTACCAAGGTTCTCGACAAACAAGTTGCTTCAACAACAATATTCAACTCTTCAATTTGTTTGGCATTCAAACTTTTTGATACAATAGCAATTGATTTCAAAGAAAACTTTTCTTTGTCGCGTTCCTTTTTGTATTTCAAAAACTGATAATTACTCAACGCCAATCCTTCTGTAAAAGCTAATGTTTCAATGGCTTTACCATCTGCATCAACAATATTTACTGCTTCAACTTTAGCGTCTGTAATCCAACCATGAACGGTGCTTGCTGCTTTACGAAGCAACTCCGTTGTTTGATATTTTTCCTTTTTCACATCAATTACCTGAACAATAAACAAACGGTGAAGCTGATTCAAACAAATTGATTTTTTGTCATTTTTAGAAATTTCATTCTTGATAAAATCGATTTCCGGTTTGGACAAACCATAGTTATTAAAACTATTATTCTTGCCACACAACAAAACAACGTTATCATTGTTATTTATTGTCGATTTCTTGGAGATATTCGTCATATTATTTCTACTTTTGAGAAAGTAAATGTAGTAAAAGAATTCAGAAATTCCGAACGACTACCAGACTGGCTGAAAAGCCTTTTAAAATAAGACATTTATTAAAATGAATACCGAACAATTATTAAAACGTGCATTAAATTTTGAGTTTCTTTCACAGGAAGAAGGTGTATATTTATTTAAACATGCACCTACTGCCGAATTGGTATTTGTTGCCAACGAATTGCGCAAAATTCAAAAGCCCGATTCGCTTCCAAACAATGGAAAACCCGGCAAAGTAACCTGGCAGATTGACAGAAACGTAAATACAACAAACGTATGTACTGCCAATTGTAAATTCTGTAATTTTTATCGTATTCCCGGTCATAAAGAATCATACATCACCGACATAGAAACTTACAAAACAAAAATTGATGAAACGTTGAAATATGGCGGAGATCAGCTGTTGTTGCAGGGGGGGCATCATCCTGAATTGGGATTGAAATTTTATGTAGATACCTTTTCTTCCATCAAAAAATTGTATCCGAAAATAAAATTACATGCACTCGGACCACCAGAAGTAGCACACATTACTAAACTCGAAAAATCCACACATACTGAAGTTTTAAAAGCTTTGAAAGCTGCCGGAATGGATAGTTTGCCTGGAGCCGGAGCTGAAATTTTAAACGACAGAGTCCGCAGATTAATCTCTAAAGGAAAATGCACCGGTCGCGAATGGTTAGATGTGATGCGTGCTGCACACCAATTAAATATTACTACTTCCGCAACAATGATGTTCGGGCACATAGAAACAATTGAAGAACGATTCGAACATTTAGTTTGGATTCGTCAAGTGCAAAGTGAAAAACCAAAAGACTCAAAAGGTTTCTTAGCCTTTATTCCATGGCCCTTTATGGATGATGGAACTTTATTGAAACGTCACAAAGGAGTAAAGAACAATGTGAGTGGAGATGAATACATTCGTATGATTGCGATGAGCAGAATTATGCTTCCTAATGTCATCAACATACAAGCAAGTTGGTTAACTGTAGGAAAAGATGTGGCTAAGTTGTGTTTACATTCAGGAGCAAATGACTTTGGAAGCATTATGTTAGAAGAAAATGTGGTTTCTGCAGCAGGAGCACCTCATCGCTTTACAGCCAAAGGAATTCAGGAAGCAATTATAGAAGCAGGATTTGAACCACAATTAAGAACACAACAATACGAATACCGCGAACTGCCTTCAAATATGGTGGAACAAGTAATTAATTATTAGTTTCTCGACTTTGCTCGAAATGACAGTTATGTAGTCACTTCGAGCGGAGTCGAGAAGCAATGAGGACTAAAGAAAACGCTGAAAAATGAAAAACAAACTAAATACCATCCTATTTCTTTCTACTATCCTGCTTTTAGCAAGTTGTAAAAAAGATTATACCTGCACTTGTACAGATTCTGCGGGTAACAAGACAATTGCTTTTACAGAAAAAAACACCAAAGGCAAAGCATCTGATAAATGCAACGATTATTACAATCAGCATTATGCCAGTATTCCTTGGGATGTTACTACTTGTTCGATTGAGTAGAGTATCATTTTAGTAGCCGTCATCCCGTGCCACGACACGGGATCTCCTGATTACGAAGCTACTTCATTGTTGGTTGTATTTTGCTAGACATGTATATTATTCCCTAAAATACTTTTGCTTCCTATAGTTTAATGGTCTAACTTTATAGGATGAAAAAACTACTCTTTTTCTTTTTTCTTTTTGTTTCAGCACAAAATTTATTTGCCACACACTTTGAAGCTGGAGAAATTACTTATGAATATGTTGGAACTTCAACAACACCATACAAATATCGTATTACAATTACAACATATACAAAATGGACAAGCACAGGAAGCACGGACAACTGTGAATTAGTAGTACATTTTGGAGATGGTGATACTGCAATTGCTCCAAGAATCAATGGTGCCTATACGAGTCCATGTGCTCCCTCAAGTGCTGAAGGAGAGATGATACCGGGAACAACGACAAGAAAGAATATTTACGTTGCTTACCACAATTACGATGGTCCTGGGAATTATATAATTACAATGGAAGAAATGAACCAAATTGATGATGTTTGTAATATTCCAGATTCAGAGAATCAACCATTTTTTCTTCGTTCCGAATTAGTCATTAACCCATTTCTTGGTAATAATAATTCTCCTTTTTTAATTAATCCGCCCATTGATAATGCCTGTGTAGGTGTTTGCTTTGAGCACAATCCTGGAGCTTATGATATTGATGGAGATAGTTTGTATTATAGCTTATCAACATGTTATGGGGAAGATGGATTACCTATCCCTTTCTGAACATTCCCAACAAATATGAACTCTAGTAGCATCAATCCACTAAATGGTGATTTGGTTTGGTGTGTGCCTCCTGAAATCTGTATATATAACATTGCTATTCTTATTGAGCAATATCGTTTTTTGCCAGGACCGAATACTTGGTTTTATATTGGCTCGGTATTACGCGATATGCAAATAACTGTCGGCTCTTGTTCAAATACACCTCCGCAAATAAACAATATGACTGATACTTGTTTGATTGCAGGTAGTAATATAAATTTTAATGTTACTGCAACTGATTCCGATCTATTAACTCCTCTTACTTTAACAGCAACAGGTGGTCCGCTTTTATCGACTGCAAGCCCACCTGCAACTTTCACATCAGTACCAGGAGTTGGGACTACAATTGGAACATTTGATTGGAACCCTAGTTGCAGCCAGGTTCAATTATTACCTTATATGATTACATTTAAGGCAACTGACGGAGATTTGTCTACACCATTAGTGAATTTCGAATCCGTATTTATTCGTGTTATTGCTCCTCCTCCAACAGGATTAACTGCAGTTCCAAGTGGTACCAGTATTATTCTGAATTGGAATTATCCGTTTTGTGACAGTACAGGGACAAATCCTCTGAGAAAGTTTTTCATCTATCGGAAAGATGTGTGTGATCCTTGGTCGCCCGGACCATGTGAAACAGGTGTTCCTGCTTATGCCGGTTATACTTTAATTGGAACGGTTAGTTATGCTACTACAACTTTTACTGATAATAATGGCGGAGCAGGATTAACAAATGGGGTTGACTATTCTTACATTGTTGTTGCTTATTATTCCGATGGTTCTCAAAGTTTAGCTTCTGCAAATGTTTGTGCTCAGCTTGTCCGTGATGTTCCGATTATTACAAATGTTAGTGTAATGACTACCAATTCATCTACCGGAACAATTTGGACGCACTGGGTTAAACCAATTGGCAATGCAGGAAATTTAGATACTATCGTAAATCCTCCTCCATACGAATACCGTTTGATGAAAGCTCCTGGATTTAATCCCCCCGCTTCAGCTTATGTTTTGGAAACATCCTACAGTTATCCCGCATTTTGGAATTTAACAGATACCGGTTATGTAAGCACAGGATTAAATACGGATACGGAAAAATGGACTTATAAAGTAGATTTTTATTCGAATGGAATATTAAAAGGTTCTACGCAAACTGCTTCATCTGTATTTTTATCATCTACACCTGCTGATAAACAAGTTAATTTAACCTGGCAACATTTCGTGCCTTGGAATAATTACATCTATCACATTTACAGAGAAACCAGTCCTGGCTCAACAATTTTCAATTTAATTGACAGCACAACAGCTTTAACTTATGCAGATACAGGCTTAGTAAATGAAGTGGAATATTGTTACCGCATTTTAACAATCGGAGAATATTCGGATACCACTTTACCGAAACCATTGCGCAACTATTCACAAATTAAGTGTGAAACACCTGTGGATTTAGTTCCACCATGTCAGCCGCCATTTGATCTTGTGACAGATTGCGATGTAATCCAAAACACCATTACCTGGATAAACTCAAATACAACTTGTGCTGAGCAGGATGCTGTTCAAATAAATATTTATTTTGCACCAACTGTGGATGATCCACTCCAACTTATTTACAGCACAACAGATATGAGTTTAACAAGTTATATGTTGCCAATTTATTACTATGAAGGTGTTCCGTCTATTGCCGGCTGTTATGCTGTAACGGCTGTCGACTCTGCAATCACTCCAAACGAAAGTCCGATAGTAAATAAAATTTGCGTGGATAATTGTCCGGAGTACGAATTACCAAACGTATTTACTCCAAACGGAGATAATAAAAACGATTTCTTTACACCACTTCCAAACTGGAGATTTGTAAAAGATATAGACATAAAAATTTATGATCGTTGGGGATTGCTGATGTTTGAAACAGATGACCCAAATGTACTGTGGAATGGAACAAGTAAAGACACAAAAGGAAAATGTACGGATGGAGTTTATTTCTATGTGTGTACAGTAAACGAAATTCGTATTGATGGAATCAAGCCTCGTATTTTAAAAGGCTTTGTTCAATTAATTAATGAAGGGTACAATCCTGCCAAATAGTTTTTCATAAACAAAGGGAAATTTGTGATTTTAGACGGAATAATGAAATAAAATCCGTAATTTAGAGTTCTATTTTTTTGAGGATTGTTTTGATGAAAAAATTACTTCTTTCTATACTGGTTCTTTTGATTGGTTTTTCCAATTCATTTGCCACACACAATCGTGCGGGAGAAATTACGTATAGATATATCGGAACACCGGCACTTCCTTATAATTACGAGATTACCATTACCACATATACAAAATGGGTTGGTCCTTCCGGAACAGATAAATGCACACTCAATGTTCATTTCGGAGACGGTGATACAGCAATTGCTCCGCGTGTAAATGGAACTACAAGTGGTCTTTGTGATACTGAATTGGATGGTATTTTAATTACTGCAACAACACGATGGAATGTTTACAAAACAACGCACAATTATTACGGGCCGGGCAATTACATTATTACAATGGAAGACCCTAATAGAAATTCAGGCATTTGTAACATTCCCGATTCAGATAATGAATCTTTTTTCCTACGTTCGGAATTAGTGATTTCTCCTTTTTTAGGGCAAAACAGTTCACCAGTTTTAGTTAATCTTCCACTAGACGATGCCTGTGTTGGTGAATGCTTTGAACACAATCCGGGAGCAGTTGATGCAGATGGAGACAGTTTGTATTATAGCTTAAGTGTTTGTTATGCGAGTGGCGTTCCAATCCCATTGTGGTCATATCCTCCAAACATGAATGCAAGTAGCATTGATCCGCTTAAAGGAGATTTAGTTTGGTGTGTTCCAACTATGATTTGCGATTACAACGTTGCTATTCTCATAAAAGAATACCGGTTATTGCCCGGAACAAATATTCGCTATTACATTGGCTCTGTCCTCCGTGATATGCAAATAACGGTTGCTGCATGTGCTAATACTAGCCCTACAATATCTGACCTAAACGATACATGTGTGTTGGCTGGAAGCAACTTAAATTTTAATATTACTGCATCCGATGCTCAAGCAAACACATTAACATTAACAGCAACAGGTGGTCCGCTTTTACCAACAGAAACTCCTCCTGCAACTTTTACTTCTGTCTCAGGAATAGGTACTGCCAGTGGAACATTTGACTGGAATCCTAGTTGTAGTCAAATACAACTATATCCATACTTAGTTACTTTTAAAGCAACGGATGGCGATGCTTCTCCGTTAGTAAATTTCGAATCAGTATTTATTCGTGTGATTGCTCCTCCTCCAACAGGATTAACAGCAGTTCCAAGTGGTACCAGTATTATTCTTAATTGGAATTATCCATTCTGTGACAGCACCGGAACAAATCCACTCAAAAAGTTTTTCATATATCGTAAAAATGTTTGTGACCCTTGGTCGCCCGGACCATGTGAGACAGGTGTTCCTGCTTATACCGGTTATACTTTAATTGGAACGGTTAGTTATACTACTACAAATTTTATTGATAATAATGGTGGAGCAGGATTAACGAATGGTGTTGATTACTCTTACATTGTTGTTGCTTATTATTTGGATGGATCACAAAGTATTGCTTCAGATAATGTATGTGCTCAATTGGTTCGTGATGTTCCGATTATAACAAACGTAAGTGTTATGACAACCAATTCATCTACCGGAACTATTTGGACACATTGGGTGAAACCAGTTGGTAATGCAGGAAATTTAGATACAATTGTAAATCCTCCTCCATACGAATATCGTTTGATGAAAGCACCTGGATTTAATCCTCCTGCTTCAGCATATGTTATGGAAGCCTCTTATACGTATCCTGCATTTTGGAATTTAACCGATACAGGTTATGTAAGTACAGGATTAAATACGGATACAGAAAAATGGACATACAAAGTAGAATTTTATTCTAATACTATTTTTAAAGGCTCTACGCAAACTGCTTCATCTGTATTTTTATCATCTACACCGGCTGATAAACAAGTGAACTTAACCTGGCAACATTTTGTGCCTTGGAATAATTACATCTATCACATTTATAGAGAAACTAGTCCGGGCTCTACTATTTTCAATTTAATTGACAGCACAACTACTTTAGCTTACGCAGATACAGGCTTAGTAAATGAAGTAGAATACTGTTACCGCGTTTTAGCAATTGGAGAATATTCGGATACTACTTTACCAAAACCATTGCGCAACTATTCGCAAATAAAATGTGAAACACCAGTGGATTTAGTTCCACCGTGTCAACCACCGTTTGATGTTGTGACAGATTGTGATGTTATACAGAATACCATTACATGGATAAATCCAAATACAAATTGTGCTGAACAAGATGCTGTTCAAATAAACATTTATTTTGCACCAACAGTGGATGATCCGCTGCAACTCATATACAGCACAACGGACATGAGTCAAACCAGTTACATGTTGCCTATTTATTATTATGAAGGAGTTCCATCTATTGCCGGATGTTATGCTGTAACGGCTGTCGACTCGGCAATTACTCCAAATGAAAGTCCGATAGTAAATAAAATTTGTGTGGATAATTGTCCCGAGTACGAATTACCAAACGTATTTACTCCAAACGGAGATAATAAAAATGATTTCTTTACACCGCTTCCAAACTGGAGATTTGTAAAAGATGTAGACATTAAAATTTACGATCGTTGGGGATTGTTGATGTTTGAAACGGATGATCCAAATGTATTGTGGGATGGAACAAGTAAAGACACAAAAGGAAAATGTACGGATGGAGTTTATTTCTATGTATGTACAGTAAACGAAATCCGTATTGATGGAATCAAGCCTCGTACTTTAAAAGGTTTTGTTCAATTAATTAATGAAGGATCAAATCCGTCACAATAATATGTTTTCAGGAATTATAGAAGGATTAGGAGAAGTTGTTGCCATCCAAAAAGAAAAAAGCAATTTACACATTACTGTAAAAGCTCCATTCGCCAAAGAACTTAAGGTCGACCAAAGCATTGCACACAATGGTGTTTGCTTAACGGTGGTTGATATTAAAAACGATTCTTATACTGTAACTGCCATTGATGAAACCATTCAAAAAACCAACATTGGTTTATTGAATAGTGGCGATAAAATAAATTTAGAGCGCTGTTTAAAAGCAGGTGATAGATTGGATGGACATATTGTTCAAGGGCATGTAGACCAAAGAGCTGTTTGCACAAAAATGGAAGAAACAAATGGCAGTTGGACTTTTACATTTGAATATGATGCAACAAAAGGAAATGTAACTGTAGAAAAAGGTTCGGTTTGCGTAAATGGTGTAAGCTTAACTGTTGTTAATTCTAAAGACAATTCCTTCTCCGTTTGTATTATTCCCTACACATTTGAAAATACCAATTTCAAAAGCTTTCAACCGGGATCTATTGTAAATATTGAGTTTGATATTGTTGGGAAGTATATTGCCAAGATGCTTCCGAAAGGGTAAAGTTTTCGACTACGCTCAGCCTGACGTACGGAGCCGTCACACTGAGCGTAGTCGAAGTGTAGACGCACATTAAATCAGCATTTTCAATAAAATTTAAACTTATCGCTTTTCTATTCGTCAAATTATCTTAAATTAGCTATCGATTTAATTACTTAAAACATCACTCATGAAGAAAACTACTACAATTAAATTATTGTTTATTGCATTTGTACTTCAGGCATCTTTTGCTAAAGCACAATCAACTTATGCAGATATCTACAATATTTTTCAAGCAAATTGTGTTACTTGCCACGATGCAAGTAGTCCGGCAGGAGGCTTAAATCTTATCGCTCCTTCTTCAACAGTTTATACCAGCATAGTAAATGCTAACCCAAATAACCCGGCTGCTTTGGCTCGCGGTGATAAACGTATTAAACCAGGTGATCCACACAGAAGTTATTTATTGCGTAAATGTCAAAACGGTTTAGATCCTGATAATGGATTATTTGCAGGTGAAGGAAACGTAATGCCTGATGGCGGAAGTGCTGTTCCATTAACAAACAAAGAAATTGAATTAATCCGTCAGTGGATTTATGCAGGTGCTCCTCAAACAGGATTAGTAGTTGATACAGCCGTTGTAAATCAATACTATGATGGTTATGGAATTACCAGTGTAGCTCCGGCTCATCCATTGCCAACTGACCCGGGTTCTTTTCAAATTCACGTTGGAAAAGTATTTTTAGATGTGAATTCAGAAGTAGAATATTTCTTAAAACACAATTTGAATTTACCTGATACATTAGAAGTAAATCGTATTGAATTGTTTTTATCATCTCAATCACATCACTACATTATTTATAAATTTTTACCTGGTGCTGCTGCAAGTTTCACAGATGCACTTCGTATTCAAAATCCTTCAACCGGAGCAGGTTCTTCTGATGGATACAACAATATGGTGAGTGCATTTCAAGCATCACGAAATGACTTATTACCACCAACAACAGCTTATCAATGGGAAACAAGTACTGTGTTGGATTTGAATCATCATTTCTTTAATTCAAATCCCGATTCGGTTTTAGCAACAGATGTGTATTTCAATGTGTACACTCAACCAAAAGGTACTGCTGCAAGTATTATGTATAGTGATATTATCACAAACACAAGTATTTTTATTCCAAACACAAGCACAAACGTTTCATTTAGCAGTGCGGAATTTGATGCTGGCGCAACAAACATGGTGAACATCTGGTTGCTTTCTTCGCATACTCATAAGTATGGTGTTGACTTCGATATCTTTTTAAGAAATCCGGGAGGAAGTACAGGAGCTCAAATCTATGAAGGATTCTATAACTCTGATTATACGTTCAATCAAGGATATTATGATTGGGAGCATCCTCCGGTTGAATTGTTTGATCCACTGTTAACTGTAGATTGGAGAAATGGTTTGATACAACAGGCTACTTTCAATAATAACGGACCATCAAATGTATTCTTTGGTTTAACAACAGATGATGAGATGATGTTATATTTTATTCAATATACATTAGGGCCATCTTTTGCAGGAATAAATGATATTACAGAAAACAAAATCAACCTCAATGCTTTCCCGAATCCTTTTAGTAATAACACTAATATCTTTTATGAATTAAAAGAAAGTGCAAATGTTACAATTACTGTGTTTGATGTTTTAGGCAACAAAGTGGAGACACTTGCTAATAACGTAGCACAAAATCAAGGAAAACAATCAGTAGAGTTTGATGCAGAAAATCATCCTGCAGGAATTTATCTTGTTTCTGTAAATATTGGTGATCAAGTTTATACAAAACGCATCGTATTAACTAAGTAAAATAGTTTACTAAATAAAAAAATCCCGCTCCGTAAATTACGGAGCGGGATTTTTTTTATTTTCTCCCCTCTCCTTTTCTAGGAGAGGGTTGGGGGTGAGGTCGGGATGAGGTTAAAACACCTTACTCGCCACTCTTCTTGTAACTTCAGAAGTTCCCATAGTATAATAATGTAAACATGGTGCTCCGGCTTTAATCAATTCTTTTGATTGATTGATGCACCATTCTATTCCAACTTCTTTCACATCAGCATCTGTTTTGCACTTTTCTATTTCTTCTAACAATGCTTGTGGCACATCAATCTTAAAAATTTTCGGAAGTGTTGTTGCTTGTTTTTTTGATGTGATAATTTTTAATCCCGGAATAATGGGAACATTTAAATTTTGTTCCTTACACATTTTCAAATATTCAAAATATTTAGAGTTATCAAAAAACATTTGAGTAACGATGTATTCCGAACCTGCATCAATCTTTGTTTTCAGATGCTTCATGTCTGAAATCATATTTGGCGCTTCAAAATGTTTTTCGGGGTAACCAGCAACTCCAATACAAAAATTTGTTGGTGCAACATCTGCTAAATCTTCATCCATGTATTTGCCTTTGTTCATGCTCACAATTTGTTTTACCAAATCAATTGCATAATGGTGTCCGCCCGGCTCCGGAACAAACTCTGGTTCACTTTTAATAGAATCGCCTCGTAAAGCCAATACGTTATCAATCCCTAAAAAGTGTAAATCAATCAATGCATTCTCTGTTTCTTCTTTACTGAAACCACCACAAATAATATGAGGAACTGCATCCACATGATATTTATTCATAATAGCAGCACAAATTCCAACTGTTCCCGGACGCTTACGGATACTCACTTTTTCCAAATAACCGCCTTCACGTTTTTTGTATAAATATTCTTCACGATGGTAAGTCACATCCACAAACGATGGCTTAAACTCCATCAACGGGTCTATTCCATCAAATATTGACTGAATACTTTTTCCTTTTAATGGTGGAAGAATTTCGATAGAAAACAAGGTCGATTGAGCTTGTTTGATGTGATCAGTTACTTTCATAATAAGGCAATTGCAGATCTATCTGCCGACAAGTTAAATTAAATTTCGGGTGCAAAGTAAAGGCTTGGAGAACGAAAAACCAAATTAATATATTGAGACCAAGCAATTTTGCATATTTTTGATACACTAGTTAGCAAAACCATGAAAAAGACTCTTACACTTATCTATACACTCTCAACTCTTGCTTATTCAGTATTTGCAGTAATCGCAGAACTACAACCAGCATTATTTTGGATGGAACTTTTTGCACCAAATATTGGAGATACCTACCCTGTATTGTTAGTTATGCTGCTAACTATGCTTACTTTTCTTTTGCCAATGCTTGTGCTTTTATTGACAATCAGATGGATTCAAAACAAAAACGAAAAGCCTCAAATAGTGGATGGCCCGGGAATATGGATTATCCGGAAACGACAGCTACAAAGTGCTTTAATAGACATTCCCGTTTATATAAATGATAAAAAAGTAGGAGCAATTGATATGGGGAAAATAAAATTCTTTGATGCACCAACTGGTAAGAATATTGTAGCCGTAGGCAAAGGAATGGTTGCTTCCGAAAAAATAGAATTCACTTGTTCAGCCACTGAACAGCCTTATTTTAAGCTTGAAATTGTTCAAAGTGGATTGATTGCAAAATATACATTATCTCCGATTGCCAGTAGTGAAGGTAGTTTGAAGTAATCTGTCGTTTTACCTTCTTATAGCTGGTTTAATAAAGAAAACTCCCATAATTTGCATAATATTTAGTAAATTCGCACTCCTTTAAAAGAAAAGGAATAGTATAGAAATGGAGAACATCAGAAATTTTTGCATCATTGCTCACATCGACCACGGTAAAAGTACCCTTGCCGACCGTCTTTTAGAATATACCAATACCATCAGCAAACGCGACATGCAAGCACAAGTGTTGGATGACATGGATTTGGAAAAAGAACGCGGAATTACCATTAAGAGTCACGCCATACAAATGGATTATGAAAAAGATGGCAAAAAATATATTTTCAATTTAATTGATACACCAGGTCACGTTGATTTTTCTTATGAGGTTTCCCGCTCCATTGCTGCTTGTGAAGGCGCTTTACTGATTGTGGATGCCGCTCAGGGAATTCAGGCACAAACTATTTCAAACTTATACTTAGCGCTGGAAAATGATTTGGAAATTATTCCTATCCTGAATAAAATTGATTTACCAAGTGCTGAGCCTGAAGTTGTAAAAGACCAAATTGTGGATTTACTTGGTTGCAAACGTGAAGAAATTATGGCTGCTTCCGGAAAAACAGGAACAGGAGTTCATGAGATTCTTGCTGCTATTGTTGACCGGATCCCGGCTCCAAAAGGTGATGCTAAAGCACCACTTCAAGCTTTGATTTTCGATTCGGTATATAATTCTTTCCGAGGGATTGTTGCCTATTTCAAAATTGTAAACGGTACATTAAAAAAAGGTGAGCGGGTAAAATTTGTGAACACAGGAGCTGAATACAATGCTGATGAAATTGGTGTTTTAAAATTAAAACAAGATCCACGAAATGAAGTAAAAACAGGTGATGTAGGTTATATCATTTCAGGAATTAAAGATGCTCGCGAAGTAAAAGTAGGCGATACAATTACAACAATTGCGAATCCTTGCGAAAGTGGAATTCAAGGATTTGAAGATGTAAAGCCAATGGTATTTGCAGGAATTTATCCGGTAGATACGGAAGATTTTGAAGAGCTACGTTATTCAATGGAAAAATTGCAACTGAATGATGCATCACTAACATGGGAACCCGAATCATCAGCAGCATTAGGTTTCGGATTCCGTTGTGGATTCTTAGGAATGCTTCACATGGAAATTATTCAGGAACGTTTGGAACGTGAATTTAACATGACCGTAATTACTACGGTTCCCAACGTATCCTACCATGCATACACTGCTAAAGGCGAAAAATTATTGGTAAACAATCCATCTGACTTGCCTGATCCAAGTAAATTGGACCGCGTAGAAGAACCTTATATCAAAGCTCAGGTAATTACCAAAGCAGATTTTGTTGGTTCTATTATGAGTTTATGTATCAACAAACGTGGTATAATTGTAAATCAAAATTATTTAACTACCGACAGAGTAGAATTAATTTTTGAAATGCCTTTGGGAGAAATTGTATTTGATTTTTACGATAGATTAAAAACCATTTCAAAAGGATATGCATCATTTGATTATTCTCCATTGGATTACCGTGCATCCGATTTAGTAAAAATGGATATTTTGTTAAATGCCGAACCTGTAGATGCATTGTCATCCTTAATTCATCGTGATAACGCTTATGAGTTTGGCAAAAAAATGTGTGAGAAATTAAAAGAATTAATTCCACGTCAACAATTTGAAATACCTATTCAAGCAGCAATCGGTGCAAAAATTATTGCTCGCGAAACTATCAAAGCTATGCGTAAGGATGTTACTGCAAAATGTTATGGTGGTGATATTTCCCGTAAACGTAAATTGTTGGAAAAACAAAAAGAAGGAAAGAAAAGAATGCGTTCAGTTGGAAGTGTAGAAATTCCACAAAGTGCATTTATGGCGGTGTTGAAGTTGAATGATTAGTACGGATAGCTAATCGTTACAAATATTACGAATCTGGGTGTTAAACTAGTCATTAGTAGAATCTATTCCCCCTTTGGAAAAGGGGGCTAGGGGGATTTCGAGAGTCCTTATTAGAAAACCTACTCACTTTATAAACGGATTACTAAATTCTTTCTTGTTTATAAAAACTGAATCCGTAAGTGTATTCAAGAAAGCAACAATATCTTTTTTTTCTTCTTTCGTAAGCTTTACTCCTTTTTGATAAGCATACCCCATTTTTGAATCCACATTCGCACTCGTGTGAACACCTGTGCTATAAAAATCCAGCACTTCTTCTAATGTTTTAAATCTACCATCATGCATATACGGTGCTGTTAGAGCAATATTTCTTAACGAAGGAATTTTAAATTTTCCATTATCGCTTTTGTTTCCAGTGATTGCACCTCTTCCTTTGTCTTTGTATTTATCTGCATCATAAATAGAATCTAATCCATTGTTACTAAAGGCAAACTTTGTCATGAGCCCATTTCCATCACTTGGGTGACAATGAAAACAATCTCCTTTAATTTGATTGTTCACTAAACCAAAACCGTTAAACTCTTCTTGATTAAATTTATCTTTCTTCGCAATGATTCTATCAAACTTAGATTGATAAGAAATTAATGTTCGCAAAAATTGAGCAATTACATTTTTCACGTGTGTGCTGTCAATTTTTTCAGCATCATAAATCGTTTTGAATTTTTTTAAATAAAATTTACTTGCATTCAACTTTTTCAAAATCAAATCCCATTGCATGTTCATTTCGTTTTTTGCTTTGATTGGATGAGAAATTTGATCTTCCAATGTTTTAGCTCTTCCATCATAAAAATAATACGGATGCCAAGCGAGATTAAACAAAGGCAAAGCATTTCTATCTGTTTTTCCGCCATTCACACCTACACTAAATGCAGTTGAATTAGTAAATGCTGTTTGTTGATTGTGACAACTGGAACAAGAAATGGTGCTGTCCGAACTTAAAATTGGGTCGTAAAACAAATACCTTCCAACATCGGCACCTTCAACAGTAGTTGGGTTTGAAGCAAAGACAGGCACCTTCGGGAAATACATCATTTCCGGAAACGAATACGGTGTGACTGAAACTTTGCCACAGAAAAAAACGATAGAAACTGCGATTATGGCAAAAAAAGTTTTGCTCTTTTGCATAATATCAAAACTATTTCTGAATTGAAATTGGAATTGTTTTCGACTTGAGATTGGATTTTATTTTCAAAAAATACATTCCATTCGCATATTTGCTGACATCAATCCAATAACGAGTCGGAATATTTTTCCACTCTTGCATTAATTTCCCTTCCGAATTTATAAGCTGCATTTTTTCTATAATGTGATATTCATTGAGTCGCTGCAACTCAATATTCACAATATTTTTAGCTGGATTTGGATATACATTGAAATATTCAGCCGATGCATTTTCTTTCACAGGATGCAACATTGTAATGTGTGCATTCATATTATCGATCATCCAACCTTCTTTATTGTTATTGATTGAATCCGATATAAAAGTATGACGAACCAGGATAGTATCTGTAGAAAAAGACAACCAAGTCATATCAAAACACAACCAAACATCTCGCCATAAGGAATCAGTGCCACT
Organism: Bacteroidota bacterium; assembly: GCA_005772895.1. Taxonomy (GTDB): domain Bacteria; phylum Bacteroidota; class Bacteroidia; order 2-12-FULL-35-15; family 2-12-FULL-35-15; genus 2-12-FULL-35-15. Next base: position 23,810 of record SXIH01000004.1, on the reverse strand, counting down.
AAAAGCATATTCACCGGTTAACAAAGTATCAAAATCCGGAGTTGGAAATCCGAAAAAATTATAGACATTGGGGTTATTAAATGCGCTTGCCCAAGTTGCCCCATGATCTACTGAAAACTCGACCATTCCTCCATCACGGTATTCATCCATGTCCAATTTTTGCTTCCATTGAATTCCTAGTATTCCATGTGTATAACCTAAAACATTTACAGCAGACTTAAATGTGGAAATATTGTTATTAGGATAATAATTAATAGTATCTGTTACGATAGCATTCGGTAGTGATGCCGCACTATCAAAAATCACTTTTTGCGGTTTTCCTACTTGCCAAATATTACTTGGTGTTGGGTCAATTTCTACTCGCAAAGAATTAGAAATGAATAGAGAGTCGGCACCATCAAAATATTGATCGTAACTCCACTGAGCAAATGAGTTGCTAAAAGAGAAAACAAAAACGATTGCAAAAATTGATTTAAGTAAGATTTTTTTCATAGGCTTGAGGTTTTAATTTTTAATAATTTTTTTAGTGATGCTATTTTTTTTCGAATCACTCAAACGAACAAAATAAATTCCATTTTCAAAATCTGAAATATTTATTTCAGTTTGATTATTTTCTGAATAAAATATTCTTCTTCCGAAAACATCTAACACTTCTAATGAAATTATTTCTCGCTCGGTTTTGATTTGCAATAAACCATTGGTTGGATTTGGAAAGACCACAAAACTATTCAATTTTAAATCTTCATCTATTGATAATGGAATACATGTTGGAGGAGAATCCAATACAACAACATTGTTCATAGTGAGAGTGCCTGCTGTAATAAAATCACCTGTCATATATAATGCGCTATCGTATTCAACAAAAAACTGTCCCATTCCATCTACACCATTATCTACAGCATTCCAGTTAACACCATCAAATCTTGCAATATTTTTTGCAGCAACAGCACCAATGGTATCAAAATAGCCAGTTGCATATAAACAACCATTATAAGATTTAAGATCCGCTACTAAATTCCATGAAAAATCAAATGAAGAAGTACCGACATTCACCCAATTTGAGCCAGTCCATTTTTTTACCATTGAAGTCGTATCAGAAGTATTTACTCCTACATAAATTGAACTATCATGCACTGTTGAAGCAATCGGCCATTGATTCAATCCTGCACCAACGCCAGACCAATTTGCACCATCCCACTTTGCAGCATTACTTACTGGAATAGTTCCTGCAGTATCTAACTGAGAAAAAACATACAGATCGCTGTTATAAACTAGCATTGAGGGAGTAGAAGCGACTTGAGCACCCGGAAATCCATTTCCTAATAGGTTGAAATTTGAACCATCCCATCTTGCAATTTTGTTTGCCAGCAAACTGCCTGCTTGAATAAAACCTCCAAGTAAAATTAGCTCACCATTATAAACTGTCATCTTTTCAACTCCGCCTACATCACCTCCATTTACCAAAACACCAGTTCCTACTGGTTGCCAAGTTAAACCATCATATTTTACTATCCGGTTCACTGAACTCCCATTAAATGTTGTAAACCATCCTGCAACATATAGTTCTGAATTATATACCTGCATGCAAATAATAGCATAATCTACGGATATGCCAATATTTACCCATGAAGTTCCATCCCACTTAAATATTTTACTTGGCTCTGCAGCATATATTTCGTTATTGAAAACGACAGTCCCGCAATACATTCCATACGATGATGGGATTCCAGCACCCACAGGAAGTAATGTTTGACTTGAAGATGTGATAAATCCAGTTATTATAATAAATAACGTTAAATAGCTCTTTTTCATTGAACAATTTTTTCTAAGATATAAATGAGTATCAAGGGGATGGTAAATCAAATATAAGCATTTTTTTCAAAATTGCTGTAACTTTACCCTTACTTAATCGTCCTAATCCTGAAATCGCACTAAAACGCTACAATGACAGTCGAAGAATTCAACAAAACTGTTGATTTACATGCAGATAACCTTTACCGGTTTATCCTTAAGAATATTAAGGATTCGGAGAAAGCGCGCGATATTGTGCAGGATACTTACGAAAAATTGTGGTTAAAAGTATCGGAAGTGGAGAGTACAAATGCCAAATCTTACATGTTTACGACTGCTTATCGTACTATGATAGACAGAATCAGACGGGATAAGAAACAGGGCGATATGACCGATGAGAATTTGAATAGCTTGAGTTCAAACCGCCAGTACAGCGATTTAAAAGAAATATTGAATGAAGCATTAAATAAATTACCTGAAATACAACGCTCCGTAATTCTGTTACGCGATTATGAAGGATACAATTATGCAGAAATAGGAGAAATAACAAATTTGAGTGAGTCACAAGTAAAAGTATATATTTTCAGAGCAAGAGGTTTTTTAAAGAACTATATCGGTGCAATGGAAAACGTAATATAAAATGAACATTAACAAAAATAACTACGAAGCTTTTTTCCTTGATTACCATGAAGGAAATCTTTCACCTCAACAGGTGGCTGACTTGTTATTGTTTGTTGAGCAACACCCGGAACTAAAAGAAGAGTTTGAAAGTTTTGAAAATGTAACACTGGATGATTTATCCAACGTTTCTTTCGAAGGAAAAGCCTCTTTGAAAAAAGAAATCACTCTTGAAAACAGAGAAGATTATTTTATTAGAAATGTTGAAAATACATTAACTGCTACTGAAAAAAACTTATTAGAGAATTTTATAAAACAACATCCCCAATATTTAACGGAGCTAGAATTGTTTCAGAAAACAAAAGTGTTTGCAGATACTTCTGTGATTTTTGAGAACAAAGAATCATTAAAGAAAACAGTTGTTACTACAGATGATTTATTAATAGCATCTGTTGAAGGTTTACTTACTAAACAAGAAAACGTTTTGTTAAACCAACAATTATCGGTTGATGCAGAAATGCAAAACAGTTATAGTTTGTACAAACAAACAAAATTGGTAGCCGACACAACCATTGTTTACGAAAACAAAGAAGAATTAAAACGCAAAGAAAGAAAAGTTGTACCGTTATTCTATTATGTTGCCGCTGCAGCTTCTATCGCTTTACTGATTGGATTATTCTTTATCTTCAATGGAAATAAAAACAACGAGCAAAATTTTGCTGATAAAAAAGTGTTGCCAATTGAAAACACTACGACAACAAATGAAGTTGTGAAAAACAATCAGTCGATTGAAAATAATACAGTTGCTCCTAATCAAGTTGCCGTTACTGTAAAAAACAACAAAGCAAAAACTGTTCGCAAAGACAGCTCTAAAACAACTCCGGTTATTATTAATGAGCAACCTAAAAACAACATTGCTGAAAACAAAAAAGAAAATAAAATCGAAATCGCTCCGGAAAAAGAAGTAATTGTTAAAAATGAAGAACCGAAAATAAACAAAGAAGAAACTCCTGTATTTGCTAAAATTGAAAGCCAACAACCTTCAACCAATGTCACCCAGATCGGAGTTGAAGGGCAACAACCAACTGAATTCCTTTCTTTAAAAGAAGTAGTAGCTCAAAAATTAAAAGAAAAAACATTGGATGAAGAATCATTGGCTGTACAAAAGAAAAATGGCAGATCAAAAAGATTCACAGGTTGGGACTTAGCACAAATTGTAACAATAGGAATTAGTAAAGTTACAGGAAGAAATGTGGAAGTAAAACCAACTTACAATGCTGAGGGTGATGTAACTGCTTACGCATTAGGTGGAGGATTTCAGGTAACGAGAGGGAAATAGTAGAGCGAATCTTCAAAAACAAAAACACACCCCTAACCCCTCTCTAGAGGGGAATAGATAACCCTAAAGATTATAATTACACACAGACCTGCCTCCGGTAGGCAGGTTCGTAATTCGCTAAGATTCGTAATTCGTAGTTTTCGGGTAGTTCACTGTATAATGCAATCCTCTACTTTCTTTTCTTTTTCTCGCATGTTTGATAATGATGTAAGCAACATTGATAATGTTTCTTAACTCGCATAATTTAGGAGATATAATTGTTTTTAAATACAATGCTTCGTTTTCTTTATACAAAATTTCCAAACGGTCAAATGCTCTTTGTAAACGAATATCCGAACGCACTATTCCAACATAATTGGTCATAATGGCTTGTACTTCTCTTAAACTTTGAATCAATAAAACCATTTCTTCAGGATGAGCTGTGCCCTCTGCATCCCAATCAGGAATTGATTCACAAAAGTTTGTTTTTTTTGAATTTTCAATTGCACTCATCGCTGCATGATGTGAATAAACAACGGCTTCTAACAACGAATTGGATGCTAAACGATTTGCTCCATGCAATCCGGTTGACGAACATTCTCCAATTGCATACAAGTTATTAATGTTACTTCGACCTTGTTTATCTACTTTAATTCCACCACACATATAATGCGCTGCCGGGACAACTGGAATATAATCTCTGGAAATATCGATTCCTAAATTCAAACATTTCCGATAAATATTTGGAAAATGTTTTATCAATTCTTCTTTATCTAAATGACGGCAATCCAAATACACATAATCATCTCCGCGTGTTTTCATTTCATTATCAATTGCACGTGCCACAATATCACGTGGAGCTAATGATTTTCGCTCATCGTATTTTTGCATGAATTCTTTTCCATCAATGGTTTTTAAAATTCCACCGAAACCACGAACTGCCTCTGAAATTAAAAAAGACGGACTCTCACCTGGATTATATAAAGAGGTTGGATGAAACTGATAAAATTCCATTCCTTCAATTCTTCCTTTAGCACGATAAACCATTGCAACACCATCGCCTGTAGCAATTGTAGGATTAGTAGTTGTACTGTATACATGTCCGGCACCGCCAGTTGCCATCAAAATGGTTTTCGCTAAAATGGTTTCGATTTTATTTGTACGCAAATTCAAAACGTAAGCACCGTAACATTCAATATCGGGTGTGCGACTGTTTACTTCTTTTCCTAAATGATGTTGTGTTAAAACATCAATTGCAAAATGATGATCTAAAATTTCGATGTTTGGATGTTTATGGATTGCTGCTAACAATGCACGTTCGATTTCATAACCTGTATTGTCTTTATGATGAAGTATGCGATGTTCGGAGTGACCACCTTCTTTTGCTAAATCGTATTCTCCACTTTCTGTTTTATCAAACTTTGCTCCCCAGGCTATTAATTCATTAACTCTTTCGGTTGATTCTGTAATTACCATTCGAACAATTTCTTCATCACACATGCCATCACCAGCAATCAAAGTATCTTGTATATGTTTTTCGTAACTATCCGGACTGTACATCACAGCAGCGATTCCGCCTTGTGCATATTTGGTATTACTTTCGTCTTCATTAGCTTTGGTAATCATGCACACCTTCCCATGTTGAGCTACTTTTAGTGCATAACTCAATCCTGCTATCCCGGAACCAATAATCAAAAAGTCAATTTTTCTTTTCATATAATTTTGTACGCAGATTGCGTATCTTTGCAATTCAAAATTACAGAAAAGATGGACACAATCGTTAAAAAGCCGATTATCATATACGCAGAGAGCACTCCAAATCCTTCATCTATGAAGTTTGTTGCAAACCAATTGATGGTGCATGATGGTGCAACTGCTCAATATTTATCAAAAGCAGAAACGAAAGGTTCTCCTCTTGCTGCAAAACTTTTTGAATTTCCATTTGTAAAAGCCGTTTTTATGGCTGCGAATTTTGTAACAATTACAAAAATAGATTCTATTCAATGGGAAGAAGTTACTTTAGAGTTGAGAGATTTTATTCGCATTTATTTAAGCGAAGGCAAACCAATCATAACTGAAGTTCCAAAAGCAAACGTTGCTATTGATAATACTTTTACAGAAACAAAAGAAGTATTTACAGAACATACTGCACCAACAAATGAGATTGAAGTAAAAATTGTGGAAGCATTAGAACAATATATTCGTCCTGCAGTAGAAGGTGATGGAGGAAGTATTACATTCAAAAGTTTTATTGACGGAGTTGTAACTGTTCAATTACGTGGAGCCTGTAGTGGCTGTCCATCCTCAACAATAACGCTAAAAGCAGGGATTGAAGGATTGCTTAAACGGATGATACCTGAGGTGAAGGAAGTTGTTTCGGAAGCCGTTTAAAAAGTTAAAAGAGAAAAAGTCAGAAGTCAGAAGGAAGGATAAATAAAAAAAAGTCAAAAACGAACGAAATCGTTTTTTGACTTTCGACTTAACTCTTTTGACTTATTGTTTGATTATTTTCTTCGTAACTATACTTTCGTTAGTAACAACCTGCAAATAATAAATTCCATTTGCGTTTTCCAAAAAGCTGATTTGTTTTTTATTAATTCCTACAATTGCATTTATACTTTCTGAATAAATTAATTGTCCTGTTACATTCATCAAATTAATTTTAACATTCTCCGGTTTTTCCAAAACATATTCCAGCGTAAAATTATTGGAAGTTGGATTTGGATAAATAGTTAATGAAATTGCATTTATGTTTTCAGCAACTCCAACATCGTTTACAACAATAACAGCAGACACAGTTGAACAACCTAAAGAGTTAAACACCTCCACATAATAATTACCATTTAAAGTAAAATTATAATTCTGAGTTGTTGCACCTGCAATTGGAGAACCATTGTAATACCATTGATACGCATAATAAGAAGGCGTGCACATTAATGAATCCAATACTTCACTAACACTTGGTAATCCTGGATTTCCTAAAACGTAAATAGTAACAGAATCTGTATTGGTACAACCACCGGAGGCAGTTCCAACAACAGTATACGTTGTAGTAACTGTTGGCCCTGCAACAGGATTGGCAATATTTGGATCACTTAAAGAACCAGCTGGTGTCCAAACATAAGAGATTCCGCCTGTAGCTAATAAGTTTGCATTTGTACTCAAACAAGTACTATCATTCGGACCGGCATCAATTGGAGGTAAACCAAAAACAGTAACCGTTTGTGTTGCGGTTGCTGTACAACCAATTCCGTTAGATACAGTAACTGTATATGTTCCTGAAGTTGAAACAGTAATAGATGGCAATGTATCCGTTGCTCCTGTGCTCCACAAATAAGTTGTTGCTGCTGCTGACGTTAAAGTAACAGAACCGCCTGTACAAAAAGAAGTCGGACCGCTCGGAGTAATACTAGGTGATGGAAGAGGAACAACTGTAACAACAATTGTATCATTATCAGTACATCCGTTTCCATTTGTAATGGCAACAACATATGTTGTAGTAACCGTTGGATTTGCAATCGGATTTGCAATACTTGGATCACTTAATCCTGTGATTGGAGTCCAGGCATAACTAACAGCACCGGGTGCAGAAGAATTTAATTGAACAGAACTTCCATTACAGATAGAAGTATCTGTACCTGCATCTGATTTTAATTGGCAATATTTTATCGTTTCGTAATCTTCGTTAGAACCTGCACCTCTGCTTAATCCTGTAATGAAGACATTTCCAATAGCATCAATTGCAATAGCTGCTGCTTGGTCTGCATTGTTTCCCGTTCCATTGTATTTTGTTAACCATTCTTGTGCTCCGGTTGCATCGTATTTAATGGTTAAATAATCGTTGTTCACACCGGAAGTAAAACTATATCCTGTTATATAAACATTTCCAGTAGCATCTACTGCAATTGCTTTCCCTTCATCATATCCATTTGATGGTCCGTTATAACGGGCTGTCCATTGCGAAACACCTAAATTGTCATACTTTATTGTGAATGCATCTTCTGCAGCAGACCCAGCACCAACACTTTTTCCGGTTACATAAACATTTCCTGTTGCATCCAATGTAATTGCATTTGCACGATCATAATCGTTTCCTGTTCCGTTATATCTTACCTGCCATTGTTGAACTCCAGTCGAATTGTATTTTACAGTGGCGTAATCGTAATTGGTTAAAACCAATGTTTGACTATATCCTGTAACATAAACGTTGCCTGAAGCATCTACCGCAATTGCAGTAGCTTGATCAAAGTTAGCATCGGGGCTGTTATAAGTCGTGGCCCATTGTTGTGCTCCTGCTAAATTGTATTTTATAGTAATGTAATTGAAATCGTTTGCAGCATTTTGGAAAGTATATCCAGTTACGTAGGAATCACCGGTAACTGCATCCACATAAATAGCGTATGCAGCATCAATAGCACCACCAGCACCTTCAAATCGATTGGCAAACTGTTGAACTCCCGCAGAATTATATCTCACAGTAGTTGCAGCACTATTGGAACCCGCTCCGTCACTACTTCCTGTTACAAAAACATTTCCTGAGTTATCAACGCTAATATCCCAAGCTTCATCCGTTCCACCGGCAACATTCGTATATCTTGAAGCCCATTGTTGAACTCCTGCAGAATTGTATTTTACAGTTGCATAATCATATCCTGTTCCTGCTCCACCATAACTCCAACCAGTAACATACACATTCCCTGAACCATCCACTGTGATAGCGTGTGCTTCGTCTAAACTGTTTCCCGGACCATTGTATTCCGACTTCCAAACCTGAGCTCCAACTGCATCATATTTAATAGTAATGTAATCAAAATTTCCGCTAGCTCCGAGCCCTAGACCGGTAACATAAACGTTACCAGCAGCATCCTTGAACAAGTCTTCTGCCCTATCAACATTACTTCCGGCACTGGTATAACGAGTTTGCCATTGAATATTTATTTGAGCATTTACTGCCAAAAAAGATGTTCCAAAAACAAGAGTAGATAGTAGTAATTTTTTCATGCTTATATGAAATAAGTTTAGTCAAAACTAAGCTTTTTTATCGTTAATCTGACAATTTTAGAGATAATTATTTGTATGAAGAAAATTTTTATTACATTTACAATTCGTAATATATATAACGACTAAACATATATTTGAATGAAGAAATTATTACTACCCCTAATTATTTTTATCTTCTTTCTACCATTTGTTTCAAATGCTACCCACATTGTTGGAGGATCACTCACTTATGAGCAATTGGGTGGTTCTACTTATCGTGTTACTTTAAAATTATACAGAGATTGTAAACCGGGAAGTGCCGCATTTCCAAATCCAGTTCAGATACAAATTCATAGAAACTGTGGATCCACATTGGTAACAACCCTTAGCATCCCATTTCCTGGTGCAAGTCTTGTTCCACCAAACATTGACACTTGTGCTGTCAATCCTGGTATTTGTTTAGAGGAAGCAATTTACACAACTGTTGTAAGTGGTTTACCCCCTACTCCAGGTGGATATGATTTGAATTACCAATATTGTTGCCGTAACTCTACTTTACTAAACATTGTTGCTCCTCTGTCAACAGGTGAAACATGGTATGCACACATTCCTGATAACGGAGTTGTAATTGCAAACAGTAGTCCAAAATGGGTAAGCCCACCTCCGGTATTCGTATGTCAAGGGAACAATATGAATGTTGACCACAGTGCAACTGATGCTGATGGTGATTCATTAGTATATTCTCTTTATACACCCTACAATGGTGATACAGGGCCTGGAGCAATGGATCCAACATGGCCAGGATGTGTATTTACAGTTCCTCTTATTACTTGGTCTAGTACTTATGGCGCCAACAACCCTTTAGATGCCGGTACACCAAATTCGCTTACCATAAGCCCTTCGGGAATATTAAATGGAATTCCTCCTATTTTAGGGCAGTTTGTTGCTGGAGTAAAATGCGAAGAGTGGCGTAATGGTGTTAAGATCGGTGAAATTTTAAGAGATTTTCAATTTAACGTTGTAAACTGTCCACCACTCGCTGTAGCTAGTTTTACTTCCGGTGGCGCATGTAACGGAACAACTATTACATTTACAAATACAACAACTCCTGCTGCAAATACTTATTTATGGGATTTTGGTGATGGTTCCCCAACATCAACTGTAACAAGCCCTACACACGTTTACCCTGGATTAGGAAGTTATACTGCAGTATTAATTATCAATGACGGAACTCCTTGTGCTGATACATCAACACAACTGGTAAATATTTCTTATGTTATTTCGGATTTTACCAGCAATGCGCCTAATTGTATGGGCTTGCCAATAAATTTTAATGATACCTCTACAGTTGACCCAGGAAGCACAATTACAGCTTGGGATTGGAATTTTGGAGACACAGGAACAGATACCTTGCAAGACCCAACTCATATTTATGGAGCAGGAGGAACATATAACGTAACATTAATTACTACTACCGCTGCCGGTTGTATGGATACCATTACATATCCTGTAACCATTCAGGGAAATCCTATAGCCAATGCCGGTGGCGACACAATCAGCTGTACAAACAATTCAACAATTACTTTGGGTGGAACAGTGTTAAATGCAGGTGGTGGTATTTGGACCGGAACCGGTGCATTCAATCCTACCGACAGTACATTAAATGCAACTTATACCCCAACGGCTGCTGCCATTGCTTTAGGTGCAGATACGCTTATGTTGTATACGTATACAAATGGATTTTGTCCGGCTGATACCGATCAAGTAATTATCAGTTTCTATCCTGGACCAACAGCAGATGCTGGACCAGATTTATTTGTTTGTAAAGATACTGCAAGTGTTCCTGTGTGTGGTGTAGTTACAGTTGCTACCGGAGGAACATGGTCTACAACAGGTTCAGGTACTTTTGTAAGCCCAACTTCATTGTGCACAAATTATATTCCTAGTACAGCAGATACTTCTGCAGGTACAGTAATGCTTTACATTACAACCACAGGAAATGGAAATTGTATTCCTGAAAGTGATACAACCATCGTCACATTTACTGCAACACCGGTTGCTGTTATTACTTCTGGTGATAGTTCCTGTGCAAGTAATCCTGTAAACATAAATGCTAACTCTACAACCGGAGCTGGTATCTGGACGAGTAGCGGAAGTGGCGTGTTTTCTCCAAGCGATACTTCTTTAACAGGAGTTTACAATCCTAGTGCAGCTGATGATTTGGCAGGAAATATCACTTTAATTTTTACATCTGCAAATAATGGTGGTTGTCTTTCAAATGCAGATACAATTAATGTTACTTTAATTCCTGCACCAGTAGCTGCCTTCTCAAGTGTAAATGCCTGTCCGCAAGATACCGTTAACTTTACTGATGCATCTACAACAGTTGGTGTAATTACAAATTGGGATTGGAATTTTGGTGATAGCGGAACAAGTACTCTTCAAGATCCTTCACATATTTATGGTGTAGGCGGACCATTTACTGTTACTTTAATTGTTACATCAAACAATGGATGTGTGGATACACTTTCTCAAATATTAAATGTATTTGAAAAACCAAATGCAAACTTTAATGCAAACGGAATTTGTTTGGATGACGGAACAGTATATACTGACATGTCAACTGTTGGTGGAGGTGCAACTATTTCAACTTGGAGTTGGACGTTTGGAGATGGAAGTCCAATCAGTACTATCCAAAATCCAAATCACAATTTCCCATCAGCAACAACTTATAACACACAATTAATTGTGATATCATCACAAGGTTGTATTGATACAATTATTCAACCAGTGGTAGTTTTACCTGGACCAGGAGCCGGATTTACTTCTGACGATTGGACAGGAAACGTAAATCAAACAATTGGATTTACTGATCAATCAACCAATGGTGCCGTTTCTTGGTATTGGGATTTTGGTGATGGTTCGGCAGATTCAACATCTACATTGCAAAATCCAACTCACGTTTACGGACAAGGTGGTTTCTTTGATGTATGTTTAATTGTAACAGATATTAATGGATGTACGGATACAATTTGCAGAACAGAAATTATTTCTATGCCGCCTGATGTTCCAACAGGATTTAGTCCGAATGGCGATGGAGAAAATGACATGTTCCATATTTATGGTGGACCATTTAAAGAAATTGAATTCAGAATTTATAATAACTGGGGTGAATTAATTTTTGAATCAACTGATGCAACACAATGTGGAAATCATACTTGTGCAGGTTGGGATGGAAAACGAAAAGGCATTGACCAGGCATTGGGTGTTTATGTTTATACAGTAGTCGGGATTACCGAAGATGATAAAGAACACAAAATTTCGGGTGATGTAACTTTGCTCCGATAATTATTGAGATTTATGAAACACATTTTACATACTTCATTTTTTAAGTCGATGAACAAATCAATTTTCGCTTTGATACTTTTAGTTTCTGTAAAAGTAACAACTGCTCAGGATTTTCACTTATCGCAATACGATGCTCCACCAATGTTTTTAAATCCTGCTATGACAGGAATGTTTGATGGCAAGTATCGCGTGCATGGACACTACCGTACACAATGGATGGCTGTGGCTACAAAACCATTCACAACAGCAGGAATTTCTTTTGATATGCCGATAAAAAAATTCGGTGCAGGAATTCAGGTATTTAATTATCGTGCTGGCGTTGGTACTTACAATGCATTAAGTGTTTTACTTTCGTTAGGATACGATGTGGTTCTCGACAAACAAAAAAATCACCACATTGCTTTAGGTGTTCAAGGAGGAATCGTAAATAAAAGTGTAAATCAAAATAAATTATCTTTTGGAAATCAGTACACCACAGCCAACGATGGCGGATTTGACGCAGGAGTTCCAAGCGGTGAAACTTTTACCAATGATAATTTTACTATTCACGATATCAACGCAGGATTTTTATATTACTATGCTAAAGAAAATTCTCGCTTAAATCCTTTTATTGGTTTCTCTGCTTTTCACTTAACACAACCAACGGAAACATTTTTCGACAAAGCAAATAAATTACCATTGCGTTATTATGCTCATGGTGGTGTGAAAGTAAACATCAATGAAAAAATTCAGTTGTTGCCAAAGTTCATTTATATGAAACAAATCAACGATCAAGAATTTACTGGAACATTATTATTACATTACTTCTTAAAAAGCTCTGACACTTATTTAATATTCGGACCAACTTACAGAAGTAAAGATGCGGCTATTATTGAAGGCGGAATCAAAAAAGGAAGATACACTTGTCGTGTAAGCTACGATATCAATACTTCTAAACTTAAACAGGTTTCTCATTCTCGCGGAGGTTTCGAAATATCATTAACCTACATTGCACGCAGAGATAAACCAAACCCATTAGCAAATTGCCCAAGATTGTAGTTATGAGAAGTACGAAAAATATTTTTACACTTTTATTTCTTTTTGTAACTGTATCTCTTTCTGCTCAAAGCAAAAGAGAATGGTTGGAATACGGAGATATTGCATTTAAAAATGGAGATTATAAATCTGCTGTTACTTATTATTTAAAAGTAGTAGACAAAGGAACCTCAGTAGATATTACTCATCCTTATGTAGCAAAGGCATACATTCCGCCTCCGAAAAAAGTAAAAGACAGTACTGCAGTAAAAGACACAACTGTTAAAGCTACAACTGATCCACTAGAACAGTATGCTACTCACCAAATTGCAGATAGCTATCGTTTAAACCACGATTATGTAAATGCAGAAATTTGGTTTAAAAAATCAGTAGACAATAAACCTGCAGATTATCCTTACGAACGTTATTGGTTAGGTGATGCATTGATGAAAAATCAACGTTACCCTGGAGCAGCAATGCATTTTGAAAGTGTAATGACCGATGCTGAAGGAAAAGATTCTGTAATGTTCAAACAAGCAAAATTAAAAATTGCAGGATGTTATTTAGCGACTGATACAGCAAACAATAAATCTGGAGTAACAATTGCGCCTATCCCTGATTCATTATTTAATAAAGGAACATCCAACTTTGCAGTAAATTATTATGGTGACCCGAACACTGTTCAGTTTACTACTGCACGTGAAGGAAATACTGTTCTTGATCCTAAAAAGCAAGACCCAAGATATGTTTGTGATATTTATACATTAAAGAAAACAAACAGTGGCTGGACAGATTTAAGCAAAGTATCCGGACCAGCAAACACCGAAGCTCATGAAGGAGCAGGATTTTTAACTTTAGATAGAAGTAATTATTTTTTCACACGTTGGTCAACTACAAATAAAAACGAATGTGCAATTTATCTTTCAAAATTAATGAATGATAAATGGTTGGGTGCTGAAAAATTAAACGATAACATTAATCTTGAAGGATATAAAACTATGCACCCATCTCTTTCTCCAGATGGAAGTGTATTATATTTCTCTTCTAACCGCCCAGGTGGTTTTGGAAAAATGGATTTATGGTCAGTTAACTTAGATGATGACAGTCGTCCAACTGGTCCTCCAACCAACATGGGTCCGTTGTTCAATACTGCTGAAGATGAAGTAACACCTTTCTTTCATTATTATACTTCTACTTTATATTTCAGTTCAAGTGGACATCCTGGGTTTGGCGGATTAGATATTTTTAAATCTTCTTATAATAGTGATTCATTATGGTCATCACCAAAAAATTTAGGTTCTCCTTTTAACTCAAGTAAAGAAGATGCTTACTTTGTTTTAGAACGCAGTCAACGTGCTGGATTCTTAACATCAGACAGACAAGATTGTAAAGAATGTCCTGAAGGTGGAACATGTTATAAAATATTTGCGATTGAAAAAGATCCATTGGTATTTGACTTGAAAGGAACAGTTTACAATGCTGAAACCAATCAGGTGATTGCAAATTCCATGATTACAGTAAAAGATATCCGTGGTGATAAAGAACCATTCTTTTTGTTTACTGATGCAGATGGAAATTATTTTACTGTATTGGATGAAGGAATGGAATTGTATTTGAAAGCACAGAAAAACAAATTTTTCGGTGATGCCGGAAACGTAACAACATTAGGATTAACAGAATCTACTCACTTGGTAAAAGATTTCTTCCTATCCCCTATTCCTTCTGGAGATATTGTGATTCCAGGAATTGAGTACGATTTAGATAAAGCAACTTTACGTCCTGCTTCAAAAAAGATTTTGGATGACTTAACAGACTTCTTGAATTTGAACAACAACTTAACGGTTGAAATTAATTCACATACCGATGAACGCGGAAGTGATTCATACAATATGAAATTATCACAAGAGAGAGCAAAATCCTGTGTTGATTATTTAATTATGAAAGGAATTGCTCCTGAGCGTTTGTTACCACAAGGATATGGTGAAACTAAATTACTGATTGTAAAAGCAACTACTGAGGAAGAGCATCAGAAGAACAGAAGAACAGCCTTCCGTCCTATTAAAGAAGGTGATATCAGAACAACGAAATAATGAGAAACCCAAACAGAAATGTTTGGGTTTTTTGTTGGATAAAATTTATTCAAATTTGCTTTATGCACTACTCAAAGATAGATTGAATTCCATTTACAAATTTATCGTTTTCAAAACATAATAATTCCAACATTTTGGTTTGTGAGAGAAGAAACTCTTCTATAAGTTTGCCTTGTAATTAATGTACTTTTATATTAACTGTATGAATCGAATGTGATATTTAATGAACGAGAAATGCGACCTTCTTAAAATCAATTACACACTATGTAAGAAAAGGGCATAAAATTTATTTTATTGCTTTACAATCAAGCCTTTTCAGAATGTTACATGGGAGTTCTATCTGTCCATTTGTTTATCAAAAAAAGTCGAGACCTTTGAAAAAATTAAATTTAATTTTTTAGCTAAAATCCTATTTATTTATTTTCATAAAGCTATTGCATGGGAATTATTTAAGTTATAACATTATCAAAAAAATTGCTGACAGGATGAATAGTTTTACTTTATATTAATTACTTTTTTATTATAGTTTGATAATAACTAGTAGAACAAACATTACAAATTTTTACTTTTACAGTCCTATACTAGGAACACATTTATTAGAAACGAAGAAAGCCAAGATCAAATGATGGTATTGGCTTATGTTGTTATATAAAAATAAAAATTTGAGTTATACTATAGAAATACCATAAAAGTCTTAGTGAATTACGTTTATTACTTGATTGATTGTTGTTTTTTATACTTTAATTTTGCCATACTTAGAGAATATACCGAATAGGAAATTAAGAGTGGAAAATTAATAAAAGGATTATTGTAGTTTACATAACCTTAAATTAAAGATTATACTTCATGACATTTAAACATATTCTGTATAAACTCTATTATCAAGAAATCACTTGTTCAGGATTGATGGTTCTACTCATTAATAATTGCTTTTTGATTACAGTTTGATTATATTAGTAGAACAAACATTATTTCAAATGAAAAAAATTATATTCTTAAGTGTGTTAATGGGAATCTTTTTTACATGTTGTAAAAAAGACCCGGATATTAACCCTCAACCTTCTGGACAAGGTTATACGCCACAAAATTTGGCTTCGTATTCATATTTTAAAACTGGAACCTACTGGATATATCAGGATAGCACTTCTGGAGTTGAAGACAGTGTTTATGTTTATACCGATACATCTTATTCTTATTATCAATCTGGAGCAGTTCAAGCTGATGGGAATTATATGTTTTATAATTTCATAGCGCTTAGCTATTATGACACATACCATTATCATTATAGTATCTCAATGGGGAATTACAGTCTTTCTACTGGTGAAGTTGGAGTAGTTAGAATGAGAAATAAACCAACTGATTATGTTGGTGAAACATTTTTAATGTCAAACAGATTTGTAAATGGGGACGTTCTATATTGGTATCTTGGCTCTGGAGGTACATATTACAAAGATTTTTACGATGATATTAATATTGCAGGCCAGAATTACAGCAATGTTGCTAAATTTTATGATGATAAGAATGCCTCAGAATACGAGAGTCCAACCAATTTCTACATTGCAAAAAACATTGGTATTATTAGAAAAGAAAAATTAGATAGCAATAAAATTTGGAATTTAATTCGATATAATATTGTTCAATAAACAAAAGCAATTAAGAATATAATCGGCCAGTTGATTTCGAACTAATTATATAACTCATACTCGGAGCAAATTTCTTCACACTCTTCTTTCTTCTTCTATGGTCACGTTTATTTCCACAACCAGGTTTTGACTGCTGGCAACCTGAATCTGCAACCATAATTGTACATAAAACAACTATTAAACCTAAACGGATTAAGCTTATTCGGGGTAAAGAGAGGAATCGTTTCATAATGAAAAACTGGTATTCTTAATTAATATTGTGGGTTTGGTTTATTAAAAATACTAAAATTTTTGATACTAAATCTCATTCGGAAGTTTGCCTCTCTTTCTAATGGGGAGATCCCGTGTCGTGGCACGGGATGACAGTTGCGATGTAGAGTTCTCCGTTTGATATTTCTATAAAAATGAAAATAATTAAAAATATTTTTGGTTTATAACATAAACTACTTTATATTTGTGCCATAATTACAAGATTAAGCAATTTATGAAACGAATTCTTACCCTTTATGTATTGATTTTATTGAGTTCTCAAGGAATTTTGGCTCAAACCAAGGTTTCAGGGAAAATCCTTGATCAGAAGAAACAACCCCTTCCAGGAGTCAATGTTTTTATAAAAGATACCTATGATGGCGCCTCTACTGATGCAAATGGAAACTTTTCTTTTACAGCTGCCGATACTGGAGATGTTATAATAGTTTGCAGCTTTATTGGATTTGAGCAAATAGAAAAGAAAGTAAAATTAACCAGCAGTGATTTTACTTTTAATACAAGCATGAAAGAATCACTGAATGAATTAAAAGTTGTAACAATTTCTGCTGGAACAATTGAAGCAAGTGATGAAAGAAAAACAACAGTACTAAAACCACTTGACATTGTTACAACTGCCGGAGCACAAGGTGATATTGTAGGAGCATTAAAAACATTACCGGGTGCACAACAAATTGGAGAATCAGAAGGATTATTTGTAAGAGGTGGTGATGGAAGTGAAACAAAAACTATTATTGATGGAATGATGGTGAACAAACCATTCTTCAGTTCTGCTCCTGATATTGCTTCCCGAGGTCGCTTCTCCCCTTTCTTATTTAAAGGAACTATTTTTAGTACTGGTGGTTATTCAGCACAATACGGACAAGGAATGTCATCGGTATTAGCTTTGGAAACACAGGATTTGCCCGGACAAACATCTTCCACTTTAGCTATTTCATCTGTAGGAATTGGTGGCGGTTATAATAAATTATGGAAAGAAAAAAATGCAAGCGCAGGATTTGATCTAAACTATGCGAATCTGCTTCCATATTTTAAATTAGTAAAACAAACTCCTGAATATACTCGTGCTCCTCAATTTTCAGGTGGATCTGTAAACTTCCGTAAAAAAACTTCTCCTAGCGGAATGTTAAAATTTTACGGATATTTTAATCTTTCAGATCTTGGAATAAAAACAGCAAGCATTGATAGCACAAATGGATTTAAAAATTTATTCGAATTAAACAATTCGGATGTGTATACAAATCTTACCTACAAAGAACGATTGGGTGAAAAATGGATGATGAATATAGGAGCATCCTACAGTACAAACGTAGACAATATAAAAACCTGGACTGATTCAATCCGTTCACAAAGCGATATGACACAAGGAAGATTGGTTTTCACAAGAGGAATTGGAAAGCTATCCATCATTCGTTTTGGAGGAGAATATCAATATACTTTTGATGAAGTGAAAGTTGACGGAGCAAAATATGGTTATAACTACCATGTTAAAAACAGCATTTATGATAATTACTCAGCTCAATTTATTGAAGCAGATATTTATTTAACTCCGAAATTAGTTTGGCGTGCAGGAGCAAGAGGTGAGCATACAACAATAGAAAAAGAATATGTTATTTCACCACGCACCTCGGTTGCATACAAGCTTGGAGATAAAAGTCAAATTTCATTTGCGTATGGGCAGTTTTATCAAAAACCTGACAGAGAATATTTATTTTACACAAAAATTCCGGGTTACAACAAAGCAACACATTACATAGCAAACATTCAACGAGTAGATGATTTGCATACATTACGTGCAGAAGTGTATTATAAAAAATATGATAACCTTACCAACTTAATTGATTCAACAAATAGTGGATTTGGTTATGCGCAAGGATTGGATATTTTTTGGAGAGATAAAAAAACCATTGACGGAGTCGACTATTGGATTTCCTATACCTATATAGAAACAAAACGTAAATATCAAACTTATCCGAAAGAAGTGACTCCGCCATTTGCTGCTACTCATACAGCGTCCCTGGTATTTAAAAAATTCTTTGAAAAATTAAATCTTAGTTCTGGATTCACTTACACGTATGCGAGTGGAAGACCATACTATAATCCAAACAATCCTGATTTTATGAGTGACAGAACTATCGATTACCATTCATTGGGAATCAATGGCGCATATTTACGTCAGGTAAAAAATTGTTTTGCAGTATTGGCATTTTCTGTGACAAACGTGATAGGAAACGACCAAATTTTTGGATACCGCTATTCTTACGATTTACAAAGAAGTGCAGCAGTAACACCACCGGCTAAAAGATTTTTCTTTGTAGGATTGTTTTTATCATTCGGACAAAATCGTTCTAAGGAAGTGATTGAGAATAATAATTAGAAACAGTAGACAAATAAATCAGTAGACAATAGACAATTAAAAAATAAATAAACAATTAAAAAAATGAAAATGAAAAAATTATTATCAGCTTTAGTATTATTAAGTGTAACACTTTTTGCTACTGCTCAAGACAAAAAAAAATACATTGCTACAATGGAAAAAAATGTGGCGGCATTGGATACCACACGTGATGGAAAACAATTACAAAATTTGGCAAACACTTTTGAAAGAATTGCAAGTGCAGAAAAAGCAGAGTGGCTTCCTAGTTACTATGCCGCTTATTGTTATGTAAACATGACTTATTCAACTAAAGGTGATGAAATAGATACGTATTGCGACAGAGCTGATAAGTTTATAAAAGTTGCTGATTCGATTAGTCCGAACAACTCTGAAATTTACACCTTAAGAGCACAAATTGCTTCTGCACGTATCAGTGTAAATCCGATGACACGCGGACAGAAATACGGGATGGAATCAGGAGAATGGCGCGAAAAAGCTAAGGAATTGGATAAAACAAACCCTCGTCCATACTATTTAGAAGGAACAGCTTATTATTTTACACCTGCAATGTTTGGTGGTGGGAAAGACAAAGCAAAACCTGTTTTTCAAAAAGCTTTAGAGATGTATGAAACATTCAAACCGGCAAGTACAATTGCTCCAAATTGGGGAAAAAATTCATGCAATTATTTTATTAAAGAATGCGATAAGAAGTAGTTCGGAGTCGGGAGTTTAGAGTTTGGAGAATCGTCACCAATAAACGAATGAATTAATTAACCAAATCAAAATGGAAAAAGAAGAAAAACAATTGACACAAGAAGAAAGCCTGAGAATCATTCATGAAATGATTGCATCAGCAAAAAATGACGTAACATCTGATTCATTTGTCTTCTTGCTTTGGGGATGGTTGGTATTTATTGCCAGCATCAGTCAATTTATCCTAATAAACATGGAAGTAGAATGGAATTCTATTCCTTGGATATTAATGCCAATTGGAGGAATCATTACAGCTATCTATGTTATAAAACGTGGTAAAAAAGAAAAAGTAAAAACTAATGTGTCTGAATTTTTAAAATACACGTGGATTGCTTTTGGTGCAGCAATGGTGGTAATCATGTTTTTTCATCAATGGGGAAGCTCACAGATTCTTCCGATAATTATGACATTATAT
Source organism: Bacteroidota bacterium (assembly GCA_005772895.1). Classification (GTDB taxonomy): domain Bacteria; phylum Bacteroidota; class Bacteroidia; order 2-12-FULL-35-15; family 2-12-FULL-35-15; genus 2-12-FULL-35-15. The sequence goes on along the minus strand of SXIH01000004.1, from coordinate 3,196 downwards.
GGAATCGGTCTTTTTATTTCAGGAGGCGCTTTAAAATTTACTCCGCTTATTTTAGGAGGAATTTTTTGCTGGCTTTGTGCAATTGCTGCTTTTCAAATTGAAGGAATTTATCAATTACTGATTATTGCAACTGCTGTTTTTGGTGGTTACATTATTCCTGGGTATTTATTACAAATAAACAATAAAAAGTAAAAATAAATTTAAAATTTGGAAGATCCCGCTTTTCATCGGGATGGTTCGAATTATATTTTTAAAATAAAAATATATTCTCTCACATGTTTAACGACTTAGATCCATTATTACATTCACAATTGCGCTTATCAGTGATGAGTTTACTGATAAGTGTGAAGGAGGCGGATTTTAGTTTTCTAAAAGAAAAAACTGGAGCAACTGCTGGTAATTTAAGTGTGCAGATTACTAAATTAGCTGAGGCAGATTACATTACAGTAAAAAAAACATTTAAAGACAACTACCCACAAACAAGTTGTCTCATTACAAAAAAAGGAATAAAAGCATTTGAAGAATATGTGGAAGCGATACAAGCATATATTAAAAAGAATTAAAAATAGTAAACTAGTTAATTAAGGTAAATGGTCGAATGAGACTTTCCCTAAATTAACCTAATCAACCCAATTAACTTAATTAACTCAAAACAAAAAATGGAAAACAGAGACGAACAATTATGGCGCATCGCTAAAAAGCGTGCTGGATTTAAAAAACAATTGGCTGCTTACATTATTGTAAATGGCTTTTTATGGTGCATGTGGATATTCACAAAAGGTCATAGCGACTTTGATGAAGTAGGTGACAGTAATTTTCCTTGGCCAATATGGTGTACATTGGGTTGGGGTATTGGATTGGCTTTTGGCTATTACAATGCTTATCATAGCGATAAAGAAACCGACACTATGAAAGAATATCAAAAATTAAAAGACAGAGAAGGGAAATGATTTTTCTCTAAAACGTCAGAACATATTGCAAAGCAGTTGTTCTTGGAGATTCTATTTTTAATGGGCGAAGTGAATAATCAACATTAAAAACATTATTGCACACCAATGAAAGTTTCATCTTTTTGTTGAAACGATAACTAACTCTTGCGTCAAAAATAACAGAGTAGTAATGTGTTTTCCAATATTGCACTCCTTTAATATCATCAATAAAAGGAACTGCGGATGTTAATGTTTCTATATCTTCAAGTGCTTTATCAATGTTCTGCATTTTACTATAATAGCGATAACTAAATCCTAAGTTAAATTTTTTGATTTTGAATTCCAAGTCAGCTTTTAACATGTGTTTGAATCGATATTTAAGAACATTGTCTGTTGTGTCCATACTGCTATTCTTATAACTTAAAGGTCGGCCAACTCCTCCAAATGCATAATCTCGTCCGTATATACTATCGGGTGTTAAACAAACAGGTTCGATATAAGTATATCCAATCAAAGCAGTAACACCATACTTTTTATTCTCTTCATCTGGTGTACCAGCAACCAACGAAACATCTAATCCACGAATCCGCGAATCACCTGTGTTCAGAAATTTAAATCCTGCATCAAAACTTGAAGTACTATCCCATTGACCAAAAAGGAATTCAATTGTATTCTGGTACTTCTGATAAAATCCTGCAATGTCTAAATAACCTGCAACTCCACCTATTTTATATGCTTGCTTTAAACCGACCTCAAAATTAGTGCTGAGTTCAGGTTTTAAATCAGGATTTGGATATACTCCGAACATTCCTGCTTTTGTTTTGATATAGCGTTCTGTAATTGTTGGATAACGAAACCCTTGTCCATAAGAACTTCTCACATAAGTATATTTCAAAACTTGTAAACTTGCTCCTACTCTATATATTGGGGCAACCACACTATTCAGATTATTCATCTTAAAATATTCGTAACGGAAACCACCGGAGACGTTCAATATGCTCCAAAACTTTTTATCGATTTGAATATAACCACTTGCATTTACAATTTTATTTTCTGGCGATCCTGCCGAAGTATAAATCGCTGCTTTTGTTTGTGAGAGGTTACCAACTACTCCACCGGTAAATGTAAAATCAAGGTTTTTAAAAATACGCTGAAGCTGGTATTCGCCATAACACATTGTTCCACTATTAGATTGGTTTCCAGTAATAATATTATTCGAACGAAAAATACGGGTTACTAAACTATGCGTAATTCCATTTGCTTTTACCAGTCGGATAAAAGGATCGATGTTATATAAAGTTTGATCTTCTAAAAATACTGCTCCAGGAAATCCTTTGTAAAGTCCTGCAGAATCGTTGAACCATGCAAACACCATGTTTGTTTTATTCAACATTGCATTGCTGTTTATTCCAAAACTTAATCCTGGAATTTTTTTTGAGCGATAACGTAAATTCACATTTATCCTACCTCTAATTTTTTGCATATCCTTATTTGAAAAAGTATAGACCGTATCAATTTCGGGTTTCGCAAAATCAGGCACAGGAGTTTGAGGTGGTGGTGGACCAATATATCCCTGATCCACATTCATGTTTCCTCCTATCACAAAATCCAGATTCTTTTTTACGATGCGTGAATGCATGAAATTAAGATTTGTGAATCCTGGTATAGATTCGTTATACCAATTTTCTGCTGGTGATTGAGGTAAACTATAATTCCCGACAGAATAATTAATTATTGTTTTAGGAACAGACCTTGGATAAGCGCTTCTCACATTAATAACACCGCTCAAAGCAGAAGAGCCGTATAGAACTGACGAAGCACCTTTAATAATTTCTACTTGTTCTATATTCTCAACAGGAATATAATTCCATTCAGGACGACCAGCATCACCACTCAACAAAGGTATTCCATCAACCACAACAGCTACCCTGCTTCCCACTCCAAACGTAAATCCACTTCCTCCACGAATCTGTGGATCATTGTCAATAATAGTTAAACCAGGAACTTGTTCTAACGCTGTTTCAATACTTGTTGTATTTTTACTATTGATAAGGGTTGGTTTGATTACCTCCATCGAAACCGTCATCTCTTCCAATTTCTGATCAAATTTTCCTGAAGAAACAACAATGGTTTGTAAAAATTTAGCTTCTGAAACAAGAGTAATGTTTTTTTCCGTTATAACATTTGAATTAATTTGCACAGAAAATGTATCATTCACAGATCCAATAAAAACACAAAAAAGTTTGTGAGAACCTGTATCCAATACC
>SXIH01000014.1 GCA_005772895.1 Bacteroidota bacterium | reverse complement strand
TTCCAGGATGAAAACCTGATGTCCTAACCCCTAGACGAACGGGCCCTCAATTTTACCTTTAATTTTGGGAGTGCAAATGTAACTGAAAAATCCATTTCTGCAAAATATTTCGCATACTTTCAGCAAAAATCAATCGATTGAGTCATTATCTGCCTGAAAACGAAAGCCTAAGCGTTTTCCCGTTTTTACCTGCATGCTATCACTCACAGATTGCATATCCTGGACACTAATTTCCTTGATTGCATCGAATGGCGGGGTATATAGGTCGAAGTTAAGACAATATAAAATGGTAGATTCGAGTACCGCTTTAATGGCATTTTCATCAATAACAGAATGAACAAAATCATTATATAAAAAGCCCAATTGGCGTTTCCCTTCAACAAAATAGTGGTTTTCTTTATTAATGAAAATTCGCCCTATCACATAGCCTAAGTCATTGACTCTGTTGTATCTAAAGGAGTCATTCAAAAAATTATAGATATTAATCATTCCACAAAATGTACGATAATGATCGTCTTTAATATAGGAACTTTTCCAAATCTGATGATTTTTATCAAACTCGAAAATATTTGTATGCATAGCAAAAATCAATAAATCACCCGCCACTCTTAATTCAAATTCAAACTCCCCTTTTTCGCGGTACTCAATCACTACCCTTTTATCAATAGCACGCACAGCCTTGGAAAGCTCTTGAGTTACTTCCTTAGCCGTTTTTTTTAAAATCAAAAAAGCTTCCAGTGTATTTGAATACACATCTTGCTTCATGCTTGATTTTTCTTTAAGAGTTTTTAAAATCAACTCTCTGGGCGTTTCCTTTTCCATTTTTCAATAATTTCGTAATTAGTGAAAATTCGTAACCTGCCTACCGCAGGCAGGTTCGTAGATTTAATATGCACGCGCAAAAACCACTCGTTGATTTGAGGGCTTTCCACTATAAATACACTTTCCTTCTTCCTTTTTATTATTCAAAGGAATACAACGAATAGTAGCTTTTGTTTCTTCTTTAATCTTTTGCTCTGTTTCTGCTGTCCCATCCCAATGTGCCATAACAAAACCCGGATTAGCATCTAAGATACGCTTAAATTCATCATAATTATCAGCAGAATAGGTTTTTGCTTCAGTCATCGCTTTTGCTTTCTGATACAAATTATCCTGAATTTGTTGTAGCAAATGCTCAATTTTATTCTCTAAATCAGCTTGCTGAAGTGTTTCTTTTTCCATGGTATCTCTTCTAGCCACCTCAACTGTTCCGTTTTCCAAATCTCTTCCGCCTATCGCAATACGCACAGGAACTCCTTTTAATTCGTATTCCGCAAATTTCCAACCCGGACGCTGAGAATCTCTGTTATCGTATTTCACACTTATTCCTTTCGCTTCCATGGCTTTTTTCATCTTAGCTACCACTTCATTGATTTGTGCCAACTGCTCTTCACTCTTATAAATAGGCACTATCACCACTTGAAAAGGAGCTAATTTTGGAGGTAAAACCAAACCTTTGTCATCCGAATGCGACATAATCAAAGCTCCCATCAATCGCGTGGAAACTCCCCAGGATGTTGCCCATACAAAATCCTGTTTCCCTTCCTTATTTGCGAATTTTACATCAAATGCTTTTGCGAAATTTTGCCCCAAAAAGTGTGAAGTCCCCGCCTGCAAAGCTTTTCCATCTTGCATCATTGCCTCAATACAATAAGTTTCTATCGCTCCGGAAAAACGCTCGTTGGCTGTTTTTATACCTTTTATTACCGGCATGGCCATCCAATTTTCAGCAAAATCAGCGTATACATGAAGCATTTTTTCTGTTTCAATTACTGCTTCTTCTGACGTTGCATGTGCTGTATGCCCTTCTTGCCACAAAAATTCCGTAGTTCTTAAAAACAAACGGGTACGCATTTCCCAACGTACCACATTCGCCCATTGATTCACCAATATCGGTAAATCTCTATACGATTGAATCCAACCTCTGTACGTATTCCAAATAATAGTTTCGGAAGTCGGACGAACAATTAATTCTTCATCCAGCTTAGCAGTTTCATCTACCACAACACTTCCATCAGGAGCCGTTTTTAAACGATAATGCGTTACTACCGCACACTCTTTTGCAAAACCTTCAACATGGCTGGCTTCTTTACTAAAAAATGATTTCGGTATAAACAGCGGAAAATAAGCGTTTACGTGATCTGTATCTTTAAACATTTTATCCAATGCCTGCTGCATTTTTTCCCAGATAGCATATCCGTAAGGTTTAATAACCATGCAACCTTTAACTGCTGAATGCTCCGCTAAATCGGCTTTTACAACCAACTCATTGTACCATTCCGAATAATTTCCTTCTCTCGTTGATAACTCCTTGCTCATAATTTTTTTTTGTGGTATAGTATTTGTAATTTTATATCAGACTTTAAGGACTGTAAAAATAGAAAATTAAACCTTTTGTCGATTTTAAAAAGCTTTAAAAATCATCCCCTTCATTATAAATAGTAAAAAATGAAAACGTATTTAAGGATTCTAGTAGTTGTTTTACTTGCCTTTACTGCTTGTAAATCACCCGAAGGTGCACAATCAAGGGCTTACAGCGATGACATTTATTATTCATCGAAAGATAAAGCCGCAGACAATGAAAAACGCTTATTAGCAGAAGCTAAAGAACGCGAGGAAGAAGCCAAAAGACTAGCTGAAGAACAAGCTTTAGCAGCTCAAAATGCTAAACAAAGCACCACAACTTCAGATGATTATTATACTCCGTCTGATGGAAAAACTACCATCAACAATACTACCAACAACTATTACGACAACTCCGAATTTGATTATGATGATTATTATGATGACGCGTATGCAGTTCGCTTAAGACGATTCCATAACAATTGTGGTAGCTACGGTTATTATGATAATTATTATACAAACTCCTATTGGTATACCGGAAATCCATATAACTACGGAACCAGTGTGTACATGGGATACAATTTTTGGGGCCCAAGTTATTTCACCTACACTTATAACCCAAGCTATTATTGGTACGGAAACCAAGGCTGGGGATACGACCCTTGGTATAACCCATACGGATACGGTTATGACCCGTATGGATATGGCTACAATCCTTATGGTTATGGATACGGCTATGGATACGACCCATATGGTTATGGATACAACAACGGATATTGGGATGGCTATTATGCAGGAATGTATAACAACAACTACTTTAATAGCTATGACAACAATAGCTATTATTATGGACCAAGAGGAACAACTGGCTCAAATGGCAGAGAAACAGCACAACCTACACTTGCTTCACGAATGGTAGAAGAATTGGAAACAGAAGCAAAAACAAATCCTGCTGAGTGGACCAGAGATGATTATGGTAGAATCAAACCTGTTTATACAAACTCAACTGCAAACGATGCTTATAAACCAACCAGCATAAACATTGGAAACAGCACTAAACCTGTTGGTCCGGTAAACCCTGCTTACAAACCTGATAACACTACTAAGCCTACTTATACCGACAATCCTGCTTACAAAGGAAATCCAACTTATAAGGAAACTTACAATGACAAACCGGTTTACAATGATAAGCCAAGTTATAATGATAAACCTGCTTATGAAGAAAAACCTTCATACAAAGAAAAGCCGGTAAACTTTGAAAGAAATAAACCTGTTGAGCAACCTAAATATGAGCAACCTAAATACGAGAAACCTCGTGAAGAAGCTCCAAAAGTTGAACAACCGAAAAGTAATTCTTCATCAGCTCCAAGTGGAAGAGATAACTCTCAGAGTAAACCATCTGGATCAAAACCTCCCAGAAGATAAATTATTCTGAATCGTGTTTTTAATTTTTGCATAAGCTTATGTGAAAATTAAAAACACGATTCGAAATGAAAAAATATTAAAATGAAAAAACAATTTTTAATAATAGGAATCGGATTATTAAGCGGATTTACTTCTGTTGCACAAAACGATATCGATGCTATGCGTTACTCACAAATTACATTTGGAGGAACTGCACGATTTGCTTCAATGGCAGGTTCAATGGGCGCTTTGGGTGGCGATATTTCAACACTTAGTTTTAATCCTGCGGGAATTGCCATTTTTAGAAAAACAGAACTTTCTATTTCTCCTGCTATCTTTTCACAAACTACTTCTTCCGTTTACAAAGGCAACACATCAAGCGATAGTAAACTAAATTTTAATCTTGGGAATATTGGATTGGTTGCAAGTGTAAATTTGATGAATGAAAAAAATACTTCCGGTTGGGAAAATATAAATTTTGGTTTTGGCTATAACCGAACAAATAATTTTCATAACAGAATGGATATACAAGCAGATAATAAATCCAGCTCCTTATTAGATGCTTTTGTGCAAGATGCAAATGGAAATGATCCAAATAGTTTCGATTTATTTTCTACTGATCTTGCATGGCAAACATATCTTATTAACCCTGATACAAGTGGTACATATCAATATAACCATGTTGTTCCCGATTACGGAACTAAACAAAAAAAACTGGTTGAAACTACCGGCTCAATGGGTGAAACAGTAATTAGTTTTGGCGGAAATTATAAAAGTAAATTATACTTAGGCGGAACTTTTGGAATTGTGAGAGTGAGATACAACGAAGAATCCACATTCGAAGAAACAGATGAAATGGATACCATCGCAGATTTTAAATCTTTTACTTACGGACAAACTTTAGCAACAAGTGGGAATGGTGTGAATTTAAAACTCGGAGCAATTGTAAAACCAACAGATTGGTTTAGAGTTGGACTAGCAATTCATACACCAACAACAATCAGCCTGAATGATAAATACAACAGCTTCATGGAATCCGATTTAGAAAATGGCATTAAATACGATACTGTTTCGCCAGAAGGAGAATTTAACTACAGAGTTACAACTCCATTCAGAGCAATCGGAAGTGCAGGTTTTGTTTTTAATAAAATAGGAATCTTAAATGTTGAATACGAATACGTAGATTATTCCTACGCACAATTACATCCTGTGCAAAATGAACCAAATGTTTTTAGCGATGTAAATACACTTATTCGTTCAAAATATAAAAGTACAGGAAATCTTCGGGCAGGAGCAGAAGTTCGTTTTGATCCGATTGCAATTCGTTTAGGTTATGCTTTGTATGGAAGTCCGTTTAAAAACAACGAAAACAAAAATGCTAATCGTTCAAGTTATACTGCAGGCATTGGTTACCGACAAGATCACTTTTTTATTGACTTTGCTTATGTGCTTACAAAATACGATGAGTTCAATTATCTATACTCTACACCCAACTCAACCATTGTAGAAAACAGTTATAAAAATTCGAGCTTTATGTTATCGTTCGGAGTAAGATTTTAATTAAAATTTATCTTACAAAAAAACCTTTTTGTTTCTCGACTTCGCTCGAAATGACAAAAAGGTTTTTTTATTTTTAAGCATATCTCAAACTATTCGAAAAAGTTTCTTCACTGCTGTGCATCACATCTAACTCCCATCCAACCGGATAAGGAGCTTCCAACAAAGAACCTTTTAATAAATAAGGATACATTTCTGCATAAGTTTGAATTTGATTCGCGCTCACTCTTCTATAAATATGTGAACGATGTAAATTATCAGGATGCTCAATTCCTGCTGCCGACATTAATTCAACAGCTGCTTTCACCGTTTCGTGATGATAATTTGCTACCCTTACTTTTTTATGATCTACATTCAATCCTTTGTATAAATTCGGATTTTGTGTTGCAACCCCGGTCGGACATTTATTTGTATTACACTCTAATGCCTGAATGCAACCTATTGCCAACAACATCGCACGCGCACCATTACACATATCTGCACCCAGTGAAAAGTTTTTTACCAAATCAAAACCTGTATGTACTTTTCCGGATGCAATTATTTTAATATGTTTTTTTAATCCAAATCCATTCAATGCATCATAAACAAAAGCCAAACCTTCGCGCAATGGCATACCAACAGAATTACTGAATTCTAATGGCGCTGCTCCTGTTCCACCTTCTCCTCCATCAACTGTAATAAAATCAGGCATAATTCCCGTTTTAATCATCGCTTTGCAAATGGCAATGAACTGACTTTTTTGTCCGATACACAATTTAAATCCGATAGGTTTTCCTCCGCTCAATTCTCTCAATTGTTTTATAAATGCTAATAATTCCAATGGTGTAGAAAATGCTTTGTGATAAGAAGGAGACAAAACGTCTTTCCCTTTTTCCACCAAACGGATTTTTGCAATTTCTTCCGTCACTTTTGCAGCAGGCAAAATTCCTCCATGGCCGGGTTTTGCTCCTTGCGATAATTTTATTTCTATCATTTTTACATTTGGCAAAACAGCACGTTCAGCAAAAGCCGAAGGATTAAATGTTCCATCGCTGTTTCTGCAACCAAAATAACCTGTTCCAATTTGCCAGATAATATCACCACCCGGAGCTAAGTGGTAGGGACTCATTCCACCTTCTCCCGAATTATGTGCAAAGCCACCCAGTTTTGCTCCACCATTTAATGCCATAATTGCGTTTTGACTCAAAGAACCAAAACTCATTGCTGATACATTGAAAATACTTGCTGAATAAGGTTGCTTGCAATCGGGGCCGCCAACAAGTACTCTTGGATTGTGTTCACCTTTTTCTAAAGGCAAGGGTGAAATAGAATGGTTGAGCCATTCGTAACCTGTTTCGTAAACATTTAACTGAGTTCCAAAAGGTGTGGAGTCGGTTGCTTTTTTTGAACGCTGATAAATTACATTTCTGCTCAACCGATTATATGGAGCTCCATCAGTATCCGACTCAATAAAATATTGATACACTTTCGGACGCATCCATTCTGCCCACCATCTCATTCTTCCAACCAATGGAAAATTATGGATTAAACTGTGTTTGGTTTGTAACACATCCTTTAAACCCAAAAGCACTATTGGACCAACAACAACAAAAGCCCATAGTACTTTATGATAAAAAAATCCTACTGTTCCTATTGCTAAACAGATGGCAATTGAAAATAAAATAAATTTTGATCTCATGGGAATGTTTTTAGAATTGCTATTAGTAAATATAGCAAAATATTTTATTTATGAAAATGCTTGAAGAATGCCTTTTAAAAAAGCATAATTCTAGCTTTGTTGAACTGAAATAAATTGTGTGATAAAATGTTTCGTCCCTACGGGACTTTCTTTCTCCATTTAATCTTTCTCCACCAACATTATGTCCCTACGGGACATTCAATGCTAGTAACAAAATCGTTTATTGTTTTTTATAGTTGTCCCGTAGGGACATAATATTGGTACAACGCCCATCGTACCCTTTTCGAGTCCCATAGGGACGAAACAACACCAACAAAAAAGCCCTTCGTAAATTACGAAGGGCTTTGAAAAAACGATTTTAGCTTATTGTTTAATAATTTTTCTGCTTATTTGCTTCTCTTCCGTTAGCAAACGAATATAGTATAATCCATTTGCTAAATCTGATATATCAATTCGAGTTTTATCTTGATCAATATTATGTTTTAAAATTAATTTCCCTGTTATATCAAAGACGGAGAGATAACATTTTTCAAAGTCAGTTTCAACATCAATAAAATTATTTGCAGGGTTTGGAAAAATTTTTAATTGAAAGGAGTTTTCAAATTCTTCATAAGAAAGCGAACTGCTTATACTCACGGTATCACAAAATTCGTCTAATGCAATTGATGAAACTGTTGTTCCACAAGTATTCATTATTACAGTTTTATTATCTAACCAGTCTACTCCATCATTAGCACCATATCCTCCATCATAAACTAATCCTGCTTGGTCAAATCTTCCAACTTGCATATACTCTACCCCGTCTCCTTTGTTAACTCCAGCGGTAGAAGGAACGCCTCCAAATCCACTTACTCCACCAGAAGCTGAACCTGTCGTCCATTGCATATCTCCATAACAAAACTGAAGATTATTTCCACCTGGAATCAGTGTATCTAAAGAATTAGATAATATTAATTGAAAGTCATTTAATTTATCGCTTTGCTTATAATAATAACCAACATTTTTCCATCTTACTATAAATGCTGTTGGAGTTATCTTGTAATATACATTTCCATTTATACCTATTCCACCTAAAGTATCTCTTGTATCTACATCTGCCCAAAATGGAGCAATCATACTATTTCCACTAGATGGAAAGGGTAAAGAAGAAAACATGCCATATGGATCAAATGAAATATTTCCATTATTATTAATATAGACACTATCTATATTTTGTCCATAAAAACAAAAAGTAAAAGGCAGAAAAATTTTCGATGTAGTTCCATCATCTGTCTGGGACAATGCTAAAGTGAAAGTACTATCAACATCTATCAAACAATTGCATGAAGAACTATCTGCTGACATGCGATTAATAACAGTTCCTGATTGTCCTACTGAAAATAGGCAATCTGCTATCATTGCTAAAGTCGGAATAAGAAATTTTAATTTTTTCATCTTTTCTTTTAGCAATTCTACGCAATTTCAAACAGCGGAGTTTAACAAAATTGTATATAATTATACATGTCTAGGAAGATAATAATAGGCATAAACGTTCAATAGAAAGGGGGTGATGACTTCAAATATATACAGTTCTATACACAACAAAAAAGCCCTCCGTAAATTACGAAGGGCTTTTCATTTTATATTTCTAAAATTTTATGCTTTTGCTTTTCCGGTTAAGATATCTGCATCCACCAAAATTCTTCCGCAATGCTCACACACAATAACTTTCTTATGTGTTTTGATATCTAAATGACGTTGAGGTGGAATTTTATTGAAACATCCTCCACAAGCATCACGCTCAACTGTTACAACACCTAATCCGTTCATTACATTTGAACGCAAACGTTTGTACGCATTCAATAATCTTTCTTCAATAATACTTTCAGAAGCTTTAGATTTTTTCAACAATGCAGTTTCTTCCTTTTCAGTTTCAGCAACAATTTCATCCAACTCTTTCTTTTTGATTTTCAAATCTTTTTGTCTGTCTTTGAAATCTTCTTCTGATGCATCAATCACTTCTTTTTTAGAAATGATGCTTGCTTTGTATTCTTTAATACGTTTTTCAGCCAGTTGAATCTCTAAATTCTGGAATTCAATTTCTTTAGTGATAGCATCGTACTCACGGTTGTTACGTACTTTACCTTGCTGTGTTTCGTATTTTTTGATCAATGCCTGAGAATCTTTAATCACGTTTTTCTTTTCTGTGATGGATTCTTCTAATGTTTTTAACTCTTCAGTCAAATTGGTGATACGGGTTTCTAAACCTGCCACTAAATCTTCTAAATCTCTAACTTCCAAAGGCAATTCACCTCTTACAGTTTTGATTTTATCAATCTTTGAATCTACTTGTTGTAATTCAAACAAGGCTTTTAACTTTTCCTCTACAGAAATTTCGTCAGTCTTAGTTTTTGCCATTTTTATAAATAGTTTATCGGATTTGTATTAATTTTTGATAAATGGAGTGCAAATGTAGTAAATTTTCTGCTTAAAATCTCATAAAATAATTCCATGGTATATTGCTCACTTTCATAATGACCGATATCAGCAATAATTAGCTGATTTTCAGCGTCAAAGAACTGATGATACTTGAAATCGGCCGTTACAAAAACATCCGCCCCCGAGCTTTTGGCATTTCCTAGTAAAAAGCTGCCGGAACCACCACAAACAGCTATTTTCTTCACTTTTTTACCCCTCAAAGCCGTATACCTGATTCCTTCTGCTTTCATCGTTTTCTTAAGGTGATTTAAAAAGTCCTTCTCGTCCATTTCAGTCGCCAATTCCCCTATCATTCCTGCTCCTACTTGCATGTTCTTGTTACTCAGCTCCACAACATCATAAGCCACTTCCTCATAGGGATGAGCCACAAACAAGGCTTTCAGCAATTTCGACTCAATATAAGAAGGGTAAATCAACTCTATCCTGGTTTCTTTTTCTTGGTGTTGTTTCCCAATCTCACCAACATGTGGATTTGCATTTGATCCAGCCTTAAAAGTCCCATACCCATTTGCATTGAAACTGCATTCCTCATAATTCCCTATACATCCTCCCCCTACAGCAAACAAAGCTTCTCTTATTGCTGGAGCATTAACATCCGGACAATAAGTAACCAACTTTTTAATCGTATTATTTTGTGGAGCCAGTATAGAACAATTAATTAAACCAAGCTTTTCAGCAATCTTTGCATTTACTCCGTTAAATACATTATCCAAATTAGTGTGAGCTGCATAAATAGCAATGTTGTTTTGAATGGCTTTAATGATAACTCTTTCCACATAATTTTTTCCATTGAACTTTTTCAATCCCGAAAAAACAATCGGATGGTGAGCTATTATTAAATTACATTTATTAGCAATCGCCTCATCAATAACAGCTTCTGTGCTATCCAAGCAAATTAAAGCTCCGGTAATATCCATGTCCTGATTGCCACATATCAATCCTGCATTATCATAGCTTTCCTGATATGCCAAAGGGGCAATCGATTCTATATGACTGGTAATCTCTTTTAATTTCATGATCTGATAATTAATGATTCTAACTACTAAGTATGTTGCGAAATTAAACAATTATAACATATGCTCCGTAAACACTTCGACTCCGCTCAGTGTGACAACTCAATTGTCAGTCTGATCGGAGTCGAAGACTAACATTTTTCAATCAGCACATCAGCACATCTCCTAATCAGTCCCGAAGGGACTCCTTCGGAGCACATTATTTTGTATTTTAGGGCTGTGAAGTTTCTTCGAATCATATCATTTCCCATCTCCATCTTGTATGGCTGTGTTGTGTTTGTAAGAAATAAGCTTTACGATTTCGGAGTATTTTCTTCAAAAGAATTTCCTATTCCAACTATTTCAATGGGAAATCTGACAGTTGGAGGAACAGGTAAAACGCCACACATTGAATACCTCATCCGGATTTTAAAACCCGAATTTTATATTGCTACACTCAGCAGAGGTTATGGAAGAAAAACAAAAGGATTTGTTTTGTCCGACACTCAATCAACTGCAAAAGATATTGGTGATGAACCTTTGCAATTCAAAAAAAAATTCAGTGGATTAAGGGTTGCAGTTGATGGAAACAGAGTGCGCGGAATTCAAAATTTATTAAAAGAATTTCCTTCCCTACAAACAATTTTATTGGATGATGCATTTCAGCACCGTGCTGTGAAACCCGGACTAAACATTGTTCTTACCGACTTCAGCAAACTTTATGTGAATGACAATATTCTTCCAAGCGGAAGTTTAAGAGAATTCAAATCTGGTATTCAGCGAGCCGATATTATTATTGTTACTAAATGTCCGGAAATTTTATTGCCCATTGAGCGCAAACGATTAATAACTGAAATAAATCCTCAGCCGCATCAGCATGTTTATTTCTCTTATATAAAGTATGGCGATTTTATTCCTGTAGTTGGTGATGGCACAAATCCTTTGGCCAAAGAATATTATTTTGAAAGAAACTTCTCAATGGCTTTATTGACAGGAATTGCAAACACAAAACCATTGGAATATTATTTAAAAGATAAAGTAAAAAACATCATTCCAATAAAATATAACGATCATCATCATTTCACAAAAGCAGATATTGGCAACATTCAAAAAATATTTAATAATATTGTAACCGCAAATAAAATTATATTGACTACTGAAAAAGATGTGATGCGACTAAAAAGTCCGGAATACGCTGAAGCAATAAAAAATCTTCCTCTTTTTTATATCCCAATAGAAATTGAATTTCACAACAAAGATAAAAACGAATTCAACGAACAAATACTCCATTATGTTAGAGCAAATCAAAAGCACAGCAGCATACATCCAAAGTAAAATTTCTTTCACACCTGAAGTGGGAATTATTTTAGGAACAGGTTTAGGCGGATTGGTAAAAGAAATTAATATCAAACATACTATTCCGTACGAAGAAATTCCGAACTTTCCTGTATCAACCGTAGAAGGCCATTCAGGGAAATTAATTTTTGGAGAATTGGGCGGTAAAAATGTTGTTGCCATGCAAGGTCGTTTTCATTATTATGAAGGATACACTTTACAACAAGTTACTTTTCCTGTTCGTGTAATGAAATTAATTGGAGTAAAAAATCTTTTTGTTTCAAATGCATCTGGTGGAGTAAATCCGAATTTTGAAATTGGTGATCTGATGATTATCAACGATCACATTAATTTTTTTCCATCCAATCCATTAATCGGAAAAAACATTAAAGAAATGGGACCGCGTTTTCCTGACATGAGTGAAGCATACAGCAAAGCAATTATTGCAAAAGCAAAAAAAGTAGCCTCCGCAAACAGTATTAAAGTACAAGAAGGAATTTATTTGGGCTTATCCGGACCAACATTTGAAACTCCTGCCGAATACAATATGGTAAGAATATTGGGAGCAGACGCTGTTGGAATGAGTACCGTTCCCGAAGTGATCGTTGCACGCCACATGGACATTCCCTGTTTTGCCATGTCAATTATCACCGATTTAGGTGTTCCCGGCAAAATTGTGGAAGTAACCCACGAGGAAGTTCAGGAAGTAGCAGCTCATGCTGAGAAAAAAATGACCCTTATTATGAAAGAATTAATGAAGGAATTGTAATATTCTCTTCTTCTTTCCCGTTATGTGCCGTATATACTAATCTCTTGTATCATGCGAATCCTTTCTCTCTTAATAACTGCGGGTATTGTATCCTGTAGTTCTGAAACTCAATCCAAGGACGAAATAGTAATTCCAACACTATCCTATGAGGAATTTAAAGCGAATATTGCTTCCATTCGGGAAAAAATAAATGCTGAATATCTTGCTGCTGACAGCTTAGGAAAAGATTCATTGATTAAATATTCACAGGAATTTTTGCGGAACATTACTCAGGAAGTCTTTACCTACTGGTACAAAACCCAATGGGATTTTAATGGAATTACTCAAGTTCCCGGAGAAGGAAAAATTGCCTGCGGATATTTTGTTACAACCGTTATACGCGATGTTGGATTTGATATTCCCCGCTCCACATGGGCACAACTCGCATCTGAAACAATGATCAAAAAGATCAATCCAAGCGTAAAAAAATTTTCCAACAAATCCATACAAGTAGTAATCGATTATTTTAAAAACCGTCCGGATGGAATTTATGTAGTTGGCTTAGATACTCACGTTGGCTTTGTATCCAAAGAAGGAAAAAAAATAAAATTTATTCATTCCAATTATTACAAACCTGAAATCGGAGTTATGGAAGAAAATTTAAAAGGAGATAATCCTATAAATGACGCCAGCTACCGGGTAATCGGACAATTATTTCATTATGAAATGGCAAAAAAATGGATACTCCATGAGAAGTACGAATAGTTTTGTATCTTTATAATATGAAAAAAAATTACTTTCTTCTTCTGATTCTTGCAGTAACATTTAGCATTAATTTATCTGCACAATACAGTTCGCAAAATATTTTTTTTGTGGGACAATGGTATAATCCGGCTCAACCTCCTGAACCAACTTATGGAATAAAGTATAACAGTGTTTGGGGCTGGGTAGATACTGCTGATTCATTCCGAGAATATGCTATTCTGGGTTCCGGCTCCGGAACTCACATCATTGATATATCAAACCCAACAGCTCCGGTAGAAGTTGACTTTGTTCCTGGAAAACAAACGGGATGTATCTGGAGAGAATACAAAACTTATGGAAAATATTTATACGCTATAAGTGATGATATTGCTCCAAACAGTTTTCAAATTATGGATTTAAGTTATTTACCGGATTCAGTTAAAATTGTGCATGACGACACCTCAATTTTCGAACGTGCTCATACATTATATGTTGATGGCGATAAATTATATGTCGCAGCAGTTAAAGAAGCAGTGCCGGGAGGAATTTATTCTATGGCGGTTTACAGTCTTGCAAATCCAGAGGCTCCAACTTTGCTTCGCACATTAAATCAAGATTACCCTTCTATTACATGGGCTCATGATATGCTTGTGCGAAACGATACTGTTTATGCCTCCTGCGGATACGATGGTTTGTTTTTCTTTAAATACAATGTGGGAGCAAATAATTTTACCACACTCAACACATTAACATCTTATGTAGATCAAGGTTATAATCACAGCAGTGCTTTAACTCCGGATGGAAAAACACTTGTCTTTTGTGATGAAGTTCCGGAAAACAGAACTGTTAAAATTTTGGATGTAACAGATATAACAAATGTTTCCATGATGGATACAATTAAATCCAATCAGGGAGCTACAGCACACAATCCGTACATGTATGGTGCCGACAGAGCAGTGATTGCTTACTATCAGGATGGCTTACAAATATTTGATGTGAGCAACCCTTCAAACGTAGTAAAAACCGGATTTTTTGATACCGATACTTTGCACGGATTAAACGATGGATTTCCTACAAGCAATACCTATCATGGTGCATGGGGCGCATACATTGATTTACCAAGCGGATTGTTTTTAGTGGGCGATATGCAGAATGGTTTATTTATTCTGGATGCTACTTTTGCTTTAGGAGTTAAGGAAAATAATATTTCTGAAAATAATATTTCTGTTTTCCCGAATCCCGCGAACAATTATTTTTCGATTTCAATAAATTTAGTTCAAGCTGAAGAAGTTTTATTTGAATTGTTTGATATAAGCGGAAAGAAAATTTTTGACAAAAAAGAAACTATAGGATCTGGCAATACAACAAAAACAGTTCGTTTGGAACAATTCGATAGTGGAATGTATATTTTGAAAATAACAGGAAAAGAAATTAACTATTCACAGAAAGTAATTAAGAAGTAAAAACTGTTTTTATAAAAAAAGGCTTCTGAAATTTATTTTTCGGAAGCCTTTTTTATTTCTGCAAAAGCCAAAAATTGACAATATTTGGCGAATCAAGCCCCATTTTTCCCCTTTATCCCATTCATTTTTTTCGTATCTTTCGCGCTTTAAAACCGCATACTAAAAAATGAGCATTTACGATAAATACGAAGCTGTTATTGGTCTGGAAATTCACACGCAATTATCCACCAAAACAAAAGCGTATTCCAGCGATTCAACCGAGTTCGGAATTTTGCCAAATACCAATGTCAGTCCGATTACTTTAGGACATCCGGGAACTTTACCTAAATCCAACAAACGGGTGATTGAATATGCTGTCCGATTAGGACTCGCTTGTAAAAGCACTATCCGTGAAGTAAATGAATATGCCCGCAAAAATTATTTTTATGCCGATTTACCAAAAGGCTATCAAATAACTCAGGATAAAACTCCGATTTGTACGGGTGGTTTTATCACCATCAAAACTGGAGACGGAAAAGAAAAGCAAATCAACATTACCCGCATTCACATGGAAGAGGATGCCGGAAAAAGTATTCACGACATTGATCCATTTGATACACTCATAGATTTGAATCGTGCTGGTGTGGCCCTTTTGGAAATTGTTAGTGAGCCGGATATTCGCAGTGGTGAAGAAGCATATCAATACGTAACAGAAGTTCGTAAGCTTGTTCGTTACCTCGATATTTGTGATGGTAATATGGAAGAAGGAAGCATGCGTTGCGATGCAAACGTCTCTGTAAGATTAAAAGGTGCGAAAGAATTTGGTAAACGTACCGAAACAAAAAATATGAACTCGATTCGTAACGTTCAACGTGCAATCGAATTTGAAATAAAACGTCAGATTGATGTGATTGAAAGTGGTGGAGAAATTTCTCAGGACACAATGGGGTTTGATGCTGTTACAGGTTCAACCTATTTGATGAGAAGTAAAGAAATGGCAAACGATTACCGCTATTTTCCTGAACCCGACTTACAACCTGTTATTGTTTCAAAAGAATACATCGAGAAAGTAAAACAAACATTGCCGCCACTACCAAACGAATTATTTAAAAAATATACAACTCTTGGTTTATCGGAATACGATGCTGGTGTGTTAACCGATTCGAAAGAAATTGCTTTATACTTCGAAAAAATTATTGCGAAAACAAAAAATGCAAAATCTGCTTCCAACTGGTTAACTGTACAAATCAAATCACATTTGAACGACAGCGCATTGCATATTTCTGAATTTACAATTACACCTGAACGAATTGCTGATTTAGTAAACTTTATCGATTCAGGAAAAGTAAGTCATACCATCGCGACACAAAAAATATTTCCAATGATGTTGGAAAACAATTCAAAGACGCCTGCAGAAATTGCAGCGGAAAATAATTGGATTCAGGAAAGCGACAGTGGAGCAATAAATGAATTTGTAAAACAAGCTATCGCAAAATATCCTGATAAAGTGACGGAATACAAAGCCGGAAAAACAAGCTTGCTGGGTTTATTTATGGGCGAAGTAATGAAACTTTCAAAAGGAAAAGCAGACCCGAAAGTGGCGACTGAGTTGGTGAAGGAAATGTTGGAGAAGTAGTCGACAATTCTGCAGTAGACAATAGACAAAAAAAGAAAAAATTAAAAAATAAACTAATGAAATTAATCACTTTCTATTTTTCAATCTTTGTGTTATTATTTTCCGCTTGTTCGGATTCTAATTCTTCCTCTGATGCTTTTGAGTTGAAAGGAAAACTTGGGAATGCGCATGGCGATACTTTGTTTTTGGAACAAATGGGAACCGATGGTTTGATACAAGTGGATACTGCTATTTTGGATGAGAATGGTGAATTTACCATGAACCCTGTGATAACTGAAATTGGTTTCTACCGTTTAAAAACATCCGACAGAAATTTTGCAACTTTTATTTTTGATAACAACCAAAAAGTTTCCATCACCGGTGATGTTGCTGATCTTGGGAATACATACAATGTAGAAGGTTCCGAAGATTCAAAATTGTTCTGGGAAATAAACATGACTTCTGCTGAGAGTTACAGAAAAAGAGATTCACTGCAAAAAATATTTCAGGCATTCGTAAACATGACACAAATGGATTCGCTCCGTATTGATTCCATGAGTAACGAATTAGAAAAGCCATATACAAAACTGGTTAACGAACACAACGAATACCTGAAAAATTTTATTGAAAAACACACTTCATCCTTTGCATCATTAGCTGCTATTCAGCAATTACAGCCTGATGAATACATGGATACTTATTTTAAATTGGATGACGGACTGTTTGCAAAATATCCAAACTCAAAATACATTAAAGCATTTCATGAAGGTGTTTCAAGCAGCAGAAAATTAGCAGTTGGAACATTAGCTCCTGAAATTTTAATGAATACACCTGATGATAAACCATTGGCACTTTCTTCCTTGAAAGGAAAAGTGGTGTTAATAGATTTCTGGGCATCCTGGTGCGGACCATGCAGAGCAGAAAATCCTAATGTTGTGAAAGCATACAATAAATACAAATCAAAAGGGTTTGATATATACAGCGTTTCGTTGGATAAAGACATGGAAAAATGGAAGCTGGCCATTAAAACAGACGGACTGATCTGGAAAAATCATGTATGCGATTTTAAATTCTGGCAGTCTCCGGTTGTGGCTTTGTATAATTTCAATGCTATTCCTACAAGTGTGTTGATTGATGGAGAAGGAAAAATTTTAGCTAAGAATTTACGCGGAGAAGCATTGGAAGCAAAACTGGCAGAAGTTTTAAAATAACAGTTTAAATGAAACTTAAATATTCTATTCTTTTTTTCTTTTCTTTATTTGCAAAGTTTGCAAACGCACAAACCTATTTCCAACAAGAAGTAAATTACACCATCAATGTAAAATTGGATGACGTAAAACACGAATTTACAGGTGATGAAAAAATAGAATACATCAACAACTCACCCACAACTCTGACTTATATTTATATGCATCTTTGGCCAAATGCTTATAAAAATAACAACACTGCGCTGGCCAAACAACTTCTTGCAGGCGGAGCAACTAAACTTTATTATGCGAAAGACGATGAAAAAGGGTATATCGATCAATTGGATTTTAAAGTAAATGATGTAGCTGTTAAATGGGATTATTTAAAAGACAGCATCGACATCTGTAAACTTATTTTAAACGAACCTTTAAAAAGCGGAGATAAAATAATTATCTCTACTCCTTTTCATGTGAAAATTCCTTCGGGAGAAATTTCCAGAATGGGGCATATCGGTCAGTCGTACCAAATCACACAATGGTATCCAAAGCCTGCCGTGTTTGACCGAACAGGCTGGAATCAAATGCCTTATTTAAATCAGGGAGAATTTTATTCGGAGTTTGGAAGCTTTGATGTAAGTATTACGCTTCCTAAAAATTATGTTTTGGGTGCAACAGGTGATATGGTGGATGGAGAAAAAGAAATTGCCTGGCTGGAACAAAATGTAAAAGCAACTGAAGCATTAAAGAGTTTTAATAAAGATGATTTATCTTTTCCCGCTTCCGATGCTGAAACAAAAACACTACGTTTCAAACAAAAAAATGTGCACGACTTCGCATGGTTCTGTGATAAACGCTACCACGTTTTAAAAGGAGAAGTAATTACGCCTCACAACAAAAACAAAGTAACAACCTGGGCAATGTTTACAAATGCAGAAGCCCATTTGTGGAAAAACAGTGTTCAGTATATCAACGATGCTATTTATTATTACTCGCTGTGGAATGGAGATTATCCTTACGCACATTGCACTGCTGTTGATGGAACAATTAGTGCAGGTGGAGGAATGGAATATCCCAACATCACCGTTATTGGTGGAAGCGGAAATGCTTTTCAATTGGATGTTGTAATCACTCACGAAGTTGGACACAATTGGTTTTATGGAATGCTGGGCTCCAACGAACGAGAACACGGTTGGATGGATGAAGGATTTAATTCTTTTAACGAACACCGCTACATCGAAACAAAATATCCTGATCAAAAATTATTAGGTGATCTCGCTGATGGTCCGATTGGAAAAGCATTTGACTTGTCGAGATATACTCATAAATGTCAGTACGAATTAGCTTACCTTTTTTCTGCTAAAAAAAATGAAGACCAGCCAATTGAATTCCGGTCTACCGATTACACTCAAATAAATTATGCCGGAGTAATGTATTCTAAAACAGCTATTGTAATGGATTACTTGATGGCATACTTAGGAGAAGCGGAAATGGACAAAGTAATGCAAGCGTATTTTGATGAATGGCATTTCAAACATCCCATGCCGCAGGATTTCAAAACATCTGTAGAAAAAACTACAGGCAAAAATTTATCGTGGCTATTTGATGGATTAATAAACTCCACAAAAAAATTGGATTACAAAATTACATTCGCACATAAAAATCAAGATGGCTCCTGGGATATTGGAGTAAAAAACAAAGGGGAGATAAATGGCCCTGTTTTTATTCAAGGATATAAAGACAAAAAATTAATTGGCGAAGTTATATATGATGGTTTCAGCGGAAAGCAAGCAGTAACCTTCCCTCCTGCCGATATTGATTATTTCAAAATTGATGCACGCGAAGACATGCCTGAAGTAAATAGGAACAATAATAAAATCCGCACTACAGGACTCTTCAAAAAAACAGAAAAAATTCGTTTTCAATTTTTAGGCAGTTTGGATAATCCAGATAAAACACAATTATTCTGGACACCGGTTGCTGCATGGAATAATTATAACAGATGGATGTTTGGTTTAGCATTGTATAACAATGTTTTTCCGCAAAAGAAATTTGAATACGAATTGATGCCTATGTATAGTGCAACAACAGAAGATTTTGCTGGATATGCACACATTGCCTATAACATGTTTCCAAAAAACGGATTGCAGCGCTTAACTTTTGCAGTAACAGGCACACGTTATACATACGCCAGTCATCCGGATGATGCAAACGGAGATCCATTAAATTTGAATTTTACTAAAATAGCTCCTGAACTTTCTTTCAAATTAAAAAAAGCTGAATTACGGAGTCCATTCAATTGCAATGTCCGTTACCGGAATATTTCTATTCTGAAAGAAACTTATAATGCATTTTATACTGTAAGCCCAGCAATTTACAAACGCGATTCAGTAACAACAAACTTTAACGACCTTACATTTACTTTTTCTAAAGACGATGCCATCACTCCTTACGATTTGAGTTTTAATTTTCAGCAAGGAGAAAAAATAATGAAAGCAGCTTTGACTGCTCATTATTCTTATAACTATAAAAATAAAAACAAAGGTTTTGATGTCCGCTTTTTTGCAGGAACATTTATTGGAACAGAAGCCGGTGATGCTGGAGCATATCGTTTCAGACTAAGCGGACAAACAGGTACACAGGATTATCTTTTCGACAATGTGTTTTTAGGAAGAAGCGAACCGGTTGGTGACGATGGATTATTGGGTAACCAATTTACAGATACCGATGGTGCAATGAAATTTTATTCTCCACTCGGACAGTCAAACACCTGGCTGGCAGCATTAAATATTAAAACATCTTTAGGAAACATGAAACTGCCGATTAATTTATACGCAGACATTGGAACAGCAGATGCAAATTCATTATTAGATGAAAAAGTATTGTACGATGCAGGAGTTTGTATTTCACTAAGAAAAAATTTCTTTGAAGTATACTTTCCTGTATTGATCTCAAAAAACTTTCAGGATTATAAAGATGCGAATGATATTAAATATGTTGAAACAATAAGATTTACATTAAATTTGAATTTGATTAATCCATTTGGGTTAATAAGGAACTTTTCGCTGTAGGCGTTTATAGCGCTGTAGCGTGAAAATTTAAACACATAGACACATAGATTTGCTGGGTGTGTTAAAGGAAAAGAAAACAGATAGAAAAATATTTCTCGGCTCCGCTCGAAATGACAAAAAATGAGAGTCGAAACAATGATGCGTACTAAATGTCCTCTCGACCGAAGCGGAGAGAACTAACGAGTTAAACACGTTACGAATACCATAAATAGATGACACAAGCATCATAGCAAATAGGACCAAAAAAACTATGTGTCTATGTGTTTAAAAAAGAGTTACGAAGCGAAATGCCAAATAAAAAAATATACTTTGCCTCCGATTTCCACTTAGGCGCTCCAAACTATGAAAAAAGCATAGTACGTGAAAAGCTTATAGTAAAGTGGCTAGACGAAGTAAAACAAGACGCACAGGAAATTTACCTGATGGGCGACTTGTTTGATTTTTGGTTTGAATACAAACACGCCATCCCGAAAGGATTTACCCGCTTATTAGGAAAAATTGCTGAGATAACAGATTCCGGAATTCCCGTTTCACTCTTTATTGGCAACCACGATGTTTGGATGTTTGATTATTTAGAAAAAGAATTAGGCGTTACCATTCACCGCAATGCCATCAAACGCGAATACAATGGCAAAAAATTCTATTTAGCACACGGTGACGGTTTGGGTCCCGGAGACTACGGTTATAAATTCATCAAAAAAATATTTCACAATCCAATATGCCAATGGTTGTTTGCAAGACTTCACCCGAACTTTGGAATAGGCATGGCACATTACTGGTCAAAAACCAGCAGAGCTTCCAATGCTCCAAAAGACGAACAATTCAAAGGCGATGAAAACGAATGGTTAGCTGTTTTTGCAAAAGAAATTTTAAAAAACGAACATTTCGATTATTTCATTTTTGGACATAGGCATTTACCACTGGACATAAAACTTTCCGAAAAAAGCCGCTACATCAATTTAGGTGAATGGATCAATTACAATACCTATGCTGTATTTGATGGCGAGAAGTTGGAGTTGAAGGAGTATAAGTAGGATAATTATAAATTTATTATCGTTTAGACAGAAAAAATGGATAAAGAAAAAAATATATCAAAATCCAATTCTAATAATGTCATCAAATATTTTAATGAACCTGATGACGAAGATTATTTATGGCGATATATAGATATCAATAAACTTCTTTCATTCTTACTAGAAAAAAAACTACACTTATCTCGATTTGATCAGTTAGACGATGTACACGAAGGGGCTCCTGTTGAACACTTAATTAAGAAATTAACTCTTCATAAACTGGAGCAAGAATCAGAGAAAAAATTCGAACATCTATTAATGAAAATTGCTGTTCATCTTAGTGATGGCATTTTAAAATGGAGTCGAGAAGCAGAAACTAAATTATATCAACAACTTTTTTATACAAATTGTTGGTTAATTGGCAAGCGCGAATCAATGGCAATGTGGTCTGCATATAGCAATAAAGATAGTGTAGCTATTAAAATTAAATACAAATACTTGAAAGAAGTTTTTAATAAAAAACAATTTAAAATACTTGAATTAGAAGAATTTTATGAAATCAGGTTAGGCAAAATACAATACATTGATTTTGTTAATCTACATGAAAACATTGCTGATGTTATTGATAAAATTCAGATTGGTTTTACAAAAGATTTAAGCTACCAACATGAAAATGAGTTTCGGATATGCCTTGTAAAAAACAATCCAGAAAAAATTTGGAAAAAATATCAAGATAAAGAAAGATGGACAATCAATGATAAGAAAAAGCTTATGGCTAACAAAGGGTTGAGTATCATTATGAGTAATTTTGAAAACCTACCTTTTGAAATTGTTTTCCACCCTAAAACTGATCTTTTTTCGAAAGATAACCTAAAGAAACTTTTAAGCAAACTGAATCTTCCGTTTAAAACATTTGATTCTGAAATAGCACTACGCTAACATTTTAGCTATGTTGTTTAATTAATAATGCAATATTAAATCAAAAACAATATTTTAAAAATGAAGCATGCTCTATTTATCAGCTATTCCAATCTAGATATTCATAAAGTGAAATTAATAGAGCAAGAACTTGAAGGACATATTCTTTTCTATCCATTAATTATCGCTGAAAATAGAGAAGCCCTTAAGCCTTTAGCTCAAAAAGTAAGTGAAGGAATAAAAAATTCTGAGGTTGTTATTCCTATAATAACCAGTCAATCTATTGGAACACAATGGATAAACCAAGAGATTGGGTTTGCAACCGCTATTGGAAAAAAAATTCGCCCGATAGTTGAAAAAAATTTAATAGATTCATTAAAGGGATTTATTCATAAGCAAATAGACCTACCATACAATTTTCCAGCACTTATGAATAAAGAATTTGAAGAACCAGATTTTTTAAATGCCCTAAGAATGTTAATATCTGATTTGGAAAAAGAATTTTCAACTGAAAATATAAAGCCTTTACCTGAAAAAACAGAATTTGAAAAAAACCTTGACAAAATAGATGACTTTAATAGTGAAATTGAATATAAAAATAATCGCGTTGCTTTCTTAGATTCAAAAGAAGGGGTAGATGCTGCACACAATCACACCTTAGACATGTTCAATAACTTAAAAGAAAAGATAAAAATATTAGTTGATAAAAAAGGATTTACTATTCCATTTGAAGAAGAACAGAGCGAACCAGTTTTTGTATTCAGATCTTTTGGCTTTAGCTGTTCTATTAGGTTTAAAATGAATTATTATAATTCATTAACAGAATCAATGTTGCATGTACAATATTTTGATGGCAATTATACTCTCTACAACTCAAGACATGAATTTTCTCAGCCTAAAAGAATACTCGAAAATATTTATGATTTTGATCGAAACCAAAAACAGAGCCTTGGTTGGGTATCAAGAAAAGACAAACAATTTTATGATTCAAATTATATAGTAGATAATGCTATAAAATGGTTAATTGAGAGTATTGCAAATAAAAAACTAGGCAAATAAACTAAAAATCACACCAAAATAATAGTAAAAAGAAGTCTAGCTTCTTAAAATGGAGATTTTATTTCCTTAGCAACTTTATCAACATAGGCATCAACAACATCTTCTTCTATAAGATTTTTTGAAATTTTTGCTGTCTTAATTATCTCAATTCCTCTCTCATAAGCATCTAACAAGCCTTTATTTTTTGTTTCTGGGCGGGAAATTAATAAATCTACATTATAATTCTTATTCCTAAGTTCATCTGCAATAAAGTTTAATTGACCATGTATAAGAATTGCCTTATGATTAATAGAACTTTCTTCTTCCAAATCAAACCCAACAGATTTTACCAAATTTTCTACTCCATTTTTCCATTTATAATCAAATTTTACCGTTGTTTGTGGCGATTTGATTTGAACATCTTTATTAAGCAAATGATGTGCATTAGAGTTTCTTATGGCTAGACGATTCTTGAAATTTCTTAATAAATATTCTTCATCATGTTTCTGCTTTTTCTCAGGTTCATGATAATTTGAAAAATATAAATTGTAATAATCTTTAATTGCCAACTCAAGGTTTCCATCTACAATAGCTCTTTTGCCTTCAGAAAATACAAGAGCTGTTGCATCTTGTCTAAATAATTCACTTACAATATTTGAACTCTCTTTGTCAAAAAAAAGTGAGTTTTTATTGTTTAATATATTTATTCTTTCTTCTATGACATTCAAATTTATTTTCAATTGAGACTCCGTAAAGTCGCTATATAATTCTCTAATTCTTTTAAAATTTTTAGGATGTTTAAATATTATTTTTGATGGATTCTTTGAATGAAATAATATGCCGACATTCAATTTTTCTCCCAAAAATTGTGAATGGAAATAATTAAGAATATAATATGTTAAATCTGTTTTCATTTTATGCAATATCCGCCCTTAATAGAAAAACGAATTTACTTGAATTTTGTTTTATGTGACAAAGATATTCTTTTAAAATTGAGTAATTCTCCTCTGTATGGTGTCCAAATTTAATTAATTGCTCATTATACGAATCTAAAACATCAAAATTAATTCCTTTTATAGAATCTTCAAAATCTTGAAAGTAAGTTCGTTTATCAACAAGGCTTCCTTTTGTTAGAAAATTATAAAATATATGATTGGCTTTAAAATACACCCAAACATTATTTTTAAAATCTTCTATAGTACTCGCATTAACTGTAAATGTTAACTCATGATCTATTAAATATGAACTTGTCCCTTTTAATAAGATGTTTGATTTACCAATTCTCCTATCAGAATTTTTGATTAAGTTATCAAAAGCGTATATTGTCTCTATTTGATATTTTTTAAGATTGTCTCTATGTAAATCTTCTAAATATTGAAATGCCCCTTCTATAAATTGACAACCAAACTTAATTCTTTTGTCCTTAGCTACTAATTCAGCCCTTATTTCAGGTGGCAATCCTTTAATAAAAGCATCAGAAAACTCTATTAATGCTGCTTCAGGAGTTTCTAACTCAAATTCTTTGGCTAAAATCGAGCAAAAAACATCTTTAGCAACTGAAAAACTTTGGTCAACATGTTGCTTTTTATAAAGCTTGACAACATAGGGAGTTAATGCATCTCCAGCTCTAACTACAACAAGCCATGGGCGAGTAGAACCCCCATCTAAGACTTTGTCAAAACTTATTGCTTTATATATTGGTAACATTAAATCCTATCTCATTATTTTTGCGTTGGCAAACTTAATGATTTCTAACGTTTTTACTAGAAAATTACAATTTTTAGTCTAAAATTCCTAATCAAAAGCACAAAAAGAGGATTAAGAGCAAAGGGAGAGAATCTAAGACAATATTGTGCAATCACCCTACCTTCACAATCAAATCCGCCAATCTACTAGAATACCCATATTCATTATCGTACCAGCCAATAACTTTTACCATGTTTCCAATTACAGAAGTAAATTCGGCATCGTAAATACAGGAGTGTGGGTTTCCAACAATGTCAATGGAGACAATTGGGTCTTCGGTGTATTCTAAAATTCCTTTTAGGTAGGTTTCACTTGCTTTTTTGAATGCTGCATTTATTTCGGCAGGTGTAACAGGTTTTGTGAGTACACAGGTAATGTCGGTTAATGAACCATCGGGAACAGGAACACGCATTCCGCAACCGCCTAGTTTACCGGTTAAGTGAGGAAATATTTTTGTGATGGCTTTTGCTGCTCCGGTAGAAGTCGGGACAATAGAAAGTGCTGCTGCTCTTGCTCTTCTTAAATCTTTATGCGGTGCATCGTGTAAACGTTGGTCGCCTGTATAGGAGTGAACGGTTGTGATGTAACCATCTTCTAATCCCCAGTTGGCATCCAATACTTGTATCATTGGTGCTGCGCAGTTGGTGGTGCAAGATGCATTGGAAATAATCACATCATCACTTTTTAAAATCTCATCGTTTATTCCAAGTACAACTGTTTTAATATCATCTGTATTTGGAGGAGCAGAAACAATTACTTTTTTTGCGCCTGCTGTAATGTGTTTTCCTGCTGTTGCTTTGTCAAGAAAAAATCCGGTGGATTCAATTACTACATCTATGTCTAAATTTTTCCAAGGCAAGTTGGTCGGATCTTTTTCTGCAAACACTGCGATTTTTTTTCCGTTGATGATAATTGCTTTTTCTTCAGCAGAAACTACAGCATCAATTTTTCCATGAACAGAATCGTATTTTAATAAATGAGCCAACGTTTTGCTATCGGTTAAATCATTGATAGCAACTACTTCTATATTATCGCGTGTCAAAAGAATCCGTAAGGTTACTCTGCCTATTCTTCCGAAACCGTTTATTGCAACTTTAATTTTTTTCATTTAGAAGTTTGTCTTTTATTCATGAAAATTTAAACACATAGACACATAGTTTTTTGTTTTTTAGAAACGAATGTGCTTGTGCTGTAAAATTACAATTATTCTAATTTGTTTGCTCTTTTTTTTCCGGGGATTTACATAGGATTGAAGCAAGCTTCAATTCATAGAGGTATTTCTATGTTAAAAATTTATTTTTCTATCCAATAACACACAAAACCTTTTCCTTTTTTTCTATGTGTCTATGTGTTTAAACCTTTTTGTTAGAAGATGTGTTTTTCAGCATGATACGAAGACCTCACCAGCGGTCCACTCTCCACAAACCTGAACCCTTTTGCTAAACCAATCTCTTTGTATTTTGCAAACACTTCCGGACGGATAAATTCTACTACAGGTAAATGTTTTGGGGAAGGTTGTAAATATTGTCCGAGTGTTAACACATCGCAACCTACTGCTCTCAGGTCATCCATCGTTTCAAGAATCTCTGCTTCTGTTTCTCCTAGTCCTAACATCACTCCGCATTTTGTTTTTACTCCGGCATCTTTTAAGCGTTTCAACACCTCTAAACTTCTGTCGTATTTTGCTTGTATGCGGACTTGTTTTGTTAATCTTCTAACAGTTTCCAAGTTATGCGAAACAATATCGGGTTTCACATCAATGATGCGTTGCAGGTTTTCCCACTTGCCTTGAAAATCGGGAATTAGTGTTTCAAATTTTGTTTGCGGACTTGCTTTACGGATGGCATTGATTGTTTCTACCCAAATGACAGAACCACCATCTTTTAAATCGTCACGGTCAACCGAAGTAATCACACAATGTTTTACGTTCATCAATCTCACAGATTCAGCAACACGTTCCGGTTCTTGCAAATCAACAGCTAACGGTCTTCCGGTAGCAACATTGCAGAATCCGCAGGAGCGTGTACAGATATTTCCAAGGATCATAAACGTTGCGGTTCCTGCTCCCCAGCATTCACCCATATTCGGACAATTTCCGCTTTCGCAGATGGTATGTAATTTATGTTTGGAAACGATTTCACGGACCTGCGCATATTCTTTTCCGGTCGGTAATTTTACTCTTAACCAATCCGGTTTTTTTTGAAACTTTCTCTCTGATGTGATTGTGCTTTCTGACATATTCTTAATCGATAATCTTTAATCTACTAATTGTAATTGGTTAATTAAGTTAATTTGGAAATGGGTTAATTAGGGGATTACTAATTTTTGTTTAACTGAGTATAATACTTCACTTACTTAACCCAATTAACCTAATTAACTTTTTTCTTCCCTAGAACCACTTCTTCCCCCAAACCATCTTCAAGTATAAAGTTGCGAAGACTTGTTGTTTCGGAGCGAATGCCATCATCGGAAGATGGGTAGGATAAACATCAAGTGTGGCACCTGTTTCAATAGCTTTAATTACATTGTAACGTTTGCCGTATTCAAAACTCAAAGCAATTTTTCCGTAACCACCCGGAATCATTCTTAACTGATCCATTCCTCTGAAGAAAGGTGCTTTTCCATAAATATCTGAAGGGAAATGTTTATCGGGATCATATTTTTCCTGAGAAATAGATGGTGCCTCCGGTGGATTCTCAACAATAATTTCTAAGTAAACCGGTTTAGCAAACGCCAATGTTGCTCCTACAAAATAAGAGAAACGGATTTCCACATTTTTCTTTTCCTGTTTTTCGAAAAGAATATTTTGAAAACCAATTCCCGGACGAATCAGTAAAAACGAATTTAATTTTCCGTAAATAAAACCTTTTGAATTATCGTAATACGAGTTGACACTTTTAATTTCTTTCGGATGTTTGAAATTTTGAGCTTCCAATTCCAACATCCGTTTACGGGTACCATGAACGTGATAACCTCTGCGGTAAGCAATTCCAATTCCTCCACCCGAATGAGCAAACAATCCGAAACTGGATTCGTTACGGTAAAGCACTTTTAAATCTTCACCATTATCCAAACGCGTTTGATCGTCTTTTAACTCTTGTCCGAAAACGGACAAAGAAAAAAGAGAAAATAAAATAAATAGATAATTATTCTTACGCATTCGCTTACCTTTGTGATGAATTTTCTTCCGAACAATCGGAATAACAAATATACAAAATCCCACACCTAAAAACGATGAAAACATCAAAAATAGTATACAAGGGCAATTTGAGAACAGAATCCACTCATTTGCAATCGGGAAACACCATTATCACCGATGCGCCAACTGATAATAATGGAAAAGGAGAAGCTTTTTCACCAACAGATTTATTGGCAACTTCTTTGGGTTGTTGTATGCTTACCATTATGGGAATTGTAGCGGGCAGACATAACTTAAATATTGACGGAACTGCCGTAGAAATTACCAAAATTATGGTAGCTGATCCAAGAAGAGTAGGCGAAATTATAGTGGAATTTACAATGCCCAAAAACGGCTATTCTGATAAGGATAAAAGTCTTTTAGAACATGCTGCTCATACTTGTCCGGTAGCCAAAAGCTTAAGTCGGGAGCTGAAACAAACAATTATTTTCAACTATTAAGAACTGCTTCAATATCGGGAGCACTAATATTAGAATGCGAAGCCGAATAAATACATTTCCCGTTTTTGATGAGTAAAATCTGGGGCGATTCATGGGAAATACCATATAGTTGTGCGATTTTATCTGACACATTTCTATGTTTTATCATATCTAAAAAATAGGCGGGAGCTTCCTTTTCTGACAGTTTCCAAAATCTCTCCAGGCGGTCTAAAACCATTGAACTGGTTGAACAACGGGTGCTGTGTTTAAATAAGATTACAGCTTTGATTTCGCTTTTATGCGACAAAAGACTAACTTCCGTCAACTGTTCTTCAGCGACTAGCGGTAACCAATTCATGAAATAATAAACGGAATTAGATGGAGCGAGGTAAAGCGCTAACTTTCACTTTTTCAACCTTCTGAGTAGTAATTCCTGCACAATCACCTTTAGAACGGCAAGAAGTTAAGATAGAACCTGTAACGAATACAGCTAGAAGGATAAGTGAAAATTTTTTCATCGTATAATTGAAGGTTAAATTGATTTTTCAGTTTTATCGGTAATGGTTTTACCGGAGTCAATTTTGTTGATTTTTCCGTATGCAGCACAACGCTCATGGCTTCTGCAGGATGATAAAGTAGCACCGACAAAAACAACTGATAGGACAATTACAAATAATTTTTTCATGAGAAATCTTATATAATTAGTACTTTATAACCTTGTGTTGAACTGCAAAATTATAATAAATATAGATTTAAACAAACCAATTGACAAAATATTTTACACAAAATTGTAAAAATCACAAATAAGGCTACTTTTGGCACTGAAAAGCGATAAATATGCAAAAAACAGAGGTGGAAATTCATGAAAGTTGGAAGAAAGTTCTGGGCGAACAATTTGCTGCTCCTTACTTTTCGGAGCTTAAATCTTTCCTCATAAACGAAAAAAAACAGCACATTGTCTACCCTCCCGGAAATCAAATTTTTTCTGCTTTTAACCGCACTCCCTTTGATAAGTTGAAAGTAGTGATTATTGGTCAGGATCCTTATCATGGTCTCGGGCAGGCAAACGGGCTTTGTTTTTCTGTTAGTCCGGGCATAAGGAAACCACCTTCTTTGGTAAATATTTTTAAAGAATTAGAAAGTGATTTGGGAATACCTGTTCCACAAGATGGGAATTTGGAACCTTGGGCCGATCAGGGCATTTTATTGTTGAATGCAACTTTAACTGTGAGGGCAACAATGGCCGGCTCACATCAAAAAAAGGGTTGGGAACAATTTACCGATGCAGTTATAAAGGCTGTTTCAGATAATAAAAAAGGAATTGTTTTTTTACTTTGGGGAAATTTTGCTCAAACCAAAGCTGAATTGATTGACAAAGACAAACATTTTATTTTAACTGCAGCTCATCCTTCTCCACTTGCCAGAGGCGCATTTTTTGGCTGCAAACATTTTTCAAAAACAAATAAGATTTTGGAACATCAAGGCATTTTACCCATTAATTGGCGCTTAGAAAAATAGTAAAATTTTACCGGGCTTTTATTTCAACTAATTTTTTGATACTTTAGGGCGAGAAAAAAAATTATGTTAAGCATCCAAAGGGTCATACTTCTGTTAGACGATTTTCATTTTGAAGAATTCAAACTTCATTTGAAAAAAAATAATGCAGAATTACCCCTCAAATTAATTTTGCAAATCCG
Source organism: Bacteroidota bacterium (assembly GCA_005772895.1). GTDB lineage: Bacteria > Bacteroidota > Bacteroidia > 2-12-FULL-35-15 > 2-12-FULL-35-15 > 2-12-FULL-35-15. The sequence goes on along the minus strand of SXIH01000014.1, from coordinate 21,428 downwards.
CAAAGATGATTGGAAACAAAAAGAGTCGGATGACTTATGTAAAAGTGTTTATGGCGCCAAAGATGAAAAAAGTAAAAAGAAATTTTTTCAGTTAGTTCATTATACTTTTCGATTAACCTCTTTTTTAAGCCGCAACCATCCTTCTTATCTCACCAATAACATTTCCAAAATTGAGCAGTTAATCAATAAGGGTGAACTTGAAAAAGCAAATCACCTTTCTGAAATTTTATTGGACATTGCTGAAAAAACAGAAGACTTTCCTACCGCCATTGCTGTATTAAAATATTTTGCTCAACAAGCATTTGTGTTGGAAAACAAAAATGCAGCAATAAAATACCATCAACGCATTACCGAATTATTGAAAAACGAACACATCATTAATTTGATGTATTTGTATATGCGTCAAAATTTAAACTTTAAAGGCAAGAGTGTTTTGTCGGACAAAGAGATGGAAGAGCATTTGAGTTTTTATGATAAATACCGCAACAACGAATCGTTGAGTATTCAAATGTTGAGCAGATATGCTTATTTCCACACTTTAAATTATTTGAACGATACTCGTTTTTACAGTCAGGAAATTTTAGATGAGATCAATAAGCTGATAGATGACTTAGAGAAAAATGCTTTTATTATTTTTTCTTTTTCTGACGACATACAATTGAATGTAGATTATTTAAAGTTGAAACATTTGATTGGATCAATGAGCAGAGATGAGCTGCAAAAAGAATCTGCATTTTTAATTAAACAACGCGAACCTCTTCGTTTCTGGAAAAACTATGTGAACACGCCTGAAATTATTTATTTGAGCATTCAGGCAAGTTATTTTCTAACACATTATTGTCACGGCTACAAAAAAGATTACAACGAAAATTTACCGAAAGAAGTAAAATCACAAATTGAATTTTACAAACTGAAGTGTGAAGAAATTCTGGCAAAGCCTATTTGGAATGAAGGCATGCATGTGCGTTTCATCAATTTGAATAATATTTATTGCGGACTATTAATTTTAGGTTCGAAAGACGACATTAAAAAAGCTGTTGAGAAATTAGAATACCTTTTGGTAAATTTTCAACAAATTGCTTTCCAACGCTTGTATGATGCTTTGTTCGCAACATTAATCTTGGGTTATTTCTTTTTAGAAGATAATGAAAGTATTCAGGAGTGTTACAAACGTTACGAAAAATTAACTGCGGGTATCAATAAAAATCTGGAAAACGATTTAACTATCAAATCCATTTATTATGCTTCTCAGTGGTCGTCAACGCAGCGCAAACAATACGTTGAAAAATTGCAAAGCATTGCCGATAAAGCTTTAGAGAACGACAAATTAAAGCACCTTCAAAATTTTATTTCAGATGTGGTAGAGCATTATGAAATTCCCATGAAAGCTGTGAAATGAAAATAGCACTACTCTATTTCATGTCTTTGATTTATGTAGCAGCAGGAATTTACCATTTCGTGAATCCGAAATTGTATATGAAAATAATGCCGCCTTACTTTCCTTGGCATTTGCAATTAATTTACATCAGTGGCGTAATTGAAATTGTATTGGGAATATTGTTGATTCCAGAAAGTACAAGACCCATTGCAGCCTGGTTAATTATTGCAATGCTGATTGCTATTTTTCCGGCAAACATTCAAATGGCAATAAACTTTTGGCAAAAAAATAGTCCATCACTTTGGATGGCGATTGCAAGATTACCCTTGCAAGGTGTTTTGATTTGGATGGCTTGGTTGTATACGAGAAAGTAGTTTTATATCCGCACACCAATCACACATACATCATCCACTTGCTCCAAATTTCCTTTCCAGCTTTCAAATGCTACATCCAACTTTTGTTTTTGCACATCTAAAGCAAGTGCAGAATTTTCCATCAACAATTCCTGAAAAGGTTTGTACTTGAATTTTTTTCCTTTCGGTCCGCCAAACTGATCTGCATAACCATCTGTGAAAATATAAAACACATCTCCTTCTTCCATCTGCATTTTATTGGTGGTAAACGGTTTAGAATTTTCATACTTCCCTATCGGTTGTTTATCCGGTTTTACTTCTATCCATTCTCGCTTTCTGGCTATCCACAATGGATTATTGGCTCCGGACCAATTCATCACTTTTGTTTTTTTATTATACGCACACAAAGAAATATCCATCCCGTCTCTTACTTCATGATCACTTTTTTCAAATGTTTCAATCACCAACTCTCTGGTTTTGTCCAAAATTTTTCCCGGCTCAGTCAACCCAAATTCTCTTACACTTCTGTTCAATGCATTGTGACAAACAACACTCACCATTGCTCCCGGCACACCGTGACCTGTACAATCTGCTGCAGAAAAAATTATCCAATCGCCTACAATTTCCATCCAATAAAAATCTCCGGCAACAATATCTTTTGGTTTAAATAAAACAAATGAATTGTTCAATGTATTCTGAAATATTCTTTCAGGAGGAAGTATCGCCTGTTGAATTCGTTTTGCATAATTAATACTGTCTGTTATTTCTTTGTTTTTTTCATCAACCAGTTCTTTTTGTTCTTCTACCTCATGTTTTTGTTCTTCTATAATAGCTTTCTGTTTTTTTGTAACTCTGAAACGATTGTAAAGAAAACCGGAGAAAATAATCACCAGTAACAAAACGCCAACAGATGTATAAATAATTTGATTCTGTCGCTTTACTTCTATCTGATGTTCAAATTCACTTTGCTCTTTTTCTTTTTTCACTTCTATTTCACGCTTATCAAAACTATATTTCATTTGTTGTTTGATAGCATCCTGCTTGGTATTATCACTCAAAATGCTGTCCGACATTTCTTTGAAAGACTTGTATGACTCATAAGCATTTTTGAAATCATTTTTAGCTGCATAAATTTCACTTAAGATAGAATAGCTGTCTCTGATTTTTTCAGGGAAACCAACTTCAATAGAAAGAGAAAGCGCCTGCTTTCCATATTCAAAAGCTTTGGAAACATCACCCGTTCGCAAAAACACAGATGCTAAATTTTGCAAAGCTCCGGAAGTTTTGGATTTATTTTCGGCTAATTGAGCTTCCACTAAAGCTGAATTATAATATTTTTTTGCTGAGTCGAATAGTTTTTGTCTTTCATAAATATCACCAACATTCACATAAACGGTAGATAGACCTTTGTGATCCGACAAACCTGTTTTAATGGCAATACTTTTTTGCAGAACACTTAAAGCTTCCGGATAATTTCCTTTTTGTTTATATATATCTCCAAGGTTATTATAGATAATACCAACTCCTTGGTCATTTTTTGCCTTTTCAAAATATTTGAGAGCTAACACAAAAGTTTCCAAAGCTTTTTCCTGATCACCTTGCGCATTATACATATAGGCAATGTTATTGTACGACTCGCCAATTCCTCTGTCATCTTTTACTTCTTCTCTTAACTTTAAACTCTTAAAATAAAACTCCATTCCACGTTCAACATCTCCGTGATTTTCGTAAACAAAACCAATATTATTGTAAGCACTTGCTAAATACTCTTTAAAGCCAGATGCTTCGAAAAGAGGAACGCTCATATTATAATATTCCAGACACTTCATCACATCTCCTTTATCCATTGAAAGCATTCCTAAATTATTATAGGTTCCTGCCTTCATTAAATACAAACGCTTTTGTGGCACACCCGAATACTTTGGAATAGCCTCTTCAATTAGCTCAAGCATCTTATTATTCGTTTCAAGTGCTTTTTCGGGACTCGATAAATACCATGCATCACTTATATCTGATAAAATATCAATTTTGGTAGTATCAACAGTGGCTTTATCAAACTCCTTTTGAAGAGAATCAATATATTTCACGTCTTGTGAAAACACATTGGTAAACGAAATTGCAAAAACAAGGAGTAAACGATTGCATAGTTTCATATTACAATTATAATGATAAATGACTAGGAATAAAAAAAACGCCCTGTTTTTTTACAGAGCGTTCTTATAAAAAATAAAAGCTAGTTTAAATAAGTCTTAGCCTTCTCCAACGCCTTAGGAATCCCCTGTAAATTGCTTCCTCCTGCATTTGCATAAAAAGGTTGTCCACCTCCGCCACCTTGTATTTCTTTTGCTATATCACGCATGATGGTTCCAGCGTTCAGATTTTTCTCAGTCACTAAATTATCAGAAATGATAATCGATAAACTTGGTTTTCCTTTCACCTCAGCACCTATCACCATAAATAAATTTTCAACCTGACTTCTTACTTCATACAACAAATCTTTAATCGCATCAGCCGAATCCAAATCAATTTTTTCGGCAATGAAATTAATTCCATTGATAGATTGTTTCTTCGCCAGCAATTCCACTCTTATCCCTTTTGCTTTTTCGCGAAGCATCTGGTCGATTTGTTTTTGCAATTCGGAATTGTGATCCATTAATCCTTGCAGGCTTTTCACAACATCTTTCGGATTTTTCAAAAGTGTTTTCACTTCGTTTACTAAAGCAATTTGCTGGTTGAAATATTCTTCCGCTTTCACTGATGTGATTGCTTCCACACGTCTGATACCTGCCGCAACTGCTCCTTCTGAAACAATTTTAAATAACCCTATTTGTCCTGTTGCCGGAACATGTGTTCCTCCACACAATTCTATTGAGAATTTTTTATCGATTGTAACAACACGAACTAAATCACCGTATTTTTCTCCGAACAATGCCATCGCTCCTGTTTTTCTTGCTTCATCAATTGGCATTTCTTTTATGTCAACAGTAATATTTTCGCGAATCTTCTGATTCACGATTGCTTCAATCTGTGCAATTTCTTCATCCGTTACTTTCGAGAAATGAGAAAAGTCGAAACGCAACTGTTCATCGTTTACCAAACTTCCTTTTTGTTCAACATGCGTTCCCAATACTTGTCGTAACGCAGCATGCATCAAGTGAGTTGTGCTGTGATTGTTTTCTGTTAAGGAACGTCTTTCTGCATTTACTTTTGCTACAAATGTTTTTGTAAAGTTTTCCGGAAGCTTATCTGCAAAATGAATAATAATTCCGTTTTCTTTTTTTGTATCGGTAATTGTAATTGTTTCATTAGGAGATTCCAACACTCCAATATCTCCGACTTGTCCACCACTTTCCGCATAAAAAGGAGTTTTGTCCAACACCACCTGAAACTGTTCTTTGCCTTTCGCTTTTACTTTTCTGTACTGAATAATTTTGCTTTCTGCTTCTAATTCTTTGTATCCAACAAATAATCTTCCACCTTCTTCTGCTTTTCTTCCTTCTACCAAAACCCAATCTCCCGTATCAACAGCAGTTGCTTCACGCGAACGGTTTTTTTGTTTTTCTAATTCTTTCTGGAATCCTGCTTCATCAATACTCAATCCATAACCGCGGGCAATCAAGGAAGTTAAGTCTATTGGAAAACCAAATGTATCGTACAATTCAAAAACGATTGCTCCATCTACAATTTGTTTTTTCTCTTTGATCGTATTCGCACAAACTTGATCGATACGTTTCAATCCATTTTCCAATGTTCTGAAAAATGCAATCTCTTCTTCTTTGATTACTTTTTCAATCAATAATTTTTGAGAAACTAATTCAGGGAATGCGTGTCCCATTTGATGAGCCAATACAGGAACCAAACGATACATGAAAGGTTCTTTTAAATTTAAGGATTGATACCCATAACGAATTGCTCTTCTTAAAATTCTTCGGATGACATATCCAGCTCCTGTATTTGATGGCAATTGTCCATCAGCAATACTAAATGAAATCGCACGGATATGATCAGCGATCACACGCATTGCAATATTTATAATAAGTTGTTTTGGATGTTTGTCTTCCTCTTCAGGCTTATATCTTAATCCGGAAAGTTCTTCTATTTTATCAATAACAGGTTTAAAAACATCTGTATCGTAATTCGATTGTTTGCCTTGTAACACACGCACCAAACGCTCGAATCCCATTCCTGTATCTACATGTTGTTTTGGAAGTTTTACCAAGGAACCATCTGCTTTGCGTTCAAATTCCATGAACACGTTGTTCCACACTTCTATCACTTGCGGATCGTCATTGTTTACTCTTGATGCGCCACCAACTTTTGCAATCTCTTCTTCTGTTCTTCCATCGTAATGAATTTCAGAGCATGGTCCACACGGACCAATATCACCCATCTCCCAAAAGTTATCTTTTTTATTTCCGCGTAAAATTCTTTCTTCCGGAATAAATTGTTTCCAGATATCATACGCTTCCTGATCGAATCCTAAATTATCTTCCTTGCTGCCTTCAAAAACGGTAACGTATAATCTGTTTTTATCAATCTTATATACTTCTGTCAATAATTCCCAAGCCCAAGTGATTGCATCCTTTTTAAAGTAATCACCAAAACTCCAGTTTCCCAACATCTCAAACATGGTATGATGATAAGTATCAACACCCACTTCTTCCAAATCGTTATGCTTTCCACTTACACGCAAACATTTTTGTGTATCCACCACACGCGGAAATTTGATAGGAGCATTTCCCAAAAACAAATCTTTGAAAGGCGCCATCCCCGAATTGATAAACATCAAAGTAGGGTCGTTTTTCACAACCATAGGTGATGATGGCACAATTTCATGTCCTTTCGACTTAAAATAATCTAAAAATGCTTGACGTACTCTACTCGATTCCATATAACTAATACTATTCTTTTCAAATTAAAATTTCAACTCCAAACTCCCGACTCTAAACTCCAAACTCTTTACGGATTGCAAATTTAGTTTATTTGCGTAAATTCGCATTAAGCAAAGTGAAATAAGTTAAGAAAATGAGATCCCGAGTTTCCTCGGGATAGTTCGGACTAAGTGTTTTCACATATCCTCGTTGAGGATTGTAAAAACACAGCCTCACTAGAAAATATGAGCAAAATCAAATATAAGTTTAACACAAAGTCGCTGACCTACGAAAAGGTGACTGTGCCTATCCGGAAACGGGTATGGCAGGTGCTTTCCTATTTGGCTACGGGATTGGTGTTTGCTACCATCACTATTATTCTTGCTCTTAATTACCTTGATTCACCAAAGGAAAAGCAATTAAAACGTGAAAATGAAGTCATTTCCCTGCAATATGAATTGTTGAATAACCGCTTAGAAGAAGTAGCCGAAGTTCTGGACGATATTCAGGAAAGAGATAACAATATTTACCGTACTATTTTTGAAGCGGAGCCTATTCCAGCAAGTATCCGTAAAGCGGGTTTCGGAGGAGTTGACAGATACAAAGCCTTACAAGGATATAACAATTCAGATTTGATGGTTGAGACCAGTAAACGTTTGGACAGAGTAAGCAAACAACTATATATTCAGTCGAAGTCCTTTGATGAAGTTGTGAAATTGGTGAAAGGGAAAACACAACTTTTAGCTGCTATTCCAGCTATTCAGCCAATATCTAACGAAGATTTAAGACATCAGCCATCAGGATTTGGATGGAGAACTCACCCGATTTATAAAACTCCTGAATTTCACCCTGGAATGGATTTTTCAGCTCCGCAAGGAACAGAAATCCGCGCTACAGGTGACGCTACCGTTGAAAGAGCCGATGCAGCAGCACAAGGTTACGGAAATCACGTGGTTTTAAATCACGGTTATGGCTACAAAACATTGTATGGACATATGTTGAAGTTTGTTGTGAGACCTGGACAAAAAGTAAAACGCGGACAATTAATTGGCTTTGTAGGAAGCACAGGATTATCCACAGCTCCACACGTACATTATGAAGTTATGAAAGGTGGCGAAAAAATGAACCCAATCAATTATTATTACAATGACTTAACACCGGAGCAATACCAAAAGTTGATTGAATTATCAGAACAATCATCTCAGTCGTTTGATTAAAATATTGCTTAATTTCGATTGAAATATCATTTATAATTCATAATTTTCAATTTATAATTTCAACTCTTGCCTTATAAAGAAACCGATACCGTTAAATTGTACTACACCATTGGTGAAGTTTCGGAAATGTTTGAAGTAAACACTTCCCTGATTCGCTTTTGGGAAAAAGAATTTGATATTATCAAACCAAAGAAAAATAAAAAAGGCAATCGTTTATTTACTCCAGAAGACATTGATAATTTTAAAGTAATCTACAACCTTGTGAAAGAACAAGGTCTGACTTTGGATGGAGCCAAAAAATATCTGAAGGAAAATAAAAAGACAGTTAAACACGAAATGAAAGTTGAGAAAAATCAATTTTCAGAAATCGAAAATAAATTGAGAGCGATTAAGAATACCTTGATCGATCTGAGAGCTGCACTTTAATTTTATTTAAAGATGACACTCACTTGTCTGGCACAATGTGTTCAGACTTCAAAAGATGAAATACCTTATCCCCATATTAATAATTCTCTTACTGTTGTTCGGTTTTGTGCCCAGTACTGACAAATCTAAAGATCAATTAATCGAAACTATCACAAAAGAATTAGTCGCTGAAGTAATTACAGATAATATAGGTTGCTTATCAGTTACAATATTAGATAATGATAGCATATCTTATTTCAGATCATATGGAAAAATAAGTAAGATCAATCCTTTTTTACCAGACACATCATCTTTGTTTCGAATCGGTTCTGTTACAAAATCATTCACAACAGTGTTAATGCTAAAACTTGCGGAAGAAGGATATTTCAAGTTGGATGACCCGATTGAAAATTACTTACCGGAAGTAAAATCATTAAAAGGATATTCAGACTCTACTAAAATAACTTTTAGGCAATTAGCAAGTCATACTGCCGGCATTGAAAGAGAGCCAGGCATAAACGGAATGCGAAGAGGAGCAACATCTGAATGGGAAACGAAAACTTTATTGTCAATTCCCTATACTAAATTAATACACAAACCAAATACTAAAATGGTTTATTCAAACTTTGGATATTCCTTACTTGGTCTTGCCATATCAAGAGCAGCAAATACTTCGTATATCAAATTAATAAATGATAAAATATTTATTCCTTTAAAAATGCACAATAGTTATTTTGATGTTCCTAAAAACAAATTAAATAAACTTGCACCAGGTATATCCGATAACGGAAGGCTTAATCATAAAAACACAAGAGTACCAAGAATAGAACACAAAGGCCTGGGTTATTGTGTTCCAGGAGGAGGCATATATTCTACTCCTTCTGATTTATCAAATTTTTTATCTCTTTTAATGGGAACTTCTAAGGAAAAAATAATTTCAGAAGAATCCCTAATGATAATGCAAAATGGTATGATTAAATATCCGGAAGCTATCAGACGAACTTTTACAAATGTTGAATATGGACTAGGAACAGTAGTATATAATTTGGACAACAATATCACTGTCTTTTCTCATAGTGGGTCAATACCCGGATATTGGACAACCTATGCGTTTGACAATGCAAAAAAAACAGCTGTAATAATTATGCTTAATTACGACAAGCACTTAGACAATGAAGGAACAGTTGTAAAAATATTAAACCAGCTTTAATAACTAGAAGTATAATACTAATAATACTTCTTCCCGACCAAATAATTTTTCACATAATCCTTCACACCTTCTTCAAGAGTATGAAATGGTTTTGAGTAACCAATAGATTTTAATTTGGTCATATTCGCCTCGGTAAAATATTGGTATTTATCGCGGATATCAATTGGTGTATCCATAAAATCAATTTGCGGTGTTTTGTCAACTCCGGCAAAAGTGTTTTTCACTAAATCTAAAAACGTGCGTGATTTTCCAGAACCAAGATTGTAGATTCCAGAATCTTTTCGGTGATGCAATAAAAAGTGACACACTTCCACCACATCTTTCACATATACAAAATCACGCAACTGTTCTCCGTCTTTGAATTTCGGATTGTGAGAACGGAATAATTTTACGGAGCCTTTTTCCTGAATCTGATTAAACGCATGCATAATTACAGATGCCATTCTTCCTTTGTGAAATTCATTCGGTCCGTATACATTAAAGAATTTTAAACCTACCCAGAAATAAGGTTTCTTTTCTTGCTTCAATGCCCATTTATCAAAATCGTTTTTAGAATCTCCGTAAGGATTCAACGGTTTTAATTTATCGATGACAGCTTCATTGTCATCATAACCAAATTCGCCCAAACCATAAGTCGCTGCCGAAGATGCATATACCAATGGCAATCCAAACTCCACACACACATTCCAAATGTCTTTTGTATAATTCAAATTTAATCTGTCAAAAATTTCTTTATTGAATTCGGTAGTGTCTGTACGAGCACCGATGTGAAAAATGAATTGCACCAAGCGTTGATTTTCTTTTAACCAAACAATAAACTCATCGCGGTGAACTTTTTGAGAATATTTTTTGCCTTCCAGATTTTTCATCTTTTCAGGAGAGTCAAATTCATCCACCAAAATTAAATCAGTAAATCCTTCTTGGTTGAGTTTACTCACCAAACAACTTCCAATAAATCCTGCTGCGCCTGTTACTATGATCATATTAAAAATATTTCTTCTTCAATTTTATTAATTACTCTCAACTCTTGTGCTTTATCAAACAATAATTTAACAGCACGTTTTCCTTCTACTCCTAAATCCACCGAATAGTTATTCACATACAAATCGATGTGCTTGTACATTACTTCTTCACTCATCTCTTGAGCGTTTGCTTTTACAAAGTTAAGACTAGATTTAGGGTTTGCAAATGCATATTCCACACTTTTTCTTAAAACACGGTCGAATTTCTTTTTTAACTCCTCCGGAAAATTTCTTTTAATAACAATTCCTCCCAACGGAATTGGTGCTTTTGCCAGTTCTTCCCAATATTCACCCAAATCAATTATTTTTTTCAAACCTTTTTGTTCATAGGTAAATCTATTTTCGTGAATGATTAATCCTGCATCTACTTTTCCGGATAAAACAGCATTTTCAATTTCAGAAAAAACCATTTCTACTTTATTTTTAGCTTCAGGAAAAGCCAATGACAATAAAAAGTTTGCAGTAGTATATTTTCCTGGAATTGCAATTTTTGTTGAACTGGAAACTGGAAACTGGGAACCTGCCTGTCCGGCAGGCAGGCTAGAAACTAAAAGAGGTCCGCAATTATTTCCCAAAGCACTTCCAGCATTTAGCAATTGATATTCTTTTACAAGATGGGCATACGCATGATAACTCAATTTTGTAACATCCAACTCACCTCTAAACGCTTTTTGATTCAAGGTCTCCACATCTTCCATAAAAACTTTAAACTCCAGACCTTCTGTATCTATTTTTCCATGCAACATCGCATCAAAAATAAAACAGTCGTTCGGACAAGGGCTGAAACCTAGGGTTAGTCGGGAGTCAGGAGTTCGGAGTTCGGAGTGGTTAGTTTTATTCATTCGTCTATCGCAATGTCATTTTTAGCCGTCACCCTGAGCGTAGTCGAAGGGCAAAATTATTTACCTAATTCATTTAAAATTTCTAGTACTTTCTTATTCAGATTCTCAATCGCTAATGGAATGTTCCAATTTTCTTTGTTTCTCTTTTCAACGTAATTGGAAACTGCTCTTATTTGAACATAAGGAATACGTTCGTTTTCGCAGGCAAACATAAATGCTGCTCCTTCCATACTTTCAACTATTGGATGAAACAGGTCAACTACTTTTTTTATGCTCGTTTCATTTCCATGCGATGTGTTTACGGTTATTCCGTTTACTTTTGGAAGCTTTTCTATTTCAACATTTATCGCTCCGGAATTGTTTTTAATTTTTGTATGGCCATTCAATTTCAAATCATCCAACGTTAAAAATGCTTCTCCATCTTCAGCGCCCAGCTCCGAAAAACAATCTTCATAAACATTTACAACTGTGCCTATTTCAAGATTTGAATTAAAACTTCCGCATATTCCTACATTCAATGCCAATTCATGTGAATCGTTGATACATTTTCCGCAATAAAAAGCTGTTGCCGACATTCCAACACCTGTTACCAAAATATCAATTTCCAAACTTTTATAAGTACAATTGATTATTGGTCCGCCAGCCCTGTGCATTTTATCCATATGATTCAACAATGGTGCAATTTCGGATTCAGTAGCAGAAACGATGAGAATTTTCATGTGCGCAATTTACCTAAATTTAAACATTCCTCATCAAAACATAGTATATTTGTACCCTATATTTTACTGAAATGATTTATATAACAAGAAGAGAACATTTTAACGCAGCACATAAGCTACACAATCCAAACTGGACCGATGAACAAAATACGGAAACCTTTGGAAAATGTGCGAATCCGAATTGGCACGGACACAATTACAATTTATATGTAACTGTTAAAGGAAAAGTAAATCCAGACATGGGTTATTCTGTAAATTTAAAAGAGTTGAGTACTATTATCAGAACTCATATTACTGATAAATTGGATCATAAAAATCTGAATTTAGATGTTGACTTTATGAAAGGCCTGATGCCTTCAACAGAAAATGTAGCCATAGCAATCTGGAAAGAATTGTTGCCACATGTAAACAAACTGGATTGTAAGTTACACTGTGTAAAGTTGTTCGAAACAGAAAATAATTATGTAGAGTATTTTGGAGAATAGCAAACCAAAAAACTTGAAACTATAAACTTTTTTAAAACTTGAAACTGACATGCACGATGAATTTGATGATGTAGAAGGCTACAAAAAAATCGATCGATACAATTTAAAATCGATTGAAGGTATTGCATCTAAATACAAAAATATTTTATTGGATATGGGTGAAAACCCTTCTCGTGAAGGCTTATTAAAAACTCCTGAGCGGGTTGCAAAAGCTATGCAATATTTAACGCATGGTTATGATCTGAATCCGGAAGAAATATTGAAATCGGCTATGTTTAAGGAAGACTACAGCCAAATGGTAATTGTAAAAGATATAGAAGTTTATTCGATGTGTGAACATCATTTATTACCATTTTTCGGAAAAGCACATGTGGCTTATATTCCCAATACCTGCGTGGTCGGTTTGAGTAAAATTCCCCGTGTGGTGGATGCTTTTGCCCGCAGATTACAGGTTCAGGAACGTCTGACAAATGAAATCCGTGATTGTATTCAAAACACTATGAACCCGAAAGGAGTTGCCGTTGTAATGGAATGCTCCCATTTGTGTATGCAGATGCGTGGTATTCAGAAACAGAACTCCGTTACAACAACATCGGCCTTTACAGGTGAGTTTTTGAAAGAAACTACACGTTCGGAGTTTATTAACCTGATTGGCGCAAAATTGCATTAATTGCAAAATAGTGTTAAAACACTGACAATTTTGCATAAAAGCCCAATCGGTATTATCTTTGTACTCGTATTCACAATACAAAAAATAAAAAAAATGGAAACTAACAATTTTAATTACGTTCAATCAGAACAGGAAACATCAACAATGTCAAAAACATTCATGGCGAGTGTTTTTTCATGGATGGCTGCAGCATTAGTAATAACTTCAGTTGTTGCTTATTATTTCGGGAACAGTATGGAATTAATTTCATTACTTGTAAATGCCGAAGGAAGAGGATTAAGTACTCTTGGTTATGTTGTAATGTTTGCTCCTTTGGGATTTGTTTTGGCAATGTCCTTAGGATATAACAAATTCTCATACCCGATTTTGTTGTTTTTATTTTTAGTTTATGCCGGAGTGATGGGAGCTAGTTTAAGTTTTATCTTCTTGGTGTATACAACAGGATCAATTTTCGGAACATTTTTATCAGCTGCCGGAATGTTTGGTTTAATGGCAGTTGTAGGTTATACTACTAAAACCGACTTAACTAAATTTGGTTCAATTATGATGATGGGCTTATTCGGAATCATCATCGCAAGTATTATCAATTGGTTTTTACAAAGTGACAGTATGGGCTATATCATTAGCTGTATTGGTGTATTGGTATTTACCGGATTAACCGCTTATGATGTACAAAAACTAAAACGTATTGGTGCCGGAGTTGAATTTGGTATTGAATCTACCAACAAATTAGTAATTATGGGTGCTTTAAACCTATATCTTGACTTTATCAATTTATTCCTTTTCTTGCTTCGCTTATTTGGAAGCAGAAAATAATCACACATTTCATTGTGAATAAAAAGAGTCTTGGAGAAATTCAGGACTCTTTTTATTTTACTAATATTGAAGTATATAAAACTTAATTATCAAGAGTATGAAAGCATATGTATTTCCGGGACAAGGTTCCCAATTTGTTGGAATGGGAAAAGAACTTTATGAAACTTCTCCTTTAGCAAAAGAATTGTTTGAAAAAGCGAATACCATTTTAGGATTCAGAATCACGGATGTAATGTTTGCTGGAACAGATGAAGAACTAAAACAAACAAAAGTAACGCAACCTGCTATTTTTTTACATTCAGTAATTCTTGCAGCTACTTTAGGCGAAAGTGTAAAACCTGAAATGGTTGCCGGACATAGCTTAGGAGAATTTTCTGCATTGGTTGTAAATAAAACTTTGGCTTTTGAAGATGCGCTTGTGCTGGTTTCAAAACGTGCTTTAGCAATGCAAAAAGCATGTGAAATGAATCCATCTACTATGGCTGCTGTTTTAAATTTAGATGATAAGATCACAGAAGATATTTGTGCAGAAATTACAAAAGCTGGTGATGTTGTTGTTGCCGCTAATTATAATTGTCCCGGACAATTAGTTATTTCCGGCTCTATTAACGGAGTGAACATTGCCTGTGAAAAATTAAAAGCTGCCGGAGCAAAACGTGCTTTAGTTTTACCGGTTGGAGGAGCATTCCATTCACCATTAATGCAACCAGCAGCTGTTGAATTAGAAGCTGCAATTAATGCTACTAAATTCAATCAACCAATTTGTCCGGTTTACCAAAACGTAACTGCTTCTGCTGTATCAAATCCGGAAGAAATTAAAAAGAATTTAATTGCGCAATTGACTGCGCCTGTAAAATGGACACAAACCGTTCAGCGGATGATTGCAGACGGAGCTAGTTCGTTCACAGAAATTGGTCCGGGAAAAGTATTACAAGGATTGGTTAAAAAAGTGAACCCTGCAATGGAAGCTGCTAGTGCTGTTTAATTGTCACCTCAGCTTTTGATGCGTTGACCGATTGATTCTATTTTTAAATACTATCCTTTTAAGTAAGGCGTTATTCTGAAAATTAAGAACATGAAAAAATTAATTTTATTCTCAGCTACTCTTTTAATGATTGTGCAAACAAAAGCACAATTCGTAAACAGTATTGGTATTACTGCTGGTGTTTCGGCAGGGAATCAAAAGTTTTATTTTGCTGAACCACTTTCTATTTCCAGAAAAAAATACATTGTTGGATTTAATGCCAGTGTGTTCGGAGAATTTTTTAGTCACGATTATGCTAGATGGGTAACAGAAATCCAATATGACCAAAAAGGTTCTATTGACAGACAACCTGATGGAAACGATTATCCCAATCATTTATCTTATTTATCATGGAATAATTATTTGAAATTGCGTTACGAAATGTACAGCATCATTCCTTACATAATGGTTGGACCAAAATTAGAATATAAATTATCACAAGGAACAAGCTCTCCTGCTGTTACTACTAGCTTTTTACCTCTTCATATTAGTGGGGCATTTGGTGGAGGAGTTGAATTTGTGAGTTTTACCAATTTTAAATTTTTAGTGGAAGCATTTTACAATCCGGATATGATGCCGGCTTATGTGAGCCCAAACTTACATATCAAGAACAAAAATATTCAATTAAGAGTGGGAGTAAAATATGAGTTTGGCGGACAAAAAGAAACTTGCAATACTCCTACATACGTAGAATAAAATTAAAACCGTTTAATAAAAAAGAGTCCAGAGTTTTTAGCCTCCGGACTCTTTTCATTTTACTAAATCACAAACCTATCTTCCTTTTCCTCCTCCACCTTTTTTCCCAGATGATTTAGGAGCACTGGATGGTTTTGGTGATGATTTACCTGACGCTTTCGGGCTGGTTTTATTACTTGGTCTTGCATTACCTCCTCCACTAGAAGGCTTGCTCTTCTGATTTGTAGTCGCACGGCTTCCGCTTGGTTTTGATGTATTAGGAGTTGATTTACTTACTCCATCTTTTTTATTGCTACGAACTGCGTTTGTATTTTTTCCTCCTTTAGAATTGTATGCTGGATTTGCTTTAGGCCCAGCAATTTTTCCATCACCTTTTCTGCTTTTTGAAGCATATGTTCTATTATAAACATTTGCTGTTCTATGATTGTGAACAGTAATAGAAACCGAACGATGTGGACCATAATGACTATGAGCAAAAGGAGCACGGTAATGATGTGTTCTGTGATAATGCCCGTAGTGATGATAGTGATTGTGATTGTGGTGATGCCAATAGTAATTGTGCCAGTACCATGGTGACCAAGGTCTCCACCATCCAGGATAATAACCCCAATACCAAGGAGAAGAATAAACAACATAATGCGGACCATAAACATAATGAACAATTGGCCATTGATTTACAACAACATATTGTGTGTTTGGCAATGAAGTGTTGTAATAATTATTGGTAGTATTATTTATAACTGTTGTTTTATCACTCTCTGGAGTTTTAGTTTCTGATGCTTTTGCTGTCGGATCATTTTCTGTTGGTTCAACTATATAATCTTTCCCATACAATTCTTCGTTCCCAACAATCTGAACAACCACTTTTCCATCTTTATCTTTTTCAATTTCGATAACTGCAACATCCTGATTTTCTTTTTCATTTACCATCACTTGCAAAACAACCGCATGTGATTCTCCTTTTTGATGATCAATTACTTTTATGTAATCTGTTTTATCATCATTGTTTAAATCGAGGTTGTTGATTTTTGAATCTTCTGCATTTAAACTTTTTTCGAAGGCTTCAAATGTTTCTGACTTTTGAAAAAGATCCAAAACAGAATAAAGATTTAAATTGTCTCCCGGCAAACCAAGAGAATCCATTTTTTCAGTTGCTTGAGAAAATGCGCTTTGAGTGTAAACTATCGTTGACAAAAAAAGCAAAAAGGTTAATCTTTTCATTGTATGATTTTATTTATAGACTTATAATACCGGGGATGGTTTAATCCTGTATGCCAAAATCATTCCAAAATAATTGTGAAAAAAGGAAAATTAAAACAAATCGCTCAATAATGAATCGTCTACCAAGTTTGGCAAGGTAACTTTCAGCTCCGGAGTGCGCTCCATTTCACGTTTTATGGCAAATAATGCCTCTTCATTTCTGGCCCAACTTCTACGGGCGATTCCGTTGTTTACATCCCAAAAAAGCATAGATTTTAACCTTCTATCGCTATCCGCAGTTCCATCCAAAACCATCCCGAAGCCACCATTAATTACTTCTCCCCAGCCAACTCCTCCTCCATTGTGTAAAGAAATCCAAGTTGCTCCTCTGAATCCATCTCCAACAAAATTTTGGACTGCCATATCAGCAGTAAAACTGGAGCCATCATAAATATTTGAAGTTTCACGATAGGGAGAATCTGTTCCGGAAACATCGTGATGATCTCTTCCTAAAACTACAGGCGCAGAAAGTTCTCCTGATTTGATTGCTTTATTAAATGCTTCTGCAATTTTTACTCTTGCTTCTGAATCGGCATACAAAATTCTTGCTTGTGAACCGACCACTAAATTATTTTGCATCGCATCTTTTATCCAAACAATATTATCACTTATCTGTTGCTTTATTTCTGCCGGAGAAGTTTTATACATTTCTTCCAAAACTTTCAAAGCCAATTTATCAGTCGTAGCTAAATCCTTTGGGTCGCAAGAAGTACAAACCCAACGGAAAGGGCCAAATCCATAATCAAAACACATTGGCCCTAAAATATCCTGCACATAAGATTTATAAATAAACGTTCCATCTTTATTTACAATATCAGCTCCCGCTCGTGATGCTTCTAATAAAAATGCATTTCCATAATCGAAAAAATACATTCCTTTTTTTGCCAATGTATTTACTGCATTGGCATGGCGCACCAAAGTTTTTTGAACTTCTTTTTTAAATTGCTCGGGATTTTTTGCCATCATTTCATTGGACTGCTCCAAAGAAAATCCGGCAGGATAATAACCACCCGCCCAAGGATTGTGTAAAGATGTTTGATCTGTTCCTATATCAACTTTAATATTTTCTTTTACTAAGTATTCCCACAAATCGACAATATTCCCTTGATATGCTAATGAAACAGCTTCTTTTGAAGTTTGTGCTTTTTTTACTCTTGCAATTAGTAAAGGTAAATCTTCAAACACCTCATCTACCCAACCTTGCGAATGTCTGGTTTTTACAGCCTTGGGATTTATTTCCGCAACCACCGAAACCAATCCTGAAATTTTTCCTGCTTTGGGTTGAGCACCGCTCATTCCTCCTAAACCACAAGTCACAAAAAGTTTTCCTTTTCTGTCTTCTTCTGATTTGGAAATTTTTCTTGCAGCATTCATAACGGTAATGGTTGTTCCATGTACAATTCCTTGCGGACCGATATACATATATGAACCCGCAGTCATTTGTCCGTACTGCGTTACACCCAAAGCATTAAATTTTTCCCAATCATCGGGTTTGCTGTAATTCGGAATCATCATTCCGTTTGTAATCACAACACGAGGCGCATCTTTATGCGAAGGGAATAATCCCATCGGGTGACCAGAATACATAACTAGTGTTTGTTCATCGGTCATCTCAGCCAAATATTTCATAGTCAAAAGATATTGTCCCCAATTTTGAAACACTGCTCCGTTACCACCATACGTTATCAATTCATGCGGATGTTGTGCAACAGCATAATCTAAATTGTTTTGCAACATCAACATAATTGCTGCAGCTTGTTTTGATTGATGTGGATAGTCGTTGATATGTCGTGCATGAATTTTATAATCTGGGCGAAAACGATACATATAAATTCTGCCATATTCTTTTAGCTCTTGTGCAAATTCTTTTGCTAAAACAGGATGGTGTTTTTTATCGAAATAGCGAAGTGCATTTCTAAGCGCTAATTTTTTTTCTTCTTTATTAAGAATATCTTTTCGTTTCGGAGCATGGTTGATTGCCGAATCGTAAGCTTTAACTTCAGGAAGTTCTGAAGGTATTCCTTGTAATATTTGTTTTTTAAAATCGCTCATATACATTCTTATATTCTAATACCTATAATACAAATATCGTCAACTTGTTCTAGATTCCCACGCCATTCGGATATTGTTTGCTCTAATTTTTTATTTTGAATATCCATTGACTGATCCTGAAGTGATAGCAAAAGTGTTTTCAACCTACTAAGTTTAAATTTTTTACCACCTTCTTTATTTCCTCCAAACTGGTCGGCATATCCGTCTGTAAAAATATACAATGTATCTCCTTTTTGCAGATCGATAGTATGATTTTTAAACGGTAGACCTTTTCCCATAAAAAATCCGATTGGACGTTTGTCGGGTTTATGTTCGATAATTTTTCCATCCCTGATAATCCACAAAGGATTATTCGCTCCGGCCCAATCGATAGTTTTATTATCTGAAGAAAGACTCAACAAGGAAATATCCATTCCGTCTCTTTGTTCTCCACCTGCTCCTTTTTGTTTCAATGCTTTTATCACCAAATGACGCAGTTCACTAAGAATCATTCCCGGTTCAACTATTCCTCTTTCGTTCACCACCTCATTCAGAAAAGCGTTTCCTATCATACTCATGAAGGCTCCTGGCACTCCGTGTCCGGTACAATCTACAGCTGCAATGAGTCGTCTTCCATTTTTTTCAGTGAACCAATAAAAATCTCCACTTACAATATCTCTTGGTTTAAATAAAATAAATGCTTCCGGAAATAGTTTATTTCCCGTTTCCCAATCTGGCAAAATCGCATCCTGAATACGTTTTGCATAATTGATGGAATCAGTAATGTCCTTATTTTTTTCTTCGATGATATTATTCTTCAAAAGCAATTCATCATTTGCTTTCTTTCGTTCACGATTAGAACGCAAAATAAAAAAAGAAAAAATAATGACTAATGTAAACCCAATTCCAATTGCATAATTCAATATTTTTTGACGCGCTATTTCAGCATCATTTGCTTGTTGAGTTTGATTTAATAACTCAATTTCTTTATCCTTTTTATCCGAATCATATTTTTTTTCCATCTCAGACATTGACCTTATCTTATCAGCAGTATTCAAGGAATCAAATATGTTTCTCGATTTTCTATAATATTCCAAAGAGCCTTTAAAATCTTTTTTGGCTTCCTTAATATCAGAGAGCAGTCCATAATTGCTCGCAATAATAGAAACAAGATTACTTTTTTCTGCGAGGCTTATCGCTTCCAAACAATACTTTTCCGCCAAATCATATCGTTTCATTTGCAAATAGGCATTTGCTATATTTCCTAAAGCATTT
The DNA here is from genome assembly GCA_005772895.1 of Bacteroidota bacterium. Classification (GTDB taxonomy): domain Bacteria; phylum Bacteroidota; class Bacteroidia; order 2-12-FULL-35-15; family 2-12-FULL-35-15; genus 2-12-FULL-35-15. Next base: position 1,154 of record SXIH01000014.1, on the reverse strand, counting down.
GCTTTTCCGTATGGATTATCAATTTTTTTGTTTACATCAAGTGACTTAAAGTTATACTCAAGGCAAATGTCCAATTCGTTTTTTGAACCGTACAATGAAGCTAGATTATTGTAACAACTAGAAAGATTTTTGTAATCACTGATTTTCTGGGCAATGATAACGCCTCTATTCAAATAATCGAGAGACTTTCCATAATCACTTTCTTCGCCACCATTCATAGCTTTAGTAAGAAATAAAGCACCCATATTTGAAAGTATTGAGGCTTGCTCTCTTTTTAAACCAGCTAATTCATAGTATTTTAACGACTTTAAATAGTATTTTTCGGCATCTACGTGATTTCCCGCTTCGAGTTGCACAAAGCCTAATCCATGACATGAGCGGGCAATACCAACCGTATCGTTGATTTTATCAAAAATCATTAGCCCTTTTAAATATGCTGAGGAAGCAATATCCAATTGTGAGATGTTACCATATATACTTCCTAAGTTAATATAATAAGATCCCCACTCAGAATTAGGCTTAAGAGTATCAACATGCACAAAGCATTTATTTAAAAATGCAAGCGCCTCATCAATATTACCCTGAGCAGCTAACAGCTTAGAACGATAAAAATAATAATTTGCCACCCCTTTTTTGTAACCGCTTTTTAAAGAAATGTCGTGAGCTTCCTTTGCTAGAGAAAATGCTTTTACAGTATCCTTATCACCACCATATTTTACCGAAAGAACAATCAATGCTTTTGCTTTTTCGGTTCCAGTAGTTGTTGCAATTACTTTTTCTAAACTATCAATAACTCCTTTTGAAAAGGAACTGATAGAAATTAAAAAAATAATTGATAAGAGTAGAATTCTCTTTCGGGGAAAAAATAATGCATAAATGTTGGTAGTGCTGTTAATCATTTCTTTTTCTCTATTCTTCCTTTGTCTTTATTAAAACCATATGGACAATGTTTGCATCCATTCTGACAACAATAGCCTCGTTTTAACAAATACTTTTCAGTAAAAACAATATATCCTTGTTCACTATAATAGAAATCATCAGGTTCCAATTTTTTATTGTTTGAAAAACCAAATTCATCTGCCATAGAACAAAGATAGTGTGCTAAACAGAATTGCCAAAAGTATTTATTAACCGGAACTTTTAAATGGATTTAT
>SXIH01000013.1 GCA_005772895.1 Bacteroidota bacterium | reverse complement strand
GCAAGGTCGCGCTCTACCAACTGAGCTACTTTCGCGTATTATTTCAACCAAAAATGCATAAAAAACGAGCTTTTTTGGACAAAATCCCAATTTCTTTGATTGGGATTGCAAAAGTAAGTATTTTTTTAATTCTGCAAAATATTTATACTAAAATCAATGTATTTTAATTTTAACCCGAATAGTGTCCAAATGCTCATAAAACGTATATTTATAGTGAAAATTTAGAAATTATGGCAAAAATGAACAAGGTTATGGCAGGATATCATATGTTGATGATTCTGTCCCAAGTGGATGGTGATTTTGATGTTGCTGAAGGAAAAATAATCGTAAAATATTTAAAAGATTCATTCCCCTTTCGAGTTGATTTGGATAATGAAATGTCTGTTTTGAGTTCTTTACCCAAAGAAGATTATTTTATTCATTTTAATAATGCAATGAATGATTTTTATGAAGATTCAATTCCTCAAGAAAGAGTAGATTTTTTGAATTTTGCAGTTAAAATTGTGAAGGCAGATAAAAAAATTACTAATGAGGAAAATAAATATCTGAAAGAATTATTTTTTGCTTGGGAGTCAGAATACGAAGGAGCTTAAGATACATTTGATTTTAGTTAATAGTTTTTTTTCTTTCCTCTATTTTTTTAACTCTTTATTCCTAATCGTTTATCTTCTTAAAAATTTAAATTCTTATGAAATATAAATTTTTTATTTGTTTGTGGATGATACTTTCTTTGCATTCTAATTGTGCCAGTCAATTAGCAATTGGTGTGGCCCCGATAATGAGATTTTCGGATGATAGAGTTGGACAAACATATAATCTTGGCATTGTTGGTCAGTTATATGAAGATTCTGCAATTTTTACTCGCATTGGATTTGCCGCATCTTTTCCTGTTTATGTAAATGGTACTGCTCAGTTGGATGCCTTTGATTCAGTTACAGTTCCTTTTACAATAAGTATTAGAGCTAGACAAAAAATATTGGATTATATACTCCATGCAAGTGGAGGCGTTTGTATAAACCCAAAAAAGAAGAAGAATTCATTTGTATTTACTTTTGGATTAAGGCTTGTTGTAAGGACTGTAGGAGTTAAATATTTAGAAACTTTCGATAAGAACTTGTATAATACTAAACCAGAAAGTAGAAATCCCAATATTCCAGCAGCCATAAATATTGGTTTCAATCTAGGACTAGGGTATGAAATTAAGTTCAAAAGACTACTTCTGTTCCCTGAATTTTCTTTAGGTTTTGGATCAGCTGATTATTTTGGAAAACATCCATGGAATAGTTTTCCTAATTATGGTGAATTCGGTTTAGGAATTATGTTCGTTTCAAAAAAATAAAAAATCAGATTAAATTTAGCAAAATACTTAATTTTTTTCTGCTATTTTATTAGTCGACTGTCACTATCAATTTTATTTACCCACCAATCATCTTTTTAATTTCATTTAACTTCATCAAAGCTTCTACTGGAGTTAATGTATTGATATCCGTTTTCTGAAGCTCATCTTTAATATTCTCTAAAACAGGATCGTTTAATTGGAAAAAACTCAATTGCATTTTTTCTGTTGTTGGTTGTTGGTTGTTAGTTGTTGGTTTAAATCCATCCTGATTCTTGATTCTTGATTCTTGATTCTTTTTACTGTCTACTGTCGACTGATTCCCACTTTCTCTTTGACTTTCCAATTGCGACAACACTTCATTCGCTCTGTCAAGTACTTTTTTAGGCATTCCTGCCATTTTTGCTACATGAATACCAAAACTATGTTCACTTCCTCCTGCAACTAACTTGCGCATAAATAAAATTTTATTTCCAATTTCTTTTACAGATACATTGTAGTTTTTTATGCGGGGAAATGTATTTGTCATTTCATTTAATTCGTGATAGTGTGTTGCAAATAAAGTTTTTGCTTTGGCTGATGGATTTTCATGAATGAATTCGGCAATCGCCCAAGCTATTGAGATTCCATCATACGTTGATGTTCCTCTTCCTATTTCATCCAACAAAATCAAACTGCGATTTGATAAATTATTTAAAATACTAGCAGTTTCATTCATCTCAACCATAAAAGTAGATTCACCCGAAGATATATTGTCAGATGCACCAACACGTGTAAATATTTTATCCACTAATCCCAAATTAGCATGTTTTGCAGGAACAAAACTTCCCATTTGTGCCATCAATACAATTAAAGCTGTTTGTCGTAATAAAGCTGATTTACCGCTCATGTTAGGGCCAGTAATCATAATGAGTTGTTGAGTGGTATTGTCTAAATAAACATCATTGGCAATGTAATCTTCTCCAACAGGTAATTGTTTTTCAATTACTGGATGACGACCGTCTTTTATGTCTAGTATGTCGTTATCAAAAATATGGGGACGAACGTAATTGTTTTTTTGTGCAATATTTGCGAAGGAAAGTAAACAGTCTATTCGTGCTATTAATGAAGCATTCAATTGAATGATGGAAATATAATCCATCAAATCAATTACTAAGTCACTAAATAATTTTATTTCAAGTGTTTGAATTTTTTCTTCAGCGCCTAATATTTTTTCTTCGTAAATTTTTAATTCAGGTGTAATGTAGCGTTCTGCACCGGTTAGAGTTTGCTTTCTCATCCAGTCGCCAGGTACTTTATCTTTGTGGGTATTTGTTACTTCTAAATAGTAACCATATACATTATTAAATCCAACTTTCAATGAGGTGATTCCTGTTTTTTCACTTTCACGTTGTTGTATTTGCAATAAAAAATCTTTTCCTGAACCAGAGATGTTTCTTAATTCGTCTAATTCTGCATTTACTCCTTCTGCAATTACATTTCCTTTAGCAATTAAATAAGGTGGGTCGCTGGTAATTTCTTTTTCAATTCTCTCCACAACATTTTTGCATGGGTTTAATTGTTCTGCGGTTTTTTCTAAGGATTTATTTCCAGATTTATCGCAAATCGTTTTTATTGGTTCTATCGCTAATAGTGCACGTTTTAATTGTACTACTTCTTTTGGAGAAATCCGTGCAGTAGCTACTTTTGAAATGATGCGCTCAATATCTCCAATCAATTCAATTTGTGAAATAATTTGTTCGCTTACTTCGCAATTCGATAAAAAATAATCCACAACATCTAATCGTTCTTCAATTGGTGCTTTGTCTTTTAAAGGCAATGCCAGCCAACGTTTTAACATACGGGAACCCATTGGTGAAATAGTAGAGTCAATTACGTCAATTAAAGTTTTTGCATTGTAATTGTGTGAACCAAACAATTCTAAATTCCTAACAGTAAATCTATCCAGCCAAACATATTTTTCTTCTTCTATTCTGGAAATGGTAGAAATGTGTTTTACCTTATCATGAGCTGTATCTGCTAGATAATGCATAGCTGCACCCGCTGCGGCAATCCCTTCTGACAATTCTTCAATTCCAAATCCTTTTAATGATTTTGTTCCGAAATGTTTTAATAATGCCTCTGTTCCGAATTCGTGAGTGAAAGCCCAGTCGTCTAATCCGTAATTGTAAAATTTATCGCCAAATGTTTCAATAAATAATTTCTTTTTACTTTTTTGAAAAAGTACTTCCGTTGGCTTAAAAGTTTGAAGAAGTTTGTCGATATAATCTAAATTTCCCTGAGCAACTAAAAACTCTCCAGTTGAAACATCCAAAAAGGAAACACCGGATAGTTTTTCAGTAATATAAACGCTCGCTAAAAAATTATTGTTTTTATGATCTAGTACTTTATCATTGTAAGAAACACCAGGAGTAACCAATTCAGTAACACCTCGCTTTACAATGGTCTTTGTCATTTTAGGGTCTTCCAATTGATCGCAGATAGCAACACGTTGTCCTGCCCGAACTAATTTAGGAAGATAAGTATCCAAGGAATGATGAGGAAAACCTGCTAATTCGATAAAGGAGGCATAACCATTCGCTCTTTTGGTGAGCACAATTCCTAATATATTTGCTGCTTTGATGGCATCGCTACCAAATGTCTCATAAAAATCACCTACACGGAATAATAATAAAGCATCAGGATATTTTGCTTTGATGGTATTGTATTGCTTCATTAACGGAGTTTCTGATTCCGCTTTTCCTTCTTTTACACTAGTCGCTTTCTTTGCCATTGTTGTAAAAATACAAAACCTATAAACACCCTAAATGCAAAGTTTTTAACACTTTTTGAGCATTTCTTTATAGCTTTGTTTCAGAAATGACAGCAAAAATAGCCTTCTCGGTTTTTAAAGAAAAATATGCCTCCGATATCCGCTTTTGGATTGTCTTTTTTTTTGTCCTGAGATTATACGGTATCACCGATCCACCAATTGAGATAAGTCATAGTTGGCGACAATCACTTACTAATATGATTGCACGTAATTTCTTGGAAATAGATAATAATATATTATATCCACGGATTGATATGGATGGAAACAAAACGGGAATAATTGCCTCTGAATTTCCTTTGTTAAATTATCTCATTTATTTGTGCTCAGAAATGTTTGGATATGCTCATTGGTATGGTCGTTTGATTAATCTGTTGATTTCATCTATTGGAGTTTTTTATTTTTATAAATTGATAAAACGTTTTTTTTCTCATGAACTAGCTTTTTATTCCGCGTTAATTCTTTTATGTTCAATTTGGTTTGCGTTTTCCCGTAAATCTATGCCTGATACATTTTGCATGTCTCTTGTAATAATTGGGGTTTACAATGGGTTCAATTATCTTTATGATGCTAAGTTGCGGTATCTTCTTGCTTTCTTTTTGTTTTCTTCTTTAGCAGTTCTTTCCAAAATTCCTGCACTATATCTTTTAAGTATTCTTGTTATTCCATTGTTTGATAAAAATGTAAAATATAATTTGAAAATAAATATTATTCTTGCAGGAATGCTTATTCTACTCGTTGTATATGCTTGGTATTTTTATTGGGTGCCTTATTTGCTGGCTACATATGGATTTCAGCTCTATTTCCCAAAGCATTTTATGGAAGGCATCAATGAGCTTATACAATACGGTTCTGACACGTTAGAGAAATTTTATTTTAGTGCTTTACAAAGTTTCTTGGCATTTGCATTATTTATTTTTGGATTATTTATTTTAATTAAACAAAAACAAAAACTTGCATTTGTTATTGTAGTTATTTCAACATTGTTTTTTATTTTATTTATTATTAAAACTGGATTTGTTTTTTCAGTTCATAACTATTACGTAATTCCATTTGTTCCTGTAATGGCTTTTGTAGTTGCTATTGCAATCAATAGTATTAAAAATAAATATTGGAAAGTTGCATTAGTAGGGTTGGTAATTATTGAAAGCATTGGCAATCAGCAGCACGATTTTTTTGTAAACAAATCAGAAATATATAAGCTGTCGCTGGAGAGTATTGCTGAGAAAGTTTCATTGCCAGATGATTTAGTTGCAATCAATGGTGATAAAAACCCACAACATATGTATTTCTTACATCGTAAGGGCTGGACGATTACGAACTCAAATGCAGAGGATTCTGCTTTTGTAGACAGTATTGTTTGTTTAGGGTGTAAATTTTTATTTATGGATAAACATTCTCTTTCCGGTATGGGAACGAGTACACATAAAAACAAGAATATTGTTTTCGAGAATGAAGATTTTATTGTATTTTCACTAAGGAATTAGCCTGTAATGAGAAAATTATCAAATCAAGAACTTGAAAGAAAATCTGTAGAAGAATTTAAGAACTCTTCTAAAACTCCTGTTATTATTGTGCTTGATAATGTGCGCAGTTTAAATAACGTGGGTTCGGTTTTCCGTACTGCTGATGCATTTTTGGTTGAAGCTGTTTATTTATGTGGAATTACAGGTGTGCCGCCTAACAAAGAAATTCATAAAACCGCATTGGGAGCAACAGAAAGTGTTGCCTGGAAATATTTTAAAACTACATTAGAGGCAGTTAAGGAACTGAACGACAATAAATATATTGTATATGCTATTGAGCAAGCTGAATCGGCTATTATGCTTAATAATTTTATGCCAAGCAAAAAACAAAAAATTGCTATCATATTTGGAAACGAAGTAAAAGGAGTTGATCAGGAAGTAATTGATGCAAGTACCGATGTAATTGAAATTCCTCAGTTAGGAACAAAACATTCCTTAAATATTTCTGTAAGTGTTGGGGTGGTAATGTGGGATTTGTTTTTGAAATTGGGAAGATAGGCTAGTGGGTAGGACGATCTGCAACACCCGTATTAACTGAGTCCTTTTTCATTTCCTGTAACTTATAATACTTCTTATACATCTTTTTTAATTCCACATTTACTTTATTGGTATAACCAATATCGTACTGAAAAGTAGCTAAGCTTGGACTATAAGTAATTTTGGCAATTGGCGATTTTAAAACGGTAACATCCAAACCTGTTATTTCTTCAAAAATATCTACATCACAGCTGAAATTAAAAGCATCTCTGTCATCAAATGGAACTTTTGTATTTACCGATATAGATTTAGTCACAAAACCTTTTTTTGAGACTTGGATAGTTAAGTTTTTGTCTAAAGGAAGCTTAAAAGAGCATTTCCCTTTTTTATTTGTCCAAAGCTCAGAATAGGGAATATCGCCATTGTAAATGGTGACTAAAACGCTGTCTAATGGCTTAGATTCTCCTTCTTTTTCTTCGCCTTTTGATTGACGCACTGTAGCCTTAATTTCTAAGTATTGGTCTTTTGCTTTTGCAGAATCCGCTTTTGTTAACACGGACGGGTTTTTAGGTGGTGTTTGATTGGATTGTGCAAAACCCTTTCCAATTGCCGAAATAAACAGCAAGCTTACAATTATATATTTTATGAGATTGGGAGTCATTAATTGTTTCACAAAAAGTGTTTAATTCTTATACTAAATTATGACAAAAACTGTTCCGTTTTACAAGTGTGGCCATTAATAAAAAATCCCGCTCCGAGCATTCGGAACGGGATTTAAAGAAATTATTTTAAATGATTAGTTAACCATTGCTTTGAATTCAGCATTTTCTCTGAACTTAATGAATTCCGCATCGTCTTTAGCCATTTGCTTGAAAGAAGCATCTTTTTGGATAGCTACTTTTAAGTTGCTAGTTAAAACATCAGCTTTGTTTTGACGAGCACCAGCAATTGCTTTTAAGTAGAACGATAATGCAGCATCTTTATCAGTAGTTGAATTGTCGATAGTTGACATTGCACCTTCTGAGTTGCCATTTAATAATTTAGCTAAAGCAGAGTTAAATGTATTTTCTGCTCCAAAATTACTAACTGCACCAGCATAGTTACCATTTTGAATTTCAATGATTCCCATGTTGTAAGAAACCTCAGGAGAAGAACCAGCTTGTTTGTACAATTCCATTGCACCTTTGCGGTCACCTTTCCAACGAGCAACAATACCTAAATTGTTTTTAACAATAGGATTGTTAGCTGATAATGCATCTGCTTTTTTGAATTGTGCTTCTGCATCATTCAATTTATTTTGCATCAAGTAAATGTATCCAACGTTGTTTGAAGTTCTCCAATCAGTTGGGAATTGTGCTTCTGCTTTTTTGTAGATATCTAATTTAGTGTTGATATCAGTTGTTAAAGTTGCAGCGTACAAAATTTCTTCAATTTTTAAACTGTCTGGCTTAGAAGAAACTAAAGTTGTAATTTCTTGATCAGATAAACCAGTGATTTGCATGTTTAAAGTCAATACTGATCTACGTAATTTTGGTAAAATTTTATCAGCTACTTCAGTATAAGTTTTAGATAAGTTCTTGATTTCTTTCTCACGTGTTTCTCCATCAGGATACATTGTTAATACACGTAAAATTAAATCTTTATCAGCGATAGCAGATGCTTCCATTGCTTTTTTGAATCCATCCCAATCTTCAGCTGTAGTTACTTTTTTATAGAAAGCTTCTTTAGTAGCTGTATCAACTTTCATTTTCTTTTCTTTGAACATTGCCATCATCGACTTGATAGAAGCCTTAGCTCTATCTTCAGCAAGTTCTGTATTTAATGTTAACTCACCATCTGGAGATGCATAAGCAGAAACATTCATGCCAGTATAAGTTGTACGGCTAGCAGGATTTGCAACATTAGCAGTTACTGCAGCTTTCATAGCTTTTACTGTTTCGTTATTCATTTCAGAACCACGAACTTGTGATTGACCCATTGCGAAAAATTGCTCTGAAGTCATATCAGAAGTAGTGATACGAACAAATGCATCTTTTCCAACAATTGCTTTATCATCAGCTTTAACCAATAAAGAAGTAATCATTGTTCCGTCAGCCACTTTTTTAGCTGGTAAATCTTTGATTTTTTTCTTTACTTGACCAGCAACTCTAAGTTCTAAAGTAGCAACTTTCATTTCTGGTGTATAAGCAAATTTTTCTGATGTATAAGAGAAGTTTCCACCCGCTTTATTAGCGATTTTTTGTCCTTGAACACCTTCTACTTTTTCACCAATCAAAACAACTGGTTTAAGCGCTTTTTCGCCACCATTGTATTTAACAACAGGAATTGTTGTTACTGTAGCCTTTTTAGGGAATACTTTTGGAGGATATGTACCTGTTATAGAAACAGTCATACTGTCGCCATGCATTTCCATTGGATCAGGAGTTACTTTGTAGGTAATTTTATCGGCATTTTTAACCAATTTACCTAATCCTGTACAAGACGTCAAAGCAATTGCTGTAATAACAGCTAAACCTAAAGTTTGTATTGATTGATTTTTCATTTTATTGTTTTTAGTTCTTTTTTAGAATGTTACGATTTTTTGTAATTGTACTATAAGGTGCAAAAATAATTAAATTTTTAAATAATGAAAGTTTTTAAGCAATTAATAATGGCAATTACTCATTTATTATGCTTTTTCAGCCTTAATATGTGTCATTCCTAAAGGATAGGGTTTTTTAAGCAAATCCATCATTAATTCATAATCCTTCAAATTGTTAGCATAATCCACACTATTCACATCTATTACCACAATCCGTTGCTCAGGCAATTGCTTCAGAAAGTCGAAATAACCTGTTTGAATTTTTATAAGGTACTCATCTGTGATATTTTGCTCAAAATCCCGCCCTCTTTTTCTGATATTTGCCTGTAATCTGTCAATATCATGATATAAATACACAAATAAGTCAGGTTTTGGCAATGAATCGTTGATAATGTGAAAAAGTTTGGTGTACAAAGCAAATTCATCCTCCTTTAAATTGGATTTTGCAAAAATCAAGGATTTCACAAAATAATAATCGGAAATAATGGTTGGGTTAAAAATATCGTGAGTGGTTAATTCTTTTTTTAGCTGATGATAACGTTCTGCCAAAAACGATAATTCCAAAGGAAAAGCATGCTTCTCCTGGTCTTCATAAAATTTAGGTAGAAAAGGATTATCGGCAAACTGCTCTAATATTAATTTAGCACCAGTGTCTTCAGCCATTTTTGTAGCCAAAGTGGTTTTGCCGGCTCCAATGTTGCCTTCAATTACGATGAAATTGTATTTAGATTCAGGATTCAGGATTTTATTTTCACTTCTAGTTTATCTTTGCACTCACTTAATAGAGTCGTAATTGTTTTTCCAAATATCGGATGAACCATTTCTCCCGCAATTTCATTCATTGGCACCAATACAAATTTTCTTTCTTGAATAAATGGATGCGGAATTTTTAATTCAGGTAAATCAAGCACTTCATTATTGTAAAAAAGAATATCAATATCTATGATTCGTTCCTGCCACTTGTCATTCGTGCGTTTGCGACCTAATTGTTCTTCTGTTTCTAAAACAGTTTTTAATAATTCGGTAGCCGAAAGTATCGTTTTTATGGAAATTGCTTGATTATAAAATTCAGGCTGATGCTCATTTCCCCAAGCTGCTGTAATAAAAATGCTCGATTTTTTAGAAGTCGAACCTAATTTTTGTTCAAGCAAATCAATTGCCTGTTTCAGATTTTGCTCTTTATCGCCTAAGTTCCCGCCCAATAAAAGATAACACGTATTCATCGTTGTCAAATATATAAAAACAAAATGATGTCCTGTTGAGCCTCTGAAATATAATTTTTTTCAGTAATTTGATTTTACTACATTTGTTATCCACAAAAAAATCAGACTATGAAAAAATTATTACTTACACTTTCAATTTTTATGCTTGCTGTTGTTTCGGTAAATTCACAAACTTTACCTGCAACATATACAGCAACTAATATTGTTACAGGAATGCGCTATCCGGCCGATTTCGATTGGACACCAGATGGGCGTTATATATATACTCAAAAAGGAGACAATTCTTTTCCTGCAGCACAAGCTTATATCAGAATGGCAACTTCCTCTGGAGTTGGATTGGGAATTTATTATGACTTAACCGATTCAGTTGATTCTGATTTTGAAAGAGGTTTACTTGGTATTGCGGTTGATCCTAATTTTGCAGTGAATGGTTATGTTTATGCATATTACAATTATCGTAACCCAGCTGAAACAAAATTGCAAATGCGTGTTATTCGTTTTACAACTGTTGGTAATGTTGGAACTGCACCTACAATCATTTTGAATATTCAATATGCAACTTCTCCAACTACATACGGAGGAAATCACTTTGGTGGAATTATTCGTTTCCGCCCATCTGAGCCTGATAAACTTTATATTCAAACTGGAGATTTGGCTTATCAACAAGGTAATCCAACTTTAAATTTTGCAAATAAATTAACTAACCCATATGGTAAAATTTTAAGAATAAATACTGATGGAACTATTCCAACTGATAATCCTTTTTATGATGATGGAAATCCTGCAACATTGAATGACGACCGTATTTGGACGTATGGAAACAGAAACATGTTTGGAATGTGTTTCAGTCCTGTTACCGATTCAATGTACTCAGCAGAAAATGGATGGAATACTTGGGATGAATTTAACATTGTTCACAAAGGTGGAAATTATGGTTGGGCAACTTGCGAAGGTGATTTTTTGAATGGTTCAACTGTAACTGCATGTAATTTAGTGGGGGATATTTTACCAATGGAAACATGGGGAACACCATTGCCAGCTGTTACAGGATGTTTATATTATTCAGGAACAGTTATGCCTGAATTTAATAACCACATGTTAATTTCTGATAACGATTATGGAAGAGTGTATGATTGCGTTTTAGGAAATCCTCCTGCGTATGATATCATAACTTCTCGTACAACTTGGTTCGATAATGCACCATCTGGTTCAGGTGGAGGATTACTTGCAATGAAACAAGGTGCTGATGGTTGTATTTATGCTTTACGTGGAGGTTATACAACGGCAGGATACATTGTTCGTATTTGTCCTACAGGTCTAGCTGTAAATACAAACGAAGTATTGGAAAATGCAATCGGACAAAATTATCCGAATCCAACAAGTGGAAATTCTTTAATTGATTATTCGGTTTCTGAAACTTCTAATGTTACAATTGAATTATTTGATGTTACTGGAAGAAAAATTAAAACAGTTTTAAATTCAACTGTTCAAGCAGGAAAATATACTACTGAGGTGAATGGAATGAATAATTTCTCTAATGGAAGTTATTTTTACAAAATGGTTGTGAAACAAAACAATAAAATTGTTTACTCTGAAACTAAGAGAATGTTAATTGTTAAGTAATAAAATTAGAAGATAGTTAAAAGGAAAGTCTAGACTTAAATGTCTGGACTTTTTTTTATTTCATTTTTGCGTAAAATTCGGCATTGATAAAACCGTCATTTTTAATAAATGTTTTAAACTGCCTTTTTGTGATATTAAAATTATAAGATATTGTATCAGATTCACTCTCTGTTATTTGTTGCAATTGTTGTATTTCATACCCTTTCTCAATGCTGCTAAGCATTAGTATTCCTTTTAATAGTTGTATTTTCTTTACTTGCCAAGCATTTGTGTCGTAAGGAATATTGATGAAATAATATCCTTTAAATTTTTTTAATACACCTTGTTTTTCAATTGAGAAGATAGTATCTATTATATGAAAATGTTGAATTATTGAGTCTCCTATTATCTTAACAAAGGTTCTCTCATTTGTTTTGGTGTCAATTGCAGTATCGCCTGAAATAACAAAGTTGCTATCAATGTTTTTTAAACTCTGCTTTAAGTCAAAATCATAAGTTTGAATGATACTTTTTTCGTTTATCGTGACCAGGGAACTATCCTTAAGGTTTTTATAATTGCCCATAATCCTTTTAGGAAATTTTGATAAAGATCTAGTGTTTGAAGGTTGAGGTTCTGTAAAAGTTACAGGTGGTTCGCAAGAAGATAGTGTAGCTAAGATGATAATTGCGATTACAATTTCCAGTCGTTTCATTTAGACGTTTTTTGATTAACGCAATGAAGAATGTCTTAGTATTTGGCTTGAAATTTTTAACTCTTTTTGTGAGTTTTTATAACGGTTTTAGGTTGGTACCGCTATTTGTTGTGGCTTTATTGCCCATGAATTAGCTTCAAAACGCTTCCGTCTTTCGAATCAAGAATTATTAAAAATGTCCCACCCTCCATATTTTTTGCAAGTGTTCCTGAGATAACCCAATATTTGTCGATGAGATAAGTTTCATATGGACGCTGTGCAATTATGTTCTTCTTTTTGTATGTTTTGAAGAGAATGCTTTCAGCATATTCTATAGCTTTTTGTTGTTCTTCTAGTTTTTCAATCTTTGGATTCTTTACTTGTTTTTTTTGAGGATTGGTTAATGCGTTAGAAAGCTCCATTCTAGCAACAGTTTCTCCGAGTATAAATCGGTTTGTATCTTTCTGTGAATAAACTACCAGAGTCAAAAATAAAAACAAAAAAGTCGTAATGTATTTGAAAGCCATGTTAGTATATATCAATTGCAACTACTTCCCCACAACCAACTTTACCAATCGCTCGCCACTTTCACTTTGAATTTTACAAATATAAATTCCTGCACTTAGTTTGGAAGTGTTAATGTTTATTTTCTGATTTCCTTTTTGCATTTCTTCATCTGCAATTTTTACAATTTCTTTTCCAGTAATATCAAACAAAGAAATTTTTATTTGTTCAACATTTTTTAAATTAAATAAAAGTATGCTCAATTGAATAGAAGGGTTTGGAAACAATTGAATATTTTGGATGGTATAAGATTCATCTTTCATTCCAACACTAATATTATTAGGAGTAATAAAAATTCTGTACACAGTATCGTTTGCGCTACTGCTTCCGAAATTACCTTGTTGTGCACGTATTCCACCAAACATGTAACCAGCTAAAATTTTTGTGTTTGGTAAATCACGTATGCGAATTACTTCATTTGCATAAGTCGAAATATTTCTGGTCGGAACGAATTTTGCATTAGAACCCAACAATGCGGGAAGTTCAATTGGTAAAATGGTTTCTTCTATTGCTCCGGTAGAGTTTACGGTCATGGTAGTAATATCATCTACAAAAGGAACGTCTACATCACGGGTAAGTAAACTTGTTGTATCGTTATAGTTGTACAAACTTATTCCTCCGAAAAAGGTGGTATACATTTTTTGTGTCACTGAATCATAGATTGGCATCAATGCACAAGTATATTGTTGCATCACTTGTTGGTAAGATGACATAGTTGTTGTGCCACCTGCACTTAAAGTGATGGGCTCACGAAATGGTAAATTGGAGTCTTTGCGAAATACGCCTCCATAAGCACAAATCGCTAAAGACCCATCGGGTTTAATAATCGGACCAGTACTCAAATCCCTTCTGTGAAAATTATTGGTATCAACTTGGTAAGTAAATCCTGTTAAATTAATAGTTGTTCCATCATCACTTAAATTAAATTTTTTAATTCTGTCGCTATACTTTTGTGTGAATATTGGTGAAAACGGGTCATCAGAATATCGTCCTTCAAATTTATGTCCGAACATTAAATAATAATCGCTTCCGATTTTTCCCAATTCCCCACCGCAAATTGAAAAGTTGGTATCCACTACTTGACGGATAGTTGGCGAAATAGGTTGTGCATTAATTACTGCGTCAATCATGTCATCCACATGAATAGCGGTGAGTGTTGGAAAGCTGACAAATACTGAAATAAGACTATCATAACCATAACCACCAACCATGTACAAATAATTTCCTTCCTGCACGTATTGCATATTTGTACTACGCATTGGGTCGGCAATTGCTTTTGGTAATTGATTTAAGTCAGCTGAATAAACTGCCCATGTAGTTGTATCAATAACAGTAACAGCATCATTTTTATATTCGGGAGGAAAGCCACTGCTGCTGTTTAAACCATGCAATCCATTTGTTCTTCCACCAACAATCAACCATTTATCGCCCGATTGTGCAAAGGCAAAAGAATGCAATGCTGGAAGTGGAGTCGTAATCACAGGTTCAATCTGAACAGTAAACGGAGGCATTGTTCCAAATTGAGCAATGCTATTATTGAGTATGAATAGAAAGAAAAAAGATAGAAGTGTGAATTTTGTTAGGCGCATTTTATGATTTTATTTAAATGTAAATATAATAACAATTTCTTTTATTTCCTTATTAAAAACAGGCTGTACTCTTTAATTAAAAGCGTTAAATTTGGAATCTGAAATTTGAAATTTTTTATTTTATGACTACCGAAGAAATAGCACACGCACTAAAACTCACAGCTCAATTGATGGAGTTGCATGAGGAGAATCCCTTCAAGATAAAATCCATTGCCAATGCAGCATATAAGTTGGATAAGACTGATATTGATTTGCAAGGAAAATCTCTAGAAGAATTAGAAAAGATAGAAGGAATAGGAAAAGGAATTGCAGCAAAAATTAATGAATTGCAATTAACAGGAAATTTGAAAGAGTTAACCGATATGGTTGCTAAAACTCCTATTGGGGTAATTGAAATGTTGCGGATAAAAGGAATTGGTCCTAAAAAAGTAGGACAATTATGGAGAGAATTAGAAATAGAAAGTGTTGGTGAATTACTCTATGCTTGCAACGAAAACAGATTAGTTACTCTAAAAGGTTTCGGTGCAAAAACGCAGGCAGCTGTAAAAACGCAAATCGAATTTTTTAAATCCAACATTGGAAAGTTTCATTATGCATCAGTAGAAAAATTTGCAATGGATTTGGTTGAGTTTCTAAAAAAGAAATACAATACAGGTTTAGTTTCACTAACAGGAGCAATGCGCAGGAAGTGCGATATTATTGAAAAAGTAGAAATTTTAATTGCATATTCAGGCGATGTTGTTATTGATGAAGTTGAAAATAGATTAGGAGTAGAAGTGAAGTTGATTTTGTGTTCACAATCGGAGTTTTATGCTGAGTTGTTTGAGTCTACTGCAACGGAAGAACATTTGAAACAGATTCCAGATTTCAGATTCCAGATTTCAAATTCAGAAGAAGAGATTTATAAATCCTACAACTTACAATATATAGAACCGGAATTGCGTGAAGGATTAAACGAAGTTGATCTAGCTAAAGAAAATAAACTTCCAAAATTAATTGAGCTTTCTGATTTGAAAGGCATTCTTCACAATCACAGTACGTATAGCGATGGAGTGAATACGCTAAAAGAAATGGCAGAGTATTGTAAAGAACTAGGTTACGAATATTTAGGAATTTGTGATCACTCTCAATCTGCTTTTTATGCTGAAGGGTTGAAGCCGGACATAGTCTTGGCACAGCATGAAGAAATAGAAGTGCTAAATAAAAAGTTAGCTCCTTTCAAAATTTTCAAAGGAATAGAAAGTGATATTTTAAATGATGGAAATTTGGATTATTCTGAAGAAGTGCTGAAATCATTTGATTTTATTGTTGCTTCGGTGCATTCAAATTTAAAAATGACAGAAGAAAAAGCAACAGCAAGATTGTTAAAAGCAATTGAAAATCCTTATACAACAATATTAGGACATCCAACAGGAAGATTATTATTATCGCGACCGGGTTATCCGATCGATCATAAAAAAATTATTGATGCCTGTGCAGCAAATGGAGTAGTGATAGAATTAAATGCACATCCATACCGTTTGGATATTGATTGGAGATGGATTCCGTATTGTTTGGAAAAAGGAGTAAAAATTTCCATCAACCCTGATGCGCACGAAAAATCAGGTTATCACGATATGTATTACGGAACAAACGTTGCACGGAAAGGAATGCTGACGAAGGAGATGTGCTTTAATACACTTTCGTTGAATGAAATCGAATCTTACTTTTTAAGTAGAAAGTAAAACTTTGAACTTTGAACTTTCAAACTTTAAACTAACGTATGCCTATACTCAACTCAATAGCCTCCTGGTGGATGAAAAAAAGAATTCATCAGATTGAGTTATTCATGAAATATCCGGATGATGTTCAAAACGAATGGCTGATGAAATTAACTCAATCGGCTAAGGATACAGAGTGGGGAAAAAAATACGATTACAAAAATATTTTTAATGTAGAACAATTTAAAAACAATGTGCCTCTGCAAGATTACGAATCTCTAAAACCTTTTATTGACAGAATTCGCAGAGGTGAGCAAAATATTTTATGGCATTCGGATATCAAATGGTTTGCAAAATCATCGGGTACAACAAACGATAAAAGTAAATTCATTCCTGTAAGTGAAGAGTCGTTGGACGATTGTCATTATAATGGTGGTCGTGATATGATTGCGATTCATTGCTCTTTGAATCCCGAAACACAATTGTTCACTGGAAAAAATTTAGCGCTAGCAGGAAGTTTGGTTACCGATCATTTTGGAAGCTATGAGTCTCAAAACGGAGATTTGTCGGCCATCGTAATTAATAATTTACCCCGCTGGTGGGAATTTTTCCGTGCACCCGATATGGATATTGCTTTGATGGATAAATGGGACGAAAAACTTGATAGAATTGCAAAAGCAACAATGAACGACAATGTAGTGAGTTTGGCTGGTGTTCCTTCCTGGATGTTGCTTATCATGAAAAGAGTTTTGGAAGAATCGGGAAAAAAGTCAATTGCAGAAGTTTGGCCCAATCTGGAAGTTTATTTTCATGGGGGCGTCAATTTTAATCCATATCGTGAACAATTCAAAAATATTTTTAATAAACCTGATTTAAACTATTTGGAACTCTACAATGCTACAGAAGGTTTTTTTGGAATTCAGGATCAGCGTAATTCAGAGGAGTTATTATTGATGTTAGACTACGGGATTTATTATGAATTCATCCCAACAGATGGGACAACAACAGATAAAACACTTGCATTAGATGAAGTTGCATTGGATGTAAATTATGAAATGGTGATTTCTACCACAGCAGGATTATGGCGCTACAGATTAGGGGACACAATTAAATTTACTTCTTTGTATCCTTTCCGTTTTAAAATTACCGGAAGAACAAAACATTTTATGAATGCTTTTGGAGAAGAGATAATAGTTGACAATGCAGATAAAGCGTTAGCAATAGCCTGTGAAAAAACCGGAGCGCAAATAGCTGAATATACTGCGGCACCGGTGTACATGCCCTTCGACTCCGCTCAGGGTGACAGTAGTGGGGCTCACGAATGGTTGGTTGAATTTGATGTTGCTCCTAGTAGCATAGAATACTTTTCAGAAGTGTTAGATAATGCTTTAAAGTCAATCAACTCGGATTACGAAGCTAAGCGCTACCAAAATTTAGCATTGAAACAGCCTCTTGTAAAATCGTTGCCTAATGGCACATTTTATAAGTGGTTGGAATCAAAGAATAAATTAGGCGGACAACATAAAGTGCCACGCTTGAGCAATGACAGAAAGTATGTTGAGGAAATATTAAAGATGATTGAGTAGTGCTAAATTGTAAACGTTAACCTATTCCCCCTTTGAAAAAGGGGGCTAGGGGGATTCTGATAAGGCCAATTAAAAGAAAAATCCATATTCGAGAAATGGCAGAATAATTGTAACTTAGAGCTTAAATGAGAATAATCCTTTTTATACTATTAATCATTTCTACAACGGCTTTCTCCCAGGGCAAGTATTCCCTTGTTAAAACCATAGAAACGGAATCTGATTTTTTTACTACCGATAACCAAAGTAATGTTTATGTTGTAAAAGCCAATGAACTTACCAAATACAATAAGGATGGAAAACTGCTTTATAAATACAGCAACAAAAATTATGGAAACATTTCTTTTGTAGATGCTTCCAACATGTTGCGGATTTTAATTTTCTATAAAGAATTTTTGCAAGTTGTTTATTTGGATAATACGTTAAGTTCGAATGGTGAGACAGTGAGTTTAGATAAAATTGGATTTCAACAAACCCAGCTTGTTTGTTCATCTCATAACAACGCTACATGGATTTATGATCAACAAAATTTTTCGTTGATACGATTAGATAGAAATTTAGAAACCATTCAGCAAACTAATAATTTGAATGCTTTACAAAATGATACTTTGCAACCAAACTCAATTTTAGAATACGATAATCGTGTTTATATAAACAATCCCAAAACAGGAATTTTGATATTTGATATATATGGAACCTATTACAAAACAATTCCTGTAAAAAATGCGACTCAATTTCAACCAATTGGTGATTGGGTATATTATCGGGTAGATAAAAAAGTAAAAGCTTACAATATTAAAACTACCGAAGAAAAAGAATTTGAAATGCCAATACCTGACTTTAGGAATTTCCGTCTGGAAATGGGCGTTTTGATGCTTCAAGCGGATAAAAGCATTGTTCTTTATTCTGATAAATAACTATAAAAATTCATCTTCGATTACTAAGCATTCTGTCTTATTTTAGTTAAGCATTTTTCTCCTCAAAAAACTTATTCACAATTTTCATTTTTTTCCTTGCATAGCATTTTAGATTTCGTATTTTCGTTTTCGGTTTTAAATTATTTTAAATTATTCTACTCATATGCATATAGCAATCGCAGGAAATATTGGTGCTGGTAAAACTACTCTGACTACTCTTTTAGCAAAACAATTTAAATGGCAACCGCATTTTGAGGATGCCGATGATAATCCATACTTGAACGATTTTTACGAAGAGATGCAACGTTGGTCTTTCAACCTGCAAGTATACTTCCTGAACTCCCGTTTCGGACAAGTACAGCAAATCCGTAACAGCGGAAAAACAGTTATTCAGGATAGAACCATTTATGAGGATGCATACATTTTTGCACCAAATCTTCATGCAATGGGCTTGATGACTACAAGAGATTTCGAAAATTATTTTGCTTTATTTAAATTAATGGAGTCCTTCATTTCTCCACCCGATTTATTGATCTACTTACGTGCTTCTGTTCCAACCTTGGTAAACCAAATTCAAAAGCGTGGCCGTGATTACGAAAATGCTATCCGTTTGGATTATTTGAAAAGATTGAATGAACGTTACGAAGCATTTATTACATCCTATGAACAAGAACATCCAGGAGCTAAGCTGTTGATTATTGATGTAGACAATAATAATTTTCACGAAAGTTCAGAAGACTTAGGAATTATTGTAGATAAAATCAATGCTGAAATAAACGGGTTGTTTTAGATTCGATGAAAAACTATTTTTTTCTTCTTTTTTTTCTTTCTAGTTATTTTGGATTTGCTCAATTTCCAACAGTAAATGATACTATTTATAATATTGTGGAAGAAATGCCTGACTTCCCAGGTGGCATGTCCGCTATGAATTCATTTATTGCGAATAATATTAAATTGCCCGATTCAGAAAAATTGAAAGGTGTACATGGTTATGTTAATGTAACTTTTGTTATTGATGAAAATGGAAATGTAGGAGAAGTAAAGGTGGCTAAGAATACTACAAATTCCTCAAGAGCAGCAGCAGAGGCTATTCGTGTAGTTAAGTCTATGCCAAAATGGACACCTGGAAAACAAGGAGGAAAATTTGTAAAAGTAAGTTATTACTTGCCAGTGAAATTCACATAAGGCATTTCATATATCATCCGAATAAAAACTCTTCACCCGATCTCGTAAATTATAAGCAGAACTCATTACCTCTCCGTAAGCACCTGCTGTACGCAAAGCAATAATATCGCCTCTGAAAGTTTCAGGAAGATTTACCGCTTTCCCAAAACAATCGGAACTCTCGCAGATTGGACCAACCACATCGTACTTCAATACTTCCGACTTCGGACTTCCGACATCCGACTTGCTGAGGTTTTCAATTTTATGATACGCCTGATAAAGTGCTGGTCGCATTAACTCAGTCATACCCGCATCCAAAATCGCAAAATTTGTATTTACTCCTTTTTTAATATAGAGCACTCTTGAAATCAATGTTCCGCATTGTGCAACAACAGCTCTTCCTAATTCGAAATGTACTTTTTGTCCAGGACGCAATTCTAAAAAATCGTTGTACAATTTAAAATATGAAGCAAAATCCAAAAAGCGGTTTTTGTCAGGTTCGTGATAATCTACTCCCCAGCCACCGCCAACATTGATGTTTTCAATAGTGATTTTATGACTCACAAACCAGGATTGAATTTCGTTTACTCTAATACATAAAGTTTTGAAAGAACCAATATCAGTAATTTGTGAACCGATGTGAAAATGTAATCCTATTAATTTTAGATTTTTTAATTCTTTCAATGTAGTAATCACATTATCCAATTCCCATAAATTAATTCCGAATTTATTTTCTTCTAAACCGGTTGTAATGTATTTATGAGTGTTTGCATTCACATTTGGATTTATTCTTAAGGCGATTCTGGCTGTTGTCCCTTTCGCTTTTGCGAGTTCGTTAATCACTTCCATTTCCTGTAAACTTTCGCAGTTGAAACAAAAAATAGAATGATCTAAAGCAATATTTATTTCTTCATCACTTTTTCCAACACCAGCAAAAACAATATGATTGGGGTTGAATTTGCATTCAATGGCTTTTTTAATTTCGTTACCGCTTACGCAATCAGCACCCAATCCATACGAACGAATGATATCCAAAATTTTATTGTTTGAATTTGCTTTCGTTGCATAGTGAACAATATAACCATACTTATCACTTTCCTTTTTTAGCAGGTCGAGTGTTTGTTTCAACACTTCTACATCGTAATAGTAGAAAGGTGTTGGAATATTTTTGAATTTATTTAATATATCTGGCTTGAACATTAGAATAATCCTTTATTTAAAGCAATGAGTGTATCTTTTTTTAATTTCGAATCCACCAAAATAGATACGTTATTTTCACTTCCTCCGTAAGAAATCATCCGGATAGGAATATTTTTTAATGCATCAAATATGCGCATTGCATAACCTTGTTTTTCCGCAGCAAAACTTCCTACAATACAAACAATGGTTAAGTCGGTATCAATTTTAATACTGCAAAATTCCTCCAACTCTTTTTTTATTGCTTCTAAATTCTTTGTATTGTCAATCGTTAATGAAACGGCAACCTCTGAAGTTGTAATCATATCAATCGGAGTTTTATAACGCTCAAAAATTTCGAATACAGCACGCAAAAATCCATAAGCCAATAACATTCGTCCCGATTTAATATTTATCGCAGTAATGCCATCTTTCGCTGCAACGGCTTTTATACTATCACCTGTTGTTTTTGAACTTATTACTGTTCCTTTTGCTTCAGGTTGCATTGTGTTCAGCAATCTTACAGGAATATTTTTTGTTTGTGCAGGTAGAATACAAGTAGGATGCAAAATTTTAGCTCCGAAATAAGCCAACTCGGCAGCTTCATCAAAAGAAAGCTCCGCAATCGGATGTGTTTTGTCAACTACTCTCGGGTCATTGTTATGCATTCCGTCAATATCGGTCCAAATTTGAATTTCTTCTGATTGTATTGCTGCACCAACTATTGTAGCTGTATAATCACTTCCTCCGCGCTTTAAATTATCAATTTCTCCAAAAGCATTTCTGCAGATATAACCTTGTGTGATAAATAAATTCGCCTTCGGATATTTTTGTAATTCAGGCTTGATATTGGTTTCGATATACTTCATATCAGGCTCTTCATTTTCATCGATACGCATGAAGTTAAGAGCAGGAAGTAAAACCGAATCGATTTTAATTTCTTCTAAGTAATAATGAAAAAGTGCTGTAGAAAGTAATTCTCCCTGAGCTAAAATAGCGCGCTCTTCATTGATGGTAAACATGTCCATGGTGAAAGAACGCAAATAATCGAAATGCGAATCCAATAATTCTTTTCCTTTTTTAAGAGCTGCTTCTGTCGAATATAATTGTTTGATTACATCTTTATATTTGTTTTCCAAAGCATCAATTAAGTTTTTTGCTTTATCGTTTTCTTTGGCATAAAGCATATTGGCGATCTCAACTAAATTATTAGTTGTACCACTCATTGCTGATAAAACCACAATTTTTGGAGCATTGTTGTTAATCAACTTAGCCAATGCATGCATACGTTCTGCTGAACCTACTGATGTTCCACCAAATTTTAAAATTTTCATAACAGTTTGATAGTTATATAAGGGTAGCAAATTTAGAATAATTTAACAGATTCCTTAAACTTACTAAGAAGTTATTGTTGAATAATTTGTACTTTAGCATTCATAATTCATCCCCGCCATACTATATAAATAGTATTTTTGCAATCATATATGTTTACGTTACTAAAAAAGGAAATTAGGAGTTTTTTAAGTTCACTCATTGGTTATATTGCCATTGGGGTGTTCTTATTATTGATTAGCCTTTTCATGTGGTGGATTAAATCCGATGGCTCCAGCAGTAATATGAATGTGTTGGATAGTGGTTATGCCAATATCGACTCGCTGTTTATGATTGCGCCTTGGGTATTCCTTTTTTTGATTCCTGCTATTACCATGCGCTCCTTTGCTGATGAGAAAAAATCAGGAACTATTGAACTTCTTCTTACCCGTCCGCTTACCGATTTGCAAATTATCCTTGCTAAATATTTTGCTGGATTCGTTTTGGTTTTATTCTCTTTGTTGCCAACATTGATTTATTATTATTCCGTACACAAACTGGGTAGTCCGGTTGGAAATATTGATACAGGCGGAATGTGGGGTTCATACATTGGTTTGTTATTCCTTGGAGCAGCATTTGTTGCTATTGGAATATTTGCTTCTGCAATCACCGACAATCAAGTGGTTTCCTTTATTTTGGCCCTTTTCCTTTGCTTTTTCATTTATACAGGATTTGATTTTATCAGTTCTTTTTCTCTTTTTGGAAAAATTGATAACATCATTTTAGCCTTAGGAATAAACAGTCATTATGTGTCGATGAGCCGTGGTGTAGTGGATACGCGTGATGTTATTTATTTTGTGAGTTTGATAGCAGTATTTATTTTAGGTACAAGAACAGTTTTGGAAAGTCGTAAATGGTAACATCGCCCTTCGACTCCGCTCAGGGTGACAATTAATTTTATATACGAATAACGAAATAAGACGAATTAATAGGTGAATAACAAAAGAAATAAAAAACGTGATTTAGTTGCACTTGGTTTGGCGATTGCCATACTGATAATGCTGAACTATATTGGCTCGTTTGTATTTCACCGTTTCGATTTAACTGCAGAAAAGAGATATACATTATCGGATGCTACTAAAAAATTATTAAAGGATTTAGATGATGTGGTTTTTGTAAAAGTATATCTCGAAGGTGAATTTCCTGCCGGCTTCAAGCGTTTAAGAAACGAAACAAAAGAAATGTTGGATGAGTTCAGAGCATATTCTGATAATAATATCGAATATGAATTTATAAACCCATCGGCAAACCCAGATAAAAAATTACAAAACGAATTTCATAAACAGCTTTATGAAAAAGGCTTAGATCCTACTAATCTAGAAGTTAAAGATGAAAATGGAACTTCTCAACAAATTATTTTTCCGGGTGCAATTGTTACATATAAAGGACATAGTTTGCCATGGCAATTGCTGAAAACTCAAATGGGTCGCTCTCCTGAAGCACAATTGAATAATTCTATTCAGTCCTTAGAATACGAATTTGCTAGTTGTATCAGAAATTTAAGTGTACATATCCGTCCGCAAGTTGCATTTATAGAT
Source organism: Bacteroidota bacterium (assembly GCA_005772895.1). GTDB lineage: Bacteria > Bacteroidota > Bacteroidia > 2-12-FULL-35-15 > 2-12-FULL-35-15 > 2-12-FULL-35-15. Next base: position 46,266 of record SXIH01000013.1, on the reverse strand, counting down.
GGTCATGATGAACTTGATACTTTAGCTGTTCAGGATATTGCCGATGCTTTGAGCGAATTTTATTCTGTAAAAAGAGTAACTATTAACGAACAATTGCTTGCGCTGAAAAAATATAAGGCAATTATAATTGCAAAGCCCGATTCTTCTTTTACTGATAAGGATAAATTTATTATCGATCAATTTATTATGAAGGGTGGAAAAGTATTGTGGTTAATCGATCCGCTTTATACTAGTCCGGATAGTTTACGCAGAAATGGTGGAACTCTTTCTGTTCCATTTAATTTGCGATTGGATGATATGTTATTTAAATACGGAGTAAGGATAAATCCTGATTTGATAGTTGATATGCAGTCATCAGTAATTCCTGTGAATGTTTCAATGAAAGGTCAATCTGCAAATATTCAAATGAAACCTTGGATTTTTTCTCCATTGATTTTGCCAACAGGAAATCATCCTATTGTTAAAAATTTAGATGTAATTAAAATGGATTTTGTTTCCAGTATAGATACGGTTGCATCAAAAGGAATTTCCAAAACAATTTTATTACAATCATCAAAATATTCAAAAACAATACTTTCTCCTGTCAGAGTAGATTTGCGGATGGTGAATATGCCTCAGGATGAAAAACGTTTTAATAATCCGTATAGAAATGTAGCTGTATTGTTAGAAGGGCAATTCGAATCGGTATTTAAAAATCATTTGGATCCAAAGATCGCTAAGGATAGCGCAATTGGTTATAAGGCTGACGGGGTAAACTCAAAAATGATTGTGATTGCTGATGGTGATGCAATTCGTAATGATATTGATTACCGTTCGCAAAAAAAATTGCCTTTAGGTTATGATAAATATACCAATCAAACGTATGGAAATAAAAATTTCCTGATGAACTGCATGAATTATCTCTGTGATGATTCGGGTTTAATTGGTGTGAGAGCACGTGAATTAACTTTAAGATTACTTGACAAGAAAAAATTAAAAAATGAACGCTTGAAATGGCAGATTGTGAATACAGGATTACCATTGCTTGGACTTGTTCTTTTTGGAATTATTTATAATATCAGACGTAAACGTAAATATTCATCCTAATGCGTAGAAACAGAATTGCAGCTATTATAGTAATCTTAATGGGTTCACTTACTTTTTGGTTTATTAGCCACAACAGAAAAGGAACACTAAGTGCAGAAATGAAAAACTTTGCTGTGAAAGATACTGCGTCTATTACTAAAATATTTTTAGCTGATAAAAATGGCCGTAATCTTACTTTAGAACGTGGAGAAAACGGCAAATGGACAGTAAATGGGAAATATGGTGTTCGTATGGACGCCTTGGAAACCTTGATGGAAACTATCATGCGCATCGATGTGAAAGAGCCTGTAGGAAAAAAAGCACATGATAATGTTGTTAAACGATTAGCAACAAAAGCAGTAAAATGTGAAATCTATCAAAAAGGAGAACTTACAAAAGCGTATTATGTTGGAACAGAAACTCAGGATTTAACTGGCACTTACATGATTATGATTGATATAGATAACATGGAAGCCATGGAACGTCCTTTTGTTACTTATATTCCTGGGTTTGAAGGATATTTGACTACACGTTATTTTACGGAAGAAAAAGGTTGGAGAGATCGTACAATGTTTCAGTATAATCCCAACGATATTAAATCTGTAAGAATGGAAGTTCCATATAATCCTACTTATGGATATGAACTTACAGTAAAAGGAAACAACGATTATGAAATTAAAATGCTTTCAGATAATAAAGTTGTAGAAAATGTAGATCCTTTAGCAGTAAAGCAATACCTCTCTTATTTTCAGATTTTGAGTTTCGAAAGTTTTGAAGTGGATTTGAAGCAACATCAAATCGATTCGGTATTAAAATCTCAACCGATTAATATTTTAACTGTAACTGATAAAGATGGGAAAGTAAATAAAGTGAAATTTTTTGCCCGTAAACCTAAAAAGGATGTTTATGGGAAAGACGGACTTTTATTAAAATTTGATGAAGAACGTATGGATGCTTTAATGAACAATGGAATTGATTTTGTGATGGTTCAATTTTATATGTTCGGAAAAGTAATGCCTTCTGTTGATTATTTCCTAAAAGGAGCAAATCAAACTGCCCCTCCTGTAAATCTTCCGGTAAATAAGCCAAAAGTCTAAAAAATTTATTAACCAAAATTGCCTAAAATCCCTGAAAACAGGGATTTTTTTTGTTAAAAAGTTGCTTGAAACTAAAGTTTGGAATATCCCTTTTTTTTGTTTTAATATTTATATTTGCTATTGTTAAAAACGAAAAAACCTTAATCTAAACAGATATGAAATTTATTGTTTCCAGTACTTCATTATTAAAACAATTACAAGCCATCAGTGGTGTGCTTAACTCAAATAATGCTCTTCCTATTTTAGATAATTTTCTTTTCGAAATTGAAAAAGGTCAATTGAAAATTTCGGCTTCCGATTTGGAAACGACAATGACAACTTCAATTGGGATAGAATCAAAAGATTCAGGTAGTATTGCTGTACCTGCAAAATTATTGTTGGACACATTAAAAACGTTTGCTGACCAGCCTTTAACGTTTTCTATCGATGATAAGAAATACGGAATTGAAATTATTTCTGATTATGGTAAATATAAATTAACGGGTCATAACGGAGAAGAGTTTCCGAAATTACCTGCACTAGAATCAGGTTCTTCATTGGATATTGATGCAAGTGTTTTGGCATCAGCTATCAACAAAACAATTTTTGCGACAGGTAATGATGAACTTCGTCCTGTTATGTCTGGCGTGTTTTGCCAACTAGCTACCGATAATATTACATTTGTTGCTACAGATGCTCATAAATTGGTGCGTTACCGCAGAACGGATGCAAAAGCGAAAGCAGCTTCATCTTTCATCATTCCTAAAAAACCATTGAACCTGTTGAAGAATACTTTAGCAAGTGTTAGTGGAAATGTTAAAATTGAATACAACAATACAAATGCATTTTTCTCATTTGAAAACACAAATTTGATTTGCCGTTTAATTGATGGAAAATATCCAAACTACGAAGCAGTAATTCCTAAAGAAAATCCAAATAAATTAACCGTTGATCGCGTTTCTTTCTTGAGCTCAATCAAACGTGTTTCTATTTTCTCAAATAAAACAACTCACCAAGTGCGTTTGAAAATCGCAGGAAGTGAATTAAGTATTTCTGCTGAAGATCTTGATTTTGCTAACGAAGCAAGCGAAAGATTAACTTGTCAGTACGGTGGAGAAGACATGGAAATTGGATTTAATTCTAAGTTTTTAGCTGAAATGTTAAGCAACATGTCATGCGAAAATGTAAATTTAGAAATGAGTGCCCCTAATCGTGCAGGAATTTTATTACCAACTGAAAAAGATGCTGCAGGAGAAGATGTGCTGATGTTGGTTATGCCAGTTATGTTGAATAGCTAACCCTTCGACTACGCTCAGGGTGACAAACGAATATGAAAAAAAGCCGTTCCAATTTGGATCGGCTTTTTTTGTTGTTTAACGTCATTTATTTTTAGTAAATTTATAATATGAAAAAACTACTACTCTCCACATTCATTCTATTTGCAACACTTGCATCCGCACAAACAATTGTAATTGACAGTATCATCTCTGGTGGAATTTACCGTAATTATAGAATTTATATTCCTGCTGCATATACTGGAACTACTGCTCGTCCTTTGGTGTTTGATTTACACGGTTATACTTCTAGTGCAATTGCTGAACAAGGCTATTCTAATTTTATGCCTATTGCTGATACGGCTAATGTAATTTTTGTTTATCCAAACGGAACATTAGATGGTAGCAGTCAGCCATATTGGAATGCAGGATTTGGTACAGCAATGGACGATATAGGATTTATTTCTAATTTAATTGATACACTTTCAACACAATATAACATTGATCTTGATATGGTTTATTCATGCGGAATGAGCAATGGTGGTTATATGAGTCATACTTTGGCTTGTGAATTAAGTAATAAAATTGCAGCCATTGCTTCTGTAACTGGAAGTATGACTACGTTTCAGAATGCGACTTGCTCATCAAATCGCCCTGTTCCAGTTATGCAAATAAGCGGAACTGCTGATGGAACTGTTTCTTACGGTGGAGGTGGAGGTTCAATGGGAATAGATGCTTTGGTAAGTTATTGGGTCACAAATAATGCTTGTAATCCTACTCCAATTTTTACAAACGTTCCAAATACTAGCACTTTAGATGGGTGTACTGCAGAGCACTATTTATATAATGGAGGAACAAATGGTTCTACTTGCGAAAAATATAAAATTATTGGTGGCGGGCATACATGGCCTGGTTCTCCTTTTATTATTGGTGTAACAAATCAGGATTTTAATGCATCTGAAAAAATTTGGTTGTTCTTTAGAAAATATAAGTTGAGTCAATTAACTGGAATAAGTGATTTACAAAATGCTGATAAGATAAAGTTGTATCCTAATCCTGCTACAAATATTGTTACTATTGAAGGAGAAAATGTTTCTTCTGTAATTATTTATGATGTTAATGGAAGAGTGGTTATTCAAACTCAGCAAAAACAAATAGACATTTCTACTTTAGCAAAAGGAGTTTATTCAGTTGTTGTTATTTCTGATAAGAATAGATGTGTTAGGAAATTGGTGAAGATGTAATTATAACATCTTCAAAATCTCATTACTCATAGGATTTACAGCTGATGAGTAATATTTTACTAGTTCTCCTTTTTCATTAATTAAGTATTTGCAAAAATTCCAAGTAGGCACTTCGGTGTTCCAACCATTTTCTTTTTCATCACTTAACCAATTGTATAGAGTATTATCTTTTACATCAACTTTTTCAAAAAGCTGAAATGTAACTCCGAAATTTTTTCTGCAAAAAGAATCAATATCAGCATTTGTTCCCGGTTCTTGTCCACCAAAATTATTTGCAGGAAATCCAAGTATAGTTAGTTTGTTGCCATGTATTTCATGCAATTTCTGCAATTCATCATACTGAGGAGTATAGCCACATTCAGAGGCAGTATTTACAATCAATACTTTTTTTCCTTTGTAGATAGAAAAATCAATTTCCTTTCCTTCAATGGATTTTAATTTGAAATCGTAAAACGATTTTGTACTCATGATTGTATTAATTGGTCGTGATGAAACTCCTTTTGGAGAAAATAATTTTAGTAATAGGTATTTTAGTTTTTTCATAAGCTATTCTACGATTCTCAACTTCGCAAACTTTATCAATAATTGTTTTTGTCCAATTCCCTCAAAGAAAATCGTTGCTTTATTATTAGGGAAATCGCCATCCATATTTACTACTTTACCGTTTCCAAATCTGTCGTGTTGAACTTGCATGCCAACATTTAAGTTACGCAAACTCTCAGTATCAAAATCAGAAGTGTTTTTTGATGCCTTATTTACTTTTACCAACTTTTTACCCATTACCGGTCGCTGCACAAATGTTTCTTTTGGCTTAGAGGTGTGTAGTTTTGGTTTAGTTGAATATTCTTCCTCGCCAAATATTCTTCCATTGTTTTCTGTAGGTAATTGTAAGTATTTTGAATCTAGTTCTTCGATAAACCTGCTGGGTTCGCTGTAAATTAAATTTCCCCATCTGTAGCGCGAAGTAGAGTAGGTTAGTGTCACTCTTTTTTCTGCTCGTGTTAATGCTACATAAAATAATCTTCGTTCTTCTTCTAGGTCAGCTCTGTCTGTAAGCGACATCTGTGAAGGAAACAAGTTTTCTTCTAATCCGACTATGTAAACATAAGGAAATTCTAATCCTTTTGCAGCGTGAATTGTCATCAACACCACTTTATTTTTATCTTCTTCTGTTTCGTTCTTCTTATCTGCATCCGTCATCAATGCAATATCCTGCATGAAAACGTTTAAAGTAGATGTTGCTTGTTCGTTATTGATTGGTAGTTCTTCAGAAAATAGCAATCCTTTTTCAATTTGTTCACTTTTGACTTTTAACTTTTGACTTTCTTCTCTTTCTAATTGATTCTCTTTCTCTGTTTCATCCAAAACTATTTCTAATTCAGTTTCAGTGAATTCTTTCATTCCGTTTAATAATTCTTGAATGTTCTCATGTCTGCTAACACCTTCAGGAGATTTATCAGCATACAAATCTTTTAAAATTCCTGAGTGAATTGCTATGTGCTGTCCTAAGTCGTAAGCATTTTGAGTTGTTAATTGTGCCGAAAAACTTTTTATCATGCTGGCAAATTCATCCACTTTTGTTTTCGCACCAGTATTTAATCCGATATCAAATTCGTTGATGTTTTCAATTACTTTCCAAAGACTAATATTGTGATCATTGGCAGCAACAATAATCTTATCGAGAGTTGTATCACCAATACCACGAGCTGGATAATTGATAATTCGTTTCAATGCTTCTTCATCGTTATTGTTAATTGTCAAACGATAATAAGCCAACAAGTCTTTAATTTCTTTTCTTTGGTAAAACGATAAACCACCATAAATTCGATACGCAATATTTTGTCTGCGTAAAGCTTCCTCCATTGCTCTTGATTGAGCATTTGTTCGGTATAAAATAGCAAAATCGCGATTATGTGCTTGCTCATTCATTTTCGTTTCGAAAATTGAATTGGCAATAAAATTTCCTTCTGAATTATCGCTTTCTGTTTTTACTACTTTAATAATTTCACCTTCTGCATTATCTGTGAAAACATTTTTTTTAAGCTGATCTTTATTTTTTGCGATAACTGAATTGGCAGCGCCAACAATATTTTTAGTAGAACGATAATTTTGTTCCAACTTAAAAATGCGTAATTCGGGATAATCTTTTTCGAAATTTAAAATGTTCTGAATAGTTGCTCCACGGAAAGCATAAATACTTTGAGCATCATCACCAACTACACAAATATTCCGGAAGGCTGCTGCCAATTGTTTTACAATTAAGTATTGTGAAAAATTGGTATCCTGATACTCATCTACCAAAATGTATTTGAATTTGTGTTGATATTTATGAAGTACTGCAGGAAAATCACGCAACAAAACATTTGTATTAAACAATAAATCATCAAAATCCATTGCACCTGCTTTAAAACATCTGTTACGATAAATTTCATAAATAATTCCCATTTTCGGCTTAGCAGATTGTCGGTCTTCTTCCTGAATTTGAGGATTATTTAAATAAGATTGAGCTGAAATCAGGTTGTTTTTAGCGGCTGAAATTCGTGATAATACTGTCCCGGGTTTATAGATTTTATCATCCAAACCTTGCTCTTTGAGGATGGTTTTGATTAAACTTTTGGCATCATCGGTATCGTAAATCGTAAAGTTGGGTGGATAGCCTATTTTTTCAGCCTCACTGCGCAAAATTCTGGCAAAAACAGAGTGAAAAGTACCCATCCAAAGGTTCTTAGCTTCGCTTTCACCAACAATTTTGGCAATCCGCTCTTTCATTTCACGGGCAGCCTTATTGGTAAAGGTCAAGGATAGGATATTGAAAGGGTCAACACCCTTTTTCATTAAATGTGCTATTCTATAGGTCAAAACACGGGTTTTCCCGGAGCCCGCACCCGCAATTATCATAACCGGACCTTCGGTACACTCAACTGCCTCTCTTTGAACCGGATTTAGCTCTTCTAAATACGTTTTTGACATAAATTCTGTAAATTTTCATCAAAAATAAGCTAAAAATGTTGCTTAAAAGCAGATTTTAGGGGGTGTTGAAAAGTAATCTTGGGTATTTTTTTAAGAGATGCAACTTTTAACTGAAAATCGACATCTGTTAGGTAGATTTCAATATAATTTGTAAATTTATCGGATAATAAAAACAAAATTTTTAAAAAAATGAAAAAACTTGTCTATACACTTGTAATAACATTTTTAATGGGATTATCAGTAAACGCAATCGCACAAAAAGCTGTTGCTACTATGGCTTATTTGAATGTGAAAACGTCTAAAAAAGTTGTGGATGATAAAACTGCAATCGTTAGCTTTCAGTTAAATAACATTTCTGATGAAGCGACTTTGGCAAAATACAAGAAAGCATTTTCTTCTCAACAAAGAATTCAGTCAGTAACTACTTCTTTGCAAAAAGGAGGTATGGCATCTTTCTCTATTAAAATGGATAAAACAGGAACTCTTGAAACTTTACAAAGATTATTTGTAAAAGCTCATGTTGCTTCTGTGAATGTTGATGGAAAAGTTGTAGCAACAAAAGACCTTGCAAAATTGAAGCAGAAGCCTGCTAAAAAATAATTTTTTTTCATACTGGTAAAATGGGTGTTACTTTTTGTAATTCCCATTTTATTTTTTACACCCATTCCATTATTGTGGTTGATCCGGTTAACAAACAGTTGCATTTTATTATTGGTATTGGACGTTCAGGGACTACCATCCTGAACAAGATATTGAATTCTCATCCTTCCATACATAGTTTACCTGAAGCAAATTTTCTGCTTTTTTTCTTGAACGATTATAAAAATGTAACCCGTTTTACAAAAGAGCATATTGAATTGATGTTTCAACAAATCAAAATTTTTTCATTGTCGCATCCCCTTGTTGGCTGGGAGTTGGATATTGAAGCAGCCAAACAAAAGCTCATTGATATTGTTTCTAAGACCGAATTGAGTTATGCTACACTTTGTAAAACTATTTATTCTGAAATAAAAGTAACAGGAAAAGATAAGTCGAATGCGACTATGTTGATTGATAAAAATCCTGCATTTACCCTTTCGGTTGACCAACTAGAAAAATATTTTCCTGAATCTAAATTTATTTTGTTGGTAAGAGATTATCGTGCTAATGTTTTATCGCGTAAACAAAATGCTTATTTGAAGTCTCCCAGAGTTCCTTATAATGCTACCCGTTGGAGAGTGTTTAATGAAATTGCAAGTAAGTTTTATAAAAAGCATTCCAATAAAGTTTTGCTTTTGCGTTATGAAGATTTAGTTAGCGATTATGACGCCTCTATGAAAAAAGTGTTTGCTTTTTTAAATGTGAAAGAAGAAGACATGAAAGAAACAGAACTATCTAAAGTAGATGTTTCAAAAATGGAAATTGCAGATGAGCATAAAAAGTATTTTTCAAAAAAGTATGACGATTTAAGCAAACCAATAAATACAAGCAGGGTAAATGCCTGGCAAACCGAATTGAGTAAACAGGAAATTGCTGAATGTGACGCTATCTGTGCCAATTTTGCTAAGGTTTATGGTTATACAGAATTTATTCCTGTTCCTCTTTTCAAAAAAATTGGTATTATTTTAAAAAACATTTTTATTATTATTCCTTCCTATTTAGATATAAAAAAAGATCAATTACTCTTCCATGTTTCTGCAAAAACAAAAATGAATGCATTGATTAAAAGACACGAAACGTTAGGGTTTATTAAGCAACGTTCAGATTTGTAATTTTTTGGCTTCATGGTTCTCGACTCCGCTCGAACTGACAGTAGATTGTCACTTCGAGCGGAGTCGAGAAGCGAAAGTTGTTATCCGTACCTAAATCCGATTTTTTGAAGGAGAAGGCCTGAAGGCTACTGGTAACTTATATTTTATCTTAATAAGAACTCCCCAAACGGAAGTTTTTAAATAGCAGTAATTGTAATACAGTTTATCAGAAAAAGTTGCTTTTTGTGATTGATTGTATTTCTCATAAGTAAATCTTTTAGCGAATTTTTCACAAGCAAAATCAAGCAATGCTATTTCTCTCGGATTTAACTCATTTACAAATGCATTCACTCTTTCGGTATTTACTTTTTTTTCTAAATTACTATGCATGCGCTGAATTTTTTCATTCTTTTCTTTAGAAACATTTTCTACTGCATGTTTTTTTATTTCTTTTGAAAGCTCCTGAAAGTTGAGCATTTGCTCGGTATATGGAACGTGAATATAGGAACAAAGCGCCTGCAAGTGTTCTGTTGGATCGCTTGCCAAGTCTTCATATTTAATTAAGTGGTATGGAATATTTTTGGAGGCAAGACTTTTGAAAATACTTTCATAATAATAATTCCAATCGGCTGCTAACTTATGAATAGGAACATTTTCATCAGAATATTTTCTGCGCGATAAAATATTGTCTCTATAATCTCTTACAATGACAATAAACTTAGCATCTGGGAAAATTTCTGAAATTTTATCTATATGTAGTGAGTAAGATGGATTTTTATCAATTACCCATGTTACATTTTTTTTGTCTTTTTGCGACAGTGGATAATTTAAATAGGCAAGCTTACAAACATTAGCGTATCTTTTATCTTTCAGTTGAAGAATATCATTTTTTAATTCATGTCCCGGTTTCCAAATGCTGATTACCCTATTGAAATTTTGATTAAACATTTCAATAAAAGCATCTACCACTTTTTCATCATTAAAATCTTGCTCATAAAAGGAGTTATATGAATGAATAATAAATTCATTTTCCGGACTAGCAATAATCTCGGGGTTGGAGTTGAGCATATTGGTAAGCAGGGTGGTGCCCGAACGACCCATTCCGACAATAAAGGCAATTTTTGGTAAGGATGATGTGGATTTTAATTCGGTCATTTAATTGTTGCGTCAGCGTTTTTCTGCATTCAATATACAAAGTAAAAGTAACAATAATTCGTTTATTTAGGTATTTTTGAGATATTTGTATTGCTTGTAAAAAGGTACATAAAATGACCCTAATTGATAAATATTTTCCTTTAATTTCAGGGACTTCAGAAAGTCAGGCGGCTATTTTTAAATTGGATAGGATACGCTCATTTTTCCTTGCTTTAGTACAATTCTCTTTAATCCTTTTTGTTGTCAAGCAGTATAATTTTGAAAAGTCATCGGGAATAATCGACTATGCTCCTTATGTACTTTTGGTATTTGCCCTTCATAGTTTCATTTCCATTCGTTTTCGTTCCACGTTTTTGTTTTTAAGTTGCATCACACTAGTGTATGTTGCTTTTGGAATTCTTGCTGGAAGCTTTTTTATATTAATAGGATTAGGTTTGATTTTTATTTGTCACCTTCCTATTAAATATCTTTATCGTTTCGTATTGATTTTAGCGATTGCTTTTCTTCTTGCACTTTTTAGAACTGAATTTATTTACATTCCATGGATGACAATGACTACTATGTATATGGCGCCATTGTTTATGTTCCGACTTATCATTTATTTGTATGAAATAAAAAACGGTTTAGTACCTGCAAATAAATGGCAAAGTATCAGTTACTTTTTTATGTTTCCGAATGTTTTCTTTTTGTTTTTCCCTATCATCGATTATAAAACATATATCAAAACACATCTCGATGCTCCCGAAAAAGAAATATGGCAAAAAGGAATTCGATGGATGGTGCGTGGATTGATTCACATCATGTGTTACCGTTTGATTTGTTTTCATTTTTTGATTGGGCCGGTTGAAGTGATTGATCTACCAACTTTACTGCAATACATGGTGGTTAATTATTCTTTGATTATAAGACTTTCAGGTGTTTTTCATTTTATGATTGGTTTGGTTTGTATGTTTGGATTTAATCTTCCACAGATATTTGACAATTATTTTACAGCCACCAGTTTTGTTGATTTGTGGAGAAGAATAAATATCTATTGGAGAAATTTTGTTCTCAAAATATTTTTCTACCCAACGATGTTCCGTTATAAAAAAATCATTAAAAAGAATTTGTTGGCTTTTACTATGATGACGGTGTTTTTTATAACCTGGATAATGCATAGTTATCAGCTGTTTTGGATCACTGGTGTTGTTTCTGTAAGAACCATTGATGTTATTTTTTGGATGGTGATAGGTGCTTGTATTACAACAAATTCTGTAATTATTGAAAAACAAACACTTGCTGAAAACAAAGTGGAAAAGCCATTATCCGATTATAGAAAATATCTGAAAAAGATTATCCGTATGATGGGTATGTTTTTATTTATGTCGGTTATGTGGTCGTTATGGAACACCCGTACATTGGAAGATTGGCTATTTATTGTTTCAAAAGGAAAACATGTTGATGTGAAGCAATTACTTTTAATTTTTTCAGTAGTGATTGGAGTAATTGTTTTAGGAATTGTTGTTCAAATGGCATTAAAGAATGCTCAATTGAAGCAGATGATCAATAGGAAACCTCACGAAACACTTGTTTTGACTTTATCAACGCTTATTCTTTTGACTTTGTTTTCATTCAAAGATATTCGTTCTAAAATGCCTATTACGATTCAGAATTTTTACGATAATATTTCAGATGGTTCTCCAAATAAGCTAGAAAAAACAAATGCCGAAGCTGGTTATTATGATAAGTTAATTGAAGGTGAAGAAGGTAATACAATTGGTATTGGTGGACGATCTTTGAAAAAAATGGTGAAGAAAAATCCTTATACCAATGCTTATTTTTATCAAAACAATATTGTAAACCGGAGAATGAAGCCTAACCTCAATATTGTTGGTACGGACCATAATTTCCAAAGCAACAGTTTTGGAATTCGCGATAAAGAGTATTCAATTAAAAAGCCAGATGGAACAAAACGCTTGGCATTGTTGGGCGGTTCTTATCAAATGGGTTCAGGGGTAAATAATAATGAAGTTTTTGAAGCTATTGTAGAAGAGAGAATTAATAAAGAAGGTCTGCATTTCGACTACGCTCAGTGTGACGACTCGACCGTCAGTCTGAGCGTAGTCGAAGACAAGGGCGGTGTTATGCATCTGGAAATTTTCAATTTCGCTGCAGGCGGTTATTATTTGTTACAACATGTGGAGTTGGTAAATACAAGTGTTTTTCAATACGACATGGATGCATTGGTGTATTTTGCACATACAGATGAAAGAGGAAAAGTGGTGAAAGATTTTACAACTATTATTAAAAAAGAATTGCCGTTAAAATACCCATTTCTAGAACAGATTGTCGAAAAAGCGGGCATAAAATCCTATATGAGTATTTTACAAATCAGAGAATTGCTGACTCCTTATGCTGATACGATTATGAAATGGGGTTATAAGGAAATATATGCTCAATGTAAAAAGAATAATGTTGTTCCGGTTTGGGCTTATATGGAGACTACAACTGAATTTGTGGACGATAAAGAATATAATGAGCTAAAAGCATACGCTGAATCATTAGGTTTTGTAACTTTGGATTTACGCAATACATATGGCAATATTGATAGAGTTGAAATTCAAATTTCTGATTTGAATACACATCCGAATAAGTTGGGGCACAGATTAATTGCTGAAAGATTTTATAGAGAGTTGAAATTAAAAAGAGATAAAATTTTCAGATAATTTTTTGCTATTTTCATTTTGATTTGTTATATTGCATCAAATTGATCTTATGAAAAAATTACTCCCAATTGTTTTTATTTTGATATTGTTTTCAGAAGTAGAAGCACAAAACACCTATAATACCTATTTTACTCCGGGATGTGGTTATATGGCAACAGACCCGATTGACAGTTCTTCAATTGTTGGAGGGTATAATGCTTATACTGGAGAATATCAGATTTTTCTAGACGATTATTCAAGTCCATATGGGCATCCATGGGAAACACATTCTTCTATAAACACGAATACAATTACCTATAAAATAGAAGTAGTGTCATTCCCATTTACTCCAAATTGTGTTTCGTGTCAAATATTTTTTCCTCCAGATTCTAATAGAATCTTTAGGATGCCGGATATTAATTTCCCTTACAATGCATCTTTAAAATCTTGGGTGCGAGACACCACAGGATTTCCTACCTCAAGTTCTGGGTCTTTATCTACCGTATTTTTATTGCGAAGGGAATTTTCTGGTATTTATAATAATCCAGCCTTTACTACTGTAGAAGGCACTGATAATATACATTTCTCTGCTCTTGTTAGCAAATTTATTGTTGGCGCATCAGCCACAGAAGAGACTTCGGTTCGGGCTCTTTATCCACACTCTATTCTAAAACATACTTTCTATATGCATTGTGGTGATGAAACGCAACCTATAGTTGATAGTTTTTCCTTTGTACTTGATCATACTCGAGGTAGAATGAGATATTACCCATTTAAAGGTGATAATTCTCCCACATCTCTCGATCAACATGATATTTCTATTTATCCAACCTTACATGCAACCGCAAGTGATAGTGCATACTTAAATACAATTGAATACTATCCTTTAATAAATTTGGCTGGAGCTTGCCAAAATCAAAATATAATTAGACCTCAACCAGAGATGCTACTTCAAGTATTGTTAGGCAATGCAGACGGAACGGCTGCTGCTGGTTCCTCAGTTCCTGGAATATATAAACCTGGAATTAAGCATCAGTATGTTGTCGATAAACCTATTGATTTAACTCTTTTTAATCCTTCAGAAAAAACTATTTATAATCCTTCAGAAGTTGAGATAGATTTAAGTAATCCTGATAACCCAGGAAGTAAAACATTGATTTTTCCATCAGGTTACATTTTCAAAACTGTAAGTGGAAAGTATCCAACAAAATCACAAGTATATGCAGCTGACCCGGATAGTTTATACAATGACCCACGAGAAATTCCTCATGTTACAACATTAACATGTGACGATGCTGGTGATACAACAGATAATATATTTTCTTATTATTATGTAAAAAGTGGAAGCACTTTAAAAATCGAATCTTGTGTTGGAATTTATGATGTTCAAATAGTTGTTGAGAACGGAGCTACATTAACTTATGACCCACAACAAACATTTGGAAACTTTATTATTGTACAAAATCCCGGAAGTATTGTGAATGATACTGCCCTAGTAGGTGGTGATTGTGCTCATGATTGCTATAATATTAATAAGTATGATGTTAAGAATATAACAATTGCAAATGACACAACCTGGACTTCACTTCCCTTTGATGGAGATGGTAGTGGAGTAATGTCTGTTGCCGGAAAAATTAGGATAAAAGCTGGAAAAACATTAACAATAAATGGAGGCTTGGAATTTGAATTTGGAGAAAATGCATCAATTATTGTTGAAAGAGGAGCAAAATTAATTGTAAATGGTTTTCCTTCTGATTTTTGTACATTCACTTCTGCTGGGATGTGTAAAAAGGGAATGTGGCAGGGAATTGAAGTTTGGGGAGACAGAACGGTTCAGCAAGGCGGTTTTATTGGTTTATCTTCTCAGGGTTCGGTGACCTTGATCAATGTTAATATAATGAACACCCGAAATGGAATTTCAACCCGAAATGGTAAAAATACTTGGGATTACACGGGTGGAATAATACGATGTGATAGTGTGGTTTTTAAAAACAATAGATCCTCAGTTGGATTTTTAAGTTATCACAATAAACCAACGGCAACAACTGAAATTAAAAATTTTAGTCATTTAAGAAATTGTAAATTTTTAACTACCGATTATTTAAATGATCCGATTTATAGAACTGCAAATGGTAGAAGATTAGGTAATGTTGCTCAAGTGACATTGTGGGATGTAAAAGATGTAACCATTGAAAATTGTTTATTTGAGAACAGTGCTATTAAAACGGATAGTACTTCATTGTTTGATACAGATTTAAGAGGTGCAGGTATTTATGCAATTGATGCCGGAATTAGAATGCGGGGTGATGGTTATACAAATGAATTTAAAGGTTATAGTGATGCAATTTGGGCTTTGAGTACCGGAGAAGATGATTTTGTTTGGATTTCTGGAACATCATTTAAAAATAACGTTCATGCGTTAACTTTAGAAGCAATTAAATCTCCAAGAATAGAACTAAATAATTTTGAAATCCCTGTACATGAAGCTAATTCTTCAATTTCTAATGCTCAATTAGAAAAGGGATATAACAAACCTGTTGGTTTGTATTTAATAAGTACAAAAGATTTTATTGCACAAGAAAATACATTTACAAATTTTGGTGATACTACTACATCGTCTGCTTTAATAGAAGAGTATAATTATGGAATGGTGGTGAATAATTGCTCAGGATCAAGCCCTATCTTTGGTTCAGATAATGGATTGGGTTACGCATACAAGAATATTTTTTCAAATGTGAATGTTAATTTACAAACAGAGTTAGATAATAAAGGAGCATTCAATCCTTTGGATACTATAACACCAAGCGTAGGGGGATTAGAATATAAATGCAATAAATTTACCACTCGCATTAATTTTGATGTGACTGTTCCCGATGCACCAGGAGGAATAGCTAGTTTAATAAGAGGGCAAGGATTGTGTGCTTCATTTGACCCTCAAAAACAAGCTGGGAATAGTTATACAGCATGTTCTTCTTCTTCTAGTGAACAGCTAGATTTTGGAACATCGTATTCACTAGGTGCAAATTCTGATTTTATATATAGAGATCAGCCAGGGGTATATAGTTGCACAAATTTATCGTCAAGTATTTTTCCTTGTCCCCCATTTGGGTTGAGTTCTTGCCTATCAAATTTTAGTTTATGTTCTACAATTCCTTGTTTAACTACTGAATATACCAATGCACAGATTGCTGCAAGGCAAATTTTAGATGCCTACAGGCAATTGCTTGACGGTGGCAACACTACTTTTTTGCTTCAGCAAATTAATAGTTCCATGCCTGCTGGTCAATTAAAGAATTTATTGATCAGTAAATCACCCTATTTAAGTGATGAGGTTTTAATAGCTACTCTCAATAGAAACGATTTGCCTCCTTATGGTCATCTTGAACAGATATTTATTGCAAACTCTCCTGTTACTCAACCTGTTATTTCTGCCCTGGAAAATGTAGGGCTTCCTTCAGGGGTCTTAAATAATATTATGTCAGCGCAAACAGGAATTTCTGCAAGACATGAAAAAGAAAGCGAAGTCAATTATTATGCGTTTCAGGCAAAATTAGCTGAAGTAAATTTAAAACAAGGGTATTTTAAAATTGAAAACATTGATAGCGTAAAAGCAGTTTCAGAAAACGACTCAACCCTTTCCGGAATGTTTAAGCTGATAGAACTTTTAATCAGCCAAGGAGATCTTAGCAACGCACGCAATTGTTTAAATAAAATACATCTGAAAGAAGAAGGTATTCATAGCGATAGATGCAAACTAAATGGAATAAGATTAAACCTTGCTGAAAATAATAAGTCCTGGTTTGATATGACACCCGCTCAATTTAACATAATTCAACAGATATACAATAACAACCCTGAAACAGCAATTGAAGCAAGATCAATACTTGCTTTAACAAAAGGATTTCAATATGAACGTTATCCTTTTGATGTTCAAATAGTAAGAAGTATTTCTTCATCGAATCAAGGAGCAATCGAAAACACGAATGATCTTTTAGCTTTTAAGGTGTATCCGAATCCAGGCTCCGATTTTACAACTGTTGAAATTAACATAGATGATAAAATCTTTCAGGGCCAGTTGATTGTATATAATTTGCTTGGTGCAGAAATTTTAAAACAAATTGTATATGATAATGAAATATTAAATATTAACACTAAAGATTTTAATAATGGAATCTATTTATATGTTTTAAAATCAGATAAAGAAATTATTGAAAAACAAAAAGTAATTATTTCGAAGTAATGAAATTGTATTTTAAGATATCCATTTTTATTTGTGTATTTGCTTTTAAGCTAAATGCTCAAACATATTTCAATTATAATTATGAATATAATTCTGCAATTTCAAATGCTACTGCTGTCATTGAAATTAATTCAGGAGGAGGATACCTTTTCCCTAGTTGTATTTACGGAAGTGGGTATGGTTCGCTTTTAATTAATAGGATTGACTTAAATGGCGATACTCTATGGACAAAAGAGTACAAAAAAAATTATTATTCTTTCTCCACTGGAGCTTCTAATTCATTAATATATACATATGATAGCAACTATGTTTTTTGTGGCTCTATTATAGATACGCTAAATAATAGAGATGCATTGTTAGTGAAATTAAATTTAAATGGAGACACGTTGTGGACAAAGAAATATGGCGGAGCTAATTTTGATAATGCAAATATTGTTTGTCAAACGCCAGATAGCGGTTTTGTTTTAATGGGGGTAACACAAAGTTTTAGTATGGGTTCTGCCTCAGATTTTTATTTAATAAAAACGGATAAAAACGGAAATTTTCTTTGGCAACAGGTTTACGGAACTACTTTAGCAGAAGATTGTATATCAGGGCAGATTACTTTGGATGGGGGATTTGTAATGTCTGGCATTAAAAATAGTCTGTTATATGTTTTAAAAACTGATGCTAGTGGTGGTTTTGAATGGGACAGACAAATTTCGGGAACAGCAGGAACAGCTTTCGTAAAACAACTTTCTGATAGCAGCTACATTTTAGTGGGAGCAAAATTTGTTACAGGGCTATCATACCAAGCATACATGGCTAAACTGACTAAAACAGGAAGTGTGTCATGGGAAAAAACATTTGGTGGTTCAGGTGACCAACAATTTTATGCAATACCAATAATTTTGAATGACGGCAGCGTTGTATGTTCTGGGATAAATATTAATGGTGCTATTCCCTGGGGACTTTTAATAAAAACAGATAGTTTAGGCAATCAACAATGGTTAAGAACATACTATAAAGATCCAACAAAAGATAATTATTTTTACGATGTAAAGTCGACTCAAGATAGTGGTTTTATTATTAGCGGAGCTGGTCTTGTAGCAACAGCAGATCCCTGGCTTGTCAAAGTAGATAGTAATGGTTGTGAGATAGCAAATTGCAATGTTGGGATAAATGAATTCCCAATTTCAGATTCCCAATTGCAAGTTTTTCCAAATCCAGCTTCAAATGAAATTAATATTTTGATAGAAGGAGAAAACTTGAGTGATTATGAAATTTCAATTATTAATATTTTAGGAAAAGCACAAAAAATCGAAGACTATTTAAACGCAATTTCTATTTCACATTTAGCTTCTGGAATTTATTTCATAACTGCTACTAGTAAAAATGGGAAAAGGAAGTTATCTCAGAAGTTTATAAAAGAATAAGTTTTTAGTCAGGAATACTATAGTATATGATATAAAAATATAAAGCTAAGTTTTATGAGCGCAAACATCAACGAAATCAGAGAAACGGTAAAAGCGTTTGTTAATAAACGTTTTTTAAAAAATGCTGAAGGAAAGGAATTGACATATTCAACTCCCCTTATTACAGGTGGAATAATTGATTCTATCCTTACTATGCAATTAGTAGTCTTTTTGGAGCAGACTTACAAGTTTGAGTTTCAGGCTCACGAAGTAGATAAAGAGAATTTGGATAATATCGATATCATTGCAGCTTTTGTTGTGAAAAAGTTGAATGCATAAGGTAAACAAGCTATATCAGCTTCTTGAAAATTCGGCAGAACAATTTCCGGATAAAACTTCATTAATATTTCAGGAAAAGAAGATTAGCTATCAGGAATTAAATTCTGCAGCTAATCAAATCAAACAACTTCTTGATTCAATTGATGTTTCAGAAGAAAATCGTGTTGCTATTTGTGCTCCCAAATCCATTGAGTTTGTAGCTTCCATTTTCGGAATATTAAAAACGGGAGCAGCTTACTTACCTGTAGATTATACTTCTCCCATTGAGCGTAATAAATTCATTATTGAAAATTGTGAGGT
Source organism: Bacteroidota bacterium (assembly GCA_005772895.1). Classification (GTDB taxonomy): domain Bacteria; phylum Bacteroidota; class Bacteroidia; order 2-12-FULL-35-15; family 2-12-FULL-35-15; genus 2-12-FULL-35-15. The sequence goes on along the minus strand of SXIH01000013.1, from coordinate 26,795 downwards.
TTCTGCCATCATTCTTACAAAAGAATTATTCGAAAGTTTTAAAAATGAATTTTCCTTTGTTGCAGAAATTGGCAATAATTTAATTCTTGCAAAAAATAATAAAACAACCTTAAAAAAATCACCAGAAGATCTAGCCTATGTTCTTTATACTTCCGGTTCAACCGGTAATCCCAAGGGTGTTATGTATTCCAATGAAGGTGCTCTTGAATTCATAAATTGGAGCTCAAACACATTTTCTCCAAAATCGGATGATTGTTTTTCATCGCATGCACCTTTTCATTTTGATCTTTCTATTTTTGATTTATATGTTTCAATAAAGCATGGAGCAACTTTGGTTCTTATTAAAGAAGAAGCTGCCAAGCAGCCATTGTTGCTTGCACAATTAATCTCCGAACAAAAAATTAGTATTTGGTATTCTACTCCCTCTATCTTAACTATGCTTTCGGAGTATGGCAAAATGGAAAAGTATAAGTATGATAATTTGAGATTGATTTTATTTGCAGGGGAAGTTTTTCCTATAACTAAATTCATTTCATTAAAGAAAAAAGTTTCTGCTGCGGTTTATTATAATCTATACGGACCAACAGAAACAAACGTTTGTACGTATTTCAAATTACCCGAAAATATTGAAACAAGCATTCCGATTGGAAAAATTTGTGAGCATTATCAAAGCTGTGTAATAGAAGATGAGCTATTGATTAACGGAGCAGGAGTGATGTTTGGATATTGGAATGTTCCTGAGAAAGATTCTTTTTATACTGAAAATGATAAAGTATGGTATAAAACAGGAGATTTAGTTGATGTGGATGGAAATGGAAATTATGTTTTTAGGGGAAGAAGAGATAGAATGGTAAAGAGAAATGGCTATCGAATTGAATTAGATGAGATAGAAACAGCATTGAGCAAGCATTCCGATATAGTTATAAATGCTGTTGTTGGAAAGATTGATTCGGAAGAGCAAATGACAATTACTGCTTTTGTGGTTTTAAGAAACGGGCAGGAAAAATCAGTCATAAAAATGAAGGAATATTGCATGAATCACTTACCTTCGTATATGGTTCCCAACGATTTTATTTTTGTTGAGGACTTGCCGCAGACATCAAGCAATAAAGTTGATTATCAGAAATTAAAACAATTGGCCTAATGGAACTTTCCTTAACAACAGAGCAAAAGCTTATTCAGGAAAACATTATTGGTTTTGCTCAAAAACAACTGAATAATAATATTATTGAGCGTGATCGAAATCAACAGTTTTTACCTGAGCTGTGGAAAAAATGTGCTGAACATAAATTAATGGGCTTACCTGTTGAAGAAAAATTTGGCGGAGCTGGTTTGGATCCTGTTTCATCTGTTTTAGCATTGGAAGCCCTCGGATATGGCTCCGATGATGGCGGGTTGAACTTTTCAATATGCGCTCATTTGCTCGCTTGTGTCGTTCCAATTTGGAAATACGGAAACGAAAATCAAAAGAAAAAGTATTTGCCTGACTTATGCAACGGAAAAAAAATTGCTGTGAATGCAATGACAGAAAGTGAATCGGGATCAGATGTTTTTAATATTAAAACCACTGCAAAAAAACACGAAAATGGTTTTTTGATTAACGGAAGCAAAACATTTTGTTCTAATGGTCCGGTTGGAGATTTAATTTTAGTTTATGCACTTACCGATGAAAGCAAAGGCTATTATGGCGGAATAACTGCTTTCATAGTAGATAAAAATGCAAAAGGATATTCAGTAGGACAGAAATATGAAAAAATGGGCTTGCGCACTTCCGGTATTTCGGAAGTGATATTTGAGAGTGTATTTGTTTCTGAAGAAGATATTATAGGAGGAGTTGGAGGTGGAGCAACAGTTTTTAATCATTCGATGGAGTGGGAGCGTACAGGAATTGCAGCTTGTCACGTTGGCACGATGCGTAAGTTGTTAGAAAAATCGATTGACTATGTTCAAAACCGTAAATCGGGTAATGAAGTCATCGGAAAAAAGCAAGCCATCGCACATCGTATTGCAAATATGAAAGTGCAATTAGAAGCAGCTTCTTTACTTACTTATAAAGCAGCAACCGGTTTAGAAAAAAATAAAGAGAACATGATTCATGCTGCTTCAGCCAAACTTTTTGTGAGTGAAGCATTTGTTTCTTCTGCAATAGATACTATGCAAATTTTTGGCGGAAATGGCTACATGACAGAATATAGTATTGAAAGAATTGTGAGAGATGCGCTTGGAAGTACCGTATATTCAGGCACATCCGACATTCAACGAAACATTATTTCTCGTTTGCTTGGACTGTAAATATTTTGTATTTTAGCTTTACTACTTCAAACTACTAAATTTATGAAACTATACGATGTCATTATTATTGGCGGAGGACCTTCTGGTTCTACTTCTGCCACACTTTTGGCTCAAAAAGGCTTGAGTGTTTTGTTGTTAGAAAAAGAATTGTTTCCAAGAGAGCACGTTGGAGAATCTTTAATTCCTATTTCCTATGATTTATTAAATAGACAAGGATTAATTGAAGGAATGCGAAAAATTTCTACTCGTAAACCTGGTGTTAGTTTCGAAGCTAAGGATGGAATCAATAGATCATTGTGGTGTTTTAAAAGTGTTATTAAAGACGAAAGTTATCTTGCTTTTCATGTTATTCGTTCTGCTTTTGATAAACTGTTGTTAGATAATAGTAAAGATAAAGGTGCTGAAGTTCGTGAACAGTATATGGTAAAAAATGTTGTATTAGATAGAGCAGATAAAATTGTAGAAGTTTTTGCTACAGATGCAGATGGTAAAGAAGAAAAATTTGAGTCGAAATTTATTATTGATGCAAGTGGGCAAAGTACTTTTTTGGGAAGAAAATTAGGTGTAAAAAAATCATACTCCGATTTAGATAGAGTTGCTACATGGTCGCATTGGACTAATAATGAATATGATAATTCTTTGAATGAAGGAGTTATTAAAATTATTTATTTAGGCGGTGAAAAAAAAGGATGGATGTGGGTGATTCCTGTAAGTAAAGATCACTTGAGTATTGGTGTTGTTGTAAATAACGACCATGTAAAAGAGAAAAAGAAGAAGTTTCAAAATTCAGAAGATTGGAAAAAAGATTTTTATTTGGAAGAGCTTGCTGAATCTTATTTGTATACCAGCGTATTAAAGAATGCGAAAATGGAACATAAAGTTGCAATGGCTGGTGATTATTCGTACTACTGTGAAAAAAAGTATGGCGATAATTTTGCGTTAGTAGGTGATGCAGGAGCATTTTTAGATCCTATTTTCTCTAGTGGAATTTATGTTGGAATGCACAGTGCGGAATTGGTTTCTGATGCTATTTATGAAAAGCTTACTGGTGAAAATGGTACGAAAGAAATGATGAAGGCATATACTAAAATTAATGGTGGTGTTAAGTTGTTAGAAAAATTTATTCGATTATTTTATACGCCTGATGCGCTTAATTTTTCAACAATGGGAACTCCTGAGGGGCTTTTAATGTTTAAGAAATTCGAAGGTGCATATTCAATTTTCCACTATTTGCTTGCAGGTGATTTTTTCAATAATTATGATAAATACAGTGAATTTATTGATTTAGTGAAAGACCAAAAAACCTTAGCAAAATTTGAAAACTTAATTGATCATGCTCATAGTGCTTTGCCACAAAGTTGTGGAGAAGAGTTTGAAGAAATGTATGGTGAAATGACACATGAAATTGAGTTTGATCATAAGGCTTTTGAGTAATTGACCTTTGTCTGCTCGTTCGTGAGAGATTGCCACATCCCGCGAAAATGCGGGACTCGCAATGACGTTCTTAATGTGATTAACCATCTCTTAACTGTCATCCCGTGCTACGACACGGAATCTCCTAGTTGAGAAAACGAAATCTTCTCAAAAGAACCAAGAAGTCACCTTCATCACAATCTTCCTTGCCCAAGCTGGAAAATGTTTCAAAAAATAAAAATTCTGAAAGTTTAACTGCCACCACAATGTAGCATTTACTTCCGCACAAATTTGTTTTTTGTCGTTTTCGAATTCTTCCCGTAAAATATCAATAATTAGAATCCAGCGTTCATTTTCTGTCTTGTTCCAAACTTCGTGTTCGTAAGCATCGCAGAAAGCAAAAATTTCCCCATTCTTCCAAGTAATTTGTTCGTTACCAACTCTCATTCCGATTTCAGGCAAGCCATTTTTGCAATTTAATGTAAAATGACATCTGTACATTACATTACTATCGCCAAAATGTGGTTTTATGGAAGTGTTTGCATTTAATATGGAAAACGATGCGTGTGTCATCGCAGGTATACTTTCAATTATTTTTGTTGTCTCCGGACATTTTTCGCAATTCTCTTTTTTCTTTTTGCCCCAGACATATAAAGGGAAAATCGTCCAGTTTTCTGCTTTACTGGCAAGCGATTTATTCATGTAGGGAATAATATTCTTGTCTTTTGATTCAACTAGTTTACTAAACTCTTTTAAAATAATTTCGTAATTGTTTTCAAAAAGTGCAACCCATTTTTTGTTTTGAATATCAAAAAAATTGGGTTCAGGTCCTTTGTAAGCGCCATTTTCGGCAAACGAATACCATTTTTTAGTGCTTTCCATCAGTATACTTTAAATAGATTAACACATACAATTGCAAAGCGTGTAAACGGATGTAAGCATTTTGCTAAAAACTTAATGCTTCCCGGAGATAATTTTTTTAAGAAGGGGTATTTCTGCCATCTCTTTTGTAAAAAAAGAGATGTCATAACAGTTGCACAAACTTTTTCTTTCTCGTTTTTAAATTCATCGCGTAAAATATCTACCACAAAAATGAAACGATTTTTATCTGAATTATTATATGCTTCGTGATTATATGAATCTATAAACATTAACCATTTTCCGTTTTGCCATGGACGAATTTCTTCTTTTACTCTAAAAGCACAATCGGGTAAGCCTGCAGGAATATCAAGCCCTAAATGACATCTGTAAATAGCATTCGTGTCGCCCAAATGAGGATGAATTTTGCTTTTTGCTTCTAATAAATTAAACGAAGAAGAAGTAATCTCAGGATATTTTTGAATAATGGAATAGGTAATCGGGAAATGTTTTTGGTTTTTAAATTGCTGAATTCCCCATGTTCTTAGAGGAATTGTTTTCCAACTATTTTCTCTGGAAACCATCGACTTGATAAAATATCCAATCAGGTTGTGGGATTTAAGATATTCTTTTAATTCAGCATATATTGCTTCGTGATTTTCTTCAAACTCTTTGGTCCAACGGAATTCTTTAGGTTCGGCAAAAGGTGGTTCAGAACCATGATATTCGTCATGTACGTTATATATATTGTACCAAGCCTTTTGCATCAACTCTTAATTTATTATATTTGTTAAAGATAAATATTCTCAAATGTCTGAATTCGAATTTACAAATAAAAATCCTAAATTCTTTTATGATACTGCTCAGTTTTCGTATTTGAAGCCTTTAGTGGATAATTTTGCTGTTATTCGAAAGGAGTTGATTGATATTATTGAAGCGGGCAAAGAAAATCAATGGATGAACACTTTTCCGCATTATGTAAAATCGGAGCAACACAAAGCATGGAAAGTATTTTCATTTATTTTTTTCAATATGAAGCTTCCACAAAATGCAAAATTGTGTCCTAAGACAGCAGAACTTGTTTATTCAATTCCTGAAATTCTTTCTTGCGATTATTCCTATATGAATCCGCATACGCACGTTTTGCCTCATAAAGGTTATTCACGTATGGTTTTGCGTTGTCACATTCCCTTAATTGTTCCCGATGAAGAGCTTTGTGCATTGAGGGTTGGAGATCAAGTCAAGCATTGGAAAGAAGGTGAACTAATGATTTTTGATGATTCATTTGAACACGAAGCATGGAATAAATCTGATAAACGAAGAGTGGTTTTAATGTTTGATATTCCTAATCCACTTTGGGGTTATACTGCTCACGAAATTTCAAAATACAAAATTGATCATATTGATGACCCTTTTCTTTTGTCGATGAAATCGAAAGAAGAATGGATTGAAGCTTTTAAAAAAGGAGTTTTTCCTTTGGAAAGTTTTAAGGATTAGAGCAAAGCATTTATCGCCTCCATATTCTCATCACAAACTTCACCTTTATATTTTAATTCTGAATTTCCACCACTCAGGAGAGTTGCAGTTTTATTAAGTTTTCCGCCAATTGTTTTGTAATCACTTATATGTAATTCATACAATTGATTTTCTATTTCTTCTTGTCCGGGCATAAGTTTATACCCCAGTAATTTATTGTATTGAATAGCACGTTCATTGTTTTTTAGTACTCTGACTCTGGAAACTTGTGAAACACCTAGTTTCTCAAACATAAAGTTCAATAAACACAAACTTGCGAATACTGCAGCAAATGAATTGATGTATTCTTTATCACTAATGAAAATTCCTCCTTCACCAAATCCAACTTTTGGATCGTAATTTTTTGAATTGATAAGTCCGACTTGCTTGCCCTCATACTCAATAATAAAATAGTAGTTATTTTTGTTGTTGATGGAACGGAACCAGATTTTTTGTTCCTCAGATGTAATGTGTTTACGGTATTCCATAAAGCCTGCAACATCAGGTTGATTTCTCCAAGTACGAATAAGCTCAATGTCTTTCTCTTGTACCCTCACAAGCCGAACGCCATATTGCTCAAGGATTAGCATATTATTTCGTCTTCGTTATAGGAAGGAGCATTGTTTAATGATTTAAGCACCTGACTTATATATTGTGCAACAATTCCAATGCAGAAAATAATAATACCTGTAGAAAAGAGAATACTAACTATCAAGGAAGTATATCCTTCCACTTCAATTTTTAAGAAGAATTTTTTTATTAAGTAATAAATACCAACAATAAAGTTGATTGTTGCCAAACTAAATCCTACATATGTTACCAACTTTAATGGTAATGTAGAAGAAAACATGATGATAGTAGTAGTCATCTTAAACAATCCAGCTACTTTATAACGTTGCTTTAAAATATAATCAGGATTGGCATTTACATCTACAAAGGCTAATTTTTTTGTATACCACAAACACAATTCATCAATAAAAACAAATTGTTTGTGATTATGTACCAGTTTATCAGCCAATGATTTTTTTAATAATCTGAAACTGCTGCCTTTCCCTTTTTGCGGGCCTTCAAGCTTTGCCAACATTTTGTAGGCTCCGGAAAATATTCCTCTGAAAAAAGGTTGATTTTGCTTTTTATACAATCCATAAACCAAATCAGCATTTGTATTTTTTTGATTGTCTATTAATTTTTGAATTTCTGATGGATGTACTTCTAAGTCGTCATCAATTGTAATTACAAAATCTCCTTTGGCATGTTTGAAGCCACAAACAGTAGCGCCATGCTGACCGAAATTTTTACTTAAACGAATGATGGTTGTATTCTTGGCAGTCTGTTTTATCTTTTTTAATACCTCCCAGCTATTATCAGTGCTGCAATCATCTACAAAAATTATTTCATAGGAATATTTATTTTCAAAAAAAGCAACAAGGCTCTGATGTACTTTCTCAAGTGCATTTTCGGAACAATAAACCGGAATAACTATGCTGTAATTTGTGCTCATATTTTACTATTTAAAAGTAATCCTCCGTCCATTTTTATAACAGTTCCCGTAATTCTTTTTGATGAAGAACTTAATAAAAACACAGCAGTATTTGCAACATCAATTGGCTCGCTTATTCCAAGTGGGTAACGACTTTCAATTTCTGCAAATTCTTCTTTAGAATATATTTGTTCTGCTTGCTCCAAAATTTTAGTTCTAACTAAGCCGGGAGCAATTGTATTAACTCTAATTTTTTTAGAAGCTGTTTCTAATGCCAATCCTAAAGCAAAAGACTCCAATGCAGCTTTTGATGCAGTATAAAGCGAACCTCCAGTGTATGGATGGTTTGCCGAAATGGATGAAATAAAAACTACAGAAGCTTCATCTTTTATTTTTTTTGCAGATAGCAAGCCACTACACATCAATACAGCCGATGAAAAATTTATTTTAAAAAGTTCATCAATGTGTTTTGATTTTAAAAATTTTATTGGAAGTGGATTGATGATTCCCGCACAATGCACAAAGCCATCAACAGCAGAAATTTTTGCAATCAGTTGGTTGATTTCTTCATCCTTTGATAAGTCGGCAATAATTGAATCTGTTTTATTTTTTAGTAAGGTCTTTGTTTTATTTAGTTCATTAGCATTACGACCAGTAATAATAATATTAGCGCCCAAAGAATCACACAATTGCGCTGTTGCTCTTCCAATTCCAGAAGTAGCACCAGTCACTAAAATTGTTTTATTCTTAAGCTCTATCATATTCTAAAAGATTGGTATATACATTTTCGGTTTCTAAAATAACACTTCCCCAGGAATATCCGACTCCGAAACCACTCAATAGCAAAGATAATTTTTTTGTTCGTAATGCTTCTTCCATTTTGTAACACATGGTTAAAGGAATAGAAGCAGAGCTTGTGTTACCAAATACATCTATGGAATAAGGAACTTTTTCAATATCAATCTTTAGTTTTTTTCTCACACTTTCGTTGATGAGTTTATTTGCTTGATGTAAAACAAAGTAATCGGTATTTTCTTTTGTTTTATTACTTTTTTCGTATAAAGTATTAATGTTAGTTGCAGCTTCTCTCAATGCAAAATTAAAAACATCCATTCCATTTAAAATCAAATGTTTTTTTGCTCTGCTTATTCCAGGCTCAATTTCTACTAAATCTTCTAATGTTTTATCAAAGGGTGTTCTGCAACTTCCGTGTTCAATTATAATTGAATTTTTTCCTGAGCCATCACTTTGTAAATTGAAATGCATTTCATTTTTGGTTTGCGAATGCTCTATCAATGTTGCAGTTCCCGCGTCTCCAAACAAAGGATAAGTGCTTTTGTCGGTATACGTTGTTGAAGTGCTTGATTTATCCCCAACTAATAAAAGTCCTTTTTTTAATTGTCCGCTCTGCATTAAATTAGTGATAACGGACAATCCATAAACATATCCCGAACATCCTAAGCTGATATCAAAAGCAATGCAATCTTTTTTTAATCCTAAACGGTTTTGTAATAGAATAGAAGTGGCTGGTAAAATATAATCGGGTGATTGCGAAACAAAAATTACTAGGTCAATTTCTTCTTTACAATTATATTTATCTAATAAATGCTTAGCTGCAACATAACATAAATCGGAGCAAGCAACATCTTTATCAGCAACTCTTCTTTCAATTATTCCGGTGGTTTTTGAAAACAATTCTCTCTCTTCAACAGAAATATGATTGTAATCAGCAGTTTTTTCTATGTGGCCGGGCACACAACTGGAGATAGCAATAATATTAGTATTGGAAGTAGATAGATAAGCCACTATTTTAATTTTTCGATAGTAATTTTGTAAAGGTCTTGAATGCTTTGTGCCGATTTTAAATCAGCGCCATTTAGTAATGCGTTGTAATTCGCATCTATGTATGCAATAATAATTAAGGCATGCATACTGCTCCAGCCTTTTATGCTTCTGAAATTTGTGTCGGGATTTAGTGTTCCAGGTTCAACATCTTCAAACTCTGCTTCCAATCCTTTTGTAAATTCTTGTATATTAATCATAATTGATTTTATATCAATGTAAATATATTAAAATATACCATTAAAGATGATTACAACTCAATAATGGTTGCACCCCAAGATAAGCCAACACCAAATCCTGCTAGTAATATTTTTTGACCTGGTTTTGCTTTTCCTTCTTTCATTGCTTCATATAGGGTAATAGGAATGGATGAAGCAACTGTGTTTCCAACCTTTTCCATGTAATTGTACACTTTTTCTTTTGGAATATTTAATTTTGTACAAACGGTACTGATTAAAAATAAATTGGCTTGATGAAAGATAAATAGGTCTATCTCTTCCAGTTTAATTTTTTCTTTTTTTATGACATCTTCTATCATAATCGGAATTGTTTTTAATCCAAAATAAAAAACACCGGTTCCTTCCATCTGCAAATGTGCATTGCTTGTTATGTTTCCGCTTTCATCTTCAATTTCTATATATGAATCTTTGGAAATTGGATTTCTGGCAGCGCCATCTTTTATGATAATTTTTTCTGCTTTTTTGCCATCTGTTCCAAAAACAAAAGAGCCTAAACCATTATTTTTTTCACTTGAAGAAATTAATGTAGCAGCAGAAGCATCACCAAAAATAAATCTGGAACTTTTATCTTTAGGATGAATTTTTTTAGAAAGAGTAGATGCTGTTATAAGCAAAACATTTTTCATTCCAAGAGATTCAATTAAACCTTTCGCAATTCCTAGTCCGTATATATAACCACTACAGCCTAAGTTATAATCGGTGGCACCGCATGATTTTGGAAGATTTAATTTTGCTTGAATAATGGAACAAGAAGAAGGAAAATGATAATCGAATTCTAAAGAACAAAAAAGTAAGAAATCAATTTCCTCAGGTTTTATATTGTGCTCTTTAAATAAATTTAAGCCAGCTATAACTCCAATGTCGGATGCCGTTATATTTTCCTCTACAATATGTCTTTCCTGAACACCAATTCTCAAATAATTCTCTTTTTGAGTGATAGAATCCGGGAAAGTCTTAAAGAAATCTTCATTGCTGAAAATTTTTTCAGGAAGATAATAGCTGATTGCTTTAATGTATGCCGACATTTTTGTAGTAAATTCTTTCAATAAAAACTTTTAGAATATCAACACTGATTTCTGAATTAAAAGTACAAAAATACTTTCTCATCTTGGGAAAAACTTAATTATATTTGGAGAGAAATGAATTGTAATTGATTTCGATGAAAAAGAGTAAAGAAAAGGAGTCGCCCAAGCCTGAAAAAAAAATAATAGAAAATGTATTCAGCGAAAAAAAGCTGAACCGTAGAATAATTTTATTTTTTGTGCTTTTGTGCTTTTTGATTTATGGGAAAAGTATTAAAAACAATTATTCCATGGATGATGAATTTGTGGTTAGGAATAACCAACAAGTTCAGAGGGGAATTGAAGCAATTCCGGAAATTTTCAGAACAACTTATGTTGTAAACAGTCAAAAATCAAATTACGAATACCGCCCTATTGTAAAAGCAACTTTTGCACTCGAGTGTGAGTTTTTTGGAGTAAATCCACATGTGAGCCATTTCATAAATGTGCTTCTTTATGCTTTAGCGATTGTCTTGCTATACATGGTTCTTAAGGCTTTGTTGTTGAAATACAACATTCTTTTACCGTTTATAATAACGACATTATTCTTGATTCATCCTCTTCATTCGGAAGTAGTAATCAGCATTAAAAACAGAGATGTTATTTTAAGTTTTACAGGATTTATTCTGTCCATTTTCTTTTATTTAAAATTTATTGAAACAAAAAAATATTACCATTTATTTTTTGGTGCATTTTTTATTCTTTTTGGCTTGATGTCGAAAAAAGATGCCATGACAATTGTGGCGATAATCCCATTTACTTTGTGGTTTTTAAAAGATGTTTCATTCAAAAGAATGATCCCGATTTTTATTTCTTACGTTTTCCCAATTCTTGTATACAGATATGCAAACAAAATAGCAAATCACAATTTTTCGAGAAAAACGTTGGATTGGGAAAATCCGCTTTATTTAGGTTCAACTCTGTGGGACCGTATTCCCAGTGGTTTTTACAGCATTTATTTTTATTTAAAAATGTTTTTGATTCCACACCCGCTGGTTTCCTATTATGGCTACAATCAAGTACCAATAGCTACTTGGTCGAATGCAATTGTTTGGATTGTATTGATCGGATTGCTTGGAGTTACCTTTTATATCATTAAAAATTTTAAAACAAAAGGAATTGAGATTTTTGGAATTCTTTTCTTTTTGGTTACCATTTCTATGTTTACAAACGTGTTGGTGCCTGTTGTAGGTATAGTTGGTGAACGATTTGCCTTTATTCCATCTCTTGGATTATGTTTTGTAGCTGCATGGGCATTATTAAACGCATATAAAGTTGTGTATGAAAATAAAGAACTCAAATTTCCAGCATTTTCAAGCCCTTTATTTTTGACTTTAGGGGTAATTATACTTCTTTTCGGGCTGCGTTCTTTTACAAGGATTAAAGACTGGAAAGATACTTTTACACTATATCAGACAGATGTAAAAAATGCTCCGGAATCAGCTCATGCCAACTCATTGATAGCAGCAGCATCCATCCAAAAAATCAAAGAGAATCCCAAAATGAGTATGCAGGAAAAACGGTTTTATGTTCAAAATGCGGAAAAATACTACTTAGAATCGATCAGGATTATTCCGGATTACATTTCATCTTTGAACAATTTGGGAATGATTTACTATACATATTACAATCAGCCCGAAAAGTCAATTCCTTATCTGAAAAAGGCAATAACATTAGATACAAATTACGTTGAAGCTTATTTTAACTTAGCGACTTGTGAAGCAAAGGGGAAAAACTATGTTGATGCTGAAAAGTATTACATGAAATCCATAGAAATTGACCCCAATTTTGTGAGTACTTATTTTTCGTTGAGCGCTATGTATGCAGAAGAAAAAAAGTATGATGACATTTTGAAACTTAATAAAGACGCTATAAAGAAAGGAATTAAAGCAGATGTATTGCATGTGAATATTGGGAATGTTTACTTTATGAGAGGGGATACACTTTCGGCAATACCTTATTTTGAAGAATGCATACGTTTGAACTCAAATAACAGGTTTTTGAACTCTTTTTTGGCCAATTATTTTAAAGAAAAAGGTGATTTGGAGAAAGCAAACAAATATTACGACTTAATGGGTGCTTCCAAACGTTAATTTTAATGCAACTAAAGTCGACTAAAAAGCATCTTATTTAACAGATAAATAGTATTTTAGACAATTCATAATCACAAACTAAATTTATAATGAAAAACTACTGCCTTTTTTCTACAAAAGCTATTTTGATTTTAGCTTTACTCCTTTTCTCAACCACTTCTTTCTCGCAAAAACAAAAAGCCTCTTATAAGCTGAAATATAAGACTGGTAGCGGAAAATCCGTTGAAGGAGACTTAGTAACTCATACCTTTTTTCTATTAAATGTTGTAGAAAATGCTGATTGTGAAAGTTTTGCAACTCTCTTGAGAGCTCAGGACGGAGTTAAAAAAGTAAAAATATCACCTGTAAGTGCTGAAAATAATGCATTGTTAGCAATTACCTTTTCTAAAAATTTCAAAGCCGAACTCGTACAAAACCTTCTGAAAAAGGTGGGGATTGTTGAGATAATTATTGATGATGTTCCTGTGCCCATTGACGATATGTACACATACATAGGCAATCTCAAAAAGCAAAAACAAGGTAATAAATAATCTTCCTATTCAAGGCAACAATAAACAATCCCACTATGAAACTAAAACTACTTTTATTTCTGATTGTAAGTTTTTTATGCTTTAACAAATATTCAAATGCGCAAACATTTGCTGGAACAACCGGAGCGGTTCCAGATTTAGCTACAACTTGCTTTACTGCTAACGTTGTGGGTTTGCCGGGTGTGTTAACTCCAACCAATGGTTTGATTACTTGTTGTATAAACTTGACTCACACCTATGATGCCGATCTTACAATGGTGCTCACTGCTCCTAGTGGAGCACAAATACAATTGACAAGCAATAATGGTGGAGCAGGAGATAACTATATTACTACTTGTTTTGACGGTAACGCTGCAACATCTATAACTACTGGAACAGCGCCTTTCAATGGTTCTTATCGTCCGGAAGGATCGATGAACTGTGTGAACAACAATACTAGTGGAAATGGTGTGTGGACTCTTTGTATTACGGATGGTTTTGGTGGTGACGTTGGTTTTTTAAATTCCTGGAATCTTTCGTTTGGAAATACCGGAATACCATGTACTAACCCAACTGCAAACGACAACTGTTTAGCAGCTACTCCGATTTGTAATTTAAATGGATATTGTGGTTCAACAAGTTCTTGTTACACTGCATCACAAGTTCCTGCAGGCTTTTGTGGATCTGTTGAAAATAATTCCTGGTTATCATTTGTGGCAAGTGCTACTTCTGCAACATTTGATATAACAGTTGGTAACTGTTTGAATTCACAAGGGATTCAAATGGAAGTTTATAGTACAACTAATTGCGTTTCTTTTACTTCTTTTTCAAATTGCTGGAATCCCGGGGTTGAAACTAACGGAACAATTACTGCCACTTCTCTTACTATAGGAAATACTTATTATTTAATGATTGATGGTTATGCCGGAGATGTCTGCGATTATTCTATTGCCGCAACTTCTGGAGTTTTAACGGTTAGTGTTACAGCCTCAGCATCTACAATTTGTGCCGGACAAAGCACTACCTTAACAGCAAATGCTACTGGAGCAACAGGCTATTCCTGGGCACCAGGTGGGGCAACTACGTCTTCGATAGTCGTTAGCCCAGCCGTCACAACAACCTATACTGTTACCATAGCGGGAACGTGCGGAGCATCGCAAACGACTACGAGTACTGTTGTTGTTAATACTCCGGCAACTGTGAATGCTGGTCCCGATCAAAGTATTTGTTCGGGAAGTACAGCAACCATGGCTGGTGCTTTCGGTGGTGGAGCAACAAGTGCAACTTGGTCAACCAGCGGAAGTGGTTCTTTTAGTTCAGGTACTTCTCCAACCGCTGTTTATACTCCTTCTGCAGCTGATATTGCCGCAGGTTCAGTTACAATAACTTATACAAGTAACGATCCAGCAGGACCTTGTCCATCCGTACTGGATGTAATGGTTTTAACCATTAGTCCTGCAGCAACTGTAAATGCTGGTTCTGATCAAACAATTTGTTCAGGAAGTACTGCTACATTGGGCGGAGCAATGGGCGGAGGTGCATCCACAATTACCTGGACAACCAGTGGTTCCGGTACTTTTAGTAATACCGCAATTTTAAATCCTGTGTATACTCCATCTGCAGCTGATATAGCAGCAGGTACAGTTACGTTAACCATAACAACAAATAATCCTGCAGGACCATGTAATGCTGTAACAGATTTTATGGTGCTTACAATTAACTTACCAGCCGGAGCAAATGCAGGACCTCCAACTGCAACTATTTGTGCTGGTAGTACATATGCTACTGCCGGTGCTAGTTTTAGCGGAAGCGCAACTTCCTCTACATGGACAACCAGTGGAAGTGGAACATTTGCAAGTGCGGGAACACCTGTAACAACTTATACTCCTTCTGCAGCAGATATTGCTTCAGGAACAGTAACATTAACAATTACTACTAACGATCCTGCAGGTCCTTGTCCTGCAGCAACTGATTTTATAACTCTTACAATTAATCCTGCAGCTACAGCTGCAGCAGGATCCAATCAAACAATTTGTGCAGGAAGCACTGTAACACTTACAGGATCAATTGGTGGTAGTGCTACAACTTCTACTTGGACAACATCAGGTTCAGGAACATTTGCAAATGCTTCTTTGGTAAATACAACTTATACTCCTTCTGCAGGTGATATTGCCGCTGGTACTGTAACATTGACTTTAACAACTAACGATCCAGCTGGACCTTGTGTTGCTGCAACAAGTAACTTGACTGTTACAATAAATCCTGCTGCAACTGCTAGTGCAAACGTTGATGCAAGTATTTGTGCTGGTAGTACCTATACTTTAGCTGGTTCAATCGGAGGTGGTGCATCAACTTTAACTTGGTCAACAAGTGGTAGTGGAACATTTAGTTCAACTTCATCTGCAACTGCAACCTATACTCCTTCTGCTTCTGATATAAGTGGAGGAACTGTTACATTAACTATTACAACAAACGATCCTGCAGGACCATGTCCTTCTGCAACTGATAATATGGTGCTGACAATAACTCCTGGTGCTACCGCAAGTGCAGGACCTGCCGCTACTATTTGTGCCGGTTCAACTTATTCTGTTCCGGGCTCAATTGGAGGTAGTGCAACTTCTGTAACATGGACAACGAGTGGTTCAGGAACATTTAGCAGTACAACTTCTGTAACTCCAACTTACACTCCTTCTGCTGCTGATATTGCTGCAGGTACTGTAACATTAACTATGACAACCAATGATCCTGCTGGACCTTGTCCTGCAGCGGTTTCCAATATGGTTCTTACAATTAATCCTGCAGCTACGGTAAATGCAAACGTAAACGCAACTATTTGTGCAAACCAAACTTATACGCTTGCAGGTTCACAAGGTGGTGCAACTACTTCTGTAACGTGGACAACCAGTGGAAGTGGTACATTCAGTAATGCTACTATTTTAAATCCTGTTTATACTCCTTCAGCATCAGATATAAGTGCTGGTTCAGTAACATTAACGCTTACATCTAATGATCCTGCTGGTCCTTGCGGTCCTGCATCCGACCCAATGGTATTAACTATTACACCTTTGCAAAATGCTGCGTTTACTTATGGTTCAGCAACTTATTGTCAAACAGGTGTTAATCCAACTCCAACAATTACTGGTGTTGCAGGAGGAACATTTACTTCTTCACCTGCCGGTTTATCAATCAATGCAGCAACAGGAACAATTAACTTAGCTGCCAGTGCTTTAAATACTTATACAATTACATATACAACACCGGGCCCTTGTGCTAATTCAAGCAACGTGAGTGTAACTATTACTTTAGCGCCAACAGCAACATTTAGTTATTCTGGTCCTTATTGTACATCCGGTGCAGATCCTTTCCCAACGTTTGGCGGAGGTGCTACAGCAGGAACATTTTCTGCAGTTCCGGCAGGATTAACTTTTGTAAACGTTAATACAGGTCAAATTGATTTATCAGCCACAGCACCCGGAACATATACTGTTACCAATTCAATTGCTGCTTCTGGTGGTTGTGCTGCTGCAAGTGCTAATGCTTCAGTTACCATTAATGCTGAAGCTACTGCTAATGCCGGTTCTGCTGCTACAATTTGTGCTGGTAGCACTTATACTTTAGCTGGTGCTATTGGTGGAAGTGCAACAACATTAACTTGGACAACTTCAGGTTCAGGTACTTTTAGTTCTGCAACATCTGCTACAGCAGTTTATACTCCATCAGCTGCAGATATTGCTGCAGGAACAGTTACTTTAACTTTAACAACTAACGATCCTGCAGGTCCTTGTCCTTTTGTAACAAGTACTATGGTTATTACTATTAGCCCTGCTGCAACTGCTGCTGCAGGAAGTGCTGCAACAATTTGTGCAGGTTCAACTTATACGCTTGCAGGTGTTATTGGTGGAAGTGCAACATCTTCAACTTGGTCAACAAGCGGAACCGGAACATTTAATAATCCTGCGCTTCTCGGAGCAATTTATACTCCTTCTGCTGCTGATATTTCAGCGGGTACAGTAACTTTAACATTAACAACTAACGATCCTGCAGGCCCTTGTCCTGCTGTTACAAGTTCTTTAGTGCTTACAATAAATCCAATGCCTACAGTATCTGCAGGAGCTGCAGCAACAATTTGTTCTGGCTCAACATATACCTTAGCAGGAACAATGGGTGGTGGTGCTACAAGTGTAACCTGGACGACAAGTGGCTCAGGTACATTCAGCACTGCAACTTCTTTAACGGCAACATATACACCATCAGCTGCTGATATTGCTGCAGGAACAGTAACATTAACTTTAACAACCAATGATCCAGCTGGTCCTTGTAATGCTGTTACAAGTAACATGGTATTAACAATAAATCCTGCTGCTACTGTATCAGCAGGAGCCAATGCAACAATTTGTGCGGGTTCTACTTATTCATTAGCAGGAACGTTTGGTGGAGGTGCTACTTCTATAACATGGTCGACAAGCGGAACTGGAACATTTAACAATACTGCTTCTACAACCGCAATTTATACTCCATCAGCTGCTGATATTTCTGCAGGAACAGTTACGTTGACAATTACAACAAATGATCCTGCGGGTCCTTGTCCTGCAGTAACATCAACAATGACCATTACAATTAATCCAGCTCCAACAGTAGTTGCAGGAGCAAATGCAACAATATGCGCTGGTTCAACTTATACTTTGGCTGGTTCAATGGGTGGTGGTGCAACTTCTATTACTTGGACAACAAGTGGTACGGGTACATTTAGTTCTGCAACTTCTACAACAGCTGTTTATACTCCATCAGCAGCGGATATTTCTTTTGGTTCAGTAACGCTTACAATTACAACTAACGATCCTGCTGGACCATGTAACTCTGTTTCTGATTTCTTGACACTCACTATTAACCCCGCTCCAACTGTAAGTGCTGGTGCTGCGGCATCTATTTGTGCAGGTAGTACATATACACTTGCCGGAACAATGGGTGGAAGTGCTACTTTGGTAACATGGACAACTTCCGGAACTGGAACATTTAGTAATCCTAATATTACAACTCCGACTTATACTCCTTCTGCAGCAGATATTGCAGCAGGTTCAGTAACATTAACAATTACTTCAAATGATCCTGTTGGACCTTGTACTTCAGTGAATAATTCAATGGTATTGACTATTAGTCCTGCAGCTACTGTTTCAGCAGGTGGTAATGCTACTATTTGTTCCAGCGGTACATATATATTGGCAGGAACAATAGGTGGAAGTGCAACTTCAATAACCTGGACAACTTCAGGATCTGGAACATTCAGTAGTGCAACTTCTCCAACTGCAGTTTACACTCCTTCTGCAGCAGACATAGCAGCAGGTTCGGTAACTTTAACTATTACAACAAATAATCCAGCTGGTCCTTGTAACGCGGTTACGGATGTAATGACACTTACTATAAGTCCTGCAGCTACTGTAAATGCCGGACCAAATGATGTTATCTGCTCGAACGTATCTGCAAACTTAGTTGGTGTATTTGGTGGAAGTGCAACTGGTGTAACTTGGACAACCAGTGGTAGTGGTACTTTCGGTAGTTCAACTTCTGCTTCAACAACATATACTCCTTCAGCCGGAGATATTGCTGCTGGAACAGTTACATTAACTTTAACAACAAATGATCCTGCAGGAGTTTGTGGTGCTGTAACAGATGTTATGGTACTTACAATTAATCCACAGGACAATGCAACATTCTCTTACCCATCATCTACATTCTGTCAAACAGGAACCGATCCTGTTGCAACTATTTCTGGTGGTGCAAGTGGTACATTTGTGGCTACACCTGCAGGCTTAGTATTTATTAATCCTGCAACAGGATTGATCGATGTTAGTGCAAGTGCATTAGGAAATTATTTTATCACTTTTACAACAAGCGGAATTTGTCCTAACAATAGTACAATCAGCGTAACAGTAACTTCAGCGCCTGATGCGACATTCAGTTATGGTACACCATTCTGTCAAGTTGGAACAGCTTATCCAACATTTGGTGCAGGTGCGAGTGCAGGTGTGTTTAGTGCAACTCCTGCCGGATTAGTATTCGTAAGTACATCTACAGGAGAAATTGATTTGGCATTGAGTGCTGCAGGAACTTATACAATAACAAATACCATTGCTGCTGCTGCTGGATGTGCTGCCGCGACAGCTAGTTCAACTGTAGTAATAGATCCAATTGCAACTGCTTCTGCCGGTGTTGATGGAACTATTTGTGAAGGAAGTGCTTATTCTTTAACTGGAACAATGGGAGGAAGCGCAACTTCAATTACTTGGTCTACCAGTGGAACAGGTGTATTTAGTAATGCTACAAGTTTAACTTCTACTTACACGCCTTCTGCTGCGGATGTTGCTTTAGGAAGTGTTACTATTACAATAACAACCAATGACCCTGCCGGTGTTTGTTCACAAGCTGTAGATGTTATGACTTTGTCAATTACACCATTGGATGTTGCAACGTTTAATTATTCAGGATCTACTTTCTGTCAAACAGGAACAAATCCAATTCCAACAATAACAGGACTACCGGGTGGAACATTTAGTTCAACTCCTGCAGGACTTTTTTTTGTTAGTACTACAACAGGAGAGGTTGATTTATTAGGAAGTACTTTAGGAACTTATGATGTTATTTATTCAACAAATGGAACTTGTCCAAATGCTGATACAGTAAGTATAACAATAACAAATGCTCCTAGTGCAGCGTTTTCTTATACAACTCCATTCTGTCAAACAGATGCCAATCCATTGCCATCATTTGGTGTTGGCTCTAGCGCTGGAGTATTTACTTCTTCACCGGCAGGTTTAACGTTTGTAAGTACAAGTACAGGTGAAATAGATATGTCAACTACAATTCCTGGAACATATACAATAACAAATACTATTGCTGCTGCCGGTGGTTGTGCTGCTGCAACATCAAACTCAGTTATAGTGATTGATCCTTCTGCAACTGTGAATGCCGGAACAGATGGTATTATTTGTGCCGGCAGCACATATACAATAACAGGTGCTACAATTGGTGGAAGTGCTACCGGTTCTACCTGGACAACAAGTGGAACAGGAACATTTGATAATTCTGCTATACTTGGTGCAACTTATACTCCTTCTATAGCAGATACTACAGCAGGAACTGTAACATTATATTTAACTACAAACGATCCTGCTGGTGCTTGTGGCGCTGTGCTTGATAGTATGGTTATTACAATTAATAATACTCCTCCTGCACCAACTGCTGCAAATCCTCCTCCTGCTTGTTTTGGAAGTCCGATTTCTCCAATTACTGTTACTACTACAGGAACTGTTACTTGGTATGCTGACGCAGGTTTAACATCTTTAATTGGTACTGCTAATCCTTATACTCCTGTAGTTACAACTACAACTAATTTCTGGGTGACGGGAACAATTGGTGCTTGTCAAGGACCTGCAACTATTGTTACTGTAACAATCAATCCATTGCCTGTTGCTGATACTTCATTAGTTACCGTAACTGCAGCTGATTGTGGAACTTCTACAGGTTCTATAACAGGTGTTACTATTGTAAGTGGAACTGCTCCATACTCTTATTCTTGGGTGGATAGTGCAGGAACTGTTGTGGATACTACTTTAAATTTATCCAATGTTGGTCCGGGTAATTATGTTTTAACAATTACCGATTCAAACGGTTGTTCAATTACTTTGGGTGGATTATCAGGATTTACAGTAGGTTCTTCTTCTAACGTTGTAGCATCATTCACAACTGATACTACTTCAGGTGAAACTCCACTTTCTGTAACATTCACAAATACAAGTACAGGAGCAACAAATTACTTCTGGACTTTTGGAACTGGTGATACATCAACGGTGTTTAGTCCAACGTATATTTATACGCCACTCGGACAATATACTGCATGTTTGATTGCTTCTAATGCAGCAGGATGTGCCGATACAGCTTGTACTACAATTGATGTGTTTATTAATTCGGTGTTTATTATTCCAAATATTTTTACACCGAATGATGATAATATAAATGATGTGTTTACTGTTCAGGCTATAGGTTTGGAAACAATGGATGCAGAAATTTACAATCGTTGGGGACAAAAAGAATTTGAATGGCATACCACTAACGGAGGTTGGGATGGACGTACTGCTAGTGGTGTGATGGCTCCTGATGGTACATATTTTTATATCATAAAAGCAAAAGGATTTGATGATAAAGAGTACTTTGAAAAAGGTTACTTCTTATTAACTCGATAAATTTATTTTAAAATTTTAATTCGGGAGGGCTGATAAAATCTGTTCTCCCGATTTTTTTTACAAAAAGACCATATGAAAATCAATAATAAATCAGTCGCAATTTTTATTCTGATTCTGATTTTTATTATTTATGGAAATTCACTAAAGAATAAATATTCTTTGGATGATCATATTGTTAACTCAAACAATAAGCTTACACAGCAAGGTATTAAAGGGATTCCTGAAATCTTTAAAAACTATTCTTTTTCCGAAAAAAAATTCAATTATGCATATCGCCCTGTTGTAATTACTTCTTTCGCAATAGAGTATCAGTTTTTTGGAACAAGTCCACAAGTCAGTCATTTAATTAGTGTTTTATTATATGCGCTTTTTTGCATTTTACTTTTTCGTTTTTTGCAACTTTTGTTTCCCGATATTTCTATTTGGATAAAACTCTTTGCAATTATTCTTTTTATAGTTCATCCTATTCATACCGAATTAGTCGACAATATAAAATCAAGGGATGAGTTGCTGGTGGCTGTTTTTGGAATAACATTGATGATTCAATTTTTAAAGTATCTAACCGATAAAAAAGTTTACCGGATAATTTTCATTTCGCTACTAATCTGTTTAGGATATTATTCTAAACAATCAATAGTTTTGTATGTTGCAGCAATTCCCTTTCTTTATTTAATCAGAGGAAAGCAGGAGAAAAAATTATTATCTGTAATTGGAATTTCAGTTGGAATTGTGTTTTTGTTTATAGAGATAAAAATTTTAAAACAACAGTTATTAATAGAGGTGCAGCCGGACAGAGATTTTTTGTTTTTTGAAAATCCACTGGTAAATCAATCTATTATAGAAAAATTGCCTACAGGTATTTCAATTGGGCTTTATTATTTACAAATGTTGTTTTGGCCACAAAATTTATCATTCTATTACGGCTACAATCAAATACCAATAGCTACTTGGGGAAGTGTGCTTGTTTATTTGAGCTTATTTGTTCATTCTTTTTTATTGTATTACATGATAAAAATAATGCGCTCAAATTCATTTTTATCTTTCGCTATATTCTGCTATTTGATTAATATTCTTGCAGTGTCTAACTTGTTTGCATTGTTTCCAGGAATTGTTGCAGAAAGATTTATCTTTTTCGGATCCATTGGTTTTTCAATGGTGGTTTCATTTTTTATTTTTAAGTTGTTCGAAAAAATAAATTTGTATAAATCAACATCAACAGTGTTTTTGAGTGGTAAAGTAATTTTTGTACTTTTTTTATTGATAGTATTTTGCAGTGCTAAAGTGATTGATAGGAACAAAAGTTGGTACGATAATTTTTCACTAGTAAGTTCAGATGTAAAGCATGTATTGAGATCAGCAAAAGTTCACGATATGTATGCCTATCAACTTTTGGCAAAAATAAAAGCAGAAAAAAATCCACAAAAAAGAAATAAATATATTCAAGAAGCTATAAAACAGTGTGAATTGGCAATTTATATCTATCCTGATTTTAATACTAGCTGGAACAATTTAGGTACTTTGTATTTTGCAGAAAGAAATTACAAGAAAGCAGAAATTTGCTTCAAAAAAGTTTTGTCAATCGACCATTCTGATGCAAATCCAATGTATAATTTGGGAAATATTTATCAAATGCAACTAAAACACGATTTAGCACGTCTGTATTACGAAAAGGCATTAAATCAAAATCCTGATTTGTTTGATTTGATTCCGGTGTACAAAAAATTAGTTGTTGCACAAGGTAAAATAGTTGAAGCCATTGATTTTTTAACCGTTTTGAGTAATAAGTTTCCTAAAAGTTATGATTTGAATTTGCTACTGATAGACTTATACAATTCCCAAAATGACTATAAAAACATGTTGGTTTACTTAAATAAGGCAAATACTTTAAAACCTAGTGCGGAATTAGCATCGTATATCGAAAAAATTACTAAATTTATACCTAAATAATAACTCTCTACTTCAATGATTATTATTAAAACTACTACTTCTACTACTACCAACTATCTCAGAACAATTTTTATTCTTGTGTCTTTGATGATTTCGTCATTTGCATTTAGTCAGGAAATCTGTAATAATGGTGTTGATGATGATTCAGATGGTCTAGTCGATCTGAACGATACAACAAATTGTAATTGTACTCCTGCAACAACTTCAGTCCCTTCGCTAATTCCTAATCCTTCTTTTGAGACAATGGCATGTTGCCCTAGTTCATACAGTCAGGTTAATTGTGCGCAAGGCTGGGTTCAAGCTACTAGTGCAACATCAGATTATATGAATACCTGCGGGATGGTTTTTGGTGCTGCTACTGGAGCGGGGTTAGTTCCATTTCCGGATGGAGCGGGAATTGTGGGTTGTATTTTTTCTCCGGGTTGGCAAGAATATGTTGGAACATGTTTGACCGCACCAATGCTTGCTGGAACTTCTTATTCTGTGCAAATGAATATTGCATCCACGCCAATTGATGGATTCGGAAACGTTTGTAATGGTGGAGTAATTGATTTTGGTGCAATTGATATTGTTATTTTTGGAGCACCAAGTTGTGCTTCACTTCCTGCTCCAACTACTGGTTGCCCTACCGCACCATGGGTTGTGTTAGGACAAACAACTTACACCCCTAATCCCGCTTGGGGAACAATAACAATTACTTTTACTCCTTCTGTAACAATCAATACTATTATGATTGGTTCGCCTTGTGTATTACCCGCTAGTTATAGTCCGCCAAGTGGTTGTTATCCATATTTCTATTTTGATAACATGCTATTAAATACTACAGCTTCGTTTACTTCAACTATTGCTCAAACTGGTACTTGGTGTGCAAATAACGTTCAAATTACAGGAAATTCAGTTGCAGGTGCAACGTATCAATGGTATTTAAATGGAGTTGCTATTGTTGGGCAAACAGGTTTGGTATTAAATGTTTCAGCTCTTGGTTTACCTGCTGGTGATTATACATTTGTTACAACTGTAGGTGGTACATGTTCAGAAGCAACCTCAACGGTTGTAGCGTCTGGAAGCACAACTCCAATAATTACTCCAGCCGGACCATTTTGTGTAAATTCTGCACCCGTCAATCTTGTTGCAGATATTGCCGGAGGTACTTGGTCAGGAACAGGAATTACCAATACAACATTAGGAACGTTCGACCCATCCATTGCTACCGTTGGAAATAACACAATAACATACAATACCGGAGGTAGTTGCCCTGGAGTGGGAACTGCAACAGTTGTAGTGAATGCAATGCCAACAATAAATGCAGGTCCGGATCAAACAATATGTGTAGGTGGAAGTGCGACTATGGCTGGTTCTTTTGGCGGTACAGCAACTTCAGGTACATGGACAGGTGGAGCAGGAACTTACAGCACATCCAATACCGATCCTTTAGCAACTTATACTCCTACTGCAGCAGAAGAAGCTGCTGGAACCGTAACATTAACTTTTACTTCAGACGATCCTGCCGGACCTTGTCCTTCGGTTAACGATCAAATGATAATTACCATTTCTGCTGTGCCAGGTACAAGCGCAGGATTGGATCAAACTATTTGTGATGGTACTTCAGCACCACTTTTAGGGACAATCAGCGGAGCTGCAACATCAGCAACGTGGACAGGTGGAGCAGGAACTTTCAGTCCAAATAATACAACTTTAAATGCATCTTATACACCAACAGCAGCAGAGGCTGCAGCTGGAACTGTTACTTTAACCATAACAACAAATGACCCAGCCGGTCCTTGTACTTTTGCAGTTGATCAAATGACAATTACGATAAATCCTGTTGCTACAATAAATGCAGGTCCCGATCAAACTATTTGTATCGCTACAACAGCAACAATGGCAGGAGTAACCGGAGGTTCAGCAACTTCAGGAACTTGGTCAGGCGGTGCTGGAACATACACTCCAAGTGCTACAACTGCCAATGCCGTTTATACACCAACTGCTGCTGAAGAGGCTGCAGGAACTGTAACATTAACTTATACATCTGATGATCCTGCGGGCCCTTGTTCTGCAGTAGTTGATCAGATGACAATTACTATTATTCAGTTACCAACTGCAAATGCAGGTACATCTCAATCGGTTTGTTCAGGAAATACAATCACTCTTGCGGGAACAATTGGAGGTTCTGCCACTACTGGAACGTGGAGTGGTGGTGCAGGAACGTATGCTCCCAACTCTTCAACATTAAATGCCGTTTATACACCTACAGCTGCTGAATATGCTGCAGGATCTGTGTCTTTGACTTTAACTACAGATGATCCTGCAGGTCCATGTACATTTACAACATCAACTGTAACATTTACTTTCTATCAAAATCCAGTAGTTAGTTTTAGTGGTGACAATCTTGCTGGTTGTCCTGTTCATTGCGTTAACTTTACCGATTTGACTACTGTTGGTGGAGGTGATGTAATTACTGGTTGGTCTTGGAATTTCGGTGAAGGCGGACTTTTAGATATTACTCAAAATCCATCTAATTGTTATCAGTTAACAGGTTTATACAATGTTACTTTAACAGCTACAACTAATAATGGTTGTACCTCAACATTAACAATGCCTTCTTATATTCAGGTGTATCCAAAACCACTTGCAGAATTTATTCCTACACCAAATCCTGCTACAATATTAGAACCTGCGGTTACATTGAATAATGCTTCTTCTTCAGATGTAACTTCTTGGTGGTACTATTTTGGCGATGGCGATTCTATCAACCCAAATGTTTCAAGTCCGGTACATATTTATCCAAATATTGTTGCTGGAACTTATCTGGCTACATTAATTGTTGAAAATAATTATGGGTGCTTAGATACTGTTGAACATTTAGTTGAAATTGCACCAGAATTTACATTCTTTATTCCAAATGCCTTTTCCCCAAATGGAGATGGAATAAATGATTTCTTCTTCGGTCAAGGAATTGGGATTGTTGAGTATGATTTATTAGTTTTTGATAGATGGGGAAATCTTATTTTCCATGGCGATAATATAAATAAAATGTGGGATGGAAAAGCTAATAAAGGCTCGGAAATAGCTCAGCAGGATGTATATGTTTGGAAAGTAAAGCTCACAGATATTTTCCAGAAGAAGCACAATTATATTGGAACAGTCACCTTAGTGAAATAAAACTATATTTTGTAACGTCCTAAAATAAGTTGACGGATTTTTAATTAATCCCGATTGCCTCAGGTAGTCGGGCTTTTTTGTTCATAGACTTGATCAGGCGTTTTCATTTTTAATGCAAGATGAGGTCTATATCTATTATACAAAGGT
>SXIH01000012.1 GCA_005772895.1 Bacteroidota bacterium | reverse complement strand
TATACCTTTGTATAATAGATATAGACCTCATCTTGCATTAAAAATGAAAACGCCTGATCAAGTCTATGAACAAAAAAGCCCGACTACCTGAGGCAATCGGGATTAATTAAAAATCCGTCAACTTATTTTAGGACGTTACAATAGTTTGAATATAAAAAAAATAGTTTTCTTTTTTTCATTCCTTTTCTGTCTGTGTCTTTCAATAAGTGCATCGGAGGATAAAATGGAGATTGATTTTTCCAAAATGTCATTTGTTCAATCATCCGATACTTTATTTTTAAAAATGGATGTTGCTGTAACGGATTCTATTGTTAAAAGTAGCGGGACAGATAAAGAACAAATCAAAAAAAAATTCATCTCAGCACTTTTTGCTTTCCCTTTTCCATTAGGATTTATGGGAGCACACAGAGTGATGCTGGGAACAAAGCCATGGGTTCCTGTTGTTTATGTCGCAACATTTGGAGGCTGTTTTGGAGTGCTTCCGTTGATTGATTTTTTTGTTATAACGTTCACCAAAGACATTGAGCAATTTGAAAACAACCCCAATATTTTTATGTGGTTGAAATAAGATGGGTTTTTGTTCTAAGATAAGACACACCCCTGACCCCTCTCTAGAGGGGAATGGCTTTCGTTTAATTATAAACTATTTTTGACACGCAGACCTGCCTGCGGTAGGCAGGTTCGTAATTCGCTAAAATTCGTAATTCGTATATATGAAAGTCGGTTTATTTTTCGGTTCATTTAATCCTATCCATGTCGGACACATGGTTATTGCTAATTACATGCTTGCTTATTCGGACCTAGATCGTATCTGGTTTGTTGTTTCCCCTCATAATCCTTTGAAAGAAAAAAATTCTCTGCTTCACGAGCGACAACGATTGCAAATGGTGACTCTTGCTATTGGGGATAATAATAAAATGAAAGCCAGCAATATTGAATTTAAATTGCCTCAACCTTCTTATACTATTAATACACTGGCTTATTTAAAAGAGAAACATCCGAACTATGATTTTGCACTTATTATGGGAAGCGATAATCTGGAAGGATTTCATAAATGGAAAAACTACGAAGAAATTTTAAAAAATTATGAGTTGTATGTTTATCCTCGCCCTCATAAAAAAGAAACCGAGTTGTTTAAACACAAAAGTGTAAAGATGATTGATGCCCCTTTGATGGAAATTTCATCGACAGCTATTAGAAATGCGGTGAAAGAAAAAAAGGATGTTCGCTATTTTGTTGCCCCTGCTGTTTGGGAATACATGAGAGAAATGCACTTTTACGAGAAGTAGTCTTTTCAATTGAAGAGATCCCGACTTTTGTCGGGATAAATTAGACTAAGTTTTTATATTAAAAACAAATCTAATTAAAAAAATGCCCCCACATTTCTGAAGGGGCATTTCCATTTAAAAATTTTAATTACAGCTCCTAGTTCGAAGAACCCAAATCGAATTTTAATGCATTTTCAAAGGCCATTTCTGTTTCGCCTTCAGCAACAATACCATTCCCGATTGTTAATCCGGTTTCTTTAGCAGATAGCACTTTTTTGCTTGCTTTAATGCTTGCAATAGATGTAACGCTAAGACCGTTCAACTCAAGCTTAAGTTCTTTTAAGCACATTCCTAAAGCAATTGCTTTTGTAGTATTTGTTAAAATGAACTCAATATCAAAATCATCACCTGATTTTGATTTAATGGTAAAGTCAATCTTGTTTTCAATGCAATATTCAATCAATGAAGAAATGTTTTTTTTCTTCACTGTAACGGTTGGAGTAGCTTCGTTCATAAAACTCATGGCAAAAAATTTTTAAATCGTTTAATTAATAATTGTTTTAATAACCAGTATAAAGTTAAGTCTTTAAAAAGGTAAAAAGAAGGCTAAAATATGAACAGGTGAAGGGCAGATTGTTCATTAATATGTTCACAACACAAAAATCGACAAAATGGCCCAAAAACAGCAAAAAAACATCAAAAATAGCCAAAAAGACACCAAAAATGATGAAAAATGATCAAAAATTAAGATAAAGTGAAGGAGCTGAAAACTTAGTTTTTAACCAAACTAAGTAAAGAATCGAAGATCCAACGACCATCAATATTACTTAATTCACCATCTGTTGCTCTTTCAGGATGAGGCATCATTCCAAACACGTTCTTTCCTGCGTTACAAACACCGGCAATGTTTTCTGTGGCTCCATTTGGGTTAGAATCATCAGTAACATTTCCATTTTCATCGCAATAACGGAAAATAATTTGTCCGTTTGCGTTGAGTTGTTTAATGGTTTCTGCATCCGCATAATATTTCCCTTCACCATGAGCAATGGGAATTTTAAGGGCTTTTCCTGTTGGGACTTCAGAAGTAATAAGTGTAGAATTGTTTTCAGCTTTTATAAATACATTTTTGCAGATGAATTTTCGTTCGTTGTTGTGCAACAAGGCTCCCGGTACTAATCCTGCCTCGCATAAAATTTGAAATCCGTTACAAACTCCAAGCACATAACCACCTTTGTTAGCAAACTCTATCACCTTTTCCATAATAGGAGAAAAACGAGCAATTGCTCCCGAGCGAAGATAATCGCCATAAGAAAAACCGCCCGGCAGTACAATAAAATCACAGCCTTTCAAATCGGTATCTTTGTGCCATAATTCAACAACCTCCTGTCCCATAATTTCTCTTAAAACATAAATCATGTCTTGATCACAGTTCGATCCGGGGAAAATAACTACTCCAAATTTGCTCATAATGTATTTTTTTAAAATGTTTAATCCCGATAGCTATCGGGAGAGGTGTAAAGTTAGGAATAAAACAAGGGGAAATATTCCTTCTTGAAAGATTGTTAAAAAAATCTAGAGAAATAAATTTACCAAAAGTGAAGCAAGAAGCAAAAGGAACAAAAATTCAGCCCACCAGCTCTTTTTAATATTCGTAAAATAGTTGGCGCAAAAAATAGCTGAAGGTATTGCCAATGCTGAAAAGTACTTGGTAGAAATTTCCGGGGCAAGCAAGATAGAGAGGGCAGAAAAGAATAAAAACCAAAACAACATAATAATCGATTTTTTTGTCCGCTGTGAACCTATTCCCACCCCCAAAATAATTTTAAAAATGGAAAACAAAATCACCAACCAGCCAATTCCCAACATAAAATAAAAGGTATTTGGAAAATCAATAACCGGTTTTTCTCTTATAAATTGATAAAACATTTTATCGTAAAACAAATAGTCTAAGCGCTCATTCCAAAAATAAAATGTGATGACAAAAATGTAAGGAATAGCTGCACCAAAGAATGAAATAATCCATTCACGCCAATTAAATGGGCGCATTAAGATTAATCCAACCCCAAGTAAAGGAAGAAAAACAACAAATGGGAAATAGAAAAGCGTTGCAATAGAAATCAGAAATCCCGCATCAAATGACTGAGAAAAAGCATTGTCCTTTCTGTAAGAACTCAAAAGTTTATGCAATGCAAACAATAAAAATAAGTTTCCAAAAAGCAATGGATGCAAGGTTAGCATAGCATTGTTATTGCTCATAAAAACGATATAAAACAAAGCAGGGAGGTAGTTTTGTTTCTCTAAAACCTCGTTTTCATTTATTATAAAATTGAGTAAAAAGGCTTCACCAATAACAAGTAGAAGACCTATTAATGTTGAAAGCCACGGGATATTTACTAAAGGTCCGGCCATTAATTCATATAAAGGCATGGCATGTTTTACAGGAAGAATAATAGGATGTATAAACCCAAACACCCATATTACAATAGCAACAAGGGGTAAAAGAAGCAACGCAGAAGCATTGTTGGATTTGAAAAACCGTATAAACATAATTCTTTGCTAAAATTAGTTTAAAAAATTATAGATTTTGAATAAAATTTGTACATTTGAGGACAATAAAACAATAAAAACGCTTATGACTTGGACAGACATTTTTAACGGAACAGGCAAATTTTTTCAGTGGACATTTTCGTTCATGGAAGGCTTAGGAAATGGACCAAACCTAATGTTTTGGATTATTATTGCAGGGCTTGTAGTGCTTTGGTTGCGTATGCAAGCAAACTTTAACAAGGCAGCAAAAGAAAAAGGCACACTTAAGTAACAGACAATATTTTTACTCAAAACATCCCCAAACCGAAATATCGGATTGGGGATGTTTTTTTGTTAAAATACAGTAAATATTAGGAAAACAGAGAATAATGATATAAATTAGTAGTAGAATTAAGCGTTTGTGCAACATTGTCAAAGATGTTACCGTTTAAAATAATAAAAGCATCCCCTTTATTGTAAGAAAGAGAAAATGAAAAACAGGATTATTATAAGCGTTTTTGTTTGTTTTTTAATCACCTATGTTGGGTGTAAAAAAGCAGATATGGCAAATACAGCACCTCCAATTATTCAAACGGATGAAGCGGATTATTATAAATTCACGCATTATAGCCAGCAAGATTTAGATGATTTTTTAAATGCGGTAGGTGATAAGAAGAAATGTAATAATTGCCACGCAACGAAATAGGAAAAACCTAAAAATAAAAAAAGCCCGGACGATATATGTCTGGGCTTTTTCTTTTAAAGCTTATCTTACGATAAACGTCTGGATTTTTTATTTGTAATAAACTTCCAGATCTTTCCCAATATCTTTTCTGTAGTATTTTCCTTTGTATTGAATTCGCTCGGCATTTGCAAAAGATTTTTTTAATGCTTCGTTCATTGTGTTGCCGAATGAAGTAATTGCAATTACACGTCCTCCGTTTGTAACAATATCATTCCCATTTTGTTTTGTCCCTGCATGAAACGCCATACTTCCTTCTATCATTTCAAATCCTGTCATCACATCTCCTTTTGCATATTCTTCAGGATAACCTCCGGCAACCATCATTACAGTTGTTGCAAAACGTTCATCTACCTCAAATGTTTTTTCATTTAAATTCCCATTGGCAACTCCTTCAAATAAATCCAGCAAATCAGATTTAATTCTCGGAATTACCGATTCTGTTTCGGGATCACCCATGCGCACATTGTATTCAATTACTTTCGGATCACCACTGTCATTCATCAATCCAATAAAAATAAATCCTTTATAAACTATTCCTTCTTTTTTTAATCCGTTAATGGTTGGAATAATTACTCTGTCTTCTACTTTTTTTATAAAAGCTTCATCCGCAAACGGAACAGGAGAAATAGCGCCCATGCCACCAGTGTTTAGCCCTTTGTCTCCTTCACCAATTCTTTTGTAATCTTTTGCTGCGGGCAATATTTTGTAAGAGTTTCCATCTGTTAAAACAAAAACAGAAAGTTCAATTCCTTTTAAAAATTCTTCAATCACCACTTTTGCAGATGCTGCACCAAATTTAGCATTGGCAAGCATTTCGGTTAATTCTTTTTTGGCATCTTCCAATGTTGTTGGAATTACAACTCCTTTGCCGGCAGCCAATCCATCAGCTTTTAAAACATACGGTGGTTCTAGTGTTTCTAAAAACTTTAACCCTTCTGATAAAGTATCCTTTGTAAATGTTTCATATCTCGCAGTTGGAATGCCATGGCGAATCATGAATTTTTTTGAAAAATCTTTACTTCCTTCCAATTCAGCTCCGGCTTTTTGCGGGCCGATTACTGAAATATTTTTGAGTTGGGCATCAGCCTGAAAAAAATCGTAAATACCTCTTACCAATGGATCTTCCGGACCAACAACAACCATGTTAATGGCGTTCTCCAAAACAAATTTTTTGATTCCTTCAAAATCCGTTACGGCTATAGCAACATTAGTTCCTACAGATGAAGTTCCTGCATTGCCCGGAGCAATATAAAGTTTGCTTAGTTTTTTACTTTGTGCCAATTTCCATGCAAATGCATGTTCGCGCCCACCTGATCCTAAAATTAAAATGTTCATTTGGTAATTATTTCTGCAAAGAAACGAAAAATTTTTACCACTAAGGCAGTTAGACCACTAAGTTTCACTAAGATTTTGTTTTATGCGAATATCACTTTCCCGTCACCCTGAGCGGAGTCGAAGGGAAGAGACCGAAGGTCTTTTGAAGTATCTTTGTACTATGATTCTTCAACCCAAAATATTTGATTCTTCTAAAGTAATTGCAGCACAAAGCACTCGCTTGGGCGGAGTAAGTGCAGAACCTTTTGATTCTATGAATTTAGGTTTGTCGGTGAAAGATGAAGAACAAAATGTTTTAAAAAACCGTGAATTGTTTTTCGGAGGATTGGGAATTAAATTGGAGCAGTTAGCAATTAGCCATCAGGTGCATGGAAATAAAGTATTACTTGTAAATGAACCGGGAAGAAAAGAAGGATTTGATGCACAAATAACCAACAAAGCAAATTTGTTCTTAATAGTTTCCGTTGCCGATTGCACACCCATTTTAATTCACGATGAAAAAAATAATGCAGTAGCAGCGATACATGCCGGATGGCGGGGAACAGCTGGAAAAATTGTTTCCAATGCATTACAATTAATGAAAGAAAATTATGGAACAGAAGGAAAAGATTGCAAAGCATTTATTGGAGCTTGTATCTCATACGACAATTTTGAAGTAGGCGATGAGGTGGCCGTCAATTTTGATGAATCATTAAAACGTTTTGATGAACAAAAACAAAAATGGTTTGTGAATCTGAAAAAAGCAAATCAAAAACAATTGCTTGATTTTGGAGTATTAGAAAGTAATATTGAAATTTCTGATTATTGTACAGTAGAAAACAATAACACCTTTTTCTCTCATCGGAAAGAAAAAGGTGTTACAGGTAGAATGATGGCGGTGATTGGGCTGAAATAACAACAGCAAAATTTTTAATCTTTCTTATTTTAAAACTAAAAATTAATAATTACATTTATTGTATAAACTAAATAGAAAGCCTCATGAAAAAAATTGCACTACTCTTTACTGTTGGATTGCTGATTGCATTCAATGGTTTTTCACAAACCGCTCCGGGCTCTTGGTCAGGAACAAGACCATCTAATCCAAGCATTACAAATAAATTATCAAGAATGTATACTTCTGCAGATGGACCAATCCTGTTTACAACTTGCGATGCCCCATCAGGAGCCCTGCAGACTTCTAATCTTGATAAAATTGTTTTTGGAAAAGCGAAAATAAATAAAGATGGTGCAGCAACTCAATTAAGTACTAGTTTCAAAGGAACGGATAAAATTTATGCTGAGGTGATGATGCGCACTTCTTTATTCAACTACAAAGTTTACATGACAGATGTTTCAAATGAAGGAACTAAATGCATGAATGGGACATATGATGTTAACTATATTATTGATGGGAAGAATATGGGAACGCTGATATCACAGAGTCCAATAGGTGCACAAGAATCTAAATCAACAATGTCACTAATTATAGTTGGGGGAGGAGATGATGCTGATTATAACAACGAAGAATTTATAAAAGTACTGAATGGTTTATCTCCGGGACCTCATACAATTAAAATGGTTGTTTGGGCTGTACAAGGAGATTTTATTTCTGTTGACCCGGTTGCAATGGGAGAGTTTACTTACACCAAATAAAGAAAAATCCCTCCTCAGAAATGAGGAGGGATTTTTTTAAGTGAAAGACGTATTATTTGTATGAATATTTTTCTGTTGCTGTTGTATCATAAACAGGTGCAGGCATACAAGGAAATATCACAGGTCTTATTTTATTCGTTAACTCATTTATTTTTTCCAATTCCACTTGTCGTTTTGCTTCTTCTTTTTCAAACGCAAAGTAATTCAATTCATCATTCATGGCTTTCGATTGACTGCGTTTGCTGATTTTGTTTACGTTGGTTTTAATGTCAGCGTTAGTAGTTTTTACCAATGAAACACTTAATGAACCTGGCTTTACATTGTCCTGTGAAAAGTAAAACGATTCTTCTCCTTTGTAAGCAATACAAATCATTTTATAAGTCATTAGCTCATTTAGCTTTTCTTCAAACACTTCATTTTTATTTGCCACACGCATAAAGCTGTTTAATTCTTCAGGTAATAAATAAACCAAAACACGGTCATAGTTTTTGTAATCACTTATGGAAACAGTTAACGGCTCATATTTGATAACTGCTTTTTTACCGGTTTGCGGATCTGTATAATCTAATGTGGTTCTTGTAAGCGTAGATTCAATAACGTATGTATCTACATTTAACCAGCCTGTTGTTGTTATGTGAACGCCATAAGGTGCTTCTGGAGTTGGTCTTGGTCTTTTCTTTCCTAGTTGGCGATATGCCTCGTCAAGATTTACATTGAGTTCTTTTTTGAAATTATCTTCCAAACGTACTATGTCTTTTTCAGAATAGTTTGCTCTTTTTTCTTCTGCTTTAAGATTTGCATCTACTTGCTTTTGCCAAAATTCATTTTGTGTTTTAGCAATTGCATCTGCATACATTTTTGATTTTTGCTCGTAATATGCTTTCAGTAAACGGACATTTGTATTTCCATTTTTTACTTTTCCATCGCCACGTGCAGCGAATTTTAGAAACTCGGGATAGCCTTTTTTATATCCGTCCCATTCTTCGGTTGCTTGTGGAAGATTATTAAATGGTTGAGCTACCATTGAATCAATGCTGGAAAGATTTTTATCAAGATTATTGATATACATATCGAGAACTTCATTATCACATGTTCTAAAAATAAATGGTAACCGTTCTTCAAATTCTCGTGTTGCTAACAATGTGTTTTGAAATTTTTCATTCCATATAGCTTTTATTTTAGATGGATTGATTCCAAATGGCCCGGTAAAAAGATTATTATTGATAGGTTTGTAGCCAGTCGTGTCTAGTCTGTCTTGTTGAGAATAGATATTGTTTGCCGCTTTATTAAAAAGCCAATTCATATGATTTACTGCTTCTGCCTCAAGTAATTTATTGTATTCTTCAGTAAAATAGGAAGCAAACGAATAATACAAACTATCCGTAAATTTTTTGTCTTTTTTATTGTATCCCCAACTTTTCAAAGAATCTAAATAATTCGGAGGATAAAAATTTAAGGATAAAATATCTACAGGAATTAAATCTTTCACAATTGGTTTCGGGTTCACCCAATCAATACTTCCATCGGCTAAACGTTTTCCTTCAAACAATTGCATGCCTGGTTTTACCTCATCTGTTGGAACTTCTGCATACAATGGATTTTTGGAATCTATTTTTAATGATGCACCATCTTGTCGTGCATTGATGTAAAACATTCCTCCTGTTTCCAAAAGTTTGTCACCTGATTTTGTATTCAATCCTGCTTTCATGATGTCGCTAGCATTCAAGGCTTCTTTTACTTCCAGTTGAATTTTTCCCTTTGCAGGTTGTCCGTTTGCATCTAAGAAACTATTAGCTGGAATAGCAATCACAATTCCATCAGCTGTTTCTACAACCGTATCTTGGTCGGCATTCAATTCAAAATTTTGTGGTTCTAAATATTTGTCTGCATCGCTCCACAATTTTTCTCCTTGCTCGTTCAATTCAGGAAGGTCGTATGCAGCATTTTCTTTGTGCTCGCTTTTTG
The DNA here is from genome assembly GCA_005772895.1 of Bacteroidota bacterium. Lineage (GTDB taxonomy): Bacteria > Bacteroidota > Bacteroidia > 2-12-FULL-35-15 > 2-12-FULL-35-15 > 2-12-FULL-35-15. The sequence goes on along the minus strand of SXIH01000012.1, from coordinate 15,476 downwards.
CTACATTATTGTAGACAAAAACAGAGCTTAGTGCAATTACAGCTACTGCTAATCCGCCAAGCCCCCAGTTCTTTAATCCTTTATTGAATTTATGTTTTTTAAATCCTTGTTTTGCGCTTTGTTTTAATCCTGTTCTTTCAATTCCTTTTAATATTTGTTTTTGTAGTTCAACTTCTTTTTTTAATTCCGGGTTTTCGTTTATTTTTTTTTCAAAAGCAACTTTGTCGGTTTCCGATAAATTACCCTTTAGATAATTTTCGATGGTTTCTATTAATTCCAGTTCTTTACGCATGGCGTGAATGTTTTTATAATTATGAATAATTTTCGTTAGGATTGTAATGCTTTCAGCTTTAATTTGGCTGTCTCCAAGCATTTGTACTTTTGATTTTTGGCAGTATTCTCTGAGTTATACCCCATTTTTGTCGCAATGTCTTTCAGTTTTTTCGACTGAAAATAAAACAGAATCAACAACTCTTTACAGCGCTCGCCTAGTTCGGAAACAACTTTTTCGGCAAGTTTCAATTGATTTTCCGTTTCAATTGCTGAAATAAATTCTGATTCATTTACTTCTACTTTTTCGATGTCTGTAGAAATTTGCTTTTGTTGTTTTTTCAATTGATCACTCCACATGAATCTACAAATACTGTACAGATAAGTGTTGATGCTGGATGTGAGTTGAAAATCAGCTGCACTTGCTTTTTTGTAAAAAACGATAAGCGCATCTTGATAAATGTCTTCTGCATCTTCGGAGCGTCCTCCGTTGGCAAGAATCATTTTTTTTACTACAGGGAAATATTTGTAAAGCGTAGTAAAAACCTTGTCGTGCTTCTGACTTTTAATTAAGTCAATAATTTTTTGGTCTTCCATTGTATTGGTTTTTACTATTAATGGTAGAAAAGTCAAAAGGTCACCCTGGGAAATGAAAAAAGTTAAATAATAATGCAAAATTGCCTCTTTCCCATGTCTTCAGACCTCACCCCCAGCCCCTCTCCTTGGTCAAGGAGAGGGGAGTGGTTCCGTAATTATGTAAGAAGTAATTTTTTTACTTCTTCTATTTCATTTAAGACTTTTGAATTGGGAATTCTTAGGATTCTAAAATTCATTTCAGTTAAGTTTTGATCTCTGTGCTTATCTTTTTCTTTTTGGTCATCAGTGTTATGAACCTCACCATCAAGTTCGACAATCAATCTTTTTGATGCACAATAAAAATCAACAATGTAGTAGCCGATACTGTGTTGTCTTTTGAATTTTAATCCATTTAATTTTCTGTTGCGAATTACTTCCCACAAAACTTCTTCAGCTGGAGTTGCGTTGGCTCGAAGAGCGCGTCTAATGTCAAGTAAAGATTTTTTATTGTGAACGTCCATTTGCGTAATTTTTCTTTTCTATGAAGCAAGAGAGAGGTTTATTTGGAAAGTAAATAATGTCGTTGTGATAACAAAAAGTCCCTCTCCTTGAACAAGGAGAGGGATTTAGGGTGAGGTCTACAAAGGAATATTCCCGTGTTTCTTCTTAGGCAGCTTAGCCACTTTGTTTTTCAGCATATCAAAGGCTCTTATTAATTTTTCTCTTGTATCTTCCGGTTTGATTACTTCGTCTACATATCCTCTTTCAGCTGCACGGTATGGATTTGCAAAGTGTTCGATGTATTCTTCCTCTTTCTTTTTTAAATCGGCAGCCCCTTTGAAAATAATTTCAACTGCACCTTTCGCACCCATTACAGCAATTTCGGCTGATGGCCAAGCATAATTCATGTCGGCACCAATGTGTTTGCTATTCATTACGTCATATGCTCCACCGTATGCTTTTCTGGTGATTACAGTTACACGCGGAACTGTTGCTTCGCAGAATGCATACAACAATTTAGCTCCGTTAGTAATAATGCCATGCCATTCCTGATCTGTACCTGGTAAGAATCCTGGTACATCTTCAAAAACCAATAATGGAATATTGAAACTATCGCAGAAACGCACAAAACGTGCAGCTTTGGTGGATGAATTTATGTCCAACACACCAGCTAAAAAAGCAGGTTGATTAGCAACAATTCCAATGCTTTTTCCTCCTAATCGTGCGAAACCTACAACAATGTTTTCAGCAAAATTTTTGTGAACTTCTAAGAATGTATCTGTATCAATTACGCCATTAATAACATCGCGCATATCGTAGGGCTGATTTGGATTTTCCGGAATGATGTTGTTTAAATCCGGACGTTTCTCGTTTCCGTTACTTTCGTATGCTACACTAGGTGCATCGTCTTCACAATTTTGAGGCATATAGCTCAACAATGCTTTGATGTTGTTGATGCACTCAATTTCATTGGCGCATGAAAAATGTGTTACTCCTGATTTGGATGAATGTGTAGATGCACCACCTAATTCTTCGGATGTTACTTCTTCGTGTGTAACTGTCTTTACAACGTTCGGACCAGTAACGAACATGTAGGAAGTATTTTCAACCATCATAATAAAATCCGTAATCGCTGGAGAATAAACTGCTCCACCGGCACACGGACCCATAATCGCAGAAAGTTGAGGCACAACTCCTGAAGCTAAAGTATTTCTGTAAAAGATATCAGCATAACCACCTAAGGAAACAACGCCTTCCTGAATACGTGCGCCACCACTATCGTTCAAGCCGATAACCGGTGCTCCGTTTTGCATTGCCAAGTCCATTATTTTGCAGATTTTTTCTGCATGTGTTTCAGATAAAGAACCTCCGAACACTGTAAAATCCTGAGAAAAAACATATGTTAATCTGCCATTGATTTTCCCGTAACCGGTAATTACTCCATCGCCTAAATATTTTTCACGCTCCAAACCAAACTCTGTTGAACGATGTGTTACCATCATTCCAATCTCTTCGAATGTGCCTTCATCCATCAAAAAATGAAGTCGCTCACGAGCCGTTAACTTGCCCTTTTTGTGTTGCGACTCAATACGTTTTACGCCACCACCCAATTGTGCTTCGGCTATCTTCTTTTCTAAATCTTGAATTTTATTTTTCATGATAAAATTTATCGTAGGGTTATAAGAGTACCAAAAGTAGCAAAAATTATAGGTTCTTTTTTATTTTTTTAACTTTGAGGAAATAACACATTCCATGAGCTACAATCTCGATAAAATAGATTTAAAAATCCTAAAGATTCTGCAAGAAAATGCAAAGATCACCAACTTGCAGCTGTCAGCAGAAATAGGACTTTCACCTGCGCCAACACTGGAGAGAGTGAAAAAATTAGAGAATGCAAAACTCATAAAAGGTTATTATACTGAAGTAAACGAAGAAGCATTAGGTGTTGGAATCAAAGCAATCATTCAAATTACATTAACCCGCCAAATTGAAAACGCCATTGCCAATTTCAAAAAAGAGATTAATAAAATTCCGGAGATAATGGAGTGTTATCAGGTAACTGGCAGTGCCGATTATATTTTAGTGGTGATGCTGAAAGATATTCGTGATTTCGAAGCTCTTATTTCGCAAAAGTTGAGTAAAATGGAGGAAATCGGGCAAATGCAAACTATGATGATCCTTTCGAAAGTGAAAGACTCGAAAGTGTTACCATTAAATTACTAAGTATAAACTTCTCCGTCATCCTGAGTGGATTCGACTCCGCTCACCATAAACTAAAGTCGAAGGAAAGGAGTAGAAAATGAACATCGAAGAGCTAAGAGATTATTGTATGTCCAAAAAAGCTGTAGAGGAAACATTGCCTTTTGGTCCTGATACTTTAGTATTTAAAGTAATGGGAATAGCTTTTTTATTGACTGGTTTAGATGAAAATCCTGTTCAGTTCAATGTTAAGTGCGATCCTGAAAAAGTAATAGAATTGAGAGACCGCTATTCATGTGTGCTTCCTGGATATCACATGAACAAAAAACACTGGAATACCATAGTTGCTGATGGCTCCGTAAGCAACAAACAATTAAAAGAATGGATTACAGATTCATATGACCTTGTAATTTCGGGACTGCCAAAAGTTCAACAGAAAAAATTAGCTTCCATGAAATAAGCGGATGCCTTAATAATTGACTACTTTTGTGTTGCTATTTTAATCAATCTAATGAAAAAGATTTTAATTTATTTCGTTCAAGGACTTATCATTACTGTTCCTGTTGCCATTACGGGATATGTTTTTTATAAGATCATTTCCTTAATAGGATCTTTCGTTCACATGTTCGGAACAATTGTTAGCCCGATTGTTGACCCATTTATTGTTATTGCTATTACATTGGGACTTATTTTTTTAATGGGCTTGTTGGGTTCATCAATTATTTTACGTCCATTGTTTGCTATGTTTGATCATGCTTTGGAGCATACGCCTGTTGTAAAAACAGTTTATTCTTCTATCAAAGATTTTTTATCAGCATTTGTCGGCAGTAAAAAACGATTCAACAAACCGGTATTGGTTACTATTAATAAAGAGAATAATATCCAACAATTAGGTTTTATAACTCAGGAAGATTTAAGTGAATTAAAAATTGCAAAAGGCACAATGGCGGTTTATGTTCCGCTTTCTTATTCTTTTTCGGGAAACCTTTTGATCGTTCCGGTTGACCATATTACATACGTGGACGCCTCTTCTCCGGAAGTGATGAAATTCATTGTTTCTGGCGGTGTTACTGACATTGATGACGATGAAAAATAATTTTCTTCTATAAATTTTTATTTTGGAAGGATTATTGTATCTTGTAGATTCAAATCGAAAAACTATAAGATATGAAGAAGGTATTTACATTGGCTTTTGCATTTACACTTGCATTATCAGCCTCAGCTCAAAAAATAAAAGTTAAACAATCCAGCGAAAACATTGGTGGCGGAAGTCACAACGCATTGACTGTTACTTTATATGGAATCAACCCTTCTGATGCAGAAGATGCTTTCCGTTCCTTTATGAAAAAGTATGACGGCAAACGTTCTTCTAAAGATGGAGCTATTTTTGTCGACCATGCAACTATAAAAGAAATGGGAAATAACACCATTGATATTTATGGAAAAGCACAAGGGAAAAAAGGCGATCCGGAAATTACTTTTGTTGTAGCATTTGATTTAGGTGGTGCATTTTTAAATTCTGGCGACCATAAAAGCCAATACAACGAAGCAGAAAAGATTGTAAAAGAATTTGCCGTTAAAGCTACTAAAGATGCGATTGAGGAAAAATTAAAAGACGCTCAGAAAATTCAATCAAATTTTGAAGATGAACAAAAATCTTTGGAGAAAGACAATAAAAATTTAAACGAAGATATTGAAGACTATAAAAAGAAAATCAAAAAAGCGGAAGACGACATTGTGAAAAACAAAGCCGACCAAGACAAGAAAAAAGCAGAGATAGAAGCACAGAAAAAAGTGGTTGCAGAAATTGATAAGCAATTGAAGTCGGTAGACTAGAAAATTTCAGATTCCAAATTTCAAATTGAAAAATTAAACTCTTGTTTCAACAGAAGCAGGAGTTTTTTATTCCCCCTTTTTAAAGGGGGCTAGGGGGATTTATTCGTTTGGTTCTCGACTCCGCTCGAACTGACTAGAATTGTCACTTCGAGCGGAGTCGAGAAGGACAAGAATTAAAGGTTAGTTAAGCCTATACCTCTTCCCCGGCAAGGACTTTACAATTCCGGAAAATTCAAGTGTGAGTAATAATGAAGAAACTTTACTCATGGGCATTTTTGCAAAAAGACAAATGTCATCAACATTCACACTTTCTTTTTCTTTTAAAAGATTCACTAAAATTTCTTCTTCGGGTTTTAATTCAATAAATAATTGTTTTTGGATGGGCGCATTTTTTACTTTTTGTTCCCAGCCCATAATGTAAATTATATCAGCAGCGGATTGAATTAAAGCAGCTTTGTTTTGTTTGATTAAATTGTTGCAACCTAAAGAACATTCATCGTTCACACGACCTGGAAACGCAAACACATCTCTATTGTAACTATTAGCAATATCTGCAGTAATTAAAGAACCTCCGCCCGCTTTTGATTCAACAACAATTGTTGCATCTGACATGCCGGCTACAATTCTGTTTCTTCTGGGAAAATTTTCTCTGTCAGGTTTTACGCCACTTGTAAAGTCGCTAAGCCAGCCTCCGTTTTCTAACATTTTTTCTGCAAAAGATTTGTGAATAGCAGGATAAATTTTATCTAAGCCATGTCCTAAGCCACATACAGTTGTAAGATTATTATCCATTGCTGCTTTGTGTGCACAGATGTCTATTCCATAAGCCAAGCCACTTACAATAATTGGATTGTAATGCGCTAAATCTGCAATTAATTTTTCGCACAATTGTTTTCCATAATCTGTCGCTTCTCTTGTTCCAACAATGCTGATTACTTTTTCGGCATTCAAATTTGCTTTGCCTTTAAAGTATAATAAAACCGGACTGTCTTCACAATGAGTTAAACGTTTGGGATATTCTTTGTCGAGATAAAAAAGTGGGGTGATTTTATTTTTTTCTATGAATTTTATTTCTTCGTCTACACGATTAAAAACGGTTTGATTTAATAAAGATTTAGCATTCAATTCCCCAATTCCGGGTATTTTTTCGAGAGCTGTTTTCTTTTCTGAAAACACCGCTTCTGCGCTCCCACAATATGAAACAAGACGTTTTGCCAGTATATCTCCGATATTGGGAATCAGACTAATAGCAATTTTATATTTCAAACTTTCATCCATAATTTATAATTTGTATCTTGCACAATACTATTTTGCAAATCTATTAAAATAAAAATGCTGAATGGGTTTTGAGATGTAATTTGATAGCATTTGCTACAAAACTTAGCATTTAGAAAAGAAGAATATAAAATGAAAAAAATACTTACTCCACTTTTTTTTATTCATATTGCTGCGTCATTATTTGGACAAGATGCTTACATAAAGGGAAAAATTTCAGATTCTAAAACCAAGGAAACATTGGTTGGGGCTAATGTTGTTGTAGATGATACAACAGGAACAGTAACTGATATCAATGGAAATTATTTTTTCAAAGTTTCAGAAGGAAAACATAAAGTTGAATTCAAATCACTTGAATTTAAAAGTCTTTTGATGATGGTCGACATAAAAGCAAATGATACACTTTCTAACGATGTTGTTTTAGTTGGCGATTCAAAACAACTTGGGATTGTGGTTGTTTCTGCTGGAAAATTCGAACAAAATTTAAGTGAAGTAACCGTTTCAATGGAAGTATTAAAACCATCTTTAATTGAAAATAAAAGTATTCAATCTATAGAAACAGCTGTTGATCAAGTGCCAGGCGTGAATGTGATTGATGGGCAGGCAAATATAAGAGGTGGCGCAGGTTTTAGTTACGGAGCGGGAAGTAGAGTTTTAGTGATGGTGGATGAAATGCCTATGCTTACTGCAGATGCAGGTGATGTGAAATGGACTTTTTTACCTGTAGAAAATTGTGAGCAGATAGAAGTTATCAAAGGAGCGTCCTCTGCATTATTTGGTTCATCGGCAATGAATGGTGTTATCAATTTCAGAACGGGTTATGCAAAAAATGAACCTGAAACGAAAATTCACTTTTATTCAGGAGTGTATGATAGACCAAAACGCGATTCACTGGATTGGTGGTGGGGAGATACAAATCCAACATACAGTGGAGTGAATTTTTATCATGCACAAAAAATAAAACAGTTTGATTTAGTTGTAGGAGGAAATTTATACAGCGATGAAGGGTATCGTTATTTGGAAACAGAACAGCGTTATCGTGTCAACACAAATTTACGTTATCGTTTCAAAGGTAAATTGCAAGGATTACAAGTTGGATTAAATGTGAATACAATTCGGACAAAAGGAGGTTTATTTTTGGCATGGGACAATGACACAACAGGTGCGTTACGCCCTAGTGGCGGGGATTTGAGTCACTACACTACTTATCGAACTAACGTTGATCCGTTTATTACTTATTTTACTAAGCATAATGCAAAACACACTTTAAGAGGTCGTTTTTTCAGAACGATTAATAAAAATAATACAGACCAGGAATCTACTGCAGATGTCTATTATTCAGAATACCAATTTCAAAAACGATTTGAAAATGATTTGACTTTTACATTAGGAGGAGTATACAATTATAATGAAATTCGTTCAGGCTCTCTTTACGGAACGCATCACAGTAACAATGCAGCAGGGTTTATTCAAATAGACAAAAAATGGAAAAAGCTTACTGTTTCATTTGGAGCACGTGGAGAATATTTTAAGTTGGATTCTATTGATGTAGAAAGAAGAGTTTATACAGGAAGAGATAGTACTAATTTAATTGAAGATCATAGTAAAGTAAAACCAATTTTCCGTGCTGGATTGAATTACCATTTATTTAAAGCTACTTATGTTAGAGCATCAATTGGGCAAGGATACCGTTTTCCATCTGTTGCAGAAAAATTTATCAAAACCAGCGCAAGTGGATTAGATATTTATCCAAATGATACATTAAAACCGGAAAGCGGATGGAGTGCAGAAATTGGAATTAAGCAAGCATTACGTTTAGGAGAATGGAAAGGATTTATTGATTTATCAGGATTTTGGTCGGAGTACAAAGACATGATGGAATTTAAAGTTGGACTTTATGGTCCGTTTGTTCCACCGAGTTATGGTTTTGGATTTCAATCACAAAATATTGGTAATACAAGAATCAGAGGTTTTGAATTAACTTTGGTTGGTGAAGGAAAGATTGGTCCGCTTGGTGCAACTGTGCTTGCAGGTTATTGTTATATTGATCCTGTTCAAACAGATTTCGATTTTAAACGTGATAGTGCTTTCAGTACAGCACATACAAATGTTTTAAAATACAGATACAGACGATCAGGAAAAGCGGATTTAGAATTAAGTTATAAGAAAGTTAGTATGGGAATGAGCATGAGAGCAAACAGCTTTATGGAAAATATAGATTCTTATTTTGTTGTTTTCTTTCCAAGCATGGCATCGTATCGCGAAAAGCATAACACCGGAGATCAGATTTTTGATTATCGCGTATCGTATCAAATGCTAAAAACTGCAAAAATATCTTTTATTGTAAATAATATGTTTAACCGGGAGGTGATGGGAAGGCCAATGGATCTTCAACCGCCAAGAGTTTATGCTGTTCAGTTAACTGTTAAATTTTAAAAAACTTATACCATGATCACACGTCCTTTTAGTTTCAAAAAATGGATTGACGATAATCGTCATCTTTTAAAACCGCCTGTAAATAACAAAGTTGTTTATGAGGATACAGAATTTATAATTATGGTAGTTGGTGGCCCGAATGCACGAAAAGATTATCACTTCAACGAAAGTGAAGAATTCTTTTATCAGCTGGAAGGAGACATAACTGTAAAAATTCAGGAAAACGGAAAGGCAGTTGATGTGCCAATTAAGGAAGGAGAAATATTTTTATTACCTCCATGTGTTCCTCACAATCCAGGACGACCAGCTAATACAGTTGGATTGGTTATTGAAAGAAAGCGTAGAGAAGGAGAGCAAGATGGTTTGATGTGGTTCTGCGAAAAATGCAACGAGCCATTATTTGTTAAGAAGTTCAAGCTTACAAATATTATGACCCAATTTCAGGAAACTTTCAAACATTTTTATGGAAGTGCCGATTTGCGTACGTGTAAAAAATGTGGTGCTGTAATGGAGCCACCAGTTTCAGTAAAACAAGAAAGCTCTCATTAATATTCCAATTTTGTGAAGTTCCAGCTCTTAGTATTAAATATTAAGAGCTGATTTTTTAGAACGTCACTTCCAATAATCATTTTTAGAGTTTCTTGTGCCATCATCGTTGCAATTATTCCCGGTAAGGTTCCCAACACACCATTTTCATCGCAATTCGGAACATCATCTGCATTGGGTGGTTCAGGGAATATGTCTCTTAAATTTTTTCCTCCTTTGTAATTAAACACTGCAACTTGTCCTTCAAATTTTAAAATACTTCCATAAACTAGTGGAATATTTAATTTCACACAAGTATCGTTCACTATATATCTTGTCAAAAAATTATCAGATCCATCCACAACAATATCAAATTGAGAAATTATTTTTTCGGCATTTGTCTCAGAAAGCATCTTTTCAAACACAAGAATATTATTATGCGGATTTTGTTTTTTTAATTTTTCAGCGGCAGTACTTGCTTTGGATTTTCCTACATCTTCTGTAGAATATAAAATCTGCCGGTGCAGATTATGTAATTCAACTTTATCAAAATCAATAATGCCAATTGTCCCAACTCCAGCAGCACACAAGTAGAGTAGAGCAGGGCAGCCCAATCCTCCGGCACCAATTACTAATACTTTTGCAGATGAAATTTTTTCCTGCCCTTTAAATCCGATTTCAGGCACAATCATTTGCCTGTTGTAGCGGACTAATTCCTCTTTGGTAAATTTGCTCACGATTATGCTAAGGTTTTGTCCCAGTCTTTCCAAACAGGCTCGTATCCACTTTCACTTATTAATTTTGAAATTTCTTGAGCACTCCTATCATCACTGATTTCAAATTGTTCTAATGAATCAGGTTCAACAGAATAACCCCCCGGATTTGTTTTTGAGCCCGCGCTCATGCTCGTTACTCCTAAAGGAATAATATTGTTTCTGAATTTTTCTGATTCACGTGTAGAAATGGATAACTCAACATCTTCATTAAATAAACGATAGGCACAAATCAATTGAACTAAATCTTTATCACTTACAATTACATTCGGGTCTATAATTCCTTCTGCGGGACGCATACGAGGGAAAGAGACAGAAAATTTTGTCTGCCAATATTTCTTTTGAAGATAATCTAAATGCAACGTATTAAAAAAAGAATCAGTTCTCCAATCCTCTAATCCTAATAAAATTCCTAATCCTATTTTATGAACTCCTGTAATTCCTATTCTGTCGGGAGTTTCCATTCTATAATAGAAATTAGATTTTTTCCCTTTTGGATGATAGGTTTTATAAACTTCCTGATGATAGGTTTCTTGATAAACTAAAACAGAATAAACACCTGCATCATGCAATGTTTTATATTCTTCTGTTTCCAGCGGTTGAACTTCTATGGAAATATTTGCAAATTGTGATTTGATCAATTCAATTGCTTTTTTAAAATAATCAACATGAACGGTTTGATTCGCCTCTCCTGTTACTAAAAGAATGTGATTAAAACCATTGTTTTTGATTACTTCTACTTCTTTTAAAATTTCTGCATCAGTAAGTGTTTTACGTTTTATTTTATTGTCGAAACTAAAGCCGCAATAGGTACATATATTATTACACTCATTACTCAAATACATTGGAGCGTACATCTGAATGGTTTTCCCGAAACGCTTTTGAGTGAGTGCACTACTCATTTGAGCCATCTGTTCAATATAGGGAACAGCAGCAGGAGAAATCAGTGCTTTAAAATCTTCTAATGTTCTTTTCTCGGAAGAAAGAGCGTGCTCAACATCTTTAGACGTTTTCGAATAGATGGAGGATTTTATTTCTTCCCAGTTATAAGTATCAAATATGTTTTTAAAACTATTCATTCAAAAAAGAAGTTAACGGACTACTTGCCATTGCATGCTTTAATTGTTTTGCCAATGTTGATTCGTATGCCATTCTTCCTGCTTCCACAGCCATTTTAAAAGCTGTTGCCATTGAAGATGGGTTTCCTGCAACAGCAATTGCAGTATTTACCAAAACAGCATCAGCGCCCAATTCCATCGCTTTAGCTGCATCTGAGGGACTTCCAATTCCGGCATCCACAATAACAGGAACATTACTTTGTTCGATGATAATTTCCAGAAAATCGATTGTTTTTAATCCTTTGTTTGTTCCAATTGGTGAACCTAATGGCATTACTGCTGATGTTCCTGCATCTTCCAATCGTTTGCACAAAACAGGATCAGCATGAATGTACGGTAAAATAATAAATCCAAGTTTTGCTAATTCTTCGGTGGCTTTTAATGTCTCGATTGGATCGGGCATTAAATATTTTGGGTCCGGATGAATTTCTAATTTCAGCCAGTTTGTTTCCAAAGCTTCTCTTGCAAGTTGTGCAGCAAAAATTGCTTCCTTCGCATTTCTTGCTCCTGATGTGTTGGGTAACAAGTTAATGTGTGGATGTTGTAAGTGCGACAACAATTGATCGGTATCGGTTTCTAAGTCTACACGTTTAAGTGCTACTGTAACCAATTCGGAGCCAGATGCTAAAACAGCTTGTTCCATTTGCTTTGCGGAGCCGAATTTCCCGGTTCCTAAGAATAAGCGCGACTTAAACTCTTTTCCTGCGATATTAAGTAGTTGCATGTAAACGGTTTTTTAATTGTTCGATTAATATTTTTTTATCCGGATGATGTGTAATGATTCCCGAAACAGCAATCCCAAAAACACCCTCACTCATTAGTTCATCAATGTCATCCAACACAATTCCTCCAATGGCATAAACGGGAATGTGAATATTTTTGCTTTTTAATTCAGTAATAATATTTCTATATCCTTCTATTCCTAGTATAGGACTCAGTTGTTTTTTTGTATCTGTAAAACGAAAAGGGCCTAACCCAACGTAATCACATTTTTCTTCCACTCTTTTCAACACATCCTGAATTGTATTTGCCGTTCCACCAATAATTTTCTCTTTGCCTAAAATGGTTCTTGCAACAATCGGTGATTCGTCTGTTAGTCCCAAATGAACACCGTCAGCATTTATTTTTTTTGTGAGTTCAATATTATCGTTGATAATAAATTTTGAACCATAGTTTTCACACAGTGCTTTTGATTTTTGTGCAACTGCAATCAATTCTTTTTCAGAAGCATTTTTAAAACGCAACTGAATCCATAAACAGCCGTGATCCAATGCCTGATGAATATTGCTGATCTGTTCATCGGCTGTTTCTCCTTGTGATATGTATTGAAGTTTACTATACATGGTGAAATCCTAATAATGATTTATTACTATTTAAAAACTGTTCAACATATTTTTTCGCGTCTATGCATGCGTTTTTTAAATCTTTTCTCAAAGCAAGATTAGAAACAATGGCTGCAGACAACACACAACCGGAACCATGTTTAGCATGCAAATCTGTCATTGTTGGTTTTAACTCAATACAATTTCCATTCGCATATAAATAATCAACTCCAATTTCAGATTTATTGTGTCCGCCTTTCAGTAATACATTGCAATATTCCGAAAGTAGCTTTGCAGCTTCTTTTGAATCGTTTGTATTAGTTAATTGTATCGCTTCTTGTACATTAGGCGTAATCAAATAAATATTCTTTAAAACGGAAACCAACTCCTTTTGATCAATTGTTTTCTGAAAATCAAACCCTGTACTTGATTTAATAATTGGATCGAGAACAATTTTTATTTCAGCATTTTTACTTTTAATGTGTCTTACTAATTGAAACAAATAATCAAATGATGGCACAATTCCGATTTTTATAACTTGGATAGTATATGAATCCAACATTACATCTACACTTTTCAAAACAGTTTCTATCTTTTCCCATTCAACCGAATAAAATTTATTTTCTGTCTGTAATGTAGTTGCCGTACTAACGCTCAATCCATATACTTTGTGCTGCTCAAATGTTTTAATATCAGCCAGCAATCCGGCTCCTCCCGATGGATCAAATCCCGCAAGGCTCAATACACAAGTTGTTTCTGAAGCCATGTTTCTTTTATTTGATTAAATGATTCAACCGGTTTTTCGCTCTGCCAAATAGAACCCAATAAAGCAATGCCATTGAATCCCATTTTTTTTACGGCAGGGATTGATTCCTTATTTATTCCTCCTAGCGCTATTATTTTTGTTTTTGTTTGTTCTTCAATTATAAAATCATTTTTTATTATTGACTTGCTCTCTTTTTTTGAAATGCTGTTAAAAACCGGACCCAAAAAGCAATAATCAAAACAAGAAGATAAAATTTTATAGTCATCTATACTATGAATGGAAGTGGATAATATTTTCCCATCAGAATAATACTTCTCCAATTCCGCAGGCCCTGTTTTTTTTCTTTTATCTTCAGTAAAATGAAATCGCGTAATTTCAAACTGTTCTGAAAGCTTGTGGTGCTGGTGCAAGGAGATCTTGTGATGAAATTTATCATCTATTCCTCTTAAGAGTTCAGCAACTTCATTAATTGAACCATTTGGTTTGCGCAAATGAAATATTTCCAAGCCATTTGAAAAAAGGTTGTTTATGATCAAGCTTTCGTTTGACACATTACTAGGATTGGAAATAATACATAAATTCATTTCTTAAACGTATTATTATTTTTAATTGATAACAACCACTCTTCCGCAGCTGTTTGTTCACTGAAAAATTTTGTTGGTATCGCTGGTTTATTGATCTTTAAATAAAAATTTGCGACTATTTGTTGCGCTAGTGATTTTAATACAAATGCAATGGCAACTCTATGTTTTAAACCTTCTTCACTTGACAAAAATCTTCTTGTGTCGTCATCTGCATTGGTATGTTTGCCCGGGACATGCATTATGTAAATTGGTTTTCCCGCATTAAATTCACTAACCATACTATGGATAGGCTTTGATTCAGAAAGAGTGAACAATCTGTCATCTTCTGAATTTATTTGACTTATGCCATCGCTTCGTAGACAAATTGAAGCAAATTCAAAATGATGTTCTTTTATACTTTGCACTCCTTCAGGAAATTTAAACGGTATGATTTTTTTCTTTACCAAAACTGAAAATTTCTTTTAAGAATAAATTTCACTTCCTGAATTCACAAACTCATTTGCTTTTTCTAGCATCCCTTTTTCCAACGATTCGTCACCAGTCATTCCAATCTCCTCCGCATATTTTCTAACATCTTCTGTAATTTTCATTGAGCAGAAATGTGGTCCGCACATAGAACAAAAATGCGCTGTTTTTGCGCCTTCTGCAGGCAATGTTTCATCGTGGAATTCTCTTGCCGTATCCGGATCAAGAGATAAATTAAATTGATCTTCCCAACGGAATTCAAAACGTGCTTTGCTCAATGCATTATCGCGGATTTGTGCGCCCGGATGTCCTTTCGCTAAATCAGCAGCATGAGCAGCAATCTTGTATGTAATCACTCCGTCTTTCACATCTTTTTTATTTGGTAATCCTAAATGTTCTTTCGGAGTTACGTAACACAACATAGCGCAACCAAACCATCCAATCATTGCAGCACCAATTCCGGATGTGATATGATCGTAACCTGGAGCAATATCAGTAGTCAATGGGCCGAGTGTATAAAATGGTGCTTCTTGACATTCTTGCAATTGTTTTTCCATGTTCACTTTTATCAAGTGCATTGGAACGTGGCCCGGACCTTCAATCATTGTTTGTACATCGTGCTTCCAAGCAATTTTTGTCAGCTCTCCCAATGTTTCCAATTCTGCAAATTGTGCCGCATCGTTTGCATCTGCTATAGAACCCGGACGCAATCCATCTCCCAATGAAAATGCTACATCGTATGCTTTCATGATTTCACAAATCTCTTCGAAGTGTGTGTATAAGAAATTTTCTTTGTGATGTGCCAAGCACCATTTCGCCATAATGGAACC
>SXIH01000011.1 GCA_005772895.1 Bacteroidota bacterium | reverse complement strand
GATCAAACTCTCCATTGTAAGTTTGTTTGATAATGCTCTTCTTCAAAAAAGAAAAATATAATTTATTTAGGACTTGTTTCTCAACTTACTAGTAGAACATACTAATAAGAGGGATACTCATTATTTCATTTTTACTTCACAATATTTTCAAAGAACTTATTTATATATCTATTCTGAACGAGTTCAGAACTATAAATTCAAGCTAAAAAGAACATCCCGTTTTCTTTCGGGGCGACAAAAGTACTAAGACTTTTTTAATCTGCAAATTAATTTAGAAAAATAATTTATTTTTCTTTACTGAATGAACGTTTCCGTTTTTATGCGGGCGACAAAAGTAACAATTATTTTTAATCTGCAAACATTTTAAAGAAAAAAAATATTTTTCTTGTTTTTAGTACTCAATGAACGACCGTTTGTTTAAAAGCGGGGTGCAAAAGTAGTAAACTTTTTTGATTTGCAAGTGATTTTAAACTTTTTTTCGAATTATTTGCTAAATAGGCTGATTAGCAGGGTGCTATTTTTTAGAAAGCAAGGGTGTATTGATTTTTAAATCTCATTATAGCTTGTTTTAGGACTCCTAACTTGCTGCAAACTGACGAAATTGTAGATGTTATAAAGAAAATACATCTGATTTTAGAATTTCTATACAATAGAATTAAAATAAATCTATTAATTCTTGTTTCATAAAAACCTACAAAATAGCTTTAAAATAATATATTTGTTTGTTTCAATACACTATTAGTAAATATGCTTTTAAAAACATACGGGAAAAATTTACTTAAAAAAGAGTCCATTTTTATAATCATTTCGATGATTTTAACTTTAGTAATAACTCTTTTGTCGGCACATTATAAATGGGGTTTTAAATCGGCATTTATTTTGGCAACAGGAATGTTTGGAGTATTAACTTCATTTGCTTTTTTAACATCAGATAATTTTTTAAAGAAGTTATTACTTTTCGGAATTATTGCTGGTACTACAGAGCTTATTGCTGATAAATGGTTAGTTGAAAATATTAAATCACTAGTTTATCCTCCCGAAGAACCGAAAATATGGTTTTCACCTAATTATATGCCTTTTGCTTGGGCCGTTGTATTGATTCAAGTAGGATACTTAGGTTGGTTAATAAGCAGAAAAGAAAAAATGATTGAAGCCATGATTCTTTGTTTAATAATAGGAATATGTTTCATTCCTGTTTTTGAGCAATGTGCATATTATGCCAATTGGTGGTATTATAATCCATGCAAAATGTTACTAAACACACCTTGGTATATAATTATTTCAGAAGGGTTGATTTGCTTTTTTCTTCCTGCAATTTTTTTTTACGAGACTACTCATGGAAAAAAACTGGCAATTATTTTAGGCATTGGTGAGGGTTTATGGATTTTTGTTTCTTACTATTTAATTTACAATTTAATAGAATAGATGTTTAAAAAGCTAATTGAATATTTTATCCCTGACCATTTCACATTAAATGAGGAGGCGCATAGAAAAGCGAAAATTACTGTAGGTACTTTATTGGTTGTAGCCTATTTCAATATTAACTATATTATTATTTCCATTTTATTCGAATATGCAGGAGGCTTATATTCTCAAGTCCCATTATTCATTGTTTCAATATGCTGCTTATTGCTTTTTAAAAACAAAATTCTTCCAAAATTTATACATATATTTTTCTTTTTAGTATGCATAATTTCAATTGCGATAACTGTATATTTTACTAAAGGATATGAGTCGTTTATAACACCATGGATTGCCTCCACTCCTATTGTAGCTTTATTAGTTGCCGGGAAAAGGGGCGGAATTATTTGCTTAGTAATTTGCTCATTGGTGCTAACTGGTTTCTATTGTTTATATATTGATGGCTATTCTTTTCCTGAAGGATATAATTTAAAATATAAAAACATTTTCAGCTTTACTACAAATATTGGTTTGATTTTAATTTTATATTTAGTAGCCATTGTATTTGAAAACACTAAGAATACAGCTCTACGCAATCTTGACGAGAAAAATAATTTACTTGATATTCAGAAAAAAACACTTGAGATAAAACAAAAAGAAATTTTAGACAGTATCAATTATTCGAGAAGAATTCAACGCGCAATATTGCCCCCTGACAAAACAGTAAAAAGACTGCTACCAGATTCGTTTATCTTATATAAACCTAAAGATATAGTTAGCGGAGATTTTTATTGGGTAACCGAATGGGGTAATAAAATCATGTTTGCTGCTGTTGATTGTACAGGACATGGTGTACCAGGGGCATTTATGAGTATTGTAGGCCAAAATATTTTAAATCAATCGGTGAATGAATATGGTCTTTCGAAACCAAATTTGCTCTTAAACTCACTAAATAAAGGAGTTTCAAGAACTTTGGGTACTGATGAAGAAAACATTATTCGTGACGGAATGGATTTGGCATTGTGTGCTCTTGACAAAAAAAATATGACTTTAGAATTTGCCGGTGCTTATAATCCGTTATGGATATTGAGAAATAATGAGATTATAGAAATAAAAGGAAATAAATTTCCAATCGGTTCTTTCATGGATGATGCCATTCAGAATTTTGATAATCATGAAATAAAATTGGAAAAAGGAGATTTGCTTTATGTTTTCACAGATGGTTATGCTGATCAATTTGGCGGACAAAAAGCAAAAAAATTCAAAGATAAAAATGTCAAAAAATTATTATTGGAGATACGCAATGAATCAATGGAACGTCAAAAAGAAATACTGGAATCAACCATTGAGGATTGGAAGGGGGAGCTTGAGCAGATTGATGATATTTTGATTATGGGTGTAAAAATATAAGTAATTTTGGTGCATCAACACCTTAAAATTATGCTAAAAAAAACAGGGTTTCTTTTCATTTTATTAGTATTTATTTCCTGCAATTTTCATATTGAAAAAAGAAAATATTTCAAGGGGTATCATATTGAAATTGCAAAACTTCAACCATCCAACCCACAAGAAAGTGAAAACTTTACCCCTAAGCAAATAGTAAACACCTCTTCAAAAACGTTCACCAACAAGCCTTACCAATCTTTTTCAAAAGAATTTTCAAAAAATGAAATATTAAATAATTTACCAGAGAACAACAATCCATCAAAGCAGAAGAAAAACGCTAGTTCGTTTGACAGTCATAATAAGAAGCAAATTAAAAATAGTACAACAATAGTTTCTTCAACAATAAAAAAAACACAACTTTATGTGAAAAAAAATCGGAGAAAGAAAAATTGGGATGATTTAAATTTGCTTGGACTATTTGTAATTATGGGTTTTTCAATAATCGGTTTAGCAAAAAAATTTCAATCGGTTGTTTTGAACATTTCAAATTGGGCCTCAAAAAATAAATTTAAAACGAAAATATTCATCGGTGTAATTCAAACCATTATAGCATTATTGGGAATTGGGATTGGAAAAAATTTTCATGATATGGGATATCATTTTTCAATAAATTCATCTTATTTGTTTTCAGGAACGCTTCTTTTGGCAATTATTGCATTAATAAAACAAAAAAGAACTAACAAGTCAGAACCATTAAAATTGTATTTCAGAAACAAAATTGCAAAAGCCACTATTGCGTTATCATCTTTAATGCTGATGACAGTAATAGGAAACAATATTGGCAATAACAATCCAACAAATAGCCCAATTGGATATATGATTGAAAAAAATCATTTTGGGCTAATTGATAAACAAAACAACACATCTAGCCAATTTATCTCATCTGATATTGTGGAAAAAGAATCGAAAATTGATAATGCTGCGCTTATTGCTTTGTATGCTTTTCTTGGAGTACTAATGGCTGTTGTTTTAATGGCATTAACTTGTGCCGTATGGTGCTGGGCTATCTTAAGTGCTGAAGTCGGAGTTGTTGTAATTGCAGTTGTTGCAACTATTTTTATGGTTTTATTAGCCATTTATGTAATAAGTGCTATGCGGAGGTCGATAGACAAAAATGCAGCTTCCCAAGCTCCCGGATAATATCTTTTTTGGAGAAAAGCAATCGTTTTCTACGAAAATTTATGAATTGTTTAAGTATAATATCGTAGATTTAATTTATGTGCAACCTTTTGGTCTGATTTAGCATCTAAATAAAGACAAACTAGGTAAGCATGGCAAAATCTCTTAAACTCTCTTTTTTAGTCATTTTTTATTTCTTTGCTTTTCAAGTTTCAAAGGCATGCTCGCCTTTAAATGTACCTACTTTAACAAGTCAAAGTATTTCCGGCAGCAATTTAATTCTGAATTGGTCGAGCAATACCATTTATAATTGCAGTTATTATGTTCAGGTAGAGTTTGCTTGCAGTCCAGGTTCATTTACTGGAACAGGAACTCCTGCATTTTACAATACAGCTACAATTGCAAAAACCTCAACTCCTTTTCCATATCCAACACAAACAATAAGCATTGCTTCATTATGTCCAGGGACTACATACATGTTCAGAGCACGTGAGGTTTATCCTCCTTCTACATATAGTGGTTGGACTGCGACTTATACTTTTACAACACCTGGAACCTTTACTATGCCTACATTGAGTTTAACGGCTACTCCAAGTGTAATTTGTGTTCCTGCTACTTCTCAATTAAATGCAACAATTACAAGTGCTTGTGGTCCTTATCCTCCTACTTATTCATGGACTCCGGCTGCAAGTTTAAGTAATCCCACAATTGCAAATCCTATTGCATCACCTACAACAACGACTACATACACATGTACTGTAACAGGTGGACCACTTGGATGCTGGAGTGCAACAAGTTCGATTACAATTACCACCACAACGGCACCCGTTCCAGGTACTGCAAGTGTGAGTCCTGGATCCGTCTGTTCAGGAACTCCCGTCACTTTATCTTTAGCTGGTTATACAGGAACTATTCAGTGGCAATCTGCGCCTGTTTCAGGAGGGCCATGGACAAATATACCCGGGGCAACTACTACTCCATTTGTTACATCAGGAATAACCAGCAATACTTGTTTTCAAGCTGTAGTTACCGGCTGTAGTTCTGCGACTTCCAATGTGGTTTGCGTAACTGTGAATGCAGCACCTGTTACTACTGTAAACTCCGTTACAATGTGTCCCGGGCAAACAGCTACACTTACTGCATCAGGGGCAGCTAGTTATTTATGGGATACTGGTTCTACGGCTAATCCTTTAATGGTTAGTCCAACAGTTACTACATCTTACACGGTGACAGGAACAACTTCAGGTTGTACTTCATCAGCTGTTGCTACAGTTACAATTGGCGGTTCGGCTTCACCAACTGTTAACTCTCCAACTATTTGTGCAGGCCAAACTGCTGTATTAACAGCAACAGGAGGAACATCTTATTCATGGGATACAGGATCAACTGCAAATCCATTAAGTGTTACACCTGCCGTTACAACTTCGTATACGGTTACTGCAACGAATGGTGGTTGTACCGGGACAGCAGTTGCTACTGTTACTGTTATTCCTTCGCTGGCTGTAAATGCTGGATTAAATGATACTATTTGTTTTGGCGGAAGCACAATTTTAAACGTTACACCTAATGGTGCAGGATATATTTATGATTGGACACCCGTTGCAACATTAACAGGCGCTTCTACTGCTAATCCAATAGCTACTCCTACAAGTACTACAACTTATTCCGTTACACTTACTGATGCAAGTGGTTGTAGTGGAACTTCCACTGTCACAATTTATGCTGACACAGAAATCACTGTAGCTATTGCAGGAATTGATGTCACTTGTAACGGTGCTTGTAACGGGCAAACTATTGTTATTCCTAGCGGTGGAGTTTCCGGATATACTTATCTATGGTCATCGGGATGTACAGGTGCTTCTTGTACTTCATTATGTCCGGGATCATATTCAGTTACTGTAACTGATGCATGGGGATGTACTGCCACAAGTGATACTTCTATTGTTGAACCTACTTTACTTACTGCCACATCGGTTGTTACAGCTGCAAGCTGTAATGGACTTTGTGATGGAAATGCCACAGCTACGGGCAATGGCGGCACAGTTGGAAGTGGATATTCTTATTCTTGGAATACTGTTCCAGTTCAAACTACATCAACAGCAAATGGATTATGTGCCGGAACTTATACATGTACTATTACTGATGCTAACTCATGTACAGCAACAGTAACAGCTACAATCACAGAGCCTAGTTTAGTTGTAATTGCACCAATTGCTCCTGTAACAATATGTTCAGCTGCAAGCACAATGATTACCGCTTCAGCATCCGGTGGAAATGGTGGTGCTTATTCCTATTCATGGTCACCTGCAACCGGCTTAGATTTTACAAATATTGCTAATCCAACAGCAACACCTGCTGCAACTACTGTTTACACTGTAAATGCAACAGATGTGAACGGATGTGCAGCAGCTCCAGTTTCTGTTACTATAACCGTTAATCCCGCACTTTCGGTAATTGCAAATGGAACTGCTTCCATTTGTTTAGGTGGTTCTACTTCAATATCAGCAATTGCTTCAATGGGTAATGGTGGTCCCTACACTTACACTTGGGCTCCAGCCGGAACAGGATTTGGAACACCTGTTACTGTTTCACCAACAAGCACTACTACTTACACTGTAACTGCCGATGATGGATGTTCTCCAACAGCTACAGCAACTGTTACAGTTACTGTTTCACCTATGCCGGTTGTTGCATTTAGCGCTCCCATTACAAGTGGATGTGCTCCACTATGTGTAAATTTTACTGATAATTCTACAGTTGCAGGTGGATCAATTTCAACTTGGGCTTGGGATTTTGGAGATGGAAATACTTCTACTTCATTAGCACCGACTAATTGCTATAATATTCCAGGCACTTATAGTGTAAGCTTGGCAGTTAGTTCATCAGTTGGTGGCTGTACATCAAGTGTAACTTACCCAGCTTATGTTACAGCGCACCCTAATCCTGTTGCTGATTTCACTGCACCTTTATCTACTAGCATAATTAATCCTGTTGTTACTTATACTGATAATTCTACTATTTCAGGTGGAAGTATTGTTTCATGGGCTTGGAATTTCGGAGATGGGTATGCTTCTTCCGCTGACAATACAAGTACTTTACAAAACCCGACACATGTTTTTACAGAAGACGGAACTTATTGTGCTTCATTAACTGTAACTAGTAATTTTGGTTGTATCGATGCTACTTTATTATGTATAGAAATTGAACCTGAATTTACTTTCTTTATTCCAAATGCTTTTACTCCAAATGATGATGGAGTGAATGATGAGTTTTTTGGAAAGGGAGATTATATCAAAAAGTTTGAAATGTTTATTTATGACAGGTGGGGCAATTTAATTTTCTTTGCTGATGATATTAATAAACATTGGGATGGAAAAGCAAACCATGGAAAAGAAATGGCACAAGAGGATGTTTATGTGTATACTGTAAAGATTACTGACACCAACGATAAGAAACATAAATATATTGGAACGGTAACAATAGTTAAGTAGTTACTTCTTAATAAATTTTTTCTGAAATATTTTTTCATCAACTCTCACTTGTAGTATGTATATTCCTTGTGAGAGTTTTTTTATGTCTATATAATTATCACTTTCAAAAGTTGTATTCTTATAAACTAGTTCACCTTTAGAAGAATAAATTTCTATTTGAATATTTTCTTTTTTGTGAGAATAATTAAAATTGCAAAATAAAACATCTGAAGAAGGCACGGGGAATAACCGAAGAGATTCGTTCTCTATATTTTCATTTAAACCTGCACACAAATCAACTATAACTACTGAGGAATCAGTCGTTGCGTCACAGCCTGTTCCATCAGTAACTGTTACAAAATAATAATACGTTCCAGTTACTGAAGAATCATTTGTTATCAAAGGATTTATTGAAGTGCTATCATTCCAAAAATAAGAAGCGAATCCGGCTTGAGTACTCAGCCACAATGTATCTCCATAACAAATTGTTATTGTTCCCGAAGGAAAAATAGTTGGTTCCGGAGCGATACAAAATTTTGCAAGAAATGCATCATCTCCACCAGCCCAAACCGTATTAAAAGCTCCGGCACTTGCTATGCTGTCAACACTAGAAGTTTCGCCTGCGATATAAACTTTACCTAAGTCATCCATAGTAATGCCTCTACCATGGTCATTAGAAGAACCGCCAAAATAAGTTCCGTGTTCACGGATTCCACTTTTATCAAATCTTTCAAAATAGGAATCATACAAATTTATTACTGCAAGATTTGATTGATATGCATCATTTGTACTGATAATATTTGTACTTAATGTTGAACCACAAAAAAGAAGATTTTCATTTGTATCAAAAACCAAATCGGCAATGTAATCTACATCATTACCACCAAAATATGTTCCCCATTGACGAACACCAAGAGAATTGAAACGAGCAACAAATCCATCATCGGCACTACCAATAGTTGATTGATATGCACCTGCGCTGGCAATATTTGTATTGCTTGTAGTATTACCAACAATAAAAATATTCCCACCCGGATCTAGCTTTAAAGAAGTCACTTGATCATTCCCTAATCCACCATAATAAGTTCCATACATCAAAGTTGTTCCGGAAGGATTAAATTTTGCAACAAAACCATCTTGCTGACTGCTATAGCCAGTCTGGTGCCCTGAAGCTGTTGCAATACTGCTCGAACTTGTTGTGAATCCTCCCACATAAATATTATTTGATATATCACAATCAATTGCATATGCTTCATCAATATCAAAATCTCCGTAATAAGTTCCCCATTGCCGAACACCAGTGCTATCAAATTTTACTACAAACACATCGTAACCACCTGCATAGGAATTATTATATGATCCAATAGTAGCAATTCCCGTAGCACTTTCAGAGTGACCTGTTATAATTACATTTCCATCTTTGTCTTCTACAACTCCTGAGGCAATATCATGGAATAATCCGCCACAATAAGTTGCCCACGATAACTGACCAGTTGAATCGAATTTCACTAAAAGAGCATCATCCACCCCTCCACCATAAACAGTTTGATGCGCTCCAACTGTTGCAACACCTGAAGTACTGAAAGTATCACCACATAAATAAATATTGCCTGTCGCGCTTACACACATTGCATAAGCTGCTTCAACACTTGAACTTCCAAAGTAGGTAGCCCAAATGCGTGCGCCACTTGAATTGAATTTTGCTAGATAAATATCAAAACTACCTCCTATGGTTGATTGATAAACACCTGAAGTAGCAATATTAGTTGCACTCAAAGTGTAACCTGTTATGTAAACATTATTTTGATTATCTATATCTGTTGCGGTACAATAATCCAAACTAGGACCTCCGTAATATGTTCCCCAGATACGATTTGTTGATGGATCGATTACAAATTTTTCTGACTTATTATATTTTGCAGAAAATGAAACTAAATTATTTTTTACAACAAAATTCACCACTTCATTTTTATCTGGAGAGATTGAATAATAGCTATGTGGTATTGTTTCATTGATAATTCCGGCTGGAGTTAAAAGAGCAATGTCCCCATTTTCTATTATAATTGCAGACGCTCCCTTAACAAGAAATTTTACATTTTCTATATCAGCTCCGGGGTTTAAAACAATATTGTATTTAAAAGGAGAATCGTTTTGTTGATTTATAATGAATTCAATATCTGTCTTAGGAAACACATTTTTATAAGTGATTTTATTAAATGAATTTACATTCGTTATTTCTTGTCCTGAAATAAAATAATTGAAACAATCCTCGTTCTTAATTTCAGAAACAACTTCAGTTGCTTCATTCATTCCAACAAAATCAATATCTAAACGATTAATATTAATTTTCGTTCTTAATAAATCATAAGGGTTTTGAAGCT
The DNA here is from genome assembly GCA_005772895.1 of Bacteroidota bacterium. GTDB lineage: Bacteria > Bacteroidota > Bacteroidia > 2-12-FULL-35-15 > 2-12-FULL-35-15 > 2-12-FULL-35-15. The sequence goes on along the minus strand of SXIH01000011.1, from coordinate 59,528 downwards.
TTGAATTTAGGTTTATTGGTGCACCATCTAGGGAAAAAAGTTCATATGAATATCCTGTCTTTCTAAGTTGAATTTTTATTCCTTTACCAGAAAATAAAAAAAGCACATCTTTATTTTGATTATTATTCTGGTCAATGATCTGACCTTTATTTTCTACAAATCCGGAAAAATTTGAGGGGAGTTTTTGAGCAGACGAGTTACTGTATGCAAGAAGAATAGCACATATAAAAAATAAAACAGAATTTAAATGATGTTTGAGCATTCGGTATAGATGATAGCATTATTAAACATCCTAGAGATTTTCCCTTCGGAAAGATCTATCCTTTCCAGAGTCGGAATATCAAAAGCAAACCCTTTCAGGGTTTCTTTTTTTATGTCCAGCTGTCAAATTTCAAGCAAGCTCGAATTTGCATCTGAACATAAAAAAAGTATCCTGCTAAAAAGCAGGATACTTTTGGTCTAAATAGTGGAGCCGGAGAGATTCGAACTCTCGTCCAAACATCGTATTAATAAGTTTTCTACATGTTTATCAGATATTTGATTTTAGATATGTTTCAGGCAAACCTGCAGGCCACAAAACATACTTAGCTTTTTTATCTCATCACGTATCAAAGCTCTACGCAACTATTTCTTCATTTGTAATGCTTCACAGGAGACGCAGAAGATCAGAGCTTCTCCGGAAACAACGGCACTTAATACTTGGTATTAAGCAGCCATAGACAAGTTAGACTCGCCAGATAGAATTTTGAGAATTAGGATTTACGTGCCATATTCACAACACACGACATGCTTACATAAAAATCGCAACGCTGTCAAAACCATACGACCCCATTTAAAAGAACTATTAATACTGTAAAGATACTACATTTTACAAGGAAAGTCAAAAGAAAGGAATGAACAATTGGCAGTCGCCAATCAACAGGAAACTAAAAAAGAAAGAGCGAAAATTGATTTCCATCAATTTTCGCTCTTTCTAAAAAAAAATTAAATTCTATTTTATAAATAATTTTCCGGATGCAATTGTTTCACCGTCATTAATGAATTTATACAAATACATTCCTTCTGATAAGCCTTTGCTATCGATTTTAATTTCGTTAGAATTAATTTTTGAAATTAATTTAACTTCCTTACCTAGCATATCGTAAATATGCATTTCTGCATTGGCAAGTTTTATATCTTTCCCGATTTGAATTGTTGTAAATTCTGAAAACGGATTTGGAAAGATGGAGATTGAAGAGTTAGTTGATTCATTATTGATTCCTGTAACCATTGCTACGTGAATAGATGTGTTTGCAACAGAAACACAAGAATTAGTATCTGTATAAGTATATGAAATGATAAAATCACCCGCACCGGAAACACTTGGGTCAAAAGTATTTCCACCAGTAACTCATGTTCCACTGTATGTTCCTCCGGCAGGACTTCCACCTGTAAGTGTAAATGCCGGAGTTGTTACCATAACACTTGACAACGGAGATTGTGATACAGTGAGTGCAGCAGTTGCGCAATCCACCTCATCATCATCAAAAACGGTACAAAATTTAAATGATGCCGAATCTCCTGAAGCTAAGTTTTGTATTTTGTAAGCAATCGATATTGCTTCGTCAGCAAAATTTGTTGAGCCAATCATTTGAGTAAAAGGAGGCATTCCGTTCCATATATCAGAAGCATCCCGATTGGTGAACCCTCCATAAGTAGCTCTCCAATTTGTATCGGCATCAGTCAGAAAACCAAAATATGACATTGGTTGACTTGCAGGAACTGTTGACGTTGAACTTACATTAGCAGGACAAGATGGAAGACACGGCTGACTGATAATTGTATTTTGAGTAGTAAAATCTCCGCTTATTGATTGATTGTTATCAGAATCAACATTTCTGTAATAGTATAAAGTGGGAATTGTAGAACCAGTATTGTTTGTAACTGTTACTGTTGTTACATAAAACAAATCATTGTCTTGCAACTGATAATTAATTTTAAAATTTAGATTCGTCCCTGAAGTTGCATTACCTTCCCAATCGCATAAAGTTTGACCCATGGCATAAGTCCAGGAAGTAATAGATCCGGGAATTTGTTGCAGGTATGAACAATTATTTCCTCCCTTCACACCACCAGTATCAGCAATTTCAAAACCCCAGCCATTTTCAGGGCTTCCCGGTGTAAAAAAATCTCCATCAAAGGTTAGCCAAGCATTCAACTGTGGATTGGCAGTAAATCCAAAAAATGGATTACCCGACCTATAATGCATTCCGGCAGGAACAGGCGAAACAGTTATATCAGCACCCTCAAATCCGCCATCACCATCAATTCCAAGCTCAACATTAAATCCTTGCATATATGCATTTGGACCAACCATTTGAGCTTTCGCTGAAAAAAGTAATAGAAAAATTGAGAAGGAAGAAAATAAAATTCCGAGAGTAAATTTATTTTTTTTCATGTTTATAATTTTTAGTTAACGAAGGAGTATACCAAATATAATTCATTTTTTTCAAAATAAAAAATCCCACTAATTGCTTAGCAGGATTTTTTTATGGACTTTTATTTTTTATCTGATTATCTGAAAGAAACCTGCTTTCGGATTTTCAAATTTCGAATTTTCTAAAACGAAATAGTATACTCCATCACTTTGTCCATCGCCTTTCCAATTGTTTTGATAATCGGAATCTTGATAAAGTTTATTTCCCCAACGATTATAAATTGTTAAAGAAGTTCCAGGGAAGAAATGCAAATTTTTGAAGGCCAAAAATTCATTATCTAAATCACCGTTTGGAGAAAACACGTTTGGAACAACAATATCAGAAACAATAATGTAATCAAAGAAAATTGTATCCCAACATCCATTATTACTTTGAACAGCAAGCATTACAGGATAAGTTCCATCCGCTCCGTAAATATGTGAAGGATTTTGCAATGTAGACTGAATTCCTAAAGAATCACCAAAGTTCCAAAGCCAATTAATAATTGTTCCAGAAGCAATAGTTGATAAGTCAGTGAAATTTACAACCGAAGCCGGATTAGATGTTCCTAATGGATTGCTGGTAAAATTTGCAATTGGTGAATCATACTGTGAAATTGTGACCGTATCTGATGCATTACATCCATTTGAATAACTCACTGTTACAGTAACTTGCCCGGAGCTATTTACAACTGTTGAAGAAGTTGCATCAGAGTTCGACCATAAATAACTTGCCCCGGCAGGTATAGTTGGTACTGCATTTAATGTTATACTGTCTTCCGGACAAAATGGAACAACACCTGTAATAGTTACATCAGGATTTGCATTAATAACCGTAACTGGAGGAGATGTTCCAACACATCCAAACGAATCGGTAACAGTAACAGTAAATGTTCCTGTCAACACAGAGATTGAATCATTTGTACTAGATGTTGACCATAAATAGCTGGCATATAAACTTGTTGAATCAACAGTTAAATCGGTAGTGTTGGTAAAACATGTAAATAAAGTTCCAATAATTTCAGGAGTAGGATTCGGATGTTCAACCACATCAACTAAAACCGTTTTGAAACATCCATTTTCACTGGCTGTACACCAATATTGTCCGCTTGAATTTGCGACAATAGAAAAACCGGTTGAACCATTACTCCAAATATAATTATCAAATGTTGTTGGAGCAATGCTCAGAGTTGTACTATCACCGACACAAAAATCGAGCACTCCGGATATGAGCGGGTTGAATGCTGCGAGTCCGGTTGTATCAATAAAAACGTTTAAGTTAACTGTAGTAACTCCGGCAGGAACACCATCATCTGTTGCAATAAATTGAATTGTTTGTAATCCCGCGTTTGCAGCTGAAGCAATAATTTGCACTTCTGCTGTAGCTGAATTTCCGGGAGTATTACTCAAAACTGAGAATCCGGGAACTGCAGGAAGATTAACAACAATGCTGGTTGTTTGTCCAATTTCAGGAGATAAAAATAAAGCACTTACTACCAATGTATCATCGCTTCCGCAAAGTTTTAATGTATCACAAGCTCCGCCTCCACTCAACAAAGGTGGAGTGATACTAACAATCGGAGGAATGTTATTTCCGGAGCAAGAGTTGAAATAAAAAGATTGATTATCTAACCAGCTAACACCATCATTTGCCCCATAACCGCCATCGTAAGCAGCACCGGGTTGATCAAATCGTCCGATTTGAATATAATTTAATCCCGGAGCGCCTTGATTTACACCAACTGTAGAAGGAGTTCCACCAAAACCACCAACTCCGCCAGAAGCAGCTCCAGTTGTCCATTGCATGTCACCATAACAGAAAGCAATATTATTTCCCACTGGTAAAACTGGGTCAGATCCATCAGTAATAATCAATTGAAAACTATTTACTTTGTCTGTCATTGTGCTGTAATATCCAACGGCTTCCCAATTCACATACATTGCTGTTGGTGTAATTTTATAATAAACTACTCCTGTTCCGCGAGTATCCACATCACCCCAAAATGGTGCTACCATTATATATCCCGGGTCAGGGAAAGGAAATGAAGAGAATGTTCCGTAAGGCGAACCAAAAGATACGTTACCATTATTGTTAATATAAAGGGTTGTATAATTTGTTCCGTATAAACAAAAGTTAAAAGGGATTGCAATCAAACCTGTACTCAAATCGTCATTCGGAGCCATTGCAACTGTATATGTTCCATCCGGGGTAATATAGCATCCACAGCCTGAAGCGGGCATTTTATGAGTTACTCCTAATTGCTTTAAATCTTCAAAAGAAGGTGTAAAATTTGTGCTGGCGCTTTTAAACATACTTCCTGAAGGAATCTTTCCCTCAGCCTTCATTACTTCATACTCTTTGGTATTAGTTGCAGGAATTTTAGTCGTTTGAGCAAAACCTTGTAAGGAAATTGTTACAAGTAAAACGAAAGAAAAAATGTGTTTTTTCATTTTTAAGTTATTGATTTATAGGTTATTAAATTGTGATTACAAATGTAATAAAATTTGGGATGATTTTGTAACAAAAAGAAGATGATTTTTTAGCATTCGAAGTTGCATATTGTTCATAAAAAATGACTATTTAAACCATTATCAATAAAGGCTCTCAATAGTTCTGAAGATTAAATTATCTTTGCCCCCCTATGTCAGTTTTGTTATCAAAAAATTATTTAAACAGCTATAAAGCCACATTTTCACTTGCTTATCCAGTAGTAATAAGCCAATTGGGGCATATCATGGTTGGAGTTGTGGATACTGCAATGGTTGGCCAAATAGGAACCATTGAGCAGGCTGCTGTTGCATTATCAAATAGCCTTTATACACTTGTTTTAGTATTCGGTTTAGGAGTTTCCTATGGAATTACTCCATTAGTGGCAGTAGCAGATAGCTCAAAAAATCATTCTGAAAGTGCTGAATTATTAAAACACTGCATAATCATTAATACCATATTGGGAATTTTGCTTTTTGTTTTGCTGGTAGCTATTTCACCAATTCTAAATCTGTTCAACCAAAAGCAAGAAGTGGTTGACTTGGCGATTCCTTTCTTAAATATTATGATGTTGGGGATGATTCCTCTTTGCATTTTTTCTGGATTCAAACAATTTACTGAAGGACTTTCATTCACAAAAGTTGCAATGCTCATCACAATTGGATCGAATCTTTTAAATATTTTACTAAACTATTTAATGATATTTGGACATTGGGGATTTCCAGAAATGGGATTAATGGGTTCATGTTGGGCAAGCTTTATTTCACGTGTAGCTATGGCTTTAGCAATGTTTGCGTATGTATATTATAACAAACATTTTAAAATTTATTGGGAAGGATTTCAGTTAAGAACGATTTCAAAATCATTGGTAAAAAAAATATTGGGCATTGGAATTCCATCTGGATTACAATGGGTATTTGAAGTTGGAGCATTTGCATTTGCTGTGGTAATGATTGGTTGGATTAGTCCGGATGCACAAGCGGCACATCAAATTGCATTAAGTATAGCCGCCAGTACTTACATGATGGCAAGTGGATTATCGGCAGCAGCATCTGTGAGAGTTGGAAATCAATTGGGATTAAAAAGCAGAGATGGTGTTAGAACTGCAGGATTTAGTGCTTTTGCGATGGTGTTTGCTTTTATGGGATTGATGGCACTCTTGTTTATTTTACTTCAACATTTTCTGCCAACATTATTCAGCAAAGAATTAAATGTTATTTCCATTGCAACTTCTTTAATTGTAATAGCTGCCTTTTTTCAGTTGAGTGATGGAATTCAAGTAGTAGGATTAGGAGCTTTACGTGGAGTAAAAGATGTAAAAATTCCAACCATTATTACACTCATTGCCTATTGGGCAATTGGTTTGCCAATGAGTTATGTTTTCGGATTTAAATTGAATTTAGGTGTTCAGGGAATATGGTATGGCTTGTCGCTAGGACTTACTGTAGCTGCTGTGTTTTTGCTTTGGAGATTTGATTATGTGAGTAAGAGGATATGATATTCTAAAGAAAACAAAATGGGAACGCAGATTTTTTATGATTTTTATGATTAAAAAGGATTTTTTATTTGTTGCGGTTTTATGTTAAGATAAATTTATGTTTATGATTCTTTAATCTCAAATCCCAAACTTTTTAAATCGTTCCAAAAATTAGGGTAGGATTTTTTTACTACTTCCGGATTTTCAATTGTAATATTTTCCAATTTCATTGCAAGTGCTGAAAAAGCCATAGCCATACGGTGATCTTCGTATGTATCGACCGATGCCGGATGCTTGATGTCCGATGAAGGGTTAATTTTTACACTATTGTCATTTAGTATTTCAACTTCTGTTCCTAATTTTTTTAACTCAATTTTTAATGCTTCTACTCTGTCAGTTTCTTTTATCCGAAGAGTGTGAACACCATTAAATAAAGCAGGAATATTTAAAGCACTCACCACAACCGCTACTGTTTGGGCTATATCCGGACAATCAGCAAAATCGAATCCAAAATGTTCGTCTTTGATTCTGTTTTTTGTAATTTTTATTCCACCAGGGACAAACTCTGTTTTTACACCAAAAAAAGTAAACACATCTGAAAGTATAGAATCACCTTGCAAACTTGGATTTTTTAACCCTTTGATAGTCAAATCTGCTTCTTCACTCAAAGCAACCATTGCATACCAGTATGATGCAGCACTCCAATCGGCTTCCACTTCATACGCATAATCTTCTTCACTTTTTTTATGATAATTTTGTTTGCTTACAGAAATAGAATTCTCATGCCATTGTCCATAAACACGGAATTCTTCCAACATATTTAATGTCATGTCAATATACGGACGTGATGTAACTTTACTTTTAAAATTTATAACTAATCCATTTTGTAATTCAGGAGAAATCAACAATAGTGCAGAAATAAACTGACTGCTTACATTTCCATCCATTTCAATTTCTCCGCCTTTCAATGCTTTACCCGTAATTTTTAAAGGAGGAAACCCTTCTTTATCCAGATATTGAATATGTGCACCTAAATCTCGCAAAGCATTTACCAAAATTCCGATTGGGCGTTTTTTCATTCTATCAGAACCCGTAAGTGTGCGGGTTCCAATTTTAGTAGCAAAATAAGCGGTTAAAAAACGCATAGTTGTTCCAGCGGGACCAACATCAATGAGCTCGGAGTCGGGAGAGCTTAGAATTTTTGCAAGAGTTTCTGTATCTTGAGCTGAAGCTAAATTTTTTATTTCAAATTTTTCTGAGCACAATGCTTGAATAATCAGAGCTCTGTTGCTTTCGCTTTTTGAAGCAGTAAGTTCAATAGTTCCAGCTAATTTTTTTGTTGGATGCGATATAGTATATTTCATTATGAATGCTTTTAGTTCATCTCAGGAGATTCCGCCCTTCGATAGTGTCTGCTTATTACGCAGAATGCTCAGGGTGACAGTTTATTAAGTCAGTCTGAAAAATCAGGCCATCAATTTTACTTGTTCTGAATAATATTTTAATGCTTCTATGATTTGATCGGCTTTTGCTTTTTTATTTATCTCACATTTGCCGATGGCTGATAATAAAGAAAAATTAATGTCACCCTTTTCGTTTTTCTTATCGTGCTTCATCAGCTCAATTAACCTATGTGTATCCATTTCATCCAGCTTCACCGACTTAAATTTTCCAACAATAAATTCAGTAATCTCGCTCAATTCATCCTTTGACAATTTGCAAATTTTATACGAAAGAAAAGCTTCACAAACCATTCCAACTGCAATTGCCTCTCCATGCAAAAGGTGTTTTTTGTTTTCGTGTTCCAATGAAAACGTTTCAATAGCATGCCCTATTGTATGCCCGAAGTTTAAAACCTTTCTGGTATTTTGTTCTGTCGGATCTTCTGAAACAATAGTATTTTTAATATGAACCGATGTTTTTATTAATTCCTCAAAAGAATTTAAATCAGCGAAATCGGCATTCATTACTTTTTTCCAATAATTATAATCAGCAATCAAAGCATGTTTAATTATTTCTGCAAAGCCCGATAATATTTGTCGCTTATCTAGAGTATTCAAAAAATTACTGTTTACAAAAACAGCAGCAGGGTTATTAAAAACTCCGATTTCATTTTTTAAATGATTGAGGTCTACACCAACTTTACCACCAATGGAAGCATCCACCTGAGACAATAAAGTAGTAGGAATATTAATAAAATCAATTCCTCTTTTAAAAGTAGAAGCAATAAATCCACCCATATCACCAATTACTCCTCCTCCGATATTTACAAAAAGTGATTTTCTGTCGGCACCATATTCACTCAATGCACTCCATATTTGAATGCATACTTCCAAGGTTTTACTTTGTTCTCCACTATCAATTTCAATAATTTCACCATCTTCAAAAGCTTCAATCTTCTCTACCAATTGAGGATAACAATATTTCAATGAGTTTTCGTCAACTAAAATAAACAGTTTGGAATATTTAGACTTATTGGCTTTAAGAAAGCGATTAATTTCTTTAGAAATATCATTGGAGATAAAAACCGAATATGTATTGGACCTGATTTCCGTCATAAATGCATTGTAGAAAAACAAATATAACAAAAACTGAGTGATTGCAGCATCAATCTGACAAGGGTAATTTAGTATATTTGTATTCTTATTAAATTATCTATGTTATCATTCAACAATACAGAGGTTTCCTTTTCCGGGAAAACAAATAAAGATTTAAATCGTTCGTACTGGCTTTTTAAAATGGTTTCAAATCCAACATTTGTCTCAATTGGAAAATCGCTTACCACTTTTGCAATTAAAATGCATTTACCGATTAAAGGTTTAATTAAAGCTACCATATTCAAACAATTCTGCGGAGGTGAAACCATTGATGAATGTACAAAAGCAATAAATGAATTAGGGAAATACAATGTAGGAACCATACTGGATTACTCGGTTGAAGGGAAAGAAACTGAAAAAGATTTTGATGCTTGTTGCACAGAAACCACTGAAACTGTTAACAAAGCTAAGAATGACAAACATATTCCCTTTTGTGTTTTTAAAGTAACCGGCTTAGCCCGATTTGATTTGTTGGAAAAAGTCAGTTCAAAAATTGCTTTAACAGCTGATGAGCATTTGGAGTACGAGAGAGTAAAAAATCGGGTAAATGCTATTTGTAAAGCAGCACATGCTGCCGGTGTTCCTATTTTTATTGATGCCGAAGAAAGCTGGATACAGGAAGCAATAGATATGTTGGCAAACAATATGATGGAACTGTACAATAAAGAAAAAGCAATTGTTTACAATACTTATCAGTTGTATCGTAAAGACAGATTATCCTATTTGAAACACTCATTTGAATTGGCTCAAAAATCAAATTATTTCCTGGGAGCAAAACTTGTGCGTGGAGCTTATATGGAAAAAGAGCGCAAACGTGCTGAAGAAAATAATTATCCTTCTCCAATTCAAGATACAAAAGAAAATACGGACATAGATTATGATGCAGCTATAGAATTTTGCGCAGAAAATATTTCGAGAATTGCTATTTGCGCAGGAACACACAATGAAAACAGTTCAATGAAACTTGCGGAGCTGATGCAGAAAAAAAATATTTCTGCTGACAACAAGCATATTTACTTTTCTCAATTGCTAGGAATGAGTGATCACATAAGTTTCAATTTGGCAAACGCTCATTACAATGTCGCTAAATATGTTCCGTATGGACCAGTAAATGAAGTTCTTCCTTACCTTATTAGAAGAGCACAGGAAAATACATCTGTAAAAGGACAAACAGGGAGAGAATTGAGTTTGATTATAAAGGAAAAGGAAAGAAGACGAAAATCAAACTAATTGTAATTTGTTGCGTCTAATAATTATGCATATCTTTTATGAATGAAAAATACAATACGCTATTTTATCTTCCTTGTACTTTTTGCTGTCTCACTCAGCAGTTGCAATAATTACAGAAGACTCCTCACTGATGAAGTTGTTCTGAAAGATGGAAATTCTCAAACCGGAACAATCGTTCAATGTGATTCCACCAATTTAAAAATCAAAAAAATTGACGAATCCATTTCTGTAATTCCATGGACAAGCATTGATACTGTACAAGGAAAAAAATTAAAAACAGTTTTTGCAGGAATAAATATGGGATATTACAATACTCCCTACTTCTCGGTATTCAGAAATGAACCTTTTACGGGACGGGCATTTGGAATGCAATATAAAATCGGAATTGCTTACAGAGGAAACAAAATACTTTACACACACCTTACTTATTCTCCTGCAAAACCTTATGCAATTACCAAATTCGGAATAGGTTATCAAAAATACATCGGAGCTTCTACTTATATTAAGAAAAACAGTTATTTCTGGGGCTCCGAATTTAACTTAATGGGTGTAAAATACAATAACGGAACTCAAACAACCATTGAACCATTCACCGGTTACGAAAGAAAATTAAATGAAAATATCAGAGTCCATTTTAAATTCGCGTTACAATTTAATCTGGCTAATAAAAATGAGCAAACCGGTGTCAATTTTACATTGGGAGTTCATTTCTTGAAAAAGAATTTTAAAAAGCAATATGAAATTCTAAACAAAGAACACAGGATTTATAGAAAATGAAAAAAATAATTCTCTATATCTTCATTTGTTTTACGCTAAGCACAAGTGCCCAAACAGGCAATTTTGTGTTTAACGATACCATTTTGCATACACTGGTTATAGAAACTGATTTAGTAAATTGGTTTGATACATTAGAGCAAGATTGGGAGTTAAATATTCAAGATCCACTTTTATATCCCGAAAAATATCACAAATGCAATGTTACTTTTGATGGAATTACTCTTAACGACTGTGGTTTCAGAGAAAAAGGAAATGCTTCTAATTCACTAACCAGCTTTGGAAGAAAAAAACCTTTAAAAATTTCCTTTGATGAATTTGTAAATAATCAAGAACTGGATGGATTAGAAAAATTAAACCTCAATAATTTTACGAACGACCCATCACTTCTGCACGATGCTATTTGCTTAAAATTATGCAGAGATGCCGGAATGCTTGCTTCCAGAACTTCTTTTACAAAAGTTTTTGTGAATGGTGAATACATTGGTTTGTATGTGGCGATAGAAAACGTTGACAAAACATTTTTAAAATTTGCCTACGGAAGTGCAAACAACGATGGAAATTTGTACAAAACCGACCGAGGAGCGAGCGTTACTTTGCAATGGCTAGGCAACGAATCGGGAGCATACAAAGATGTTGGAATGAAACTTACAACAAACGAAAGCGTTGATGACTGGTCGAGATTAATAAGCTTTATTGATAATCTCAATCACAACTACAATCCTGATTTTAAAGATTATTTAGAAGCCAATTTTGATGTTCATTCTTATTTAAAAATACTTGCGATAGAAAAATGTGTCCGCAGCTGGGATAGCTATTGGGGTGGAGGAAATAATTTTTTTATGTATGAACATCCCGATGGAAAAATAAGATGGATTCCATGGGACATGAATGAAACGTTTCAGGATTTAAAAATAATAAGTGGAACATCTTTCTTTGATGGCTATTTAATTCCAACCAACCAATTTGAAGAGCGCCCATTGCTCCAACGAATATTTGAAATTGAAGAATACAAAAATGAATATTTGGATTATGCCTGCGAATTAATTCAAACAAAATTCCACCTGGATAATTTAGGCCAGTTTATTTTAGACAGACATAATTTAATTGATGAAGCATACAAAACAGACCCCTACAAATACAATTCTTACGAATCATTCAAAAAGTCGTTGACAGATTATAATCAAGATGAAGTTTCTATTGCCCAAACAGCTTACGTATTAAAATTAACTTATCCGGGTATTTATCCATTTATTCAATCCCAACGCGAATGGGTGGTAAAACAGCAAGAAGGCTGGGAAAAAGAATGTTCTATTGAAGATAATGGAATTTATAATTTATTTGTCTATCCAAATCCAACGGACGATTATATAAATATTAATAATGATGCCACTGGTTTTGAGTATGCACAATTCAAATTGTATAACTCCCAAGGAAAGTTATTTCGCAGAACAGCCTACGAAATAATGCCAGGAAATTCTTATAAATTAGATCTGACAGGAGTTCCACAAGGATTTTATATGCTGTTAAAATATTCTGCTGATGGAAGAGTTGGGAGAGCGAAGGTGGTAGTAAAGTAAATCATTTCTATATGTATCTTTTTTAAGATATTTCGTTATGAAATAAAAAAATATGGGAAAACACGTCTTTACTCTTCTGTTATATAGTGTTTCACTTTTTTCATATGCTCAAAAAAAAGCTGAGATAAAACCAAAAAAAGTGAACAATCCTGTTACTTTTACAAAACCCATTTCTGCAGATTGCTCGAATCCAATAAAAATTAATGTGGCAGCAGGGACTAACTATGGAGTTACTGTTCCACCAAAAGGGTTTGGAGAAATACAAGAATTTACATTTGCCAATTCATTAACGTTTGAAGGTGAACATAATTCTTCCTGGTATTTATTGTCAATTACACGAGACGGAGAACTTGTTTATGAAATTGTTCCTCAAGATACAACCAATGACTATGATTTTCTTTTATACAATTATAAAGACTCCACTTTTTGTAATGAGCTGCAAAAAAATAAATTAAAACCTATCAGAAGCAATCTTTCAAATATAAAAAAATCAGCAAAAGGTGTTACAGGCTTAAGTTCTGCAACAAACAAGAATTCAATTGGAGAAGGTGTTGGAATTGCTTACTCAAATTCCATTGATGTAAAAAAAGATGAAAAATACATGTTGATTCTCGACAATGTAACTCCAGAGGGCAAAGGCCACACCATATTTTTCTATTTTATGAAAGAAGTTGAAATAAAAGGTAAAGTAATTGGCGCAGACAGTATTCCACTTGCTACCAATATTACACTTTCCGACAATAAAGGAAACACCGTTCTGGAAACAACCAGCAACAAGAATGGTGAATATAAGATAAATACAGAATTGAAGGAAAATCAGAATTATGGTCTCACTTACATTTCAGAAGAAACATTTGTCCAAACAGCGACTATAAACACTAAGGATTTGAAAGGTGGAACTGTTTTCCCAGACATCAAAACGATACTTCCTAAATTAAAAAAAGGTGAAAAATATAAATTAGGGAATATTAATTTTCAACCTAATACAGCAAATCTAATTCCTGAATCTTATTCATCAGTTCAGTCTCTTTATAAACTGATGCAAAAAAATAAAAAAATGATAATTTGTATACAAGGACACGTTAACAGCCCAGGTTCAAAAAAAACCTACGGAGAAGAAAAATTTGAGCAGAGCCTGTCTGAAGACAGAGCAAAATCAATTTATAATCTTTTATTACAAAAAGGAATTGAAAAAAATCGAATGACAACTGAAGGATTTTCAAATAAATTAATGTTGTATCCAAGACCAAAAAATGGATATGAAGAACAAGCCAATAGAAGAGTGGAAATTAAAGTAATATCAATCGACTAACTACTCACACTCACAACTATCACCCTCCATCTTCAAATCAATTGCGGTTACAATTCTTGAAATAGTATCCACATCAGCAATTATAATGCGAAGATTTTTTCCTGAAGTTGTTGTTCCTTCTATTGCGTAGGTTGGATAAGGCTTGTCGTGTACATTACTTTTATCGTAATTAACTTTCCCTTTTCCTAATGTTTGCCCCACCCCTACTAATTCTTTTATTTCAGCTTCGGTAATGTGACGGCATTCCATTCTGCAAGTTCCGTGTTTTGTATATTCTAATTTTTGCCAACCAAGCTCCTCTAGTTTAGCTGAAGATGGTAACTGACAACCTTTGTTTTTATTTAAAACAATTCCTACAAGAACAATTCCCAGAACTAAACCAAAACCATAAAATTTTATTCTTCTGTATAAGTCTGCGTTTTTACTTGGGATTGCCATAAAAAGATATGAGATATTAGATTTTAGATATTAGACAACTTAAAGTGCGGCCATCAATAAGTTTATGTCTTTATAAGGAAGTTTAAACATATCGCCTAGTACTTGGTTGGTAAGTGTTCCATTATACAAGTAAACACCATTGCGCACTCCGGCATCTCTTCTTAGCATATTTTCAACTCCACCTTCTTCACCAATATTAATTAAGATAGGAGCAAAAATAGTACTCAAAGCGTAGGATGCGGTACGGGAAACACGTGATGCAATGTTTGGAACACAATAATGAATTACTCCGTGTTTGCGGAATACCGGTTTAGTATGATTTGTTACTTCAGAAGTTTCGAAGCATCCACCTTGGTCGATACTTACATCGATAATTACGGAGCCTACTTTCATTTCGCTCACCATTTCTTCGGTAACAACACAAGGCGTTCTTCCATGTTGTGCACGAATTGCACCAATCACTACATCTGCTGTTTTTAAATGTTTTGCAAGTACGCGAGGTTGAATTACTGAAGTAAAAACACGTGTACCAATATCACTTTGTAATCGCCTTAAACGATATATATTATTGTCGAATACTTTTACCGATGCACCCAATCCTAAAGCCGCACGCGTAGCAAATTCACCAACTGTTCCTGCACCTAAAATCACTACTTCTGTTGGAGAAATTCCTGAAATCCCACCCAAGATTGCACCCTGTCCGTTATTCACATTACTCAAATACTCTGCAGCAATTAAAATAGAAGTTCCACCTGCAATTTCGCCCATTGAACGGATAACGGTATAAATTCCGTCAATATCTTTTATCCAGTCGAACGCAACAGCAGTAATACGTTTAGAGGAAAGTTGTTTTAAAAAATCTTCAGGTTGCACAGTTAATTGAAGAGCAGAAATCAAGGTTTGTTTTTGCTGCATCATTTCAATCTCTTGTGGAGATGGAGGTGCAACTTTTAAAATAATATCTGCTTTGTAAACTTCTTCAGCACTGTAAACAATCTGAGCTCCAGCTTCGCTATAATCATGGTCTTGAAAATTGGCCATTTTACCAGCGTTGGTTTCCACAATAATCTGATGTCCGTTATTAACCAACAAAGCAACTGCATCTGGCACAAGTGCTACACGATTTTCTTGAAACGAAATTTCTTTTGGGATTCCTATAAATAATTTGCCTTTTTTACGGGCAATCTCAAGCATTTCTTCTTGAGGCATTAAGGCAGTTTGCGAAAGTGAAGCCAATAACTCTTTTGATGTTTTCATTTTCTTTAGCTAGAGAGAAAACAAATTTACGAAAAAAAAGGAAATGGAACGCAGATGACGCGGATAAAACTGATTTACACGGATTTTTATTAACTTGACTTAAAACTCAACCACTCTCAGCCCATCCTTTACAGAGATATTAACAGTAAGAACATCTGCTGGCATTAACTCCTGAATCTTCTCGGGCCACTCTATAAAACAATAAGCATCGGAATAAAAGTATTCTTCATAACCCATATCATAGGCTTCGCTTATTTTATTGATCCTATAAAAATCGAAGTGATAGATTTTTTTGCCTGATGAAGAAAGGTATTCATTGACAATAGAAAATGTTGGACTGCTAATGGTTTGTTTTACTCCTAACTCTTCACAAATGGCTTTTATCAAAGTTGTTTTACCTGCGCCCATTTGGCCTTTAAAAGTAATTACTTTTTTGTTACCAAATGCTTGGATGAGCTTTTGTGAAACTGAAGATAATTCAGATAGATTATTTATTTTTAAAGAAGTCATTATTTTTTGACGTAAAGCACTGCATTTCCTCCATGCACTCTACTTCCTTCATATTTCCAAGCGCTTTCAGAAACTTTTTTTATCGAATTTTCTTTTGTCTTTTTCACTAAAATAGAGTTTGTGGAAAACCAAGTTTGAAATTCTTGATTTTTATATTTTTCTTTTGCATAACCTACTCCTGAATTTGTTTTTAACACGCACAATGTTCCTGGAGAAATCACCTTTAAGCTATCAGGAAAATTCATATATTTTACATACACCGTATCTGAAGTTTGATTTTTTACGCAATATTGAATCTTGTAATACGGGTCGCAACCAGCAAACAAAAAACAAATGCATACAAACGCGAAATACTTCATTTTACTTTGCCGATAAAGTTACAAATGGAATTATCATTTCTTCCAAACTCAAGCCGCCATGCTGGAATGTATTTCTGTAATATCCAACATAATGATTGAAGTTATTAGGATAAGCAAAAAACATATCTTCTTTTACAAAAACAAAAGCACTACTAACATGTTGCTTTGGTAAAAATGCATCAGCCGGATTTCTAATCTCAAATACATCTTTCTTTACATAATCCAAACTCTTGCCTTGCTTGTAACGCAAGTTTGTATTTACATTTTTATCGCCAACAACTTTTGATGGTTCAGTAACTTTAATTGTTCCATGGTCGGTAGTGATTACCAACTTGCATTTTTTTGCAGCAATTTGTTTGATAATATCATGTAAAGGAGAATTTTCAAACCACGACAAAGTAATGGAGCGGTAAGCTTTTTCATCATCTGCCAACTCACGTATTACTTCCATTTCGGTACGAGCATGAGAAAGCATATCCACAAAATTGTAAACAATTACGTTCAATTTATTCTGCATCAAATTACCCATGTTCTCAGATAAACGTTTACCTGCAGCATGATTGGTAATTTTATTATAACTCATTTTAATATCCTTACCCAAACGCTTTAATTGCTCATTCAGCAATTCTTCTTCATGCATATTTTTTCCACCTTCATCTTCATCATTCAACCATAATTTAGGAAAACGTTTTTCAATTTCACTTGGCATCAATCCAGCAAAAAATGCATTACGGGCGTATTGCGTGGCTGTTGGCAAAATTGCACTGTACAATTCTTCTTGCTCTACTTTAAAATATTCGGCAACAATTGGCTGAATCATTTTCCATTGATCGTAACGCAAATTATCAATCAGAACAACAAATGTTGTTTCGTGTTTATCCAACAAAGGAGCAACCTTTGCTTTAAAAATTGTGTGAGAGAACAAAGGCGGATTTGGAGATTTACCATTCAACCATCCAATATAATTGTTCTCAATGAATTTTCCGTAGAGTTTATTTGCTTCCGCTTTCTGCATTTTCAAAATCTCCATCATACTCTCATCCTTGCTATTATCCAACTCCAATTCCCAATAAACTAATTTTTTATAAACTTCCACCCACTCCGGCCAACCCAATCTATCGCCCATGGTCATACCAATCTGACGGAATTCCTGCTGATAGTTTGAAGTAGTTTTTTCACTTATCAAACGCTTATTGTCCAAAGTCTTTTTTAAAGAAAGCAATATTTGATTAGGATTTACTGGCTTTATCAGGTAATCCGAAATTTTAGAACCAATGGCATCTTCCATCAAATATTCTTCTTCACTTTTGGTAATCATAATAACAGGAAGGTCGGAACGCTTTGATTTCAAACGATTCAGGGTTTCTAAACCAGAAAGTCCGGGCATATTTTCGTCCAACAGAACGACTGAGAAATTATTTTTATCAACCAATTCTATGGCTTCATCACCACTGGTTGCAGTAATAATATCGTATCCTTTGTCTTTTAAAAATAAAATGTGCGGCTTCAATAAATCAATTTCATCATCGGCCCACAAAACACTGATCTTTTCCATAAATAACATATAAATTGAGTTTATAAAGTTAGAAAATTTAATCTGCCTATCCTGTTAAAAAAAGATAAATTATCTTTGCACAGATGAACTCATTCTCAAACAAGTTGAAGATCTTTAACGATCCCATTTATGGTTTCGTATCTCTGCCCTATGAAATAATTTATGATTTAATTGATCATCCCTATTTTCAACGCTTACGAAGGATTAAACAATTGGGATTAACCAACTTGGTTTATCCGGGAGCATTGCATACGCGTTTCCATCATGCAATGGGTGCCATGCATTTAATGGGACAAGCCATTGATGTTATCCGTTCGAAAGGGCATGAAATAACTGAAGAAGAAGCAAAAGGCGTTACCATTGCTATTTTGTTGCACGATATTGGTCATGGCCCGTTTTCACATGCATTAGAGCACAGCATTGTAAACAATATAACACACGAAGACATTTCAGAACTTTTTATGAGTCGCTTGAATGAAGATTTCAAAGGAAAATTAACTTTAGCCATCAATATTTTTCAAAATAAGTACAAAAAGAAATTTTTACATCAGTTGGTTTCCAGTCAGCTGGATATGGACAGGCTGGATTATCTGAACCGTGATAGTTTTTTCACAGGAGTTTCTGAAGGCGTAGTAAGTTCTGATAGAATAATTAAAATGCTGAATGTGGTGAACGACCAATTGGCTATTGAAGCAAAAGGAATTTATTCGATTGAAAAATTCATCATTGCCCGCAGGTTGATGTACTGGCAAGTGTATTTACACAAAACCGTTTTGAGTGCAGAGAGCTTATTGGTAAACATTTTAAAGCGCGCAAAAGATCTGGCTGAAAATAAAGTTGATTTATTTTGTACTCCGGCTTTAAAAACATTTCTATACAACAAGTACAACGAAAAAGATTTTAAGAAAAATCCTAAGCTATTGGATACATTCGCTCAATTGGATGATTACGATATTATGACTTCCATAAAAGTTTGGGTAAATCATAGCGACAATGTACTTTCCAGCTTGTGTAAACAATTGGTCGACCGTAAACTTTTTAAAGTAGAATTACAGAGTCAGGGTTTTAAAGACGATAAAATAAAATCCATAAAAAAAGACATTAAGAAGCGGTTTAAGTTAGAAGAAAAAGAAATCGACTATTTTGTTTTAAAGGGAATTGTTACAAATGATGCATATCGCGCTGATAAAATCCGTATAAATATTTTATTTAAAGACGGAAGCGTATCGGATATTGCTGATGCATCCGATCAGTTAAGTATTGATGTATTAGCTAAAACGGTGAAGAAGCATTATCTCTGCTACCCGAAGTAGTTCAAAAAAAGCTATTCAAAGCATAATAATTGCCAATATTTTGTTACATTTGAAGTTAGTAATGAACTAAATTATGAGTGTAAAGCAAAGAACCATAAAAACAGCCGTAACCATTTCAGGTGTTGGCTTACATACAGGAAAACAAACAAACTTAACATTTCGTCCTGCTCCGGAAAATCACGGTTATAAGTTTCAACGTGTTGATTTACCTGGGAATCCAATTATTAATGCTGATGTGGATAATGTGGTGGATACTTCCCGTGGTACAACTTTAGAACAAAACGGAGCAAGAATTCATACTACTGAACACGTTTTAGCAGCTTTGGTTGGAATGGAAATAGACAATGTGTTGATGGAAATGGACGGACCGGAAATGCCAATTATGGATGGAAGTTCAATGCCATTTGTAAAAATTTTGGAAGAAGTAGGTGCTGTTGACCAAGATGCTGAACGTATTTATTTTGAACTTACAGAAACCTTAACATACGAAGACCCCGTTAAAAAAGTTGAAATGCTTGCTGTTCCACAAAATGCAAACAGAGTAACTGTAATGGTGGATTATAACTCCGAAGTTTTAGGAACGCAACACGCATCTATGTATCATGTAGGTGAATTCAAAACTGAAATTGCACCTTGCAGAACATTTGTTTTTTTACATGAATTAGAAGCATTATTAGCTCACGATTTAATTAAAGGCGGAGATTTGAATAATGCTATTGTATTGGTAGATAAAGAAGTTTCAAAAGAACAGATAAAACATTTGCAAAAAGTATTTCATCGTGAAGATGTAGAAATAAAAGGCAAAGGAGTTTTAAATAATACTACACTTCATTTTTTCAATGAACCTGCCCGTCATAAATTATTAGACATAGTTGGAGATTTAGCATTGGTTGGAGTCCCTTTAAAAATGCACATTCTAGCTGGTCGTCCCGGTCACGCAGGAAACGTTGCTTTTGCTAAAAAAATTAAAGAGCTAATTAAATCAAAAAAGAAAGAAAAGTATTTCGACTTAAGCAAAAAACCTTTATACGACATTAATGATATTTCAAAAATGTTGCCTCACCGTTATCCTTTTTTAATGGTTGACAAGATTTTAGAGATGGATGCGAATAGTATTGTAGGAGTAAAAAATGTAACATTAAATGAACCTTTCTTTCAAGGCCATTTCCCTGACAATCCAGTATTCCCTGGCGTTATGCAAATAGAAGCGATGGCTCAGGTAGGTGGAATTTTTGCTTTATCTCAAGTTCAAAATCCAGAATACTACAGCACTTACTTCATGAAAATTGATGGAGTAAAATTCAAACAAAAAGTAATTCCTGGCGACACAATTGTTTTTCAATTAACACTTGAAAGTCCGATCAGAAGAGGATTAGTGAACATGCGTGGAATTGGTTATGTAAACGGAAAAGAAGTTACTGAAGCAACTATGTTAGCACAAGTCATAAAAGATAAGGAACCAAAAAAAGAAGCAGCAGCAACAGCATAGTATGAGTAACTTAAGCCACATTCATCCCAACGCAAAAATTGGAAAAGACGTAGTAATATCTCCTTTTTCTTTTATTGATGACAATGTAACAATTGGCGATGGCACTTGGATAGGCCCTAACGTTACCATTTTTTCTGGAGCACGCATTGGAAAGAATTGTCGCATTTTCCCAGGAGCAGTTATCTCTGCTATTCCACAAGATTTAAAATTTGCAGGTGAAGATACCACCACTGAAATAGGAGATAATACTACTATTCGTGAATGTTGTACAATTAACAGAGGTACAACTGATAAAATGAAAACAGCAGTTGGGAACAACTGTTTATTGATGGCTTATGTTCACGTTGCACACGATTGTATTTTAGGAAACAACATTATTATAGCAAACAGTGTAAACCTTGCAGGACATGTAACCATTGAAGATTGGGTTATTTTGGAAGGATTAGCTGCCGTTCAGCAATTCGTTCGCATTGGTGCACATGCTTTCATTACTGGCGGTTCATTGGTACGTAAAAATGTTCCTCCATTTACAAAAGCCGCACGTGAGCCATTACAATATGTTGGAATTAATTCTGTTGGTATGCGCAGAAGAGGTTTTTCAAACGAAACCGTTTTAGCTGTTGAAGATATTTATCGTACTCTTTATGTAAAAGGTCATAATGTTACAAATGCTTTGGCCGTAATTGAACAAGAAGCTCCAGCATCAGCAGAAAAATCTCAAATCGTCACTTTCATCAATGAATCTAAGGATGGAATTATGAGAGGTATCTCTTAAAACAGTTGGCAATAGACAAAAAAGAAAGAAAAAATAAAAAATAAAACTTTGCGTCTTAGCGCCTTTGTGGCAAAAACTCAATTCCTATCGTGACCCAAATCAACCTTAACAATATCGGCAAACGTTACAACTTCGAATGGATTTTTCGGAAGGTGAATTATGATTTTACTTCTGAGAACAACTATGTTATTTTAGGAGCTAATGGTTCAGGAAAATCTACATTATTGCAGGTAATTGCAGGTAATTTGACACATTCGGAAGGGGAAGTTCAGTATCAGGTAGCAGGTAGCAAGTATCAAGAAGAAAATATTTTTAAGCAACTTAGTTATTGCGCTCCTTATTTAGATTTATTTGAAGAGTTTACATTGACTGAATCCATTGCTTTTCAGGAAAAATTCAAACCTTTTCAAACAGGATTGGATGTTAAAAAAATAATTGAGCTTACAGGATTAGAAAAATCAAAAGACAAACAATTAAAGTATTATTCATCAGGGATGAAACAGCGCATTCGCTTAGCATTAGCTGTTTTAGCTGATACTCCTCTCCTGCTTTTGGATGAACCTACTTCCAATTTGGATAAAAAAGCAATCGACTGGTATCAGAAATTAGTAATGGACTATTCTAAAAACCGCTTGATTATTGTTGCGTCCAATCAACAGGAATATGAATATCCTTTTTGCAATAAGCAGTTGAATATTGAGGAGTATAAACATTCCTAATCAGGTTATTTCCTTTTTTTGCTTATTCCCCCATAAACCTTATATTTGCAGTCCAATCCCGATAGCTATCGGGATATAATTCATAATCAATAATTTATAATTCATTTTAAATGGCAAACTCAGGCGACATCAACGTAGGTACAGTAATCCGTTTTAACGGGGAACTTTGTAGAATTGAAGAATATCAACACCGTACACCCGGAAATTTACGTGCATTTTATCAGGCACGTATGCGTAACTTAAAAAACGGAAAAATTGTGGAAAACCGTTTCCGTGCAGGTGAAGCAGTTGAAGTAGTTCGCGTAGAATACAAAAACATGCAATTCATTTATCCTGAAGGAGAGTTTATTGTTGTTATGGATAATGATACATATGAGCAAATACATATACCATCTTTCTTGTTAGGAGATTCATTGAAATTTTTAAAAGAAGGAATGGAAATTAAAGTTTCTTTTGAAGGAGATGAGCCTATTTTAGCTGAGCCACCTGTATTTGTTGAATTAATGATTACATATGCAGAACCAGGCGTAAAAGGTGATACTGCAACTAATACTTTAAAACCTGCAACTATGGAAACAGGCGCAGTTGTAAATGTTCCTTTATTTGTAAATGAAGGAGAAAAAATTAAAATTGATACACGTACAAATTCTTATGTAGAGCGTGTTAAGTAGACCTCTCCCCTAACCCCTCTCCATTTGGAGAGGGGAAAAAAGTCTCCATGGTAACATTGGGGACTTTTTTATTATATTTGAGACAACAACAAGTTTGATTCATTATGAAATTACCTTCAGCATATAAATTAAAAGACATAGCCTCAATCATCAATTGTGAATTTGATGGAGATGCCAACCATTTAATAACAGGACTAAATGAAATCCACATGGTGGAAGCTGGGGATATTGTTTTTGTTGATCATCCAAAATATTACGATAAAGCCTTACAGTCAAAAGCCACAACTATTTTAATTGATAAGAAAGTAGAATGTCCGGCAGGAAAAGCTTTATTAATTTCAAAAGATCCGTTCAGAGATTATAATAAATTGGTTCAACATTTTCAGCCGGCAAGTTATTCCTTAAAACAAATCAGCGATACAGCTAAAGTTGGAAAAACAACTGTTCTGATGCCCGGAGTATATATTGGCAACAACGTTACTATTGGCGAAAATTGTGTAATTCACCCAAATGTTGCTATTTATGACAATTGCCATCTTGGTAACAATGTGATAATACATGCCAATACTGTAATTGGTGCAGATGCTTTTTATTATAAAAAACGTCCTGATTTTTTTGATAAAATGATTTCATGTGGCAGAGTTGTTATTGAAGACAATGTTGAAATTGGTGCTCTTTGTACAATTGACAAAGGTGTTTCAGGAGATACAAAAATTGGTGCAGGAACTAAAATTGACAATCATGTTCAAATAGGGCACGATACACAAGTAGGTAAAATGTGTTTAATGGCATCACATGTAGCAGTTGCAGGTGTTGTAGTGATTGAAGACGGAGTGACTTTGTGGGGACAAGCAGGTGTTCGCAGTGATGTTAAATTAGGAAAAGGCTCTGTATTGCTTGCTCAATCGGGATTAGGAGAAGATATTCCTGCAGGAAAAACATATTTCGGTTCACCCGCTGGGGATGCTAGAGGAAAGATGAAAGAAGTTGCTGCGTTAAAAATGCTTCCGGATTTAATAAAACAGATTACAGACAAGTAGGTATCTTTATTAATGTATATCGTACGTTATTCAATTTTTGTCTAAATTTATCTTGTATTGTTTTTAAATACTATAAATTTGATACAATAACTCAACTATGGCGCTTACCCCAACAAATAAAAATCTTTCGAAACGAGTTAAGGATATAAAACTTAATTCCCTGTTGGAAATTACCAAAGCCATTAACAATAATTTTTCTACCGAACAACTTTTAGAAATTTTTGAGGAAGTATTAGAAAAACAACTCAACATTGGAAAGTTGGTTCTATTCAGCAACGAAAACGATTCCTGGAAATGCATCTTGAAATATGGTGTTGGTGAAGAATACAACGATATTAATGTAGAGCGTGATCTCTTATCTATAAAAGAAATCGGAACCATTAATTTTTCTCAAAAAAGATTAAATAAAGCATTTGAAATTGTAATTCCTGTTTTTCATAAATCTCAACCATTAGCATATGTATTGATTGGTGATTTAGAAGACAAGGTAGAGGTTAGTCCGGCAATCAAACATTTACCTTTTGTTCAAACATTGACAAGTATTATTGTTGTAGCCATTGAAAACAAAAAACTTGCACGCGACACCATCCGTCAGGCTGCAATGCGAAAAGAGTTGGAATTAGCTTCTGAAATGCAATCCATGCTTTTCCCCAGCACTTTACCAAAAGATAAAAATATAGATACAGCTGCATTTTATTTGCCTCACCAACAAGTTGGAGGCGATTACTATGATTTTATGTGGTTAAACGAAAACGAATGCGCTTTTTGTGTGGCCGATGTTTCTGGAAAAGGAGTTGCTGCTGCTTTATTAATGTCGAACTTTCAGGCAAACCTCAGAGTTTTGTTTCATCATACCACTACATTAACAGAATTGGTGAGAGAGTTAAACAGCAAAGTGATGGCCAATGCAAAAGGTGAAAAATTTATTACTCTTTTTATTGCTAAATACAATCTCATCACACGTACTTTAACTTATGTAAATGCTGCGCACAATCCTCCGCTTATTGCATCGGGTAATTCTATCAGTACTTTAAAAATAGGATGTACAGGATTAGGAATGTTTGATGAAATTGATAAGATAAAAGAAGGAATCGTGAATATTTCTCCGGGCACTACTATTGTTTGCTATACTGACGGATTAACTGAATTGGAAAATGATAAAGGAGAAGATTTTGGAATTGATTCTTTAAAAGATTTGATAAAAAACAATCCGAAATTAAATATGATGGAGTTGAATGTAAGAATTATGGAAACGGTGATGAATTATAAACAAAGCCGTCCTTACATCGATGACATTGCCTTGTTTAGCATAAAAGTATTTTAGCTTTCTGCGGTTATTTATTTTTTCTGCTTTTGTAGTTCTAGCCAACCCTCAATATTGTCAGTATTTAAGGTGTCAACAATTGTTTTACTGTTTACTAATATGTCTGAAAGTAAATGCCGAAAGTGTTGAGTTTTCTTAATATTCTTATAGATAAGATAGAATGCGTATGGAAAAAGGATGTAAGCAAAAAATCCACGCAAAACTGTCGTCCCGTAATTGGACAAAAGAAATTGTTCTTCATCAAACTTTGGAAATGATTCTAACGTAATTCTAACCTTTTCATTCGTCAAAGGCATGTCTTCAAGTTGCGGTTTTTTACGAAGTTCAGTAAGTGTCGATTCATAAAGCGCCTTAAAATTTATGATTTCCTCTTCCGTTACTCCGTATACCCAACTTAATTCATTGTAATAGCGATAAAGCCATGACTTGTCATACAGTTCTTTTGTTCGTTCGTTTAAATAACTAATCGAAGCAGATAGTAATCTTTGATTTTGGTCGTTATTATAAAACTCCTCTGTCATATAACTACTGCTAATTCTCCACTTCTACTGCTTCATCCACTTTATTTTTGTGATATAAATCAATAGCAACTAAAGCTGCTACAAATCCCCAAAAAGGAACAGATGCTTTATCAGTATCCAAGAAATTGTTTAGTCCTCCGTGCACAACATAAGTTATAAATCCCAACAAAATAACCAGCACTACTTTCTTTGTTTCATTTTCTGTAACTGAATAATAAAGCCTAAAACCAGTTGAAAGGACAATAATTACAATTATTATAAATGTAAGTGCTCCCAGCACACCCGATTCGCACAATGGTCCTATATACTCACTATGTGCATTTCCTTTGTCACCCATATTTGTACTTATAATCGTTTTTTCGTGTGCATGCTGAAACGGTGCATATTCAAAACTGTAAGTTCCGGGCCCCCAACCAAAAATTGGCCGTTCAGCAAACATTCTGAATGCCGCATTCCATCTGTTCAATCGTTCTAAGTTAGAAGCATCGGTTGAGATATTAGAAATGGACTCAATATGTTTATCAAAATCCTGAGAAGCATCCTGTCTGTTTTTTTCCAACTTCATAATTATTTCAGTTTGGTAGACAAGAGCCACAGCACAAACTGCAAGAAATCCAATTAAAATTGTTCTGAAACGGATTTTTAGCAGTAAAAGGATATAGGCAACTAATGCCACAACGAGACTTAACCAGGCTGCACGTGTGTATGAAAAAACAAGAGCTACAACAAACAGAATCAAAAATAAAAATGCAGCAAACTTTATACTTCCACTGTATTTTTTGTTCATAGTATAAAAAATCAATACAGGAAGAAACATTGCTAACATAGCGCCATAAACTGTATGATCGTTATAAAATGGCGACATGATGTAGTTGGCAATTTGCTCATCAAAATTAACTTGAGCATGACTATAAAGTGTATAAACTATAATTATGGAGAAAGAAAGAATATATAACCATGTAAAGATTTTAATATTATTAAACTTCTTAAAAAGTTGAGTTCCTAAAAGATAAAAGGTAACTATAAACCAAAGTCTGGCAATTAAAAATTTAAAGGAAACAACTGGAAGATCACTAGTGATTGAAGTAATAAAAATCCAAACTAAATTTATAATAATAGCAATTGTTACAGGATGTTTTAATAATTTGGCATCAATTGTATTGGTATGCATTTGCTTAAATAGAAAAATCATCATAATCCCAAATATGATTGGTTCAGTTGGCAAACTCAATCCAAACCCACCATCAATATTTTGCATATTAATTGCAAGAGGAGTAAGAAAAACAACAAATAATATTAATTTATCTAAAGAGAATAATCCTAACAACAATACCAGAATTGCAGCGGGGACAAGATTAAAATAATAGAATTCAAAAAAAGTACAAACGGCATTAATAAGTATAAAAGCTATACTTAAGGCATAAACCCATTTTATATTTTTTTGTTCTAACAAAGGAATATGAATTATTTTTTTCTAGTTTCTAGAATAATAAATAACATAAAGAGCAACAAATTAGTAGATGCCACCGAAGCTAGTACAATTAACCAACGAACAGGTGAAGCCTTGATGTAAGATGGCGCAGGTTTTGTGACAACGTTTGCATATGTAAGCTCTTTATTTAAATCTTTAACAACTACATCGTATTCCAATTTAGTAGCATTATAACTCTCAAGTAAAACTTTCAAAGTTTTTTGTAATTGAAAATACTCACCACCCTTTTCTTCCAAATTGCGCATCATTGCATCAATTTCTTTCAAATTTTTTCCACCGGAAGCAACTTCCTTCAAATAACTTTTAGTTACTTCTTTCACTTGCATATCGTAATCAAACAATTGATACTTAACTCTCAACTCATGTAAACGGGCATTTATAGAATCAACATTTCTCTTTTTTAACTCTAGTTGATTTTTAATGACCACCTCTACTTCTTTCGACTTCTCACGTTGCAATTCTCGTGCTTTTAAATTCATTGAATGAATAATTTCTTCCACCATTTCACAAGCACGTTTAGGATCTTCGTCTAACACCGAAATTTCAACCGATTCGTATTGAGTACGACTCACCTCAACTCTTGAATCATATACATCCATCATTTTAATGCTTGCTGCTTTATCTGTTGAATCAATATCATAATACTGGTAAAGGTTGAATTTTTTAACGACAGCATTTCTGATATCAGAAGAGCCGAACAACTGAAGCATTTGCTCAGAAGTACTTTCTTCGCTGTAAGGTGTTATATTGGAAGGGTATAAAATTGCGAAAGATTTGTACTTCGGTTTAATAAACCAAGGACTAGAAAAAAGTGCAGAAAATGCAATCGCAGCAACTGTAATAACCAGAAAATGAATTTTCTTTTTTATTACTAGTTGAATAAATTTGTAACTTGTTTCAGTATATTCAGCCATTATACTCTTTATTTTCGGTTTTAAAATTGTTGGTTTTAAAATTTCCGGTTTAAATATCTTTTCTTTAAATGTTTTTACTCTCTCTGCAATCTTCTCTTCAACCCTCTCTGTATTCTTCTCAGTAATTAAATTTCCCGTTTCCTCTCTACTTTCTTGTTTAGCTAAAACAGGTTTCCGTATTCAGCCTTCGGCAGGAGCCTCCTTTACTTCATTTCTAATCTGTCGTAAATTTTCTAATAATAAAATAGCAATAATTGCCGCTAATAAAGTCGCAAATGTTGATACTACAACAATAATCCATCTAACGGGATACGATTTCTTTTCTGCAGGGAAAGCATTACTAACAACGAACTTTTGAGGCAATACTTCTGTAGCATCCACCTTAGCCTCTTCGTATTTAGTTTTTAACAAGTTCAGTTGCTTACGTTGCATATAAAGATTTTCACGCAACGAAACATAGGCTCCTCCGTACTTACCAATAATCTTTAATTTTTCTTCAAGAACATTCACAGCACGCTGATCGCCTTTCGCTAAAGCAATGGCATATTGCTGACTGGTTACTTCTGATTGAGACTCATAATCATAAATTCCATAGCTGTTTAATACTTGCATTGAATCTACTCCAGCCTTAACATCTGCTACTTTCTGAAGATATTCCTGTTCCACAATTTTCAATGAGCGCATTGCTCTGTCTCTTTGAATTCTGATTTTTGTAGAATCGTGTAAAGCTGCTATATCATTCGCGATAACTGAAGCCAATTCAGGATCAATATCCATTACTTCAATTTTAACCGACATGTACTCGGTACGCTTGAAAGTCATGTTACTTTGAAACTCATCGTATAATTTTGTGCGTTTTAGCTTGTCTGTTGGATCAATGCCATAATGCTCCATTAAATTATACTTTTCGCAAATTCTGGTACGGATTTCATCAGAATTAAGAATCTGAAGCATCTGTTCTGCCTCTTCTTCCTCACCAAACTGCAAAACGTCTTCTTGTTTAGCATTATTTTCAATTAAAAGGGCTTTGGAGATAGAGTTCGTTGTAGCAGGGAACAAAATAACCGTTGATTTGTACTTTTCTTTAATAGTTAAAGCTACAATACAAGAAAAGATAAACGCAGCTACGCCAACAATAATAAGTGGTTTACGCCATTTATATATGAAATACAATACATTTAATGAATTAAAATCCGATGCTGCTTGAACCTTCTTGTCCATCATAAATTGGTATAATTTGAATATGGGACAACAAAATTAGAAAAAAATGGCAATCTGCCCAATTTTAAGCGGTTTATCCGTATTTAAGTAAGCGAAACATCGATTTTATGCTGATAATACCGGTTATAAAAGCCCACAAGCCACAACAAACAACCATTATAGCAAAATTCACCATCCAATCGAAATGCAGCATTTTTGAACCATAGTTAATGGCGATTACACCTACTAAATAGGTTATAAAGATGTTTATCAGGCGATAATTGATTTTAAACTTGAATATCTTTTGGGCAATAGCAACCTGAATAATCGCTGTAAGAAATTGGGTAAACATACTCGAAATAGCTGAGCCATAGGCCTCAAATTGCTGGATCAATATAAAATTCAAAATGATGTTTAATACCATACCTGAAGCAGCCATATAATTCAACTGTTTCATATTTCCATTTGCAGTAAGCAAAGTACCAAAAATATAAGTAGTTGAAATGGCAACAAAGCTTAACATGAGCAAAGAAAATATTTTTGAAGATTCCTGCAGATGCAGTGTATATACTTCAACAGTTTCATTTACATGCTGAGGATATAACTGTCCGATTAGCTCTGTACTGTAAAAAAAGCAACCAACTCCAATAACAATGGCTGGTGTTAACAATAAAGTGCTTATCAATTTAACTAAAGACTCAACCGATTCTTTTTGCTTTAGCATTCTGGAAAAAACCGGCAAAAGTACCCCCGCAACCAAAAAGGCAATCATGTTGGTTGCATCCAAAATACGAAAACCTTGTGCGTATATACCAGACTGAACATCTCCATCAGGAAGCATACGCTCTATCATAACAGAATCAATTCTGTTATAAAATGACATTAATAGAGTTAAAATCGCAAAAGGAAAACTTTTCTTCAAAATCATTAAAGAAAATGGCCAGTTCCAACTTAATTTAAAAGAATGCGTTTTTTTAAGAATAATAAAAAAGGCGATACATGCTGTTAACATTAAAGAGCAAGTTTGTGTATAAACAAAATACATAATTCCATTTTCGGAATATAGCACTCCTGAATTCAATAAAAATACTCCTGCTATAATCATTATTGTACGATCCATCACAGAAATAATTCCATCTGTTTTGAAAAGATGTAATGCTGCAAGATTTGAACGCAAATAGTTAATGAAAAATATCAAAAACATGTTGAAGCCCTGAATCAATAATAGTTTCATTAATCTTGTATCATAACCAATCACCAAACCTATTACTACTACCACAATTATGTAGATAACTGCAAGCAATAATTTTAGGGTGAAAAGACTCGAAAAATGCTTAGTAAATAAATGACTGTTCTGAGCAATGTTTTTATTGTTGAAATTGGTAATCCCAAAATCTAAAAGGATGGTAAGTAGAAAAGAAAAATTAAAAATAGCAAAATAAATTCCGTACACTGCTGTCCCAACTTGCTCCTGAACGGCCTTTTCAATACCAAAAATGTAAATTGGCTTAATAAGCAAATTCAAAAATAAAATTAAACCTAAGTTGGTTAAAAATTTCTTTTGCATTCTTTAAATGTACTTAATTATAAGCTTAGGATTTCGTTAAAAATATGAAATTTTGAGTTTTGTGAATTGCTCTATCATACTCAACAGCTTTTTTGTCAACCACTACAATAGTTTTGTAATTCAAGGATTTGAATAACTCAAAACACTTCTCTCTGTTTTCATTCTCCCACAATTCGGCATACACAACAGGTTTATTTTTAGCAATAAGTTGCTTTGCACCTTCTAAAACAAAGAATTCAAAATTTTCGACATCTATTTTAATTCCACTTATCCGTTTTGGCGAATTTGTAAGTTCTATCATATTGTCAAGCATCTTCAGAGGAACTTTAAAGCGCTCACCATCATTATTATCAGGAATAGAATCGTGCACTACGTGACTTAATCCTTGCATTTTCACATTTGAAATAATTGGCATCACCATTTCCACTTCCCCTTCGGAGTTACCCAAAGCTATTTCGAACAACTTTACATTCTGCAGCTTAAAATATTTTATGATTCGTTTAAAAGCGCCAATATTGTTAGGCATAGGCTCAAAGCTATAAACGGTAACATCTTTTATAGTTCTTGCCAAATGAACAGTCATAATGCCAATATTTGCACCAATATCAAGCACAGCAGTGTTTGCTGGAAGCAAATGCAAGAATGCAAAAAAATCTTTTTCATTTTTGTCTTTTCTCAAGGTCAGAATTTTGTATAATGAGAAAATGAAAAGATAATTTTTGAACCCTAACAGTTTGTGTAAGATATATTTTACCGTGTTTTTCATTCGGGCTGTAAAAGTATGATTTTTTACGTAATTTCGTTTCCAGTATTATGGAAATAGTAGTAAATACAAGATTATTAATAAAAAACAAGCTCGAAGGAATCGGATGGTTTACCTACGAAACCTTAAAACGTATTACTAACGACCATCCTGAGCATCATTTTGTTTTTCTTTTTGATAGAGATTTTGATGATGACTTTATTTTTTCTGATAATGTAACTCCTCTTATTCTTTCACCTCAAGCCCGTCATCCCTTTCTTTTTTATTGGTGGTTCGAATTTTCAGTAGCTAATTTTTTAAATAAATACAAACCCGATTTATTTATTTCGCCAGATGGATATATGTCGCTTAAAGCGAATTGCAAACAATTGGCCGTAATACACGATATTAATTT
Organism: Bacteroidota bacterium; assembly: GCA_005772895.1. Classification (GTDB taxonomy): domain Bacteria; phylum Bacteroidota; class Bacteroidia; order 2-12-FULL-35-15; family 2-12-FULL-35-15; genus 2-12-FULL-35-15. The sequence continues at coordinate 27,314 of SXIH01000011.1, read as the reverse complement.
TGAGCACCATCCAAAAGATGTTTCATGGATAGTTCGTAAATATTACACCCGATTTTTTCCAAAATTTGCTCGAAAAGCTTCAAGAATTGCTACAGTTTCTGAGTTTTCAAAAAAAGATCTTGTAAACACATACAAAATAGAATCAACTAAAATAGATGTAGTTTTTAATGGTTGTAATGAGCTATATAGTCCTATAAGTAAAGAGCTTCAGCAGGCGACTAAAAAACATATTTCTGGTGGGAATGATTATTTTTTATTTGTTGGAGCACTTCAGCCGCGCAAAAATATTTCACGTTTATTTGAAGCTTTTGACAAATTTAAAGCCAATGAAAAAAACGATGTTAAGTTGGTGATAGTGGGCGAAAAGTATCGCTGGACAAATGAAATAAAGAACACTTATTTAAACATGAAATTTAAGGATGATGTGATTTTTACAGGAAGGCTACATTCAACCGAACTCCATCATGTGATTGCATCTGCTTTGGCTATGACTTATATCCCCTACTTCGAAGGATTTGGAATACCTATTTTAGAAGCTATGAATTGTGATACGCCTGTTATCACAAGTAATATTACCTCTATGCCGGAAGTTTCAGGAGATGCAGCTCTATTAGTCGACCCATTTTCAGTTGACTCGATTTGCAATGCAATGATTTATATTTACAAAGATGAGGACATGAGGAACTCATTAATTGAAAAAGGAAGAAAGCGAAAACTAGAATTTAGTTGGAATAAAACTGCAGATGCACTTTGGAAATCAATTGAAAAAACAGTGAATGCTTAAAAAGTTTTTTGATAAAACCTTAATTGAAGCTGGTTGTGATGAAGCCGGAAGAGGTTGCTTAGCCGGACCTGTTCATGCTGCAGCTGTTATTCTTCCCAAAAATTTCAAAAACAAATTATTAGATGATTCAAAAAAATTAACCGATAAACAAAGAAAACAATTGCGTCCAATCATAGAAGCAGAAGCTATTTCCTGGGCCATTGGAATAGTAAGTGTAGAAGAAATTGACGAAATAAATATTTTAAACGCATCCTTTTTAGCAATGCACCGGGCACTCGATCAATTAAAAACAACTCCGGAAAGTTTGCTGATAGATGGCAACCGTTTTAAAAAATACAAAAACATACCACACACCTGCATTATTCAAGGAGATGGAAAATACCTAAGCATTGCAGCCGCATCCATTCTTGCAAAAACATACAGGGATGATTTAATGGATGAATTGCACGAACAGTTTCCTCAATACGACTGGCTTCACAACCGTGCTTATGCAACAGCCAGTCACCGCAAAGCCATCGAAAAATACGGCATTACCGACCATCACCGCAAAAGTTTCAAGCAATTGCCCGATCAATTGAAACTGGAGTTTAATTAGCAATTAGTTGTTAGTAAATTCATCCTTATAAACTTACACGCAGCTTCCCTTTCCCTAATTTCGTATTAGAAATGCTAAGAAAAATCATTTTTGGCTGTGTTGTTGCTACCATCCTAATTGGTGGAACCTATTGGTTTTTTCATACCAGAGAGGCCCGCACACCCATAAGTGAAGGCATCAATGCAATTCCAACTGATGCTGCAATTATTTTTGAAAGCAAACAATCCAAAAACACTTGGAAAAAATTATCTCAGACTAATATAATGTGGGAAGAGTTATTAGGAACAAAAATAATAGCTGAAATAAACCGACAAGGAACTACAATCGATTCACTTTTACAAAATGCTCCTGAAATTTCTCAACTTTTAGATGAGCACTCCGTTTTTATATCAGTTCACAATACAACTAAAAATAATTTTGACCTACTCTATGCTTTTAGTTTGCCAAGTATGACATATAAAAGTAGCGTAGAAGATTATTTTAAAGAAAAAATACATTTCATTAAAGTACCACTCTCTTCTTCAGAGTTCGAAAACGAATCGATAACAACCATTGCAACTAACCAATCTAGTCGTTTACATTTTTCTATTGTAAATGGGATATTAATTGTTAGTTCGAATCAGCAATTAATTCAAAATTCAATTCATCAACTTAAATCAGGAACTTCATTAAGCACCGATAAAAACTTTAGTAAAATTATTCGAACAGCTGGTAAAAATGTTGATGCTACTATATATGTTAATTATAAAAAATTGGCAGATTTAGCACTTCCAATTCTTGGTCCATCATCCGAAAAACGAATTTTTCCGCTTTCCAATTTTGCTGATTGTTCTAGCTGGGATATTACAATTAAGCCAAACGCATTAACACTCTCAGGTTTTACTTCAGCAAATGATTCAAGTAAAAGTTTTTTAAATTTATTTCGCAAACAAAAACCTCAGGAAGCTGAATTAATAAAAATTATTCCTTCGAACATTTCCACCTTACTATTTTTAGGCATGAGTGATATAAATACATATCACGAAGACTATAAAAAATATTTAACAGCAAAAAATATTATTTCAGAATACAATCTATTCATTCAAGAAACCAATAAAAAATACAATATTGAAATTGAAGAAATTATGTTGAGTTGGATGGACAATGAAATGGCTTTAGTAGTAACAGAGCCCACCAATACAGATTTTACTACTAATTGTTTTGCCATTATACGCTCAAATAATATCGAAGCAGCAAACAATACACTTAACGAATTAGCAACAATTTCAGCTGGCGATTCAGCTATTGACTCTTCCTCTTATCATGGATATATAATTAACCACTTGAATATAAAGAAAGTATTACCAAATTTATTAGGAAAACAATTTGAAAAAATTGAAAAAAATTTCTTCACAACCCTTGACAACTATATTATTTTTGCCAATACAACAGATGCTTTAAAAGCTTATATCGATGAAATTGAAAGTCACAAAACCTTAGCAACTGATAAAAATTACAAAGCTTTCTCGGAAAACATTTCAACTGAATCAAATGTTTATTTATACAATTCAATTGCTCGCTCAAAAAATGTTTATAGCAACTTTCTGAATGAAGAATTGACAAACGAATTAAATATTCACGAAACATTACTTAAAAAATTTGAAGCAATTGGAATGCAATTCTCTTCCAACAACAAATTATTCTACAGCAATATTTATCTGAAATACAATCCAGAGCAAAAGCAACAAACAGGAACATTGTGGGAAGCAAAACTTGACACAACAATTAGCAACAGGCCTTATTTGCTTATCAATCATAAAACCAAAGGGAAGGAAGTATTTATTCAGGATGATGCAAATAAAATTTATCTCATCAGTAATACCGGAAAAATTATCTGGACAAAACAATTGAATGAAAAAATAATGAGTGATGTTATTCAAATAGATGTTTTGAAAAACGATAAACTCCAAATGATTTTTAATACCCGCTCATTCATTTACATGTTTGACAGAAACGGAAATGCTATGGATGGCTTTCCAATAAAATTAAGGTCTCCCGCAACAAATGCAATTTCTGTAATCGACTACGAAAAAAATCGTGATTATCGAATTTTTATCGCTACAGAAAACAAACGTATAGTTTGCTACAAAGCAAATGGAGAACAGCTAACGGCATTTGCGTTTGACAAAACTGTAGACCAGGTTTTTGTCCCACTTCAATATTTTATGGCTAACAACAAAGATCATTTATGTGCAATTGATGTAAAAGGGAAAATTTATATTCTTGACAGAAAAGGTGCGGTTAGAGTTCCTATGAAAGAAAAAATGGAACAAGGAATACGCAATTTCTTTATTGAATCAGGGAAAGATTATGGAAGATCTTATATAGTTGCAGCCGACACTTTAGGAAATGTTATCAAAATAAGTCTGACGAATCAGAAAGAAAATTTAAAAATTCAGGATTTCGAAACCTCTCCATATTTTGAATACAAAGACATCAACAATGATAAAACAAAGGAGCTTATTTTTTTAAACCGAAATGAACTGAAAGTATTTTCTCAAGATAAATCGTTATTATTCAAATATGATTTCGAAAGTAAAGTTGCGCAATCACCACTATTTTTCTTATTCCCCGATGGAAACGGAAAAATTGGAGTAAGCTCAGAAGAATCAAACGAACTTTTTCTGTTTAACGATAACGGTTCCTTATTCAATAGTTTTCCAATCAATGGAAAAACAGGCTTTAGCATAGGTGATTTAAACAATGATGGCAACTTAAACTTGGTTACAGGGAGCTCCCAAAACTCCATTTTTGTATACCAATTAAAGTAGGTTTTGATTTTAAAAAAAATTGTATCTTTAGTCTTTAAAATCATATCCCAACCTATGAAAAAAATTACACTTTTAGTAGCTTCTGCATTGACGCTAACCGCTTCATCTTTTGCTCAGGACTTTCTTGGATACATAAATAGTAATTATTCTGGAGTTACAGGCACTGACATTAATCCTGCTAACGTAGTTGATAGCAGATATAAAGTTGATGTTACTCTTGCAGGTATGAGTTTTGCTGCATATAATAATTATGTTGGCCTAAAAAGATCTGCACTTAAACATTCTGGCAAACTATTTGACTTTAGCGATACAAATTATCAGGCATTTGCAGATACTTCTTTTAGAGATAATTATTTAACTGCAAGAGACAATAGCAAAAATAAATCGTTTTATTTTTCCAATCAAATCTACGGTCCTTCATTTTTAGTTAGCATCAACCAAAAAAATGCTATTGCCGTTAAAACAAAATTGAGAACACTAATTAATATTGACGGTCTGGAACCAGAACTTGCGAGACTTGCCTATACCGAACTACAAGATTCATCGCTATGGTTGAAACAGCATAGCAACCAAAACTTTAGCGCGCAAACAATGACATGGGCTGAGTATGCTCTTTGTTACGGACATGTATTTAAAGATGATGGCGCTCACGCATTCAAAGCAGGAATTACGGCTAAATATATCCAAGGTATTCAATCTGCCTATATGAGTATCAAAGATCTTGATTACAATTTCTCAAATGATACTACACTTTCCCTTTTCCATTCCGATGTAAATTATGGGCACTCCTCTACTTATGAAGGTGATGAAATAGCAGTTGGATATAAAAATGCTTCCCTTTTTTCTTGGGGACTTGATCTTGGAGTTGTTTATGAATTCCGTCCCGATTTTGAAACTTTCAAATACGATATGGATGGAGAAACAGGATTGTGGAGAAGAGATCAAAATAAATACAAACTAAAAATAGGCCTTTCTGCTTTAGATATTGGCTATGCAAAGTTCAAAAAAGGAACCTACTCCAGAAACTTTACAGCAGATATTAATTTATGGAACCTTCACCAATTTGATAGTGTTGACAATTTTGATGATTTCGACAGTCTTCTGAATGCGAATTATCCTATGAACAAAGGAGATGAATATTATAAAATGAATCTACCTACTGTGTTCGCATTACAAGTGGATTATCATATATATAAAGATTTTTATGCAAATTTTACTACTTATTGGTCGCCTAGATTCAAAAAAGATGCAGAGAAAGTACACGAATTAACAACTTTTAGTATCACCCCAAGATGGGATCATAAATGGTTCGGAGCATTTGTGCCTATCTCCTATGATATAACAGGTAACTTTAAAGCGGGAATAGCATTAAGGGTTGGTCCGTTAATTTTAGGAACAAATAGTTTAGGTCCTTGGGTTTCTAGAAGTGATATTTATGGAGCAGATGCTTATGCTATGCTGAAAATTCCAATTATGTATCGCAAACCCAGAGATAAAGACAAAGATAAAGTATCAGATAAAAAAGATAAGTGTAAAGAAACTCCAGGTACATGGGAATTCCTTGGTTGCCCTGATAGAGATGGTGATCATATTCAAGACAAAGACGATGCTTGTCCAGATGAACCAGGAACGCCTGAATTCCAAGGATGCCCTGACAGAGATGGTGATAAGATTATAGATAAACAAGATGCTTGTCCGGATGATCCAGGTATTCCAGAATTTAATGGTTGCCCTGATAAAGACGGAGATAAGATAATGGATAAAGAAGATGATTGTCCAGAAGAACCGGGATTACCACAATTCAAAGGTTGTCCTGACAGAGATGCTGATGGTGTTATGGACAAAGAAGATGAGTGTCCAGATAAACCAGGCCCTGTTGCTAACAAAGGTTGCCCAGAAGTGAAATTAATTTTAATTGACGCACAAGGTAATACTTTAAGAACGGCTGTTCAGGCGAAAGATGGCAGCTTCAATTTTGATGAACTTCCTGCTGATGAATTAGTAATATTCAACTTAGAAGGAGAAAATACTGAAGTTTATACAGAGGTGAAAGTTGTTGTTGGCGGAATTGCTAAAAAAGCATTGAGAGATGTTAAGAAGGACCGCTACTTCCGTTTCATTGTATTAAAAGTAGATGACAGCAAATTGAAACCAGAAGACAACAAAGACGTTGCTATTAAGTTGAACAAAGAAGAAGAAGAAGTATTGAAGAAAGCATTTGATAATTTAGAATTTGCAACTGCAAAAGATATTATCAAAACTGAATCATTGGCTTCTTTAGATGAGTTAGCTGCATTGATGGCTAAGAAACCAAACTGGAGATTAAAAATTTCTGGACATACCGACAACCAAGGTAAACCAGCAACTAACTTAAAATTATCAGAAAAACGTGCTAAGGCAGTTCAGAATTATTTGGTAAGCAAAGGCATTAAAGCTGATAGATTCAAGGCAGAATGGTTTGGTCACAAAAAACCAATTGCTGATAATAAAACAGAAGCTGGTCGTCAGAAAAACAGACGTGTTGAAATGTTAATCATTGAATAATTAATAATAAATAATAAAAACAATTTTTATCACATGAAAAAAATAATTTTATCTCTGCTTGTTGTAGCAAGCGGATCATTCGCAAAAGCACAAGATGCAAAATCGGCTTTATCTTCAACCGAAATTGTTTGGTTTGGATTAGATTTCACAAAAGCGAAATTTGTTGGAGGATTTGATCAGGCGGGAGGAATAGCACCTGCAACTGGTTCAGACATGAAATCAAAATGGATTCCAGGTTGGAATGCATTGGTTGCAAAAGAACCACAAAATTTCGATTTCAAAAAATCTTTCCGCAAAGACAATGTTATTTACGATTTAAAATCAATAAATGAATTGAATGGTAAAATTGATGTTGATGCTTGTATGGCTTACAACGAAGGGAAAATTGAAAGAAGCGAAGTTGATGGAATGATAAAAAAATATTCTGCTGACATTAAAAAAGAAGGAATCGGAGTATCTTTTATTATTGAAAATTTTAATAAGGGAACTCAAGAAGCAACTTTGTATGTAGTATTTTTCGATATCGCAACTAAAAAAGTATTGGTATGTGAAAAAATGAGCGGTAAAGCTATGGGTGTTGGTATGCGCAACTATTGGGCAGGTGCTATAAAAGCAATTCTTCGTCAAATTGATGCTACAGAATACAAAAACTGGAAGAGTAAATATTAATAAGTAATATTTTTAACAAGTCTTCGACTCCGCTCAGACTGACGGCCTAAATGTCATACTGAGCGGAGTCGAAGTGTTTACAAGGCACAATCTAAATATTAATATTATAAGTAAATGAAAAAAATATTATTATTAATTGCTCCAATTCTATTTTTATTGGCCTGCAATGTGAAAACAAATCCCGAAAGTAATACTTCGTTGCAATCGGACAGCATTGAAATTGGAAGAGAAATCAAACCAGATATTAAACACTTTCAGGGATTGTACCGTTCACACCAATCAAATTTTTTAAATTGTGAAAGCGGACAATTGATGGTTTTGAAAAATACATCAGAAGTTGATTCAATGTATAATCTTATATTGCCAAATGCATATTCTGACGAAGCAATATACGTTGAAATGAATGCCAGTATAGATCCGAACGATTCTGGGTCTATTATTTATTCAGATAATCTAAAAGCGGAACAGAAAAACTACAAAAACACTTGTATCCAATCTGATTTTTGGTGCACAGGATTTGAACCTTTTTGGGTAATCCAAATTTCAAAGGGAGAAGATTTGATAGATTTTTATAATCCGATGGAGCAAAAAACTACTCATTTTGTTTATGCTGAACCTGAAATTAAAAATGGAATTACAACCTACAATTCTACTGACGGAGAAAATAAAATCAATATTGTAATCAAAAAAGAAAAATGCAATGGTGCAATTGATAAACAGTACGACTTTTCTGTTCGTGTTCAGTTAAATGATAAAAAATACAACGGTTGCGGTTTACAAACACATGTTGTAAAGGCAAGCGAAGCAATACAATAAAATTAATACACATAGACTTACCTGCGGTAGGCAGGTTCGTAATTCGTTAAAATTCGTAATTCGTAGATATGAAGTTACACGTAATAAATACAGGAAATTTTAAATTAGATGGTGGTGCTATGTTTGGTGTTGTCCCAAAATCATTATGGAGCAAAACAAATCCGGCAGACGAAAACAATATGTGCAACTGGGCTATGCGTTGTTTATTGATTGAAGATGGGAACCGTTTAATATTAGTCGATAATGGAATTGGCAACAAACAGGATGCTAAATTTTACAGTCACTATTTTTTAAATGGGAATGATACTTTAGAAAACTCATTAAAAACAGCAGGATTTAGTTCGGATGATATCACAGATATGTTTTTAACACATTTGCATTTTGATCATTGCGGAGGAAGCATTAAATACAATAAAGAAAAAACAGGTTTTGAAACAGCATTCAAAAATGCAACCTATTGGAGCAATTCTGAACATTGGGAATGGGCAACAAAACCTAATAACAGGGAAAAAGCCAGTTTCTTAAAAGAAAACATTATTCCCATTCAGGAAAGCGGACAATTAAAATTTATAGATGGAGCAAATAGCAAACAATTAGGTGAAAATATTTCTCTTAGTTATATGCGTGGGCATACAGATGCTATGATGATTCCTCAAATTAAGTATAAAGGAAAAACGGTAGCATTTATGGCCGACTTACTGCCTTCTGCTGGTCACATTCCATTGCCTTATGTGATGGGATATGATACACGTCCTTTACTAACATTAACCGAAAAAGAAAAATTCCTGAAACTCGCTGCAGATGAAGAGTTTGTTTTGTTCTTTGAACATGATTCTGTTAATCAATGTTGCACTGTTCAAAATACCGACAAAGGAGTTCGTTTAAAAGAAACATTTTCTTTTGAAGACTATTTCGGGAAGTAAACAAAAGAAGCAAAGTCAATGTTCCGACTTCGCTTCTTTCTCGCTCTAAACAAAACAATTTTAATTAAAACACAATCTTCATCTCTTTTTGCAACATTCCATCCGCATTCACTCTGGCATAATAGGTTCCTTGTGGTAAATCTTTTATTCTGAAAGTATAATAGTGCTTATATTCTCCTCTATCGCTTTGCAAATTTTCAAAAATCAATTGCACCATTTCACCTCGTTCATTATAAATACCCATTGTTGAATGACATGCCATTGGCAAACTATAATCAAACACACCTTCTATACGCACAGCTCTGCCCATAGCACTTCCATCATTCCCGCTTTGATAACTTATATCATAAGGTGGAATTACTTTTCCGGTTAACTTAGAAACAAAATTTCTCAAATTATTTTTTATTTCCTTATCACCATCATCAATACTTCCTATTGAATTATCATCCGATACTACCCAAACCGCTTGTTGTGCAGAATAATTTGAATAATATTTATTTTTATCAATATACATAGCTAGTTTTATTAAACTACTGTCGGCCAATTTACCTACTAAATATTCGTTCTTAATGGTTGGACATGCATTGTGAGCTTGGCAACACATTCCACTAACATTTAAAGATTTTGTTTGATTCGAATTCACAAAAAACTCTTGTTCTTTCGTAACAAGAATATCTTGTTCATTTTGTTTTTTAGAATCCAATCTTCTTCCAGCTTCTACTTTTAAATCCAATTTACGATTGGTTAAATTCTGCACTTTCATTTCAATAACTTCTCCCGTATAACCTCCTTTGCTTTTAATGAATAATTTTACAAAACCTTTTTTTGCTGCTTCTTCAACAGATAACACTGCATTAGCAAATACAGGAATATCGCTAAGACTAAATGCAATCAAAAGAAAACTAATTGGGTGAAACGATTTCATTTTATACCTCCTTTTTTAAGAACTTTATTCTTATAACGGAGAAATGAAATGAAGATACATGTGAGATTAAAAATATTTTAGAATAGATTCCAGACAGTTTCTTCAAAGCCAATAAAAACGCCATCTTCACGAATTTCAATTGGATAAGGATGAACATAATCTCCTCCCCCACTTTTTGCTCTACCCGTTTTTAAATCGAAGTGATATCTGTGAACTGGACATACTATACTTCCTTGGTCGGTACAATAACCATTGCCTAATGATGCTCCATTGTGTGGACATTTATCATTAACGGCAAAAAAACCTTCGGAAGTATGGGCAATACAAACTTTTTTCTTTCCAACTTGAATAGTAGAAACTTTTCCTATGGCAATTTGGTTATTTGCTGCGATTACAGATTCAAACAACTTTATCCAGGTAGTTTGTTTTTTGAAAAGCATTTTAAATTTTTATTCCAATTATCAAAACATCATCAATCTGCTCCAAATTGCCAGCCCAATTTTCAAAAGCTTTGTTTAAGGCAGCTTTTTGTTCTGCACCAGATTTTTTATGGTTCTCAAGCAACAATGCTTGCAATGGCTTGTACTTGAATTTTTTTCCTAATGGTCCACCAAACTGATCAGCATATCCGTCAGAAAACATATATATCATATCTCCCTTTTGAACTGGAATTTCGTGAGAACTAAACATCCTAACTTGGCTATCAATGAATGCACCAACTGGAAATTTATCGGCAGCAAATTCTATTACTTTATTATCTCTAATTATCCACATTGGATTATATGCACCAGAGTATTCTACAATCATTTTTTTAGGATTGAATGAACACAAAGCTATATCCATACCATCTGTGACAAAGGAATCTGCATCACCTTTTTGTTGCAACACTTTCGTTAACCCTTTATTGATAGAGTTTAATATTGCTGCTGGTTGAGTAATTGCATATTCATTTACTGCTTGAGACAATAAATTACATCCAATAATCGACATAAAAGCACCAGGAACACCATGCCCGGTACAATCCGCTGCAGCAATTAATGATAAATCTCCAAATTTTTCAAACCAATAAAAATCCCCACTTACAATATCTTTTGGCTTAAATAAAATAAAACCATCGTCAAAGTAATTTGTCAATGTGTTTTCAGGTTTTAAAATAGCATTCTGTAAACGTTTCGCATAACGAATACTATCTGTGATGTCTTTATTTTTCTCTTCTACAATTTTATTTTTTTGCTCAATTAGCACATTCTTTTCTTCTAATTGTAAATTTGCTTTTTGCTTTTGTTTATAACCTCTGAAAATAAAAAACGCCAATCCTATTACTAAAATTAGGCCGACTGTTACTGAGTAATTTATAATTTTTTGACGATTGAGACTTAAATCTTGTAATTCATTTTTTTGGGTTAAAATCTGATTCTCTTTTTCCTTTTTTTCTGTTTGATATTTAGTAGACATCTCAACAATCTGATTGTTTAAGTCTTTGTTAAGTAAAGTATCCTTTAAATCAGATAGTAAGGTATAATAATGTAAAGATGTTTTAAAATCGTTCTTTTTGTAATAAATTTCTGAAAGAGTTGTGTAATGTTCCTTTAAAAACTCCAACGCGCTAACCTCTTTTGCATAAAACATAGCAGTATCTATGTAACTAATAGCATTATCATAATCTTTTTGGCCATAATATATAAGTGCTATGTTATACAAACTTGCAGAAATTGATTTTGTACTTAGTTCTTCTCTATTTAACTTTAATGATTTTTTATGGTACTCCATAGCTTTGGAGTAATTTTTCATCTCTTCATAAATAACAGCAATATTATTCAATCCACCTGCTATTCCTTCCTTATTTTTTAATTCTTCCATCAATTTTAAAGACTGCAAAAAATATTCAAGCGCTTTTTCATTATCTTTAAGTTCATAATATAGGCCTCCAAAAGACGTTAAAACATCAGCAACATGCCTATTTTCACCAATCTCCCTAAAAAGCATTAATGACGAATTGTAATTAATTAGAGCTTTCTCATAAAGATTCTGAAATTGATATACCGCACCAATATTAACTAAGGACATAGCCATTCCTTTTTTATCACCAAGTTCTTCAGCGATTTTATCTGCTTTTATAAAATTTTCCAAGGCCTTTTCATATTGACCTTTATCCATAAATAAAATACCAACGTTATTATGCAAATAAACAACAGTCTTATAATGATTCTTTGTAGCATATTCAAGACCATAATTTCCATATTTCATTGCTGAAGTAGGATCTGAAAAACGAAATTGAAAGCATATATCATTCAAAATACTAGCTTTATTTTCACCAGTTGCAGTATCTAAAAACAATTTAAGAGAATCCAATCCCGAACTTTGTGCAAAAGCTAAGAAAGGAAAAACAAAGAATAAAAGGAGTGTACAATATTTCAATCTTATCACAAATGCAATATCTGAAAAAATATTTGATTATTATCATATTTTGATTATTATTGTAAGACAAACTAAATTCAATTATTCACTAAAAAAATAAAATTATGGCAAAAGGTATTATTATAGGAGGAGGAACCGGAGGCGGACCTAGTAAATTGGTAATTACTAATTTTGAAGCTCTAAAAAGAGGTGATTACACTCCAGGAGTAGAAATCGACTATGTTTCGGGAAACCCTGTATCAGAAGGTTATTTAGTTGAAGGCACAATTGCACGCGATTTGGCTTCGGGCGCATTAGTATTTACCGTTGCAACTATTTTGGATAGTACACCTACAATTGTTACTGGTAACACTTCTGGGAATATAACTATAGGTACTGGAGAAGTGTATTTTGTAAAAAGCACAGGAAAAATTTCAGGAAATGTGAATGTTAATGGAGGTGTATTATATGTTTCAGGAGGTAATGCTAATGGAAATATTTCTATTGGTGCCAATTCCTCAATAATATGCAATTCTAATGCAACAATTGGCGGAGGAACTTTTCAAGTAACTGGAGGGGGAAGCAATGCAGTTGTTTCATTCCAATCATGTACAATCAATGGAAAATTTTCTACAAATGGAATTACTTTTGTAGACTTAGGTGGCAATAATTTCAATGGAAATGTTTCTTCTAATACGGATAATTATGTAATTGTTAAAAACAATAATGTTAATGGCGGAAAAGATTTAACAATATCAGCAGTTGTAAATGAATGTAGGATTTCCGGGAATACAGTTACTGGTACCACAACTATTGATCCGATTTGTCAACCATAACAAAAACTATTTTTATAAAAAAATAGACTAACAATAATTGTTAGTCTCTTTTTTTATCAGAATTTTATAATATCTCTTTTAACCCAGAAAAGTATTTATATTCTTTTCCACTCTAGCAACAACATCAGAAACATCAGCTTTCACAAATTTTTCTCCGACTATATTTTCGTACAATTCAATATATCTATCTGAGATAGAACTAATAACTTCAGGAGTCATCTCAGGAATTTTCTGCCCATCTTTACCTTGAAATCCATTTGCCATCAACCATTCTCTTACAAATTCTTTCGACAATTGTTTTTGTGCTTCTCCTTTTGCTTGTCTATCAGCATAACCTTCTTTATAAAAATAACGCGATGAGTCTGGTGTGTGAATTTCATCAATTAAATAAATCTTTCCATCTTTTTTACCAAATTCATATTTTGTATCTACCAAAATCAAACCCATCTTAGCTGCCATTTCTGTTCCTCGTTGAAATACAGCACGTGTATATTTTTCTAATTGTTCGTAATCCTCTTTTGAAACTATTCCTTGTTTCAAAATTTCTTCTTTAGAAATATCTTCATCGTGGCCTACAGAAGCTTTTGTAGTTGGAGTAATTAAAGGTTCAGGAAATTTGTCGTTCTCTTTCATTCCATCAGGCATAGCTACACCGCAAACCAATCTTTTTCCTGATTTATACTCACGCCAAGCATGCCCTGACAAATATCCTCTGATAACCATTTCCACTTTAAAAGGTTCACAAAACAATCCTACAGTAACCATTGGATCGGGAACTGAAATCACCCAATTAGGAACTATATCTTCTGTAGCTTTCAAAAATTTTGCTGCAATTTGATTCAAAACCTGACCTTTATATGGAATTCCTTTGGGTAGAACCACATCAAAAGCTGAAATACGGTCACTCACAACCATTACCAACTGCTTATCATCAATATTATATACATCGCGTACTTTTCCTTTGTAAAAACTTTTTTGTTTTGGAAAATTAAATTTCGTTTCTGTTATTGCTTCCATGTTAAAATTATTGATTTGTTGATTTAGTGAATTAGAGAATTTATTTATTTTCTTTTTTTTGTCTATTGTCTACTAATTTATTTGTCTACTTTTTTCTTTTGACTTTTGACTTCTTGCTCTTTTAACTTTTCTGATCGTACATCTCCACAATCTTCTTCACCAACTTATGACGTATCACATCTGTTCCATCTAACTCAACAATATCAACACCCTCAATATTTTTCAATAAACGCATAGCTTGAGGCAAACCAGAAGGCTGATGCTTTGGTAAATCTATTTGTGTAATATCTCCAGTAATTACAAATTTTGCAGAAGAACCCATTCGAGTCAAAAACATTTTTAATTGCCCTTCTGTTGCATTTTGTGCTTCGTCCAAAATAGCAAAAGCATTATCCAATGTTCTACCTCTCATAAAAGCTAAAGGAGCAATTTGTATTATACGGTTTTCAAGATAATAAGATAACTTTTCAGGAGCAATCATATCGCCCAATGCATCGTACAAGGGTTGCAAATACGGATCTAATTTTTCTTTTAAATCACCGGGCAAAAAACCTAAATTCTCACCTGCTTCAACTGCTGGACGAGTTAAAATTATTTTTTTTACTTCTTTATTCTTTAATGCACGAACAGCCAGAGCAACTGCTGTGTATGTTTTTCCAGTACCAGCTGGACCAACTGCGAAAAGCATATCATTTTTTGTGATTGCTTCTACCATTTTACGTTGATTATCGGTACGTGCTTTTACAATTAACCCGCTATTACCAAAAGTAATAACATCGTCTGATGTACTTGTATTTTCAGCACTTCCATTACGCTTTGCTCTTCCATTCAAAATTTGCTCGATGGCATTTTCCGTGAGATTTCCAAAACGGTTGTAGTAGGCAATTAAAATATTAATTACCATTTCAAACTGATTCAATTCCTCCTCTTCCCCACTCGCTTTAATAGTTTCGCCTCTTGCAACAATTTTTAATTTTGGGAAACGAGTTTTGATTAATTCTAATTTAGAATCATTCACACCATATAGATTAACAGGTGCAATATCTTCCAGAATTATTTTCTTTTCACTCACGCTAACAATTGAATTAGGATAAAAACTTGTATTTTTTTCTCAGAAAGCACGAAAATAACATATTTTTGTGTATTCTTAGGGTTAAACGGAAACCGAAAAAATCACAATTTACTAACAAATGGCAATCATCACTCTTACTACTGATTTAGGATTGAAAGACCATTATATCGGCTCCGTAAAAGGCTCTATTCTCAGCAGATTACCAGAAGCTGCCATTGTTGACATTTCTCATCAAGTACCCACTTATAATATACAAGATGCTGCATACATCATTAAAAATGCCTATCCTAATTTTCCTAAAGGAAGTATTCATATTATTGGAATAAAAGCCGAACAAACGAATCAATCATCACACGTTATAGTTTTTTCTGACGGACACTACTTTATAAGTGCCGATAATGGAATTTTTTCCTTTTTAGATACTACCATTGAGAAAATCATTGAATTAGCCCCTTCGATTTCAACATTTCCTACCCGAGATGTATTTGCGGTTGCTGCAACAGCAATGGCAAAAGGTGCAAAAATGGAAGAACTGGGTAAAATAAAAGAAAGTCTTTTGGAGCGCATGCCTTTCCGTGCAGCTACTATGGGCGATATGATAAGAGGAACTGTAGAGTATATCGATTCATATGGAAACGTTATGTGTAATATTACTCAAACACTATTTAATCAAGTAGGCAAAGGGAGAGAATTTAAAATTGAATTCGCACGCTACGAAATTTTCAAGATCAGCAAAACCTATAATGATGTTCCTGAAGGAGAAATATTGGCCTTATTTAACTCTGCCAATCAATTGGAGATATCTATGAATAGCGATAGGGCAAACAGTATGCTTAATTTAAAACTCAACGATTCTATAACCATTCGTTTTCAATGATAATACGCATAGTAAAAATGAATTTTAAACCAGAAAAGGTTTCTGAATTTTTAAAAATCTTTGATGAATCAAAACAACTTATCCGCGATATGCCGGGCTGCTCACATTTAGAATTACTAAATGATAAAAATGAGTCGAATATTTTTTTCACTTATAGCTATTGGAAATCAGAAAATGATTTGAACAACTATAGAAACTCTGAAGTATTTGCATCTGTTTGGACGAAGACAAAAGCTCTATTTAAAGCTAAAGCAGAAGCATGGAGTGTTGAACAGAAAGTAATATTATAATTTAATGATAAAAACACTAGTTACTTCGGTTATTATCCTTTTTAGTCTTGCATCCTGCGGACGAATTGACAATACAGTATATCCAGGTTATGAAGAAGTGGTGAAAAAATTTTACACCATCTATTCTCCCGCTATCTTGCCAGAAGAATCTGAAATAAAATTTGAAAAAAGACCTGATGGATGGCACATAACAAAGTTGGATGCGGCCACCTTCAAAAACATTTATGATGAACTATTCTGGTCAAAAAAGAGTAAGAGTTTTCTGGAATTGAAATTAAAAAAGGTAAGTGAAAATTCTACTGAAGAAAATCAAGAAAATAAAAGCCGCATGAAGTATGCTTTGCGATCATGGGATAAAAGAAACTATGACTTTAGTCCATACTATGGTTATGCAGGCTGGGACAAAGATGTAATTGATGACTATGAAGATATAAACGGCTTACCCGATTCAACACTATATGCTTTGGCAAGAGCATACTCTTCTTATTCAGGTAATCTTATAAGTATTAACTCTGGGCACGATTTACCCGAAAGGTTTGATTTACCGGATGGTCAGAATTGCATGACCGCAAAACAACTTGAGCTTTATAGAAAATATCAGTATCTCGCGCTTGAAAATTATAAAAAAGTGAAAGCACTCAATCCTAATTTTGAGACACTTGTAGGTTCAATTGATACAAAATTATCAAACGAACAAATGGCCATTTTTTTAAATCTGAGAATCTATCAAAATGAAGAAGAAGCCAAAAAAGAGCTTAGCCAAGGGCTTTACAACGATTTCATACTTTCTTTTGCTAAAAACATGCTGAATTCCTGTGAAAAAAATGCAATCCTTTTTACTTATGGTGATACTGACACCTATCCGTTATTATATATTCAATCTCAATATGGAATCAGACCCGATGTGCTTGTAGTAAACTTGAGTTTACTACAAACAGATCGTTACATTAATTCTCTACGCAATAAAATACTATCTGCCGATCCTCTTCCGGTTTCTTATTCTCCTGCTCAGATAAAAGTTGAAAAAAGAGAACTGATTCTTATTAATAAAAACGCAGATGATAAACCTTGGGAATTATCTAAAATGATAAGTTTTATTGCGGACGATGATAATACGTATTCAACAGGCACTGCAAACTATCCCTACATCCCGACAGACCAATTACAATTAACTACACCAAATGGTACCATAAGCTGGAAAGCAAAAGGCAGTTATTTTTTAAAAAATGATTTGATTATATGTGATGTACTTGCAAACACAAAATTAAACAGGCCAATTTACTATTCAGCTACCGGCTTGACAGGAAATTTTTTGAACATCAATAATTATCTTCAGCAGGAAGGCTTAGTCAACAGATTAGTTTTAGCAAACCAAAAAGAATCCGACTATGAATTTGCTGATGTAAATACTAAAAATCTTTATAATAATTTAATGAATATTTATGATTGGAAAGGATTAAACACAATAACTCCAAACGAACATGCCATATGTAGTGCTTATAGAGTTAGTTTTCAAATTTTGATTTATGATCTCATTGCAAAAAATCAAAAAGATTCCGCAAAAAAAGTATTAAACAAATGCATGGAACTAATACCAGATAATCTATTACACTACGACATATACACTACTTCATTGATTCAGGCATATTATCAAATTGGTGATTTTAAAAAGGGAAATGAAATTTCAAAAGTGTTGATTTATAATATCAAGCATAATATTGATAATTATAAAAACAGAACTTACGATTCCAATAATGAAGACTGGCAAGAAGAAATCACAGAAAGACTGAATTATATTCTAAAACAATACAATCAGGAAGAATTACTCAAAGATTTACAAAAGAATTAAACATTTTCACTCAACTCCAACCACCGAAAAGATTTTTCATCCAACTTCGAAATAATTGTTCCGATTTCTTCACTCCACTTTAAAACATCTTGGTGATTTTCGCTCCCTGCATTTAGCAGAGAAGTAATTTTTGCTTTTTCTGTTTCCAGATTCGCAATTTCTTTTTCCAGCTGTTCGTATTCCAATTTTTCTTTGAAACTCAATTTCTTTTTAGGAGCAAGATCAATTTTTTTTTCTTCAGCTTTAATAGCAACCACTTCTTTTTCCACTACTTCAGTTTGTCCAGACTTACTTGAAGCCTTATCTTCCAACTCTTTTTTATCTCTGTATTCTGTATAGTTTCCGGGAAAGTCGCGCAAAACTCCAGTACCTTCAAACACAAACAAGTGATCCACCATTTTGTCCATAAAATAGCGGTCGTGAGTTACAATCAAAACACAACCTTGAAAGTTTGTTAAAAAATCTTCCAACACACTTAGAGTAACAATATCCAAATCGTTAGTAGGTTCATCTAGAATTAAAAAATTGGGATTTTTTATTAAGATGGTCATTAAATACAATCTTCTTCTCTCACCTCCGCTCAGCTTAGAAACCAAACTGTATTGAACATCCGGAGGAAATAAAAATTTTGTCAATAATCCCGATGCGGAAAGTTTAGAACCATCAGCCAATGGAATAAATTCAGCTATGTCTTTTACAACTTCAATAACACGTTTATTTTCTGTTAGCTTTAATCCTTCCTGTGAGTAATATCCAAACACCATTGTTTCTCCTGTTTGAATATCTCCTGAATCAGGGTTTTCCAAGCCCATAATCATATTTAAAAAAGTAGATTTTCCAACACCATTTTTTCCTATCACTCCAATTTTTTCACCTTTCTTAAAAATGTAAGAGAAATCATTTACAATTTTGGTTTCTCCGAAAGCTTTCTTTATATGTTTAAATTCAAGAATCTTTCCGCCAATCCTGCTCATCTTAACTCCCAGCTCTAATTTGGTTTCCACCTTGCCACTAAATGCCTTATCTTTTGTATCTTCAAAAGCATTCAACCGCGATTTGGATTTTGTGCCACGCGCTTTAGGCATTTTTCTCACCCACTCTAATTCTCTTCTGAATAAATTTTTTGCTTTATCAATCTCACTGCTCTCCATAGCTTCTCGTTCAGCTTTCTTTTCTACATAATATTGAAAATCGCCACGGTAATGATGAATTTTTCCATTATCAATTTCAATAATTTCGTTACAAATTCTATCTAAGAAATATCTATCGTGTGTTACAAGTAGCAATGTCATGTCACGTGAAACCAAATAATTTTCCAACCATTCAATCATCTCAACATCCAAATGGTTGGTAGGCTCATCTAAAATTAAAAGATGTGGCTCATCAATCAAAACTTTAGCCAATGCCACTCGTTTTTTTTGTCCGCCCGAAAGCATACCTATTTGTTTATCAAGAAAAGCAATTTTTAATCGCTGCAAAACTTCCTGAACTTTCGCTTCAAATCCCCAAGCATCAAGCTTATCCATTTGAGCCGTGCAGGTTTCCAGTTTTGCTGAAGTTTCGTCATTATACTCTTTTTCAAATACTTGAAGTGCTTCTTCATAAGCTCTAACAGCATTTAACATTGGATTATCAGTATTGTAAATTGCCTCCAACACAGTATCGTTCTCATTCAAAATCGGATTTTGATCCAGGTAGGTTACTACAATATCTTTTCGGAAAGTAACCGAACCTTCATCTGCAATCTCTTTACCAACAAGTACTTTCAACAACGTAGATTTACCGGCACCATTTTTTGCAATCAATGCAATTCTATCGCCTTGGTTCAATCCAAAACTAATTTTATTAAACAATGCTTTTGTTCCAAATGACTTGGTAAGCGATTCTACCGATAAATAATTCACAGCTAAAGAAATAGTTAATGTTCTAAATTAATTTTTAGAAGGCGCAAAGGTAGTCAAAATAAACCTTTCGAATTGATTGAAGAAAAAGTAAATTACTCTTTATCCTTTTCGATAAAGGTATAATTTACGTTTACAGAAGTTGGAGGCTCTTCTTCATGTGCAAACTGTTCTTCTCCGCTTACATCTATTTTTTCGTTTTCTGATTCATCTCCAAAATCGTATTTGCGGGGAGGAGGACCTTCTTTTCTGAAATTATAGGCTGTAATTAATCCGGCTAAAGATCCCAACATGTGTGATTCCCACGAGATTCCTTTTTGATATGGCAAAACACCCCAAACAGCACTTCCATATAAAAATGTAACAAATAAGGAAAGGGCTAAAAGTCGAGTATCTTTTCTGAAAATACCACTAAAAAATAAGAACGTAATAAATCCATAAATAATACCACTGGCGCCTACATGATAAGCATCGCCACCTGCAGCCCAAACCCAGACACCTGTCATAATATAAACCCAAAAGAAAACATTAAATGCTATGGCTCTGTAGAAATAAAAAATAATAGGACCTAAGACTAAAAGAGGAAAAGTATTAGAAATCAAATGAGGTAAATCACCATGCAGCAAAGGAGCTGTAACTATTCCAATCAAACCATCAATTCGTCTGGGATACAACCCATACCACGATAAATTAATCTGCTCAACTATTTCAAACAGTTTTATTCCCCATAATATTGTTACAAATAATGTAGGATATAAAAAGCTGAAAAATATTTTCGAGGTAATATTTCGCATTTAGAGTAAATATATTGGTTTTAATAACTCAATGTTTGTACCAAAGGTATAAAACGACAAAAAGACAGGATTTGTTTTAAAAATTGCAAATAGTTATATTTGTATGTCACAATGAAAAAAGCAGCAGCTATATTTTTACTTACCATCTTTCTGTTTAATACAGTTGGGTATTATGTTTTTTTTAAAGCTGCTCAATACAAAATCAAGAGTGAAATAAAAAAGGAGTTAAAATCAAAGCTTAATGAAAATGAACTTACTGCTATTCAATTTAGCAGTGAAGAAATAGCCGAAATTCACTGGATTGAAAAAGGAAAAGAGTTCATATACAATAATCAGATGTTTGATATTGTAAAAAAAACAAACAAAAATGGGATTACCACTTATTATTGCATTAACGACAAACAAGAAAAACAATTGTTTCAACATTTAGAGGAACAGGTTCTAAAACAAATTGAACAAAATAAAAATTCAAAAAATACTTCTTCTAAAAAAGGAGCTGACCTACAGACACTAACTTATTTTTTCGAAACAATTTCATTAACTATTTTTAAAAGAGTTACTTCTTTTAAATTTAATTCGTCCAGCAAGCAATATGCTTCTGTTGAAAAATCTATAACTACACCTCCTCCCCGTTTTTAAATAAATAACACAACCATTCATTAATGCAATTAGTCTATTGTACTAGTTGTATGTTATTTATTAAAATCAACTTTTATGAGCAAGAAACAGATACTAACTGTTGCTTTAATATTTTTTATATTAAACGCAACATCTCAAATTATTACATTAATTGATAAAACTACAAGGGAAACAATTCCCGGAGTGGTTGTTTTTTCTAATCAACCAAAATTATCAATTGAAACAAATAACAAAGGGCAAGCAGATATTTCTCCTTTTAAAATTGCTGATACGATCTTTTTTAAAATTGTAGGATATTCAACTCTTGCTAGTAATTACAAAGAAATTGAATTGAATAAATTCAAAATTGAATTGTCGGAAACCCCAATATCATTAGGAGCAATAACCATATCATCCAACAGATGGGAAGAAGATAAGATTGAAGCTCCCAACCGGATTGAAAAAATTTCTAAAAAAAATATTGCATTTCAAAACTCACAAACTTCTGCTGACGTATTGGAAACAAGCGGCTATGTATTTATCCAAAAAAGCCAGCTTGCTGGGGGATCTCCTAATTTGAGAGGATTTGCTACTAACAGGGTTATGATAGTTGTTGATGGAATAAGAATGAACAATGCTATTTTCAGGTCAGGAAATTTGCAGAATGTTATTTCCATAGATGCGTCATCAATAGAAAGCACAGAGATTCTTTTTGGTCCCGGTGCTGTTATGTATGGTAGTGACGCGATTGGTGGGGTGATGGATTTTCATACATTAAAACCCAAAACAACAAAAGACAGTGCCGGCAAAATGTCTTTTACAGGAAGCACCTTTGGAAGATATTCAACTGCTAATACTGAGAAAACAGGACATCTCGACTTTAATATCGGATTTAAAAAATGGGCTTTTTTAACAAGTTTAACATTTTCAGATTACGATGATTTGCGAACTGGGAAACACGGCAACAACTATTTTTTACGGCCTTCTTATGTGGAAACAATTGATGGAAAAGATTCCATGTTTGTAAATAATGACTCTACTCTTCAAGTAGGTTCAGGATTTAGCCAGTTTAATTTAATGCAAAAAATATTGTTTCAGCCAAACAATATATTTGAAATCGAGTACGCATTTCATTATTCTGCTACATCAAATGCTCCACGCTATGATCGCTTATATTTAGATGCAAATGAAAATGGAGTATTGGACAATGCCCAATGGTATTATGGTCCACAAAAATGGATGATGAACCGATTAGGATTGATTAGCATAAAAAAGACAAGATTGTATGACCAATTTAGATTTACACTTGCGATGCAGAATTATGAGGAAAGCAGACACGACAGAAAATTTAACAATAAAAAACTTCGCAATCAAACAGAAACTGTTGATGCCTATTCTTTAAATGTAGATTTAGATAAAAAATTTAATGAAAAAGTAACGCTGTTTTACGGTTTAGAAGCAGTGTACAATTTGGTTGGTTCAAAAGCAAACAGAATTCACATTGAGACATTGGTTGAAGAACCAACAAATACTCGTTATCCCAATGGTTCAACTTGGCAGGCTTATGGAGCGTATTTAAATTTAAAATACAAACTGCATTCAAAATGGATTGCAAATATTGGAGCACGATATACTCAATATATGATTACTGCCGATTTTGATACAACACAATTCCCCTTTCCTTTTACACATGCAGAAAATAGCAATGGTGCTTTAAATGGAAGTTTGGGAATTGTTTTCAATCCAAATTCCAGTTTACAAGTCTATTTAAATGGCTCAACAGGATTCAGAGCACCCAATATTGATGATATGGGGAAGATATTTGATTCTCAACCAGGAACGGTTGTAGTTGCAAATGCAAATCTAAAACCTGAATATGCTTACAATGCAGAGATAGGAACTGCAAAAACATTCGGCTCTTTTTTTAAAATAGATTTAGCCGGCTATTACACTTTACTTAAAGATGCAATGGCAAGAGCACCTTTTCAATACAATGGACAAGACAGCATAATGTATGATGGACAATACAGCCAGGTGATGGCCATACAAAACACTACGCAAGCTTACGTTTACGGAATACAAGGTGGATTAGAAATTAGTTTTGGAAAAGGATTTGGTTTAAAAAGCACTATCAGTTTTCAAAAAGGTGAAGAGCAAAGTGAAGATAGTTTAATCTATTATCCAAAACCTCATGTAGCACCTTTATTTGGCAGCACACACTTGGCTTATGTTCGCAAAAAATTGAAACTTGATTTGTATGCAATGTACAACAGCAAAATGGATTACAAAGATCTTCCTTTGGTTGACAGAACAGATAATGCACCATATGCAAAAGATGAAGATGGGCTACCCTTTGTTCCCGGTTGGTATACCTTAAATTTCAAAGCAGCAGTTTTCTTAAACAAATTCTTTTCTATAAATGCAGGAATTGAAAATATCACCAACCAGCTTTATCGTCCGTATTCATCAGGAATTAGTGCGCCCGGAAGAAACTTTATTCTTTCTTTAAAAGCATACTTCTGAAATTAAAAGAGTCTCGCAAATCCGGGGCTCCTTTTTTCTTCCTTTTCCTACCAGATTTCCTTAAAAATCAACCGCTTAATAAAAAATGACATTCATTCTAAAAAAAGCTTTCATTTTTTTGTTTTTATGCTTAATATTGCCTCTAGTAATTACAATTTTATACATACAACGAAATCGCACGATAATGAAAAAAAATCTACTTACTTCTCTTCTACTCGCATCTGTTTTTTGCTTTGTAGGCAATAATTCTGTTTTCGCACAAGGCGAATACAAATGTGGAACCACACAAATGCATAAAAAATTGCTGGCTGAGCACCCTGAATTGGCTCAGGTTGAAGCAGATTACAATGCTCTTCTTGCTAAACAAAGAGAAGAAAATAAAAACAATAAGATGTCGAGTCATGTTTACATTATTCCTATTGTTTTTCACGTACTTCATTTGAATGGAACTGAGAATATTTCTGATGCTCAAATCTTAGATGAGGTAAATATTTTAAATCGCGATTTCCGTAAACGCAATGCTGATACAGCTGCTATTGTTGCTCCTTTTCAGGCACTAGCTTCCGATTCAGAAATCGAATTCCGTTTGGCACAAATTGATCCGGATGGAAATTGCACTAATGGTATTGATAGAATTTATTCTCACAAAACAGATTATGCAAATGATTTTTCAAAATTAAATCCTTGGCCACGTGATAAATACCTTAACGTTTGGGTAATTCGCACCATGGAAAGTGTAGGAACTGCAGGTTACGCTTATTATCCTTCAGGTAGTTCCCCATGGTATATGGTACCTTATGATGGAATCATTATTATTCATAACTACATTGGAAGTATTGGTACTGGATCTGTTGGTCAGTCAAGAGCATTAACTCACGAAGTTGGTCACTGGTTAAACTTACCTCATTGCTGGGGCTCTACAAACGACCCTGAAGTAGCTTGTGGTGACGAAGGTGTAAATGATACGCCTCCAACCTCTGGCCATAATACATGTGCAAACAGATTTGATTTCGAGTGCGATTCAAAAGCTTTAACAGGTACTTACACATTTGGAAGTGTTACTACTTCATCAGGAGCTACTGATCCTTCAGCTGTTCCTGAAGCAACCGATTCTGCAATTACATTCAGCAGTCCTGTTGCAACAGGCGTTTCCACAAACTCATCTACTGCTTCAGTTTTTGAATTTTCAGATTGGGATTCAGGAGCTTTGAATGGAGAAACTTCTTATGCAGGTTTAACAGGTGCAATTAATACAGCTAAATATTACGAATTTTCTATTACTCCTGATTTAGCTCAAGCCTTAACTATGACGGGAATAACTTTCAATGTTAACCGTGATACAAATGGAATCAGAACTTTTGCTGTTCGTTCTAGTGCTGATGGTTATGCAGCAAATTTATCCGCTTCAATCACTCCTACAAACCCTAACCTAAGTGTTCAGTCGGGCAACGTTTTCTTTATTAATACTGATATCACTACTTCTTTGGTAGGAAGCAAAATTACTCTAAGTGGTTCTGCATTTACTAATATCAATAATGCAACCCGCACTTTCCGAATTTATGGATGGAATGCAGAAGACAGC
Source organism: Bacteroidota bacterium (assembly GCA_005772895.1). Classification (GTDB taxonomy): domain Bacteria; phylum Bacteroidota; class Bacteroidia; order 2-12-FULL-35-15; family 2-12-FULL-35-15; genus 2-12-FULL-35-15. The sequence continues at coordinate 1,492 of SXIH01000011.1, read as the reverse complement.
ACAGGAACATTTGGAATTGACAACATTGCGTTTACTGGCACACACGGAATAGTTGAAAATGTTGAAAACTATATGGAATATTCTTATTGTTCAAAAATGTATACCGTGGATCAAAGTACCCGTATGCGTGATGCACTAGATGCAAGTATTTCAGCAAGAGATAATCTTTGGATTAACTCAAACTTAGCTGCTACAGGTACCGATGGTTCGGCTCCTTATTGCTCACCTGCCCCAGACCTTTACGCAAATAGAACAATGATTTGTCCAGGTAGCACAGTAACTTTTACAAAAAATGTATCAAATATTGCAGCTATTTTTGGCACAACTTATACATCAAAACCTGTTAATTATGCTTGGTCTTTCCCTGGTGGAACGCCTTCTTCATCAACTTCTGCGACTCCTCCTGCAGTAACATACAGCACTCCAGGTTCGTATGATGTTACTTTAACTGTTACTTATACTGACCTTTCAGCTTCTGGTACAATTACAAAAACTAACTACATTTATGTATCTGATGCATTTGCTCAGGTTTCAAATACTTATTCTGAGAATTTTGAAAACCCTACAGAGTTTTACTCTCATTGGTCTACAAAAGATTTGGATAACAATGGCAAAACTTGGTGGTACACGAGTGCAGCTGGATACAGTGGTTCTCGTAGTATTATGATGAATGCATACTACAATTATTCTTATGATGTTGATCAATTAATTTCTCCATCATACGACCTTTCATTTATTACTACACCTACACTTACTTTCAGATGTGCTGCTGCAACTCAAGCTACAACTGCTGCTGATATGAATGATAAATTAGTTGTTTATTCTTCTATCGATTGTGGAGCATCATGGCAATTAAGAAAAACTTTCTCTGGGGCTTCATTTATCAATAACAGCTATCACCCTGAAGAGTTTGTTCCTAGTTCTCCTAGTCAGTGGGCGCTTCAGTCAGTAATTTGTACCGCAGCAATTTCTCCTAAAACACGTTTCAAATTTGAATACACTTCCGGACATGAAGGAAATAGTATTTATATTGACGATATAAATATGACAGGTATATTAGGAGTTAATGATGGAACATTAGACGAATCAAGTGTTTCAATCTTTCCTAACCCTGCCAGTGAAACTGCCACAATCTCTTATTTATTGAGTAAACAAGGAGATGTAAAAATAGAATTAGTGGATGTACTTGGTAAAAAAATTATGGAAACAAACAATGTTAACCAAGCTCAGGGAGAACACAGTTTCCAAATTTCAAAACAAAATTTAAACCTGAGAAACGGAGTATATTTTGTGAAGTTTTCAATTGATAATACCAGTGTAACTAAAAAATTAGTTATTTCTGAATAGGTTCATTTTGTAACGTCCTAAAATAAGTTGACGGATTTTTAATTAATCCCGATTGCCTCAGGTAGTCGGGCTTTTTTGTTCATAGACTTGATCAGGCGTTTTCATTTTTAATGCAAGATGAGGTCTATATCTATTATACAAAGGT
>SXIH01000003.1 GCA_005772895.1 Bacteroidota bacterium | reverse complement strand
TTTCTTACGCGTTGATTTTCGAAATCTATTTTGTCTTTTGCATCATATACGGTTAAGCCTGTTGAATCATTGGAAATAACGGTATATGCTGCAACAATGTATCTTGCTCCAACTCCTCCAATAAAATAAGGTGAATAAAAATGTTCTTTTTCTGAATTGAACGTAATTTTTAATCCAAAAGGTATTTGTATTTCCTGTAATCTTATTTCATGTGTGTAAGCAAATGTTTCATCATACAAGTAAGTGTATGTTGGTGCTTTGTAATATCCATTAAAAATTACAGAATGGTTGAAGTAATCTAAACCAATTAAAATGTTAGTTTTCCTCCCTAATAAAATTTCACTTTTGTAAGAAGCACTAAAGCCAAATTTGGCTTTTGTGTTTCTAGTATGTTGTGGATGATTGATGTAATAAGATTTAACGGCACCAACACTTACGCGATGTTTTACTTTGCCTTTGCGGTAGGGCATACCATCTTGTGCGTTGAGGTTTAAGACAACCGCAAAGATGATTAAAAGGGAATATATTATTTTAAGTTTCAATTTTTATTAGAATAAACCTTCTCGCCATTTACAAAAGTGTACACTACTTTCGTTTTCGGAACTTCATCAATATTACATTTCATAATATCCTTTTCCATAATTACAAAATCTGCAAACTTTCCAACTTCAATACTTCCTTTTTCTTTTTCTTCAAAATTGGCATAAGCTCCCCAAATTGTCATTCCACGCAAAGTATTTTCTCTCGACAAAGCATTTTCCATTTGAAAACCACCTTCAGGGAAACCTTTCAAATCTTTGCGGGAAACTGCTGCATAAAACGAATACATCGGATTAATATTTTCAACAGGAAAATCCGTTCCGATGGCAACCATTCCAGCTCTGTTTAATAAATCATTGTAAGCATATGCATATTTCACACGTTCTGATCCTAAACGGTCTTTTGCCCAATACATGTCAGAAGTAGCGTGTGTTGGTTGGATAGATGGAATGATGCCGGATGATTTAAGATTAAAAATATCATTTTTTGTACTAACCTGAAAGTGTTCAATTCTCCATCGCATTGATCTAGCTTTTGCAAAACTGGCTTCAGGACTTTTCTGCAAAAGCACCCATAGTAGTGGTTGGCTGAGTATTAATGTTACTGCAGAATCTCCTATACAGTGTGTGTTCATTTGAAATCCGTATTCTCTCATCATGACTGCAGCACTATCAAAATGTTCAGGTTTACTCAACAAAAATCCTTGCCCTTCAGGTTTGTCTGAGTATGGTTGCAACAAACAAGCACCTCGCGAACCTAAGGCACCATCTGCATAAAATTTAAAGGAACGTACATTTAATCTATCAGTTTTGTAAGGGCCAGTTTTTAAATAATGGTCTTTGTTTTCTTTGTTGTCTGTTAACATAGCATAGATGCGCATTTTTAACTCTCCACTTTTTTGTAGCTCATCAATGTTGTCTACAATTATTTTTTCCAACCCTGCATCATCAACTGTTGTTAATCCTACAGCAAAGCAATCTTTTTGTGCAGCAAGTAATGATTGTTTGATTGATTCTTTAGATGGTTTTGGAATTTTTGTTTTGATAAGATCAACTGCATTGTCGACCAATATTCCGCTTGGAATTGAAAGAGGATATTGAATCGGTTTTGTTTCTCCTCCGTATTCAAATTTCAACCAATCGTATTTTTCTCCTTCTTCTTTTGTTATAAGACCAACTTCAATTACTCCACCGGAAATTTTTGTGTCAATTCCAATGTTCGCTTTCTTTAATGCTGTTCCGTTTGCAATGGCTGCATGTCCGTCAACGCGTTCTAAAAAAACAGGAGTGTTAGGAAATAATTTTTCCAATTCATATCGTGTTGGATATTCTTTTACATCCCAATCGTTTTGATCCCAGCCACGCCCAACAATCCAGTCCGATTTATTTGTCTTGGAATACTCAACAACTTTTTCAATCACTTCTTCAAATGATTTTGTTCCTACAAGATCTAATTCCTGCAAGCCTTCTCCATAACCATAGAAATGACAATGGGAATCGATGAAGCCGGGATAAACAGCTTTCCCTTCAGCATCAATTATTTCGTTTGCATCGTATTTATTTAGAATGTCTTCATTTTTTCCAACAGCAACAAATTTCCCATCTTTAATTGCAAAACTTTCTGCATTAGAAAAAGTAGAGTCAACTGTATAAACTAATGCATTGTGAACGATTAAATCAACTTGCTGTTTAGAAGAGCAGGAGAATAAAAAAAACACGCTAACGACAAACAGAATAAAATATCTGAAAATGGTTTTTGTCGTATTTATACTATGTCTAAAATCTAACATCTAATATCTCAAATCTATTTGCGAAGTGTTGTTGTTGAATTTGCCTGAACAGTCGGCATGATAACTATATCATTAATGTTAACATGTGCCGGCCGTGTTGCTACCCAATACACTGTTTCGGCAATATCTTCGGGTAATAAAGGTTGTAAGCCTTTGTAAACACTTTTTGCCCGTTCTTCATCTCCGTTAAAACGAACAATGGAAAATTCTGTTTCTACCATTCCCGGATTTATTGCTGTAACCTTAATGTTGTGAGGAAGTAAATCAATTCGCATTCCTTTATTCAATGCATCTACTGCATGTTTTGTTGCGCAATAAACATTTCCGTTTGCATATACTTCCTTTCCAGCAATTGAACCAATATTGATAATATGTCCGTATCCATTTTTTACCATGATAGGAGCAATGTTGCGGGTCATGTATATTAATCCTTTTATATTGGTATCAATCATTCTTTCCCAATCATTGATATTTCCTTCTTGGATGGTACTTAATCCTGCAGCTAATCCTGCGTTGTTCAATAAAACATTTATGTTTTTCCAATTATCAGGAATGGAGGATACAATTTTTTCAACCTCATTAAAATTACGCACATCAAAATTTAATGCGAGCACATCAATTTTATATGTTGATTTAAGATGCAGAGAAAATTCATCCAAGCGTTCTTTTCTTCTTCCAGTAATAATAATATTGTAACCATTCTTTGCGAATAGTTCAGCGCTGGCTTTTCCTATCCCTGCAGTAGCGCCTGTAATAAATGCAATCTTATTCATAAGTCAAAAATTAAATTTGCCTTACAAATATACAATTTAGAATGCCAATAATGAAGTGAGAAAAAAGTTGGCCGAAAGCCTTTATTTATTCATAAACTCACAGATAAGTCGGTGAAAATGATGAGTTCCCGTTTCCCTTGCAGGAGAATATCTTCCACTGGAATAAAATCGGGAACGTACTCCTTTTTGAACATTTTCTACTACAGCTTCATCTTCACGTTCAACTTTGTCTAGCATTGCTCCGGCACCGCGTTCCAGTTTTGTGGAATCGTAAACATATGTGATGAAGGAAACTTTTGTAAGTGCAGTCCCCATTGGTTTGATAATATTGAGCGACAAGCCCCAAGGATAAAAATTAAACATCATGTTTGGAAAAATCCAGTAATAATATGCACCCACATTTTTTCCGTAATCAGGTGAATCTTTTGGAAGATCAAAAATATCATCACCACCTTTTGTGATTCCAACTTGTAAAACAGAGTTTGGATATAGCTCAGTTGTATATGCACCATAATCAATTGCCGCATTGAGGGAATTGTGTACAAAAGGAATGTGGAACCCTTCCAGATAATTTTCGCAGTACAAAGCCCAGTGTGCTTTTACTAAATAGTCGCGTGACAATGAAGGTTCGAGTTTGTATTCAGAAAGAGGAAGAAAGGAAAGGCGTTCTTTCATTTCCTTAATTGCTTCATCCAGTTGCATGCAAGGATTTACTGAACCAAAAAGAAATTTATTCCAATTTCCGAATGGAACTTTTGGTAAGTCATCTTTTTCAGAAGGAAAACATTGTACATTTTCAAACTCCGGCATTTGTTTGAATTTGCCACTCAATTCGAATCTGCGACCATGGTATTTGCAACGAATTTGACTATCTATACAAGAGTGTTCTACTAAAATATTTCCACGGTGAGTACAAACATTCGAAATACAATTTAAAGAATCATTTTTATCACGAACCAACAGAATTGGTTCATCCATAAATCCGGGAAGAATGGTGTGTGGAACTAATTGATTCGACAATTTTATTTCATCGGTATCGCCAATAAATTGCCATGTTTTTGCAAATATTTTTTCTTTAGATAAATGAAAATATTCTTCAGAAGTATAAAACTCCGAATCGATAGTAGATGCTTTTGTTATGTCTTGGTCTACAAAAAATTTCATCAAACTATGCTAGTTTACTATGTTTCCTACTATACAAGAAATAAACAATCAAACCAACAGCCAACCAAATGGAAAACCAAATCCAGTTAGATGCAGCCATTCCGGTTAATAAATAACAACAAGAAACCAATCCCAAAACAGGAATTAGGGAAAGATTTTTCAAGAATGATAAAACGGTCATTACTATACAAACAATAAAAAATCCAATCATCGGTAATTTTAATCCTACATCCTCTCCTGAAAAATTAAATGCTTCTTTAAAAAATTCCGGATATTGATAAATCAAAAACGAAAAAGTAGCAACGATGATTACAGGAAAGCTAAATTTTGCATTGATGTAAGGCAATCTGAATTTTCCTTTTGTAGGTTCGCTAGTTGCTTTTTCTTCAGCACTTTGTGAAGGTAGCATTAACACTCCTCCGCAAACAAGCACAAAGGCAAACAATGTCCCGATACTTGTAAAATCTAAAATAAAATTTTCATCAGTAAAAAACATTGGCAACCCAACTACTAATCCTGTAATGATAGTTGCAAAACCGGGAGTTTTATATTTGGGATGAATGTTAGAAAAACGTTTAGGTAATAATCCATCTCTACTCATCGTCATCCAGATTCTTGGTTGTCCCATTTGAAATACAAGCATTACGCTTGTCATTGCAACAACAGCAGCAATAGAAACTATGAACAACATCCATTTAACGCCATTCAATGCAAATATTTCTGCAAGTGGATCACTAACACCTAATAAGGTGTATGAAACCATTCCAGTTAAAACGAGTGCAAGGATAATGTATACTATTGTACAAATTACTAGCGAATAAATCATCCCGCGTGGTAAATCTCTTTGGGGATTTTTGGCTTCTTCTGCTAAAGTAGAAACAGCATCAAAACCAATGTAGGCAAAAAATACAGCAGATACTCCGGCCATTACTCCCCCAAATCCGTTTGGCATAAATGGTGTCCAGTTATCAATATCGATGTAGAAGAAACCAACAAGAATTACCAAAACTACAACTGCCAGTTTTATCATCACCATTAAATTGCTGAAGTTGCGTGATTCTCTTGTTCCAATAAAAACTAACCAGGTAATTAGAATATTTATTATAACACCGGGCATATCAAATACGATGTGAAGTCCACCAAGAACAGGTGAGTTAGAAAATGCGATATATCCTTCCGAAGCAGTTCTGCTTGCTGTTTCAGCATTGTATAATTCCAGCATGGTTTTTCCTTCCTTTAGGGAAGTTTGAATTGCATCTGAATTCATCCAGTTAAGAAATATGCTGTCATCTTTGAGTGTACTCACTTGTCCGGCAAGATAAGTAGCATAATCAGAACTGAAACTAGTGAGCTCCATGACTGCTCTGTGTGCAGCTGTGTAGTTTATCGTTAACCATTCAGGTAAATGAATGTGAAATGTTTCAAGCAAATTTGTAAAATATCCACTCCAGGAAAATGCGATGTAAATATTTCCTATAGAGTATTCCATCAATAATGCCCAGCCAATAATCCAGGCAAATAATTCTCCGAAAGAAACATAAGCATAAGTGTAAGCACTACCCGAAACAGGAACGCGTGCTGCAAATTCGGCATAACACATTGCAGTGAATCCACATGCAACTGCACAGATTACATAAAGTAAAATTACTCCAGGTCCGCCCGAAAAACAAGCATTACCGATTGCACTAAAAGTCCCACCGCCAATGATTGCTGCAATTCCGAAAAATGTTAAATCCCGAACATTTAAAACTTTATTTAAACCGGAATGTTCTCCATCGCCTCCTTCTTTTAAAACTACACTTGCTGATTTTTTTCGGAATAAACTATTGAAACTCATAGATGTTTTTTTAGGGTTATTGAACAAATTTAAACTAATTTATTAATTCAGTATTTTTTTTAGAAATGGGATTCTTTTAAGTAGCTTTTCTTTATCAATGATAAATAACAAAGCAATCATTAAGAACGGTAACGCAATTGTTTTGTAGCGGGCTATAGCACCCAGAATGGGGGTGGTTTCGCCTATGATTAAAAATTGAATAAAAACAAAGGAAATACAAAATAAAACGTATTCCCATTTTATTTGTTTAAGTGGTTTGATGAAGAATAAACTAAAAAGTAAAACAACAATTATCAATAATGTCTCCAGCCCAGATAATAACATTAAAGGCGATTTTAATTCCCAAACATATGGACGAAGAAATGTATTAATCAATGCTTGCGGACTATTTTTTATGAATGAATAAAATGTCGGCTCCAGTTTATTTATCTCGATTATGCTATTAGCTACTGGGATAGGATTGTGATTCGCATCAGTAAGTTGTCCGCTAGCTAACAAATTAAATTCATACTGTTTTTGTGATAAAGTAACAAGTGGATTTTGAATGTTTGTAAATGAATCAATATTTAATCCAATCGCTCCGATAAATAATACAATCAATAAAAATTTAGGTGCAACTTTTTGTGGACTTGTTTTGTTTGTCCATACTAATAAAGCTATACTTGGAAAAATCGCCAGCCATACATAAAACTTTGAAAAGGCTAATAATAATGCTGTTGCCAGACAAATGACAATAGCTTTAATGCTGAATAATTTATTTGAATAGTAGATTAATAATCCCAATGCAAAAAATATTAATCCTTCTTTTAAAACACCGGAACCCCAAAATAAAACGGATGGTAAAAGAAAAACTGCAAAAAGTAATTCGCGTTTTTTATCTTGAAGATGTGTAACAAACGTTTTGTAAATAGCAGTTAAGCCGATCAATGAAAGAAAACAAATTACAACTGTGTGAACATTGTAATATCCCAAAGAGAATAGTCTTACCAAAGCATTGAATCTTATAATAGTATGACTGTCATTATAAATACTACTATCCACTTTTCTTGCCCAATAATTCATTTCTGAATAATAGTGTTCAAATTCGGGAGTGTTATTTCCGATTCCGAATAGTAATTTGAAATAATCTATTGGGTTTGTTTTAAGGGTATTGTAAATAACTTTGCTGTCATCAAAATATTTATAAATATCAGCAGTAGCTCTGTCGGTATAATAAAAGGTATAAACAGCCCAGAGAGCAAATCCAAAAACAAGCTTTAAAATGAATAGAATAGAGATGCTCTTTTTAGAGATTCCGTCCACTTCAAAGAACTTCATCTTCTGGATAATAAAGATGAAAAGTGCTGTATATGTTAAGGTTAATAAGATTTCCAAGATGCTATTTTGTTCAATTTCTCCCCAAATATAGCAATTCAAAAGCTGTTGAAAACTCTAAATAAATTATTCTGACTAATAGGGTGGTTTTGAGTAAATTTGAACTCCTTAAAATGAATGAATTTATTAAGGAAATCAGGTTAATGAAGGTTTTCTAAATTAGCTTGTTTTAACCCAATTAAAAAAAATTTATGTCGACTACAACAGAACAATTAACTACGGTAGAAACAGCTAAGAAATTAGGCTTATTAGAAGAGGAATTTGAAAAGATTAAAGGTATACTTGGGAGAACACCCAATTTTACTGAGTTGAGTATCTTTTCGGTGATGTGGAGCGAGCACTGTTCCTATAAAAATTCGATAGTTTGGTTAAAAAAACTTCCTAAAAAAGGACCTTATATTTTAGCAGAAGCAGGTGCAGAAAATGCAGGTTTGGTGGATATTGGTGATGGATTGGGCTGTGCATTTAAAATAGAATCTCATAATCACCCGAGTGCTCTGGAGCCTTATCAAGGTGCAGCAACTGGGGTGGGTGGAATTAACCGTGATATTTTTACAATGGGCGCTCGTCCAATTGCTCAAATGAACTCTTTGCGTTTTGGCGATATTAAGTTGGAAAAAACAAAATGGTTGGTAAAAGGAGTTGTAAAAGGTATTGGTGATTATGGTAATGCTTTCGGAATTCCATGTGTGGGTGGCGAAGTGTTTTTTGATGATTGTTACAATGTAAATCCTTTAGTCAATGCATTTAGCGCTGGAATTGTAAAATCTGGAGAAACTGTTTCTGCAACTTCTTATGGAGTAGGAAATCCGGTATTTATAGTTGGTTCAGCAACAGGAAAAGATGGGATTCACGGAGCAACATTTGCTTCCGCAGATATTACAGAAGATTCAGCTAAAGATTTACCTGCTGTTCAGGTGGGTGATCCTTTCCAAGAAAAATTATTATTAGAAGCTACGTTGGAAGTAATTAAAACCGGAGCAGTAATTGGGATGCAAGATATGGGTGCTGCAGGAATAACTTGTTCTACATCTGAAATGAGCGCAAAAGGTGAACACGGAATGGAAATTTGGTTAGACAGAGTTCCTACCCGTCAGGCAAATATGCAGCCTTTTGAAATTTTACTTTCCGAATCACAAGAACGAATGTTAATCGTTGTGAAAAAAGGCAGAGAAAAAGAAGTTCAAAAAGTTTTTGATAAATGGGATTTGAACTGTGCAATGATTGGACAGGTCACTGATACAAAACGCATTAAATTTTTTGTGGGAGATGAATTAGTAGCCGATGTTCCTGCTCACGATTTAGTATTAGGTGGCGGAGCACCCGTTTATCACCGTGAATATAAAGAACCTGCATATTTTAAAGAGTCAAAAAAATTCAATATTGATTCAGTTGAAATTCCAAAAGATTTAAAAGCAGTTTCTAAATTTTTAATTGCTCATCCGAATATTGCGTCTAAACAATGGGTTTACAATCAATATGATTCTATGGTAGGAACAGCAAACATGAGTACCAATGCTCCATCGGATGCTGCTATAGTTAATATCAAAGGAACAAATAAAGCAATTGCTTTAAAAGTTGATTGTAATTCACGTTACGTTAATGCCGATCCGGAAGTGGGTTGTGCTATTGCTGTTTCAGAAGCAGCTCGTAATATTGTTTGTAGTGGAGCTGAACCATCTGCAATTACGAATTGTTTAAATTTTGGAAATCCTTACAATCCAGAAGTATATTGGCAATTTGTGAATGTCATTAAAGGAATGGGAAGTGCCTGTATTAAATTTGAAACCCCTGTAACAGGTGGTAATGTTAGTTTTTACAATCAATCATCTTATGAAGGTCCGGTTTTTCCAACACCAACAATTGGAATGTTAGGTGTGATGAAAGATAAATCAAACCGCATGACGTTGAATTTTAAGAACGAAGGAGATTCTATTTATTTAATCGGAAGTTCTAAAAATTGCATTTCTTCTTCTGAATATTTGTACTCATATCACAAAGTGAAAAATACTCCAGCACCTTTCTTTAATTTGGACGAAGAGTATGAAGTTCAAAAAGCTGTAAAATCATTAATCACAAACAAAGTAATCCAATCGGCTCACGATTGTGCTGATGGTGGTTTGTTCATCACGCTATTGGAAAGTGCTATGCCTAACGGATTAGGTTTTGATATTAGCTCTGATGAAGAAGTTCGAAAAGATGCTTTCTTGTTTGGTGAAGCTCAAAGTCGTGTTATTGTTTCTGTAAAGAAATCTGATGAAGATAAATTTATTGATTTAATGATGGCAAGCAAAGCTGAATTCGAATACCTTGGAGATGTAAAAGGTAAAGAAATGATTGTTGATGATGAATCTTTTGGAACAGTTGCTGAGGCTAAAAAAGTATTTAATAGTGCATTAGGTGATATGTTGAAATAAAACATTCTATGAAAAAGGCAGTAAATCTATCGTTACTTATTTTTATTTCTGCTTTTTGTTTTTCACAAAATTCTGCAATAGAATATTACAAAAGCGCATTAATAAATGATTCTCAAAAGGATTATACTGCAGCCTTGCATGATTTAGATAATGCAATTGCTCAAAATCCAAATTATGATAGTGCCTATTGTCTACAGGGTTTCATAAATTATAAAATGGGGGAGAATAAAACTGCTATTAAACTTCTGGATAAAGCAATTAAGTTAAATCCCAATTATTTTGATGCGTTAAACGGAAGAGGCATTGTAAAGGCTCAGATTAAAGACTACATTGGAGCAATAAAAGATTTTACAAGGGCAATTGAATTAAATCCTACAAAGCCAAAACCTTATTATAACCGCGCTTTGGCTAAAGCTCATTTGGATGACTATAAATCTGCAATTAAAGATTTAGACAAATCAATTTCTTTCGATCCAAAGTATACAAATGCATATTATAGTCGTGCTTTTTGGAAAGATATTTCGGGTGATTATGCTGGAGCTGTTGCCGATTATAAAAAAGTAATTGAATTGGATCCAACATACAGAGAAGCATATATTGGATTGGCTACAACCATGTACCAACATGGAGAAAAAACCCCTGCTTGTGAGTTGCTGAAAACTGCAGCCGAAAAAGGCAGCATTATGGCTGACGAACTTGTAACGAAATTGTGTAATTAATGAAAAGTATAGCAACATATTTCATTTTATTATTTGCAATTTATAATGCGAGTGCTCAAATTTCATTTAATGTTGTTTATCAAGATGTAACCTGTAACCATAGAGATTTAGGGCGTGCTGAAGTAAATATCACTTCCACAAATCCCCCTTATTCTTATTTGTGGAATACTAATGATACTACAAATTCAATTGTTAATTTAAATGAAGGTAGCTACTCAGTAATTATAACTGACGGCTCAGGTAATGATACTACAGTTAATTTCGATATTAAATTGCGCATTTGTGAAATGGCTCCGGAAATTGTTTTCACTCCTAACAATGATGGAAAAAATGATTCCTGGTTTATTGCTAATTCTGAATATTTTCCAAATGCAAGATTTATGGTATTTAATCGATTGGGTCAGATTGTTTTTGAACAAAGAGGTTTATACCAGTCTTGGGATGGAAAAGATTTGTTTGGAATAACTCTTCCCGATGCAAGTTATTACTATGTTATTTATCACGATAAATCGGATGAAGGAACAATTATTAAAGGTGCTGTCTCAGTTTTAAAATGATTAAAATAAAAATTTTCATATTATTTTTTTTCGCAACGGTTGTTTGTTTCTCGCAACAGTCAACGCAGTATTCTCAATTTATGATGAATGAGTATGGCTTGAATCCTGCCTTTGCAGGAAGCGGAAAGGGTTTATATATTATGGTTGGCAGAAGAACCCAATGGCGTGGTTTTGCTTTAGCTCCTGAAACTAACTTTGCAAGTGTTACAAAAGTATTTGGTAAAAAAGGTTATAGATATTATTGGCATGGAATAGGAGCATATGTTGAACAGGATAAATTCGGAATTTTTTCTAATAAAGCTGCTTATGGTTCTTATGCTATTCATCTAAAGTTATCTTCAAAACATTTTTTGAGCTTTGGGATTGCAGCCGGAATAAAAAGTGTAGCAGTAACCAATACTATTTTTAATGCCGATGATCCCGCATTGTCAGAAGCAAAACCCAAGGTGCTTTTGCCCGATTTTATTCCTGGTTTGTATTTGTATTCCACAAAAATGTCGATAGGATTATCAGTAAGAAATCTATACAAGAATACACTAAATCAAGGAGGTAAACAAATTGGAACAGGCGGAAGGCTTTTACCAACTGCAGTATTTACTGCCAGCAAAAAATTTAAATCATCAGGATATGATTTTGTTTTTGTACCAGGAATAAATGTTCAGTCTAATTTTATTGGAATTCCTTCTTCTCAATTTAATTTTATGACTTATTATAGGCAGAGAGTAGGAGTTGGTGTAACATATCGAATGCACGATGCAATTTGTGCAATGATACAAATAAGAATTTTAAAAAATGTAGTTGTTGGATTTGCATATGATTATACAATCTCAAAATTTAGCTCTGCAAACGCAAATTCAACAGAATTTATGATGGGCATGACGCCTGTTATGAGTAGCGAAGGTTATGAAGCACCTGGTGGAGCTGCAGATTGTCCAAAATTTGATTTCGATTTTTAAAGTGAAAGAATTTCTTAAAAAACTTTGGCGATTTACTTGGAAAGCTACAATGTGGTTTTTCATTATTAGCATTCTCTCAGTAATATTATTTCGTTGGGTTCCAATTCCTGTCACACCTTTAATGCTGGTTCGTTGTGTTGAACAAAAAATGGATGGAAAAGAAATGAAGCTGAACAAAGATTGGGTTTCATTGGATGAAATTTCTCCTAGCCTTCAATTGGCTGTTGTTTGTTCCGAAGACCAGAATTTTATCAAGCACAATGGTTTCGATTTCGAAGCGATTGAAAAAGCGATGGATTATAATGAAACGCATACAAAAACACGTGGAGCTAGTACCATAAGTCAGCAGACTGCAAAAAATGTTTTTCTATGGACAGGAAGAAGTTATCTTAGGAAGGCTTTTGAAGTGTACTTTACTTTTTTAATTGAAATGTTCTGGAGTAAGGAAAGAATCATGGAAGTATATCTTAATGTAATTGAAATGGGGGATGGGGTTTACGGAGCACAGGCGGCCTCTAAAACATTTTTCAAAAAAGATGCAAAATACATGAGCAAATCAGAATGTGCAACCATAGCCGCTGTTCTTCCCAATCCTAGAAAATTTAATGCCGGCAAACCAAGTGCCTACACTCAGAAACGAAGAGCATGGGTAATGAATCAAATGAACTTGTGGGGCGGTGTTTTGAGATATGCAGAGCCGGAAGAGAAGCCTGCTAAAAAAAAAAGATGAAGTGATTAATCTTTCTTGATCCGGTAGCATTTCCACCCTTTTTTTCCTTTGTAATACCAATAGGTCCGGTTTAATACGCCATTATCGTATTCTTGATAATAGTAGGTTCCCGGAATATTGTTGTACAACTTATCGAAAAAGAATTCTTGTCTTAAAACAATTTTCTCAGGATCTTTTTTGTATCTCAAAAAAGAATTCAGATACAAAGGGTGCCCATCCTTAAATGTTTCTTCTTCACTTAGAAGTCCGTAAGTATAATAAGTTTTAAACGTTCCGTTGAGTAATTCCGGTTTTCCTTTTTCCGGTAATTTTCCTTGATAGGTTTTCACTCCTTCATCTGCTACCATTTCATGTTTGTGGAACTTCCAAACATAAGTGCCATTGTCGTATAGTTCATAGCCATAAAAATAGGCATTAGCACTATCGGTTGGGTTCCCCGTTTCATCTACAAAAGCTTTCCAGTATCCGTCTTTCTTTCCTTTGGAGTTGAATTGGTTGATTGTGTCCCGTTGACCAAATCCAAAAGTGGAATAGGAGGTAAGGACAAAAAATAAAATATATGAAAAAGGATTCATTTTGCTAATTCAATATTCTGCATTTAGGCAGCAATGCTTTCAAAACAGCAATATCAAATTCTTTAAAAGTATTACCTCTTAAATCTAAGACTTCTAAATTCTGCATTACACTTATGTTCTCTGAAATGGATGTGAGTTGATTGTTTCGCAATGACAAATATTTTAAATTCTTTAATTTAAAAACCCGTTTGTTCAAATCTGTTAGTTTATTATCATCTAAAATCAACATCTCTAAAGTGCTGATCTTTGCAACAGTTTTTGGAACATCTTTTATTCCGCAACGGGTAATTGTTAAACTTTTTAGTTTTTTGAATTCCGCAAAAGAACTCGGAAGTGTATCCAGTTTTGTGTTGTAAAGCAATATTCCATTCAGATTAGTTAAATAACCAATTGAATTCGGAAAATAAAATGTATCGGCTTTGTTATTTTGAATTTCTAACTCTTTTAACTTTCCTAAAAAAGCAATTTCGTAAGGAAGTGAGTCTAAATTCGGGCTGTGCAAATGCAATTCATTTAACATAGATAAATTTCCAATATCTTTCGGTAAAGATGTGATTGGATTTTCATAGCATGCAAAATAGATAAGATTTGATAAATCTTTTAATTCAGCTGGTAATTGAGTAAAACCATTTCCATTTAATTGTAAAACTTGCAATTGATCCAGTTTGCCAATTTTTGGAAACAATTTAGGGTCTATTGGCTGATTGTCAATTTTTAAACGGTAAGCTATTTTAGATTCCTTTAATGCGTCCTTTAAATTAGTATACACCATTGACCCTGGAGGGCCATATTTATCAAAAGGGTCAAGATCTTCTTGTGAAAAAGCTGTAAATGAAAAAAATGTAAAAATGGAGAGCAGTAATCTATTCATAAACGGTATGCTTTATTGTATTATCAATCTTGTAATCAATTCCTTTTCTCCAACATTTAATTTTAAGAGATAAATTCCGTTTGACAAATTCAAATCATTCTTATTAAGAATAATTTGATGTTTTCCGATTGATTGGTTTTCTCTTTCATTCAATACAATTTGTTTGCCAAGAATATCCACTAAAGAAATTTTAACTTCAGAGGATTCTGTTAACTGATAAGCAATAGTTGTTGTTTCAGAAAAAGGATTTGGATAAGCCATTAAATTTAACTCATTTGAAGCGTTATCAAATCCTGTCGATAATAAAACCAATTGTCCGTCAGAAGTCAAAACACTTGATAATAATCCTGCGCCATCCTCCGATTGAACGCTGTAGTAATAATATTGCCCAGGAGTTAAAGATAAGCCTGTATGTGTTTTTGATGTTGCTAAAGCATTGTTAGTCCAGCCAACAACATCTGTTGCCCCAGGTGTTGTTCCAATTGCATACCAATATTGTGTAAGACCTGAATGTGGGTCAATACTGGTTGTCCAGTTAGCAGAAAGTTGTGTTAAAGAGTAGGTTGTATCAATATCAGTTGCAACTCCATCGGTGACAGAAACGTTTGAAGGATTTGTCCAATCCACATTTACATCCTGTGAAGCAACCGGAGATAAATTTCCTGCAGCATCTTTTGTAATTGATTTTACTCTGCAAGAAGGGGAAATTGGATTTGCATTTTGATAACGAACATCATTTGTGGATGCAGAACCAACACTAACTGTTACGGATGGCAAACGTGAACGATAAACTTTTAAATCATTCACCATATAATCTGAATTTCCATTTCTGAATGAAATGGCATTTCCTGTTGAATAAGGTGAAGGGTCTGTCCAGCTTCCCACAAAATTATTATCTTGATATACATCCATTTTTCCAGAAATGCGATCGTACAATACTTTATAATCATACCATTGTCCGGCATTCACAGTCATAGGTGTTGAATATTCTAAACTGAATACATTACTAACTACTTTATAAAATTCGCACATGCTTGTTTCTACTCTGAACCAAACGAAATAAGAATTTCCTCTGTTGGTTTGTGTAGCATCATCGCAAAAGAAATGCAATCCGGCTCTTCTGTTAGTTCCTGTGCCATCAATTTTTCCCTGCCAGTTATATAAATACCTGTTGGATAAATTTTGTGTAAGTGGTGCCCAAATGTTTGTATTTGAATTTGTCTGGTCGGTTTGATTTAAATATCCTCCTGCAATCGACCATACTCCGCTTTGTACTGTCCAGTCAGGATGAATGGCTGCATCAAAATTATCGCTGAAAAATCCGTTTCCATTATTTGCTCTCCATTCGGTTCCATCATTTTCCAATACCTGATAAAAACTTTTTTCAATTCCTGAACCGCCAACATTATCTGTATCTGTAAAGTTTGCAGTAAAATTCGTTGTTACCCATCCTGTTGGAGCGGAGACTGCTGTTGTAGGAGCAACAGCATCAATGCTGCAATTCCATATAGCCTGGAAGCCCGAAGCAACTGTTGAAACATCTGATTTATAACGCAATGTCAAAGAACCACCGCTTGCTGTTACTAAACCGGGACTGCTTGTTCCGTGATAAAATCCAATAAGCGGTGAGGCTGTACTCGGACCATTGTAAATCCAAAGTGTATCGTAATCTAATTCTGTGTTGAATGCAGAAAAATTTAATGTAAGTCCGGTTGCACCTGTTGGAGCAATGGTAAAAGTATAATCTTCTTTATCGTAATAATTTCTGCTTGGTCCACCCATGTCGTAAATGGTGTCAGTACAAGGAACAATAGCACAATCCGTAAATTTATTTTGAATTAAATTCCACAATTCGTTGTAACCATTATCGTATCCCAAAGCCCAGATTCCAATTCCGCCAATACCACGTTGATTTACTAAATCGAATTTATAATCTAACGAAGTTTCATCGTCAATAAATGCCTGCCAATTATTTCCACCTCTTACTGAAGGAAAATAAGTAGAGAAGCTTACTGGATCCCAAGCGCGTGTAGAATAATTTCCACTTACATTGTTTCTCATAGTTGCATAGGTGACAGAGCTTGTTCCAACTCCGGAAGTAGGACTAGGGATAGTACTCAATGTTGTTCCCCATTCTCTTCCGTACCAAGGCAATCCTAAAAGTAATTTCGAATAAGTAGTTCCCTGACTTAAATAATATGTAATTGTTTTTGGAAGAGTATAATTGTAAGAAGTTTGAAAATTGTATAAAGGCGATTCCGGACCGGCAGTAGAACTTCCGCTCCAATAATAATCGTAACCCATGATGATGAATAAATCAACATACGGATCCATTGCTGCCATATCGAATACATTGCTCCAGTCAACAGCATATAAACAGATGCTTATTTCGGAGCCTGGAATAGCGGTATGCATTTGATTACATAAATCAATCATGAAAGCTGTAAAGGCTGTTCTGTGTGAAGCTCCCATTCCTTC
The DNA here is from genome assembly GCA_005772895.1 of Bacteroidota bacterium. Lineage (GTDB taxonomy): Bacteria > Bacteroidota > Bacteroidia > 2-12-FULL-35-15 > 2-12-FULL-35-15 > 2-12-FULL-35-15. Next base: position 32,123 of record SXIH01000003.1, on the reverse strand, counting down.
AAAATCAATGTTCACACCTTTTGCACCTCGCGCAGAAACTAAATTAATTAAATTGGTAATTAAAGTTTGCTGTGATGTGGGATTTGAAAAGAAAGTTGTATGCCCGCTGAATAAAGTTGCGCATAATGTCACATTCACACCGTTTGCTTGAGCGGTTGTTACAACACTGGTGGTAGACCAATTATGAGTTGTAATAGCATTTCCATCAGCTGAATTTACTTCATAAGAAAAATAACACAAATCAGTTAATCCATTCCAATCGTAGTTTGCTTCTAATCCGGCACTCCAGTATGGATGCCATCCGTAAACTCTTTTTGTAAGATTGCACGCACGAGAACTGCTTCGTTGTGCTGCAATCGGATGTGGAATTCCAGTCTCTAATGTTCTTAAACTATCCCACTGTTCGATTGTAGAAAAATTATAATTAAAATATTTTTCTGATTCTTCTTGGTGAATGGATTTGTGTTGATTCTTTGTTGTGGCATCCTTCTGAAGAAAATAATCAATATTTTTAAAAGGAAGTGGCCCTCTAACACATTTTCTTTTTAAAGAATCATACTCCTTGTAGCTATAGCTATTTACTTCATCTTCGTTAATATAAAAACTTTTAACTTCAACAACTTTTGAAGTATCAGCTTTTTTATTTAAGGGCAATCTACAAGTATATGGTTTGCTCGACTGTGCAAATGTAAATTGTGAAACACAAATAAAAATATAGAGAGCAATTTTTTTCACTAGCGAAGAATTAATTTAATTGTTTTTTGCTCCTCGTTCATTTTCAATTTTACAAAATACATTCCTTTAGCTAATCCTAAATCACTTGAATTGATTGCCAATTCATGTTTACCAGATGCTTGATTCGATTTAAAGAAACTAATTTCTTTCCCGAGTACATCACAAAGTGAAATTTCTACATCTGCATTTGTATTTAAATTGTATGTCAATGTAGTTGTATTAGTAAATGGATTTGGATAAACTACTAAACCGTTATTCGAAATTTGTTCATCAATATCTGTAGATAATAAAGTGCAATTCCATGTAGAAGCAAATCCTGCATTGTTTACAAATGGATCAGAAATGAAATGTAAGGTAACAGCATTTCCGGATGATGTAAACGAACCGGGAGAACTTGTTCCTGTGTAAGCACCAATTAAAGGAGCAGCAATTGAATTTCCATCATAGATATAAAGTGAATCGTATCCATTCTCTAAATCAAATCCTGTAAAGTTCATAGATACATTTATTGCACCTGTTGGTTCAATCGTATAAATATAATCTTCATTTCCTGTGTAAGCTGAACCTGAACCACCTGTATCTTCAAATGTTCCGGCACAATTTGCATCGGTCGACATACATGATGGTGTTGTGAAACTTGAACCGTAAGTTTGTGTTGTTCCATTCCAGATTCTCCAATAATAAGTTGTACTTGGTCTGAATTTTAAATAAGAAGTACAAGTTGGATAATCACAAAATCCACCCGGACAATTTACTGAAGTCAACCCTGAAACATCTTTATTATAAAAAGTAGTGAAAGTTGGATCGTCAGAAATATCTAACCACCATCCTGTTCCACTGTCTGTCCAGCTAAGATCAACATCTATGTTAGGGCAAGTCGCAACAAGAGCATTTAAAGCTGATGGAGTTACAACAGTTGCTCCTGAGCTTGTCCAGGAAATATCCCATCCCGGATTTACTGTAGAACAATCAGAACGGAATTGGATTAGCATTTCTCCGCCTGTAGAAGAAAGTGTTGCCGGAATTGTTGTTCCTGTATAAGTTCCAATCAATGGTGATGATAAGGAATTGCCATCATAAACATACATGTAATCCCAATTTGCTTCCAGATCAAAACTATTAATTGTAATTGTAACTGTTGCTGCACCCGGAGGAGCAATTAAATATAGTTCGCGTTCGTCATCACCATAATTTCCTGTTGGTCCGCCACTGTCATAAAAACTTCCGCTCGTAGCTGTTAATGAAGTTGTAGGTGTTGTATTGTTTATTTGTTCATAATAATAATACCAGTTCCAATATTGTCCGGGATCGCTGTGTGTTTGCATTGGAAACATCTGATGTCCTTTTATATCAATACAACCTCCTTCTAAACAAGAAGTGTAACCACCGGTACAACCTGGTCCGTAATATGTACGCAATGGATTTATTCCATAACCACTTCCACAAATATCTCTTACCAATGCAGCAGAACTATTATACATTGCAGTTGTATACCAAGAAGGAGTACTTACATAACCTTCGTGTTCAATTCCAATTGTATATGGATTTTCACTTCCAACATGCCAAGCTTTATTTGATTCTAAAACCATTTGAGTAATTTGCCCGTCACTCGAACGTGCAACATAATGTGCCGAAACACTTGCTGATGGATTTTGGAACCAGGAAATACAACCTGCATAACTTCCTTCAACATCATGAACAGTTACAGCAGAAATTAAAACTCCGGCACGGCCAACAGAATAATTGCTCGTAGATGCTGCAGTCCACAAAGCAGGTGGGTAGTCGGCCGACATCATTGACTTTGCGGTAAAAGTATCTCCACTTTTACTTGTAATTGTTTTTGCTGAAGCATTAATGAAAGAAGAGCTTAGAACAGCATAATTGTCAGCTCCGAATATTTTTACAGGATCTAAATTGTGATTTGGAAAACCAAACGCTTGTTGATAGTTAGTGTTCATCAAAAACTGAACGTATCCGTACTCTTGAGTAATCAAAGCGAAAATCTGTCCTTCTGTTTCTCTAGGCAATTCACTTAAATAAATAAGGATAGATAGTTGATCTTCTACTTTATTACTTTTTAGTGGAAGTAATTTTTTAACTTTTGCATAAGCATCAGCATAGGCCAAAATATTTTTTTCAGGATCAGAAATTATTTCATTTACACTAACCATAGAAAGGTCAGACACTAATTGAAGATTATTAAAAAAATAATTTTTTCCATCCAATGTCAATCCCATAACACCATAAGCGTTCGGAATGCCCACACAACTTGCGGATTCAGGTGATGAATGTTTTATGTGTGTAAAACGTGTATTACAAAAAGCAACAGCTTCCAACATTCCTCGTGGAATTTCAGGATGCAATGAATATGCTTTGTCGAATGATTTAGAGTATTCATTCATTACTCTCACATCAGCTTTTGCAATATATGATGCAAAAAGAATAGAAGAAAATAGTAGTAGTTTTTTCATCTGTATTTTATAAGTATTAATCCGAAGAGTAAAGATAAGAAAAATACAATTAAAATACTATTTGTCGATAAAAAGGGTAGTTTAGTCGAAGATAAGTTGCTGTAAATTCTAGTTCTCTTCAATAATATCAAGGATTTTCTCCAGTTTTTTATCATCGTATTTTCCCGAAGTAGTATACTTTACTTTTCCATCTTTGTCTAAAACAAAAAAGTAAGGAGTATCTCGTTTTTTAAATTCTAATTCATCCTTATAAGTTTTTCCTCCATCATAAAATAATAAATATGGCCACAATTCTTTGTCGGTTTTAGATTTGATTTTGTCTTTTGAATTTTGACTCGCAAGTTTATTAAAACCGGTAAACATTGGAATGAAATATAAATTCACATCGTACTCAACACTTACATCAAATACATCTGCTTTGGAAGCATCTACTTTTCCTATAAATTTATTGTAAATAGGATTTATCCAGGTTTTTAAATCGGGCTCCGCTGCAGTGCTAAATGCCACACACAATAAAGTGTATTTTCCTTTTGTATCAGCAGGAAGTTTTACTTCTTTGGCATTATAATCTTCACAAATCATTTCCGGGAAAACTGTTCCAATTACTCCGGCTTTAGGGCTGAATGCTAATGCGAATATTGAAATTGCAAGTAGTGATAAGATTGTTTTTTTCATGTTGTATGTTGTTTATAAACTTGACTCCTTCGTAGTCGTCATCCCGTGCTCCGACACAGGATCTCATAATTGTGTGTAGGTTTCCCAATTTGCAGATTCCGTGTCGTGGCACGGAATGACGATTAGTAAGAAAAGATTGCTTCGCAACTAGTTATTTATTCTTCTCAGCAAACACTTTATCTGCTTTAAATTTCTTAGCTGGTTTTCCTTTGCGGATGATTTTTACTTTAATAATCATGTCTCCTTGAACAATTGCATTTACAACTTCTTGTCCTGAAACCACATGCCCGAAAACCGTATGACGGGTATCCAACCAAGCTGTAGCAACATGTGTAATAAAAAACTGTGAACCATTTGTTCCCGGACCTGCATTTGCCATGGATAATATTCCCGGACCGGTGTGTTTTAAATCCGGATGAATTTCATCTTTGAATTTATATCCCGGTCCGCCAGCTCCATTTCCTTGCGGATCTCCACCTTGGATCATAAAATTCGGAATTACTCTGTGAAATTTTAGGCTGTCATAATATGGAACTCCTTCTTTTTTTGCTGTGTTTTTTATTTTCCCTTCTGCCAAGCCAACAAAGTTGGCAACAGTCATGGGCGTTTTTTCAAATTCCAATTTTAGTAAAATAACTCCTTTGGTAGTTGTCATTTCAGCATACAGACCAGGTTCTAGTTTTGGTTTCTTGTCTTTTTTCGCAAAACCGGATGTTGCTACTAATAATAGTGTAAATGCTAAAAGTATCTTCTTCATAAATTGTGTGTTTTTAATAGGATTGTAAAAATAGCATAACAAATCTTAAACCAAAAGATTTGTTAATAAAACATTACATCATTTTCCCTTTAAAATCAAAGCTCTTGTTATTTTTGATAAAAATTAAAAAAGTCCTTCTCCCTCTCCATTTTCTGGAGAGGGTTGGGGTGAGGTCTAATGAAAGTGTGCATAGCCGAGAAACCAAGTGTTGCAAAAGAAATAGCTGAAATACTGGGCGCTAAACAGCGCAAAGATGGCTATTACGAAGGCAATGGCTATCAGGTGACTTGGAGTTTCGGACATTTATGCGAATTGAAAGAGCCACATGAGTACGATTCAGCTTATCGTGAGTGGAATCTCAATATGCTTCCTATTCTTCCTCCAAAATTCGGAATCAAAGTAAAAAATGATAAAGGTGTAGAGAAACAATTTAATACTATTTCTACATTATTTGAAAATGCTTCGGAAGTTATAAATTGTGGTGATGCCGGACAAGAAGGGGAGTTAATTCAGCGTTGGATATTTTCAAAGGCAAATTGTAAAAAACCATTAAAACGTTTATGGATTTCATCTTTAACTGAAGAAGCAATTCGTGAGGGGTTTAAAAAATTGAAAGAAGGAAAAGATTACGAAAATTTATATTTCGCAGGATATTCCCGTGCTGCTGCTGATTGGTTATTAGGAATGAATGCCACCCGTTTGTTTACTGTGAAATATGGAAACGGAAAACAAGTGCTTTCTATTGGTCGTGTGCAAACGCCAACATTAGCAATGATTGTAAACCGGCAATTAGAAATAAATGCTTTTAAGTCTGCTGTTTTTTACGAATTAAAAACAAAATACCGAGATGTAATTTTTAATGCACAGCTCGAGCGTTTTCAGGGAGATGAAAAACAGAAGGGTGAAAGTCTTTTAGAGTCGATAAAAGAAAGTCCTTTTGAAATTACTTCCGTAGAAATTAAAAAAGGAAAAGAAACAGCGCCCCGTTTGTTTGATTTAACTTCTTTGCAAGTGGAGTGCAATAAAAAGTTTGGTTACTCTGCCGATGACACGTTAAAAATTATTCAAAATCTATACGAAAAAAAATTGGTGACGTATCCTCGTGTTGATACAACGTATTTACCAAACGACATGTATCCTAAGATTCCCGGAATCTTAAATAGTATGGTTAATTATCAAGCTTTGGTAAAACCATTGCTGGGAAATGAAATCCGTAAATCCACAAAAGTTTTTGATGATAAAAAGGTAACCGATCACCATGCAATTATTCCAACCGATGTAAAAGCGCAAGGTTTGATGGGTAATGAAGCATTGGTATACGATGCAATTGCAAAAAGATTTCTTGCTGCATTTTATCCCGATTGTGAAGTGTCGAATACTACTGTTTTAGGAAAAGTGAAGGAAGTTGAATTTAAAGCAACAGGAAAACAAATTTTATTTGATGGCTGGAGAGCAGTTTATGGAAAAGAATCTGTAGGAGATGAAGAGGAAGAAAAAACACAAATTTTACCGGAGTTTGTTCAAGGAGAATCAGGAACTCATGAAGTATTTTTATCAGAAGGAAAAACATCTCCGCCAAAAGCATTTACAGAAGCGACTTTGTTAAGAGCGATGGAAACTGCAGGAAAACAAGTAGAGGATGAAGAGTTGCGTGATTTGATGAAAGACAATGGAATTGGTCGTCCATCCACACGTGCTGCAATTATAGAAACTTTGTTTCGAAGAAATTACATCAAGCGGGAAAGGAAAAATATTGTTCCAACTATTACCGGAATGGAATTGATTCGTGTCATCAATAACGAAATTTTGAAATCGGCTGAGATGACAGGGAAGTGGGAGTTTAAATTGCGTCAAATTGAAAAAGGCGATTATCAGGCGGAAGCATTTTTAACGGAGATGAAACAAATGGTGAGTGATTTGGTTGTGCAAGTGAGAAGTGAATCAGCACAACGTATTACTATTGCATCACATGCAGCTGTTGTGGAGAAGGATGATAAAATTGAATGCCCGAAATGCAAAACCGGAACAATGTTGAAAGGGAAAGCTGCTTTTGGCTGCAGTAATTATAAAAACGGTTGCGATATGAAAGTTCCTTTTGAGTTGATGGGGAAGAAGTTGACAGAAGCTCAGGTAAAATCACTTTTGGAAAAGAAAAAAACTTCAGTAATAAAAGGATTTGCTTCCGGAGCCGGAAAGAAAGACGGGATATTAAAACTCACAGACACTTTCAATGTAGAATTCGAGGAAGCACAAGCGAAAGTGCCAAAAACAAAGAAGTCTAAGATTGATGAAACAAAGCCGGGTGTTTGTCCGAAATGCAAAAAAGGAACAATCCTAAAAGGAAAAACTGCCTATGGTTGCAGTGAATATAAAAGTGGCTGCGATTTCCGTTTACCCTTTGATTCTATATTCACTCAAAACTAATTTCGTTTTTATCTCACCAACTCAACAAATCCTTTTTCCTGAATTTCTTTGTGATGGCAATTGCTAGTTGCTGTTACAATCCAAAAATAAACTCCTGCTGCTGCTTTTTTACTTTTATCTGTTATTCCATTCCAGCCTTTATCGGCAGACAATGATTCAAAAACTTTTAAACCCCAACGATCAAAAATTTGTAAGTTGTATTCTTCAAAATAATTTATTCCTGAAGAATTAGTTAATTCTACAAAAGGAAAAAATAAATCGTTGTTAGCATCATTGTTAGGCGTAAACACGTTTGTTGGTGTGGTTCCTGTTAAGTAAGGAAAAACAGTACTGTCAACTCCTGTTGTGCTATAACCACATCCATTTAAAAACCAAGTAACAGTATAATTATTCATTGTCGCAACGCTGGAAGTGTAATTATTTTGTGTAGCACCTGAAACTGGAGCTCCTAAATAATACCATTGATAAGGAGATTGAGTTGTTCCTCCAATGAGCAGATTAGTAGATTCTTCTTCTCTGCAATAGCTCGTTATCAAATTAAGTGTATCAACAATTGGATCTTCATTAATTGTAAATGATGAAGTTGCAGTACAAGAACCATTCACAACACTAACAGTATATGTTCCCGGTGCAGCAGGTGAAACTGTATTGGTGGTATTAGTTGGTAATCCTGTCCAAGTATAAAGATAAGTTCCTCCGGCACCGCCAGAAGGATTTGCAGTTACAACTCCGTTTGTTCCACCAAAGCATGCATCTACAGTTGTTCCGTTTATAATTAATGGAGAATAGGTTTCAATTGTATCCACCAAATTAATTACACACAAATTGCTATCTGTAACTGCTACACTATAAATACCTGGAGGTAAACTGCTACTTACATTTGTTGTACAGGTTGGACATAAGGACCAATTATAAGTATAAGGACCATTTCCTCCGCTGGCAGTTACGGTAATTACTCCGGAATTTGGTACAGCGCAATCATACGTTGAAGTTGTGCTGGCTGTAAATAAAGGTGGTTCGGTAAGTGTGTAAGAAAATGTTTGAGTACATAAACTCGCATCAGAAATAGTACCGGTAAAATTTCCGGCAGAAACTCCAAATAAATTTTCTCCAGTTGCAACCGGACTAGTCCAATTCACAGTATAAGGAGGCGAGCCACCGGAAAGATTTACAGATAAAGTTGTTGTGTCGCCATTGCAATTAATTTCTCCGCTGAATGAAAAGTTAACACCTGTTGCAGTGTCCACAACTAAAGCAGAATAAATATTTGTACAGCCAGCACTATCTGTAATTGTTAATGTGTAAGTTCCAGGTGCAAGTCCCGATATTGTATTTGTTGTATCACCGGGACCGGTTGACCAACTATAAGAATATGGTACAACTCCACCGGTTGGTGTTACTGTTATCGCTCCGGCATTCGTTGCTCCAATACATCCAGTTGTAATTAGTGGTGTTGAATAAAATGCACCTGGCCCGGCTGTAATTGTAATTGTATCAACTAATGTTCCGCTAAGACAAGAACCTTCCATCACTGTAACTGTATATGTTCCTGGAGGAACTCCTGATATTGAAGTTCCGTATTGTGGCGGAGATGTATTCCAAACAATAGTGTATGGCGGACTTCCACCTGTTACAGTTGCTGTGGCTGAACCAGCTGTAGTACATGTTGCATTTACAGTTGTTGTAGAAAGTGTAAGTGTTCCTCCGCTTGCACAATTAATTAGTCCCGTTGGAGTGAGAGTTGAGGCAAATCCTAAACCGCAAACATATAATTCACCACTATTGCTTAACATAACATCTATAATTGTTCCAGGCATTGGGTAGGAATTTATTAATGTTAAAGTAGTATCATATTGTCGCACAGTATCTTCATCTCCTAGGAATAAGTTTCCACAATCATCAGCAGAAATTCCTCCCCAGTACATCAATGAAGAATCTCCACCTGCAGGGAAATTAATTCGTTTATAAACCAATTGATTTCCTGTTGGTCCATCCCATTTTTTTAAAACATAACCGTCATAAGAATAAACCAATGTATTAGATGTAGTTAAACCATTGTATCCGTTTCCGCCAGTGTAGGTAATACTTGAAGCTTCTAGAAATGCATAATTGGTATTCACATTATAAGTAACAGGTAAAAGTGCTGGCAATGGAAGTTTCACTAATTGATTTTCAAAAAGCCCGTCAGCAAAAAATGCAGATAAATTCGTTTCCTGATAACAATTTCCATAATTATCTAAAGCTAATAAACCAACATCGTGGCAGCAAGCACTTGAAGGAATATATTGTACAGGTGATAAACTAGTAAGATTTGTATCTAAATAACAAGTTTGATATGTTGGGGTAGAAATACCACCGCCAGCTATAACAGCCTGATTGCTACATCTTGAAAAAGCGATTCTCCACATTTCAGAAAATAATGGATTGCCAGGAAATGAAGCCAACAAAACGGCACTAGAATTAATTTTTTCAACTTTCGAGCCGGTGCCAGGATTAAATGCTTCAACAATGTATATGTTGTTTGAATTTCTATCTACTGCAAAATCTCCATAATAACCACCTCCGAAACCTGGAGTATATGTCCAGATGAGTGCTCCTGCAGGAGAATATTTTTCTAACACAGTTGGTCCTCCATGCACGTATACATTGCCTAAATTATCGTAATCAATATCGTAAGCATTTGTTGTTCCACCTAAAACCGGAACGAGTGTCCAAGGGTCAATTACAACTGTTTGGCTTGCATTGCTATTGTCGATTTTAAATCCAATAATATTATCGGACAAAGTGAATTTGCTTTTAAGGAATTGCTTAGTTCCTGAAATAAAAGAAACTGGTTGATGATCAATTATTTTTCCGATAGCAGAATTAATTTCTATGTTATGTTTAACAATTTTAGCTTTGGCGTTTTCTGATAAAAGCATTTTAATATTTTCTGCATTAGCTCCAGGATGTAAGTAAATGCTATATTTTATTCCGCTTGAATCTTTTGGAAACTCAAAAACAACATCGGTAAATGGGTAAATGTTTCTATAGGTAAGTTTTGTAAACGCATTTGCAATAATTGTTTCTTTGTGTTCACCTTTTACATTAGAATATGAATAGTAATTGTTTACTTGATTTTCTGCAATTAGCATTACATCCGCATTCGCTTCTAAGAATTTTAGTTCATGAAATTGCTCTACTTTTTTGAACTTGAATTCTTTGTCTTCTGATCTATCTTCAGGTAAAATGCCCGCTTCTTTTTTAACTTGTGCCAACTCTTTTTCAGTTCTTTTAACATCAATCTTTTTAATAATGGTGTATCCGCTTTTTGTGAAACAAAATTCTACTCCGTCAATATTTGCAGTAAAACGAACCGATTCTTTGTTTGGAAGTTTTTTGGTGTCAAACTGACCTTTGTTTTCAATGAAATTTTTGTGCTCAAACAGTTGTTCGTTTGTCCACTTGTTTTGAGCTGCAGCATAATTTATACTTATAGAAAGCAGAATTACGAATATTTTTTTAATCATTGTTTGGAGTATTGGTAATATGTAAATAAAGATAACAAAACTTATTGGGAAATAAAAGATTTGTTTAAAATTCATTATTAAACAGAGTATTGTTAGTTTTTACATAGTTTTGTCGAGATTTTAATTGTTTGATTCAATGTCAACTTCTCAAAGTATACTTATAATTGGAACTGTTTGGCCTGAGCCTGATTCATCGGCTGCTGGAAGCCGGATTCTTCAATTAATCCACTTGTTTTTAGAGCAAAATATGAAAATAACATTTGCTTCAGCTGCCAGTGATAGTGAACATGCATTTGATGTTTCCAGTTTAGGAATAGAAAAGGTCAAAATTGAATTGAATAATAAAAGTTTTGATGAATTTGTTTCTAAACTTCAACCAGATATTGTGATTTTTGACAGATTCATGATAGAGGAACAATTTGGTTGGAGAGTTGCTGAGAATGCTCCGGATGCATTAAGAATTTTAGACACAATTGATTTGCATTGTTTGCGCCAGGCGCGACAATCTGCTTTAAAAGAAAAACGGGCATTTTCAATTGAAGATTTATTTTCAGATACTGCAAAACGAGAAATGGCAAGCACTTTAAGATGTGATTGTTCTTTGATCATTTCTGATTTTGAAATGAAATTGCTAAATGATTATTTCAAAATAGATTTCGACCTATTACATTATATTCCTTTTTTGCTTGATAAAATAGATGATAAAACAAAAAATGACTGGCCAACATTCGAAGAAAGAAATCATTTTATAACAATCGGAAACTTTATTCATGATCCTAATTGGAATGCAGTCCAATATCTAAAAGAAGAAATATGGCCTTTGATAAGAAAACAACTACCAAGTGCCGAATTGCATATTTACGGAGCATACGCTTCGCAAAAAGTAAATGAGTTAAACAATGTAAAGGAAGGTTTTTTGATTAAAGGAAGAGCAGACGATGCAATGGAAGTTGTAAAAAAAGCAAAAATTTGTTTAGCGCCATTACGTTTCGGAGCGGGAATAAAAGGAAAGTTAGTTGAAGCGATGCAATGCGGAACGCCAAGTGTAACAACTGATATTGGAGCAGAAGGAATGCAGGGAAATTTTGACTGGAACGGAATAATTGCAAATTCAGCACAAGAAATTGCTGATGCGTCTGTGAAATTATATACCGATAAAGTTCTTTGGGAAAAATCCCAGAAGAATGGGATTGCCATTATCAATAATTTTTATTCTAAAGAAAAACATGGAACAAAATTTATTGAGCAGATTTTGTTTCTTCAAAAAAATATAATATCGCACCGACTGAAAAATTTCATAGGCGGAATGTTGATGCATCATACTATTGCAAGCACAAAGTATATGTCGAAATGGATAGAGGAGAAGGGGAGGAAATAAATTATAAATTATAAGTTATAAGTTAAAAGGATTGCTTAGTATGTATCTTTTACAGTAACCAACAGCTCCGAATCAAAAATACTCTGTGGGGAAATAACAATTTCGTCTAAAGGAACATCATCTCCATAACGTTCTTTCAAAATTGCTTTTACTTCTTTACTGCTTAGATCAAACTCTTTTAATTTTTGCAATTTTCCAACTTCAATGTTGGCTCCTTGTTTATATAATTTCCAAACTAATTCAGAACAATAAATTTTATCATCACTCCAGCCAAAATAAATGTCATAACTTTTTCCCTTGTATTTAACACCACTTGCTTTTATCTTGGAAAAAATTTCAGGTGTTAATTCAGTAGAAGCATTTTTTAATCGTTTCACAACATATTTGCTGTCTTTTCCATGCTGTATCCATTCACTAAACGGAGTCATTTTTACCGGACCAACTGCTTCGTAAACGAATACTTTATTTTTCTTGATGTAAATAATCCCACAATGACTATAAATTGAACGAGTTGCTATTCTTACTGCTGTGCACTGTTTTGATTGAGATGTTTGAAAAATAATGTCGCCATTTTGCAATGAGGATTCTGACTTATTATTAAAGCTAGACGAAAATAAAAGGTAAATGAAGAAAGCAATGATTAATACTGAGAAAAAAATCAGACTTGCTTTTTGTCCAGATTTTTTATGTTTTTCCTCTGATAAGTGATTGCGGAAAGGCATGTATTATCGAATAGAAGAATTCAATCGATTGGTAAATTCATTACCAATTCCACCAAAACTATCAAACATCATTGGGTTTGTTTGTCCTCCGAAACTTCCATTACGGTATGGACTGTTCCCTTGAGAAATTTCTGTTCTGAAACTTAAAGTGCTGTGTTTTGATACTTTGTAATCCATTCCAACAGAAATAGCTTTATAATTATTTTGTTTGTTTGCAAAGTTATTTGCATCATACATTACCGCTCCGCAAACAGCAACACGTTTGTTCAATTGATATTGTCCTTCCACAAATAATAAGTTTCCTGTGCGTGACTTATTATTTGAATTAAAAAGTACTTCATTCTGATTTATTGGCATAAAAGTGTTGCCTGTAATTGAATAATGCATCAAACCAACATTTAATTTGAATCTTTCGCTGATCTGATAGCCAATTTTAGGAGCAATAAAAGTTGTGAAAGCAGTATTCTTTGAAGAACTTAAAAAGCTAACTCCGGCACCTGCAGAAATAGATGCGGAAACTCTGTCTTTAGATAATAATTTCGGTTTTAAAGCAGTAAAATAATCGTCAGTGTTGGTTTGAGCTCCTAGTTGAGAAGCACTAACTAAAATTAAAGTGAAGGTTATTAACTTTTTCATGTTAGCTTATTGGTTTCCCAAAGTTAATCAAAAATCAATTAAAAAAATATATTTGTGAAAGTTTAACACAGACCTGCCTGCGGGAGGCATGTTCGTAATTCGCTAAAATTCGTAATTCGTAGTAATATGAAGTTATTTATTAAAAACCTTGATAGAGATATCAATGAAATGCAACTGGAAGGTTTGTTTGCCCAGTTTGGAGAAGTAGTTTCCACTAAAATCATTTATGATACCATTACATGGGAATCAAAAGGGTTTGCCTTTTTGGAAATGGCTAAAAAAGCTGATGGGCAAAAAGCAATTGAAGCGTTGAATGGCAAAGAAGTGAAAGGACGTGAACTAATAGTTCAGGAGGCTGAAGAAAGAAGAAGATAAAACCTTTCCTATGAGCAAATTAAAATTTGTCTTTCTTTTTTTTATTTCTCTGCTTATTTGTTGTGCTTCCGAAACAGGCAACGAAGCAAGAGAAAAGGAAGCTGCTCGTTCTAATGATAGTATAAATAAAATTTTAAAAGAACTCCGTGCTACTGAAAAAGCACAACAACTTGATACACTTTTTAAAAATAAAGCAAAGATTGCAGGTTTTAATGGCTGTGTATTGGTGGCTCAGCGCGGACAAATCATTTACAAAAACAGTTTTGGTTTCGCCAACTTAAAAACCAAAGACTCATTAAAAATAAATTCAGCTTTCCAATTAGCTTCTGTTTCAAAAACGTTTACTGCTACAGCTATTTTAATGTTGTATGATCAGGGAAAATTAAAATTAACAGATAACGTTGAGAAATTCTTTCCGGATTTTCCTTACAAAGGAATATCTGTGAGCCTATTGCTTTCACATCGTTCGGGTTTGTTCAATTATATTTATTGCTGTGAGAAATATTGCGAAAAACCAAATTGTTATAACAAAGGGTTGTTTGATAATGCTGCAATGATGGAAATTATTACCAAAAACAAATGTGATGTTTATGCTCCACCAAACAAAAAATTTGAATACTGTAATACCAATTATGCAATTTTAGCAAGTATAGTAGAAAAAGTATCCGGACAAAGTTTTGCGGATTATGTGGAACAAAATATTTTCAAACCTTTGGGAATGGATAATTCATGGGTGCACAATCCAAAAGGAAAAGCAGAGCATAAAAACAAAACGGTAGGACATAAAGCTTCAGGTTATTTTGAAGACGACACCTATGCAGATGATGTTGTTGGCGATAAAGGAATATATTCTACTGTAGAAGATTTACTCAAATGGGATCAATCGTTTTATGGAGAACAATTGCTCAGGAAAGAAACCAAAGAATTAGCTTTTACCGGTTACAGCAACGAGCACAAAGGAAAAAGAAACTATGGATATGGCTGGAGGCTCACCGATGATGGCAAAAATCCTAAAATTATCTATCACAATGGCTGGTGGCATGGATATAATAGCCTGTTCTTCAGAAGACCAGCCGACCAAACAACAGTAATTGTGTTAGGCAACAAATACAATAGGAGTACCTACCAGATTCAGGGCGTTTTGGAAATCTTACATGCTAATTCTAGTAAGGTTGAAATGGAAGAATAATATTTAATCTTCAATTTAAAAATCTGCACCTATTTCCCCTATCTTTGTAAAAATATAAAACAATTAAAATGAAAAAAATAGTTTATTTATTAGGTTTCCTGCCATTTATGTTTTCATGTGGCGGCAATTCAGATGGAGTTTTATCAGTTGAAGATAGTTTGACAGCAGTATCTGGCGGACAAGCAGTTAGAATTGATAAACAGGATTCAAGTATTCAGTCCTTCATTCGTGGATTCAATGAAATTCAGGATAATTTGGATGAGATTAAAAGAAAAGAAAAAATTGTTTCTGAAAATAGTAAAGACCCTGAAGTTCGTAAAACAAAGGAGCAGCAAATTGTGGATGATATTCAATCAATTTATGATATCATGAACAAGAACAAGCAACGTTTGGCTTCCATGAAATCGAAATTGAAAGAGTCGAATAAAAAGAATGATGAATTAGAAAAATTTATTGCTCGTTTGACAACGGAAATTGAAGAGAAAGATGCAACAATCAATGATTTGAAAGGTCAGTTGGAACGATTAAATGTTGAAATGACTGCTTTGAATTTGAATTACGAAGAAGCAACTCAAGAATCTGCTCTTAAAACAGAAAAATTAAACACGGCTTATTATGCTTTTGGAACTTCAAAAGAGTTAATCAAAAACAATGTATTAACAAAAGAAGGTGGATTTATCGGAATGGGTAAAACAGCTAAAATGAAAGAAGATTTTAATAAAGGATATTTTACTAAAGTGGACATTTCGGTTCTTACAGAAATTGTTTTAGGAGCTAAAAAGGCAAAATTTGTTACTGCACATCCTGCAGGTTCTTATAAAATAGAAGGGGCAGATGGTAAAGCAGAAAAAATTGTTATTACAAATGCTGAAGATTTTTGGAGTGCTTCTAAATACTTGGTTGTTGTAGTTGAATAATATTTATGAATTGAAAAAGTAGCCCCGATTTAATAACTCGGGGCTTTTTTATTTCCTTTGTACATGCAACAAAAAAACATCATCATTCCCAAAACAGCTCGTTATTTTATTTTAAATGAGCTTACAGATCAAACAGAACATGTTTGGTTTGTTTGTCATGGCTATGCTCAATTAGCAAATTATTTTATAAATAATTTTGATGAATTAGATAAGAACAAAAATTTAATTATCGCACCTGAAGGTTTGCATCGTTTTTACTGGAAAGGTTTTTCCGAAAGGGTAGTGGCTAGTTGGATGACAAAAGAAGACAGGGAAAATGATATTTTAGATTATGTAAATTATTTGAATGTTGTTTACACAGAAGTAATTTCTTCTTTAAAAAACAAGAAGGTTAAAATAAATGTCTTAGGTTTTTCCCAAGGAACAGCAACTGTTTGCAGGTGGTTAGCAAGCAATAAAGTAAAAGCAGACAGTTTGATATTGTGGGCTGGTGCATTTCCTCCTGATATGAATTTTGAAAAGAATAAAGAAGTATTTAATAAACTGAAAACTTTTGTTGTTGTTGGAGATGCTGATGAATTTATAAATGAAGATGAAGTTGCAAAACATTCAGACTTTCTAAAGAAAAATGAAATAGCTTTTGAACTTATTCGTTTTCAGGGAAAACATGAGATAAATAAACAAACCTTAAACGATTTACAAAAACGTCTTTAGCCATTCAATCGCTTTTTCTTCGGAAGTGAAAATGCGCGTTGGTCGAGCAGGTTTATTGAATGAGATATAAATATTTCCTACCAATTTTTGTGAAAAGGATTGAATAACGTATGCCTCAGCGCTTGCAAATGGATCTGACTCGGGAGTTGCGATATAAGCTCGGGCTTCCGGACTCGGGAGAGTAAATTTTTGTGTTGTTATTAGCAATGGAAATTTTTTTCCTTTACCAAATTTTTCTAATGCACTAACGACTTCAACAACATGTTTGATTTCAACATCATTGCTGGTTTTGATATGAATCCAAGCCAATCCGTCCGATCGAAAATTAACGGAGGATTCTTCAAAATGATATTCTTTTATTATTTCTACTTCTTGAGTTTGCATAAGAAACAAAAATCCCTCCGGACATTCGGAGGGATTTCAATTTTATTCAATCGGATAATAAACATCTGTTAACCATTTCATCGTATCTGGTTCTACTCCCGGGTCAGTTATATATACTTCCCAAGGAGAACCGATTACTTTTTTGTTGTTCTCTTTCACCCATTTGTCAATTAATCCATGAGCAGCTTCTGTTCCTGCATACGGACCATAATAATGAGCAACAACAGCATTGCTTGCTTTCATTTCAGATACTAAAATATCGCCTTCACCCTTTACCATTTTAGAAACCGGAATTCCACATTCCATGCTAACTCCCTCAGGAGAATAGCTATGATAAATTGCAAACACTGGTCCGGCTTGTTCCAATTTATGTTTACCCATAAATTCGCCAATTTTTCCATAAGATGCACCAATGTCTTCAGAAATATTTTCGAATTTTGATTCTTTTTTTGTGCTTACAAAGATCATGTTTTGAGTCGTAGTGGCTTCAATTTTTATTTCTGTAGCAGTTGACTCAGCTTTTGCTGGTAAAGATTCAGCATGCTTTTTTAATCCTGCTAACGATTTTTCAAAATCAGCCCCTAACATTCCATCCATCATCAAGCCAGGAAATATTCTTCCCAATAACCCCATATCCATATTCATGTAGGTTGTGACAATTACACCACCAACAGTATCTTTTATTTTCCAGCCACCTATACTTGTTCCCATCCCTTCAAATGCAAGTTCAGTCACAATAAGAGAATCCGGTTTGCTTTCTACAATTGTCAGACTTCCTTTTCCAACATTTTCGTTAGTGCTTTCCCAACTATGCTTTGCTGTAAGTCCACTTTCAGATCCGGAGTATTCTGATTTCATTGCAGTGTCAATATTGTCCCAATACGACCAGCTTTTCCAGTTCTTTAAAGTGTTGATTTGCTCGAACACAACTGCAGCAGGAGCATTAATGGTAATCTTACGTTCTACTTTTATATTGCTTGGTAAGAATAGTGAAATGAGTAAATAAAGCCCTATAATTACAAGTAATGCAATACCGATTTTTTTAAAAATTTTCATGTTTTTTATTTTTTGATTTTTAATCCCGATTTTATCGGGGCGAAGTTATAAAAATGTTTTTAGCCAGCTAACTGCTTTTTCTTCACTATTAAACATTTTTGTTGGCCTTTTCGGTTTAAATATTTTTATATAAAAATTAGTAGCAATCCGGATGGCAAAATTAGGGATTACTATTGCGTCTGCCAAAGTGTATCTTCCTGCTTCTTCACTTGCAGCATATTCGCTTGCGTCTTTAGTGATTGGATTAAATCTTTTTATTAAAATTAACATTGGATATTTTTTTCCGCCTCCCATTTCCCCTATAGTATTTGTCATTTCTTTGATGTCATCAGTTACAACATCTCTTTCTATCTCTTTCATTTGTATCTGAAAAAGCCCATCACTCCTCAATGAAACGATGGAAGCGGATAGTTCAGTTTTATTTAATATTTCTTCAATTTGGCTTATCATCTTTAAAGGAATGTTCTTAACCAAACAAGAGCATCTTCTTCATTATTAAATATTCTTGTCGGTCGAACAGGTTTATTGTACCTGATATAAAAATTGCCCACCAGTTTTAATGCTATTGAATTTATTACAAATGCATCAGCTATAGTATACATATTGCTTTCTTCTCCAGCTGCATATTTTCTTGCTTCATCGCCTACTTGGATAAATTCTTTCATAACAACGAGGTTGCAAAATGCTTTTCCTCCTCCTAAATTTCTAACTGCTTCTAAATATTCCTTAACATTTTGTAAAGTAATTTCATCTGTTTGATCAATTTGATACCTCACAATTCCTTCTTCCTGAAATGAAACCGTTCCTGTAGCAGTTTTAATTTTATCTATAGTATTCACCTCTTAATCGATAATATAATTTAGTTTATCGATACGAATTTAAGAAAATCTTTTCTAAAAAACCAGTCATATCCGAAAATTTATATGTAGGTACATATAAATTAGGCTATCTTTGAGTGAAAAATGTAATTTTTTATGAAATTATTATTCAATTATCTTAAGAGATATAAATGGCTTGTTTTTTTAGCTCTTACCCTGGCCGCAATTAATCAAATATTCTCTCTGATTGATACTTATATCTTCAGCAGAATAGTTGACGATTTTGCAACAACTCCTCATTTAAAAACTGAACACCATGATGTATTAAGCAGATACGAATTTGTAAAAGGTGTTGGGCTTTTAATTTTATTAGGAATGGGTGTAGCAATGGTATCACGTATTGCTAAAAATTTTCAAGATTATTTTGTGAACGTCATTACTCAGAAATTGGGAGCTCAAATCTATTCAGATGGATTGAAGCATTCATTGGAATTACCTTATTCTGTTTTTGAAGACCAAAGAAGTGGTGAAACCTTAGGGAAATTACAAAAAGTAAGAAGCGATGTTGAAAAAGTCATTATGGCTTTTGTAAATATTTTGTTTACATCATTAGTAGGTGTTGTGTTTGTTATGATTTATGCTGTAAATATTCATTGGATGATAGCTGTTGTTTATTTTTCTGCAGTTCCAATTCTTGCATTTATTTCATCGGTATTGAGCAAAAAAATAAAACTTATCCAGAAAAAAATTGTTGGAGAAACAACTGCATTGGCTGGCTCAACAACCGAATCTTTAAGAAATATAGAACTCATAAAAAGTTTAGGATTGGCCGATCAGGAAATCAAACGCCTGAATAGTACTACCATTAAGATACTTGGATTGGAATTGAAAAAAGTACGCTACATCAGGAGTATCAGTTTTATTCAAGGAACATTTGTAAATTTTTTGAGAAGCTGTATTTTATTTCTGTTACTGTATTTTATTTTCGGAGATGTTATGACCTTAGGTCAGCTATTTGCAATGCAAATTTATTCTTTCTTTATTTTCGGACCACTACAGGAACTTGGAAATATCATCAATATTTATCGTGAAGCAGAAGTTTCTTTGGATAATTTCCAAGCGATATTAGATACTCCTAAAGATGTGAAACCAGTGCAACCTGTAAATATTAATGGCATAGATAAACTGGAATTTTCAAATGTCAGTTTTAAACATCAAACAGCTACAAATAATGCTCTTGATGGAATTTCATTTGAAGTATGCAAAGGTGAAACAATCGCTTTTGTTGGTCCTTCCGGTTCTGGGAAAACCACATTGGTGAAACTATTGGTTGGTTTGTACCAACCACTCGATGGAAAAATAGAATACAACGGAAATAATTACAATACAATTGATCTTGATAACCTGAGATCGCAAATTGGTTTTGTGACACAAGACACGCAACTTTTTTCAGGAACAATTAAAGAAAATTTATTGTTTGTTGCACCCAATGCAACGGATGAAGAATGCATGAATGTTCTCAAAAAAGCAGCCTGCCAAAGTTTGTTAGATCGTGCTGATAAAGGAATTAATACGGTGATTGGAGAAGGTGGAGTAAAAGTATCAGGTGGAGAAAAACAACGATTATCAATTGCTCGAGCTTTGTTAAGGAAACCTTCTTTACTCGTGTTTGATGAAGCTACATCTTCTTTGGATTCTATTACTGAAGAAGAAATAAGTAACACAGTAAAATCACTTTCTGAAAATAAAAATCAAGTTACCATTATGATTGCGCACCGCCTGAGCACAGTTATGCATACGGATAAAATTTTCTGTCTGGAAAAAGGTAAAATCACAGAGCAAGGAAAGCATGAAGAACTACTTTCGCAAAAAGGATTGTACTATGCTATGTGGAGACAACAAATAGGAGAGAGACATTAAAAATAATTTCAAATTTCAAATTCATTTTAAACCGTCATCCCGTGCCACCCTTCGACTACGCTCTGGGCAGGCTTGGGATCTCATGATTAAATAACTAGAAGCAAAATCTGTAGGATAATCAATTCCCCTTTTGAAAAAGGAGGCTGTGGGGATTTTCGCGAATGCAAGTTGAAACTTGCCTACTTCAAACTAAAAAAGTGAATCAAAATAGCCAGAGGAATCAAAAAGAATTCTCTTCTTTTTGTTTTTATTGATGCTTTGGAGTTATTTTTTTTTCTTGAAGACATGAATAGGGGTTATAACTATTGGACAGAAACTATTTTTGAACCAAACTTTTTTCTTTTCAAAGCCTCCTAATTTGTTATCATAGATTAAGCAATAATAACCTTTTGCATATTCCGAAATGTTTAATGCATTTCCATATCCTTGTTTTACTATAGCTCCGTAAGGATTGTAAACAATGAAATAAGTGTCACTCGAAAATTCTAATAATTGATTTTTATTTTTTATCGAATACGTTACAGCTTCCTTTTTTGAATAATAAGTAACAGCATCCGAAAACTTGCTCATCTTATCATAACCCTTTTGTTTTACTCTGAATTTATTTTCACCACTGTTTAAAATTACCGGAACAGAGTAAGAGTTTGGGGTCGGACTACCAACTCCGTTTATTTTTGCAACCGTTACCCATTTGTCGAAAATAAATTGTTCAACTATGTAAGGTAAGGATCCCGATTCGTTTTTTGAAGTCCAACTTACCATTCCATCTTTGCTTACTTTGAAAGATTGAATCTCAAAAGTAGCCAGTATCTTTTCTGCTTTTGCATCACTACCGACTCCGCTTAACGGACGGGCAGGTTCAGCAGTTTTTGGATTTTTATCATCCCCGGCACTAAGTCCCAGAGGCAATAAAAAAACAAAAGCTAAAAATGACAATGCGTAAAGTGCTCTTTTCATAGCAGTTATGAATTTGGGTTTAATAGAGCAAAATTAGAGTACTTAGGAAAGGCTTTTAAGTGAGGAAATTAAAGTAATTAACATTGACATGTTAATTACGTCTGAATGTATAGTATTAATAGGTAGTTTATTAATTGTTAATACTGTTAATAACCTTGAATGAATTGCTGATAATGGTTTGTGAGGCGAAATTTTTGAATGAGATATTTGTAAGGGTTGTTCTTCTTCGCAAGTCGTCATGCCGTGCCGCGACACGGCATCTCATCATTGGGCAGACAGCGCTACTAACAGGGAGATCCCGTGTCGGAGCACGGCCCCGATAGCTATCGGGGGACAGTTAGGAGATTGATTCTCCTCTGTAAATGGCCTATTTCAAATCCTTCACACTTACAAACACTGTCTTGTATTGTTTTTTACAGCCGCTTGCATCCGTCTCCGTAACATTAATACAACCACTTGATGCTCCCCAGTTCAGTGAAATAGCATTTCTGTTTTGATCGGTTACCAATGTGCAACTTTCCGGATATGTCCATTCGTAACTTGAGCCTTCTGTTAATGGAACAGTATAAGTCACCACTTCTTTTAAAAATGCAGTGTGCGGACCATCAATTTCCGGTGCTTTGATTAATCCGAAATCATAGGCTGTAAACAATGTTGAATTGTAATTTTTATCTTTTGAAAAAAATGTTCGTCTGTTGAATTGGTTTTTACATTTTCCTGGATCAATCAATAAAGCGTGATTAAGTTTATCAACTTTATAAAAAACAACTGCTTCTTTTTTTGTCGCACTGCTATAAGCTAATCTGTGAATGTCTTTCACGCCAACATAACCATCTATAGTTTCTGAAGGTGTTGTAGAAATATGATGAAGGTTGGTCCATTGTTTCATGATTTCAACTCCATTGCGTTTGTTCACAATCAAATCACTATTGCCTTGATAAATTATCATGCGTGGATATTCTCCTTTGTAATTTGGATTTTGTTTGCGCACAATGTTTCCCCATTTTTCTGCCGGCTTCACTCTCCAGCCAACAAATGCCATTGCCGCACTCACATAACCGTTTCCTGATTTATAAGCACCACCCGCAAAAATAGCTCCTGCATTAAATGTCTCCGGATAATCTGCCATCATTATAACACCCATTGCTGCGCCTGCAGATAAGCCTGTTACAAACACTTTGGATGAATCAATATTATAATTCGCTTTCATGTAATCCACCATGTGTTTGATTGAGCCATTTTCTCCGCGACCTTTATTTGTATGTCTACGCTTAAACCATCTGAAACATCTTTCCGGATTATTTATTCTACGCTGTTGCGGATACAAAACATAAAAACCATTCTCATCAGCCAACTTACTCCAACCCGATTGCTTCTGAACTTTTGTTGCACATTGCAAACAGCCATGTAATACAACTACCATTGGCGCTGGTTTACTCTTGTCAACATTAGGAGGAGTATGTAAAAACATTTTTAAATGTCCTTTATTTTTTCCAAAATGACGAACACGTTTTAGTTTTTGAGAAAAAGAAAATTGAAAAAAGAAAATGGTGAAAAGAAGAAAAAAATATTTTTTTGAGAGTAGCACAGTGTTTTATAATTTGTTATAATCGACTTAAATCATTCATCTGACTTATAAATGTATGAAATTCTGAATAATCTTTATCTAGGTCATCTTTGTTTATTCTGTTTTTATTAATACTGAATTCAAAATGCTTTTTTCTTCCTTTTGAAGTAAGAACAACTTTGTTTTTAATTGTAGTAATGGAAAAGGATGATGGAAAGTTTTTATCAGAAACAATTGCTTTGATTTTTTTTTCAAGTTCCTGATCTACTTTTTTATTCAGCAAAATAATTCCAATTATTCCGTCAAAATTTCTCTTAAGAGGAGAAACACTATGTATTTCGGAAATACGAAAACGTTTTGAATTTATAGTCCCGAATATCAAATCATCACCATAACAAAACTGCAAAAATCCTTTTTGCAACTTAAGGTCATCAATATCATCATCAGGCAAAAGTCCCTTAAAGGATATATGATAATCGTTTGTATACGGCTCTAGAGCATTTTTTATGATTGAGGTTTTTATTGCCCATGTCATTTTCAACAAAGCTCTGTCTGCAAGAAACTTATACAAAGGAATTACAGCAATACAAACATATATAAGTGTTGCAACAATCGCATCAGCCATATATATTTCCCAGTCAGGTATTGGCTTGCGATAACCTGAAAGTTTTACATGAACATACAAAACACCCATTGTTCCAAAGAGAAACATAGTTGCTTTTGCTTTAATCAGAAAAGATTTTTGAGCAGAAAATAAATTTTCAATTTCCTGCAAATTTTTTTCAAGTAACATTTATTATTGGAGGTGTTTTTCCTAAAAATCCTTATACAACAAATACTTCTTCCTCACCACTTTGAATTTAGTAATTCCGGGTTCCCAGCTTTTTTGAATTACATCTTCTTTTACTCCATCTTTTATTTGTTGTTGTAATGTAGCATTGCCTGCATGGAAATTAAAATTCTCGTCAAAGAATTTTGTTTTATCAGTCGTGTTCGCATACGTTCCCATCAGCCAGAATAAATAAATTCTTTTTATGTCTTTCATATATTCTTTTCCGAACTCCGATAAATTATGTCCGTGACACAATACTCCTTTGTATTTTGGTTCCATGGCACCAGGCTTTGGTTGTGGAGTAAAAGTATAATTTGCTTTTGTTAAATCCGGACTCCCAATTACCTGAAAAGGTAAATCAGTTCCTCGTCCTACCGAAATAACAGTTCCTTCAAACAATCCCAAACTTGGATACAAATAAACAGAACTCATGTTTGGCAAATTGGGTGATGGTCGCACAGCCAATTCAAACATGTCTGTATGAGTATAATTGTTTAATGTAATTACTTTTAAATCGCATTTTACTCCTTCCTTTAACCAGCCTTCACCGTTTATCATTTGCGCATATTCTCCAATGGTCATTCCGTAAACAATTGGAACAGGATGCAATCCTAAAAATGATTTATACGCATCTTCCAAAACAGGTCCGTCAATATAATGTCCGTTTGGATTTGGTCTGTCCATCACAATTAATTGTTTTTTATTTTCAGCGCAAGCTTCCATTACATAATGTAAAGTGCTGAGGTAAGTATAAAAACGAACACCTACATCCTGAATATCAAAAATCACAACATCCACATCTTTCAAATCTTCGGGTTTTGGCTTTTTATTGTTTTTTCCATAAAGAGAAATGATGTTTAATCCGGTTTTTTTATCTTTTTCAGTATCTACTTTTTCTCCGGCATCAACTAACCCACGGAAACCATGTTCAGGACAAAATACTTTTTTAACCGAAATTTTTAATGAGATAAGGCTGTCAACCAAATGTGTATTTTTAATCATGGACGATTGATTGGCAACAACTGCTACCGATTTACCTTTTAATAATGGAAGATATTCAGTTGTTTTGTCGGCACCAACCTTTATATCGTTGATGGTTTTTACAGCCGTTTCTATTTTGGTAATGCCTTGAGCGTTGGCAAAACCTGCAAATAGGAGCAGAATAACAATTTTAAAGATTTCTCGGCAAGCTCGAAATGACATTGGTTGTAAAATAGTATTTTTGTGTAAACGAATAATCAAACAAAGCTAATAAATTTTGAGTATCGAACGCTTCATTGCTAAACGAATCCTTTCGGGTTCTGGTGCTTCCAATCAACTATCACGCCCAATTGTGCGGATATCTGTATTGGGTATTGCACTTGGATTAGCAGTTATGATATTAGCTGTGGCTGTTGTAACAGGTTTTCAAAACGAGATAAAAGCCAAATTGATTGGTTTTAATTCACACATTCAAATCTCTAATTATGATAACAATACAAGTGCGGAGCCAAAGCCTATTAGTAAAATCCAACCTTTTTTGTCGGATATAAAAAGCAATCCCGATATCAATCACATTTCGGTTTATGCTACCAAAAACGGAATTATAAAAACTCAGACAGATAACGAAGGAGTTTTACTAAAAGGTGTTTCTTCCGATTACAATTGGGATTTTTTAAATAAGAATTTTGTTCAGGGAAAAAGTTTTACTGTCGAAGATACTGTTTCAAAAAACATTGTCATCTCTAAATATTTAAGCGATAAGTTGAATTTGAAATTAAATGATAAAATGATTATTTATTTTATTGTTGACAGATTCGACAGCGTGGGCACAAAATTGAGAACAGAAACAACAGGGAAAGACTTTTATATTTCTGGAATTTATGAAACAGGTTTGGAGGAAATTGACAGAGTGCTTGTTTTGACGGATATCAGAAGAATTCAGAAAATGAATGGTTGGAGAGAGGATGAAGTAGCAGGATTTGAAATTGCCATTAAAGATTATAAAAAGATTGATGATATTGGTTATGATGTGGACAAATTAATTGGACAAGGTTTGGTGGCTTTGACAATTAAACAAACCAACCCATCTATTTTTTCCTGGTTGGATATGATGGATATTAATGTGATAATGATTTTGGTGATGATGGTGATTGTTGCTGGAATAAATATGATTTCTGCATTGTTGATTTTGATTTTAGAGCGCACCAATATGATTGGAATATTAAAAGCATTGGGTGCAAACAATGGAAGCGTTCAAAAAATATTTTTGTACAATGCAGTTTATTTAATTGGTAAAGGATTGTTGTTAGGCAATATTTTCGGAATCGGTATTGCACTTCTTCAGCAGTATTTCGGAATATTCACTTTGGATGAAAAAATATATTACATCTCTCAGATTCCGATTAACTTAAATGTAATGGATGTTTTGCTTCTGAATGCCGGAACATTAATTTGTTGTGTTTTGATGTTGATAGTTCCTAGTTTCATTGTTTCTAAAATTACTCCTGTAAAGGCGATAAGGTTCTCCTAATCCTACGAACTACGAATTTTCACGAATTACGAATAAAAACAAATAAAAAATCCTTTTTTATCCCTTTTTTCAGTGTCATCTGCGTTCTATTTTTCGTAATTTCGCCTTCATAAACAAAAATCAATTTGTCACCCTGAGCGTAGTCGAAGGGCTTAAAACTACAATTATGTCATTCAGAAAAGCAAGTGAAAACATTCTCGGAACAATTGGAAATACTCCAATGGTTCGTATCAATAACCTTACAAAAGGAATAAAAGCAACAGTTTATGCTAAAGTAGAAACGTTCAATCCTGGAAATTCTATTAAAGATAGAATGGCTTTGAAAATGGTGGAAGATGCAGAAAAAGATGGCAGATTAAAACCAGGCGGAACTATTATTGAAGGAACCAGCGGGAACACCGGAATGGGTTTGGCAATTGCTGCAATCATTAAGGGTTATAAATGTATTTTCACTACAACCGATAAACAATCAAAAGAAAAAGTAGATGCCTTGCGCGCTTTTGGTGCCGATGTAATTGTTTGTCCTACCGATGTTGACCCCGAAGATCCACGTTCATATTATTCTGTTTCATCTCGTTTAGTTGCTGAAGTTCCGAATGCTTGGAAGCCGAATCAATATGATAACTTGAGTAACTCTCAGGCACATTATGAACAAACCGGTCCGGAAATTTGGGAACAAACAGAAGGAAAAATTACTCATTTAGTAGTTGGTGTTGGAACAGGCGGAACAATTTGCGGAACAGGAAAATATCTGAAAGAAAAAAATCCTAACATCAAAGTTTGGGGAATTGATACTTATGGTTCGGTTTTCAAAAAGTACAAGGAGACAGGTGTTTTTGATAAGAACGAAATCTATCCTTACATCACCGAAGGAATCGGGGAAGATTTTTTACCAGCAAATGTTGATTTCAGTATAATTGATCGTTTTGAAAAAGTAACGGATAAAGATGCAGCAATTATGACGCGTGAAATTACAAAGCGCGAAGGAATTTTTGCTGGAAATTCAGCAGGTTCAGCTATTGCGGGTTTGTTACAATTAAAAGATGAATTAAAAGAAGGCGATGTAGTAGTTGTTATTTTCCACGATCACGGAACACGTTATTTAGGAAAAATGTTCAACGATGAGTGGATGATGGAAAAAGGATTTTTCGATAAAAAAGGATTGCTTGCAAAAGATTTAGTAAACAATAATACCAACGGAAAATTAATTACAGTTGAAAGTTCTGATACTATTGGAAATGCAGTGAAGGTGATGAGCAAAATGGATATTTCACAAATTCCGGTTACCAATGATGGTAGAATAGTAGGTTCATTAAACGAAAGTATTTTGTATTCGAAAGTGGTTGCAAACCCTGAAATAAAATCTCAGAAAATAGAAACGATTATGCAAGGAGCTTTTCCTTTTGTAGATATTTCTGCTCCGATTGATTCATTATCAGCAATGATAACAGATACAAATCCAGCAGTGTTAGTGAAAGATTTTAAATTGGATAGAACGTATATTATTACGAGATACGATATTATTAATGCTTTAACGAAATAATTTCAGATTTCAAATTGTTAGCGGAATCTGAAATTTGAAATCTGAAATTCGAAAATGCCAATTTATACCGACCAGTTAAATCGTAAACTAGAACTATCCTCTAAACCGATTAGGATTATCTCCCTAGTCCCTTCCCAAACGGAATTACTTTACGATTTAGGTTTACGTGATGAAGTAGTTGGCATCACCAAATTTTGTGTTCACCCCGAAGAATGGTTTCATTCAAAAACAAGAGTTGGCGGAACCAAAAAATATGATTTCGAAAAAATAAAAGCACTCAATCCTGATTTAATTATTGGAAACAAAGAAGAAAACGACAAAGAACAGATAGAAGAGCTGATGAAGAATTACAATGTATGGATGAGCGATATTTATACTTTGAAAGACGCATACGATATGATTACCCGTATTGGCACTTTGGTTGGTAAGCAATCGGAAGCAACTGATCTGAAACTTAAAATCGAATCAGAATTTAATAATTTTAACTTCCGAAATAATATTTCCGATCCCGATAGCTATCGGGACCGAAATGTTGGATATTTCATTTGGAACAATCCATTCATGGTTGCCGGAAATAACACTTTCATTAACGAAATGTTAAAAGTATGCGGATTTAAAAATGTTTTTGAAGATGTCCGTTATCCTGAAGTAACAGCAGAACAAATTGCCAAAGCAACCCCCCAAATTATTTTATTATCCTCAGAACCTTATCCTTTCAAAGAAAAACACATTCAGGAATTCAAAGCTATTTGCCCAAATGCAAAAGTATTGATTGTTGACGGAGAGATTTTTTCCTGGTATGGCTCACGATTGCTAAAAGCCCCAGCTTATTTTAAGCAACTAATTGAGAATATTTCGTCTTAATACTAGTTGGCTGGAATAGACAATGTTCCCAATATTATTACTAGCTTTGTGAAGCAACAAAAAACTATGACTTTTTTAAAGCATATATTACTACTCTTAACCGTTTTTGTGTCGCTGTTTCTTTCTCCAAATTCTGCCAAAGCACAAAAAGTGGGAGTTGTTTTAAGTGGCGGTGCTGCAAGTGGAATAGCGCATATTGGTGTCTTAAAAGCGTTGGAGGATAATAATATTCCCATCGATTATATTACAGGAACATCTATGGGAGCGCTTGTCGGCTCCATGTATGCCATGGGTTATTCTCCTGCTCAATTGCAAGAATTGGTAAAAACAGAACGATTTAAAAATTGGTCAGAAGGAATAATTGACCAGAAATATGCTTATTACTTTAAACGCACTGATGATAATGCTTCCTGGATTACTTTTAAATTATCTCTGGATTCAGCATTTGTTTCAACACTTCCTACAAATTTAATTTCTCCTGTTGCAATGGATTTTGGTATGATGGAATTGGCTGCGGGTCCAGCAGCAGTTGCCAACTACAATTTTGATAGTTTGTTTATTCCATTCCGTTGTGTGGCATCCGATATTGAAAAAAAAGAATCTGTAATTTTCAGAGATGGGGATTTGGCAGAAGCTGTCCGTGCTTCTATGTCTTATCCCTTTTATATCAAACCCATTTTAGTAGATGGCAAATTACTTTTTGATGGAGGATTGTATAATAATTTTCCTTCCAATGTAATGTATGATGAATGCTTTCCTGATTTTATGATTGGAAGCAATGTTAGTGGAAACAATCCTCCGCCTGATGAAGATAATTTATTATCGCAAATTAAATCCATGCTTCAGAGTAAATCTAATTACGATATTTTATGCGAGGGAGGAGTAATCATTGAACCCAAAACAGATGTTGGCTTGTTTGAATTTAACAATGTTCAACCACTTATTGATAGTGGTTATGCAGCGGCTATGCGACAAATGGATTTTATCACAACATTTGTAGAAAAAAGAGTTACAAAAGAAGAATTAGCAATTAAGAGAAGCAACTTTAAAGGCATGCAACCCAAAATAGTTTTTGATAATATTTATATCGAAGGCTTAACTAAAAAACAATCGGAGTACGTCAGAAAAGTATTGCGTCATAAAAATAAAATAGTAAGTATGGAAGATATGAAAGAAGGTTACTTCAGATTATCTGCCGACAATAAAATAAAATACATTTATCCTAAAGCAAAATACAATCCGCAAACCGGTTATTATGATTTGTATTTGAGAATCAAAAAAGAAAGAAATTTAATTACTGATTTCGGTGGAGATTTTTCCAATCGTCCGATTAGTGACGGATATTTAGGAGTTCAATACAATTATTTGGGAAGATTTGCAGCAGGAATTATGGCAAACGCATACTTTGGAAAATTGTACAGCTCGGTTCAGTTAAAAACCCGTTTTGATTTTCCTTCTCGAGTTCCGATTTTTGTTGAACCCGGTGTGACCTGGAACAAATGGGATTATTACAAAAGTAGCAGTGCTTTTTTAGAAGATACCAAACCTGCCTATTTAATTCAAAGCGAAGAACACGGAAATTTAAACATTGGTTTTCCAACAGGAAAAAAAGGAAGAATAGTTGGTGGAGCAGGAGTAGCCAGGATTACCGACAGATATTATCAAACACCATTTTTTGTACAACTAGATACCGCTGATCAGACAAATTTTGATGTGGTTACCGGACAGGCATATTATGAAATAAATTCATTGAACAGGAAACAATATGCAAATCAGGGAGAGTATTTAAGAATAAGCGGACGATATGTTTATGGATTAGAGATAAATACTCCCGGTTCAACGTCTATTGATACAAGCGAAAATTCAAATCATCACGAATGGTTGGTTTTTAAATTAACGGGTGAGCGTTATTTTAACAGAAGAGGGGCATTTAAAATCGGACTCTTTGGAGAAGGCGTTTATTCAACCCAAACGCTCTTTCAAAATTACACCTCCAGTATTTTATCAGCACAAGCGTTTCAACCAACTCCCGATAGCAGAACAATTTTCAATGAAAATTACAGGACACATAAATACATGGCTGGAGGGTTAAAATTTGTCGTCAACATCAGGAAGACAATTGAATTTAGGGCAGAAGGTTATATTTATCAGCCTTATCAAGTATTGATTAAAACGGCAGACTTAAAAACAGAATTTGGAATTCCGTTTGCATTACAGCATTATGTAGCAACAGCAGGTTTTGTATGGCACACTCCAGTCGGACCAATGAGTTTATCAGCCAATTACTACGATCAGGTGAAAGATCCTGTTTCCATTCTTTTCCATTTCGGATACATCATTTTCAACAAAAGAGCACTTGAATAAACCAGTAAGTGCCTGAAAATCAATAATTTTTGATATTTACTATATTTTACATAAGTTTGCACCCCTAAATCAATAGGCAATTAAAACAAATAGGCAGTAGGCAAACAGATTTTCTACACTATATATTTAATTGAGAAATACAAAACAATAATTAATTAAGACTATGAACGAATACGTAATTTATTTAGTGCCCGCTTTAGGGATTTTAGGATTGTTAGTAATGGCAATTAAATCGGCTTGGGTTAGTAAGCAAGATGCAGGAGATAAAAATATGCAGGAGCTTGCTGGTTATATTGCCGATGGTGCAATGGCATTTTTGAAAGCAGAATGGAAAGTACTTAGTGTTTTCGTTTTATTTGCTGCAATACTATTGGCATATTCAGGAACAATTCATGAAGTAAACGGAAAACCAATTCACTCTAGTTGGATTATTTCTATTGCATTTATCATAGGAGCGGTATTTTCTGCCACTGCAGGATATATTGGAATGAAGGTAGCTACTAAAGCAAACGTTCGTACAACACAAGCGGCCCGTACAAGTTTAAAACAAGCATTAAAAGTTTCTTTCACAGGTGGAACTGTAATGGGTTTAGGTGTTGCTGGTTTAGCGGTATTAGGATTAGGAGGATTGTTCATTGCATTCCTTTCAATGTTCGCTGGCTTAGGTGAAGACACGGTTAAAACATCTATCGAGGTATTAACAGGTTTCTCGTTGGGAGCTGAATCAATTGCATTGTTTGCACGTGTAGGTGGTGGTATTTATACTAAAGCTGCTGACGTTGGAGCTGATTTAGTTGGTAAAGT
>SXIH01000010.1 GCA_005772895.1 Bacteroidota bacterium | reverse complement strand
TGCACCAATACAAATAGTTGGAGAGGTAACTGTAACTGTTGGTAGAGGAGTAACTGTTACAGTTGCTATTGCAGTTCCTGTACAGCCACCTGTTGTTCCTGTTACTGTATAAGAAGTAGTTACTGCCGGTGTTGCATCAGCAGTATTCACTCCTGTTGAAGAAGCTCCCGCACTCCATGTATAAGTAGTAGCACCGGAAGCAGTTAAGTTAGCTATTTGACCATTACAAATAGTTGGGGAGTTCACTGTTACGGGAACTGCAGCTGAAACAGTTACTGTTGCAACTGCTGAGCCTGTACAGCCTGCTGTTGTTCCGGTTACGGTATAAGATGTTGTTGCTCCCGGACTAACGTTTAAAGGATTGGCTGAAGAACCTGTATTCCATAAATATGTTGTTCCACCTGTAGCTGTTAATGTTGCTGTTCCACCCGGGCAAATTGTTGCTGAGTTTACTGTAACAGAAATACTTCCGCCAATAGTAACGGTAGCTACCGCGGTGCCTGTACAACCTGCAGATGTTCCCGTTACGGTATAAGATGTAGTTGCACCAGGAGTAGCTGTTGCTGTATTAACGCCTGTTGGAGTAGCACCTGCACTCCAGGTGTAGGTTGCTGCACCTGCTGCTGTTAATGTTGCTGTTTGTCCCGGGCAAACTGTTGGAGAGTTTACTGTAACTACCGGTAAAGGATTTACTGTTACTGTAGCTATTGCAGTTCCAGTACAACCTGCTGTTGTTCCGGTTACTGTATAAGATGTTGTTGTCCCCGGAGTTGCAGTTGCTGTATTAACTCCTGATGGAGTTGCTCCTGCTGTCCATGTATATGTTGCAGCACCACCCGCAGTTAATGTTGCAGTTGCACCAGCGCAAATCGTAGGAGAGTTGACTGTTACTACCGGTAAAGGATTTACAGTTACTGTAGCAACTGCAGTACCAGTACAGCCTGCAGACGATCCGGTAACAGTATAAGAAGTTGTAGTAGAAGGCACTGCATCAGCAGTATTTACTCCTGTTGAAGAAGCACCAGCACTCCAAGTATATGTTGCAGCTCCGCCAGCTGTTAAATTTGCCACTTGGCCGTTACAAATAGTTGGAGAATTTACAGTTACTACCAAAGCAGAAGCAACAGTAACAGTTGCAACGGCAGTACTGGTACAACCTGCAGTTGTTCCAGTTACTGTATAAGAAGTTGTTGTTGCAGGAGATGCAGTAGCAGTATTAGCTCCCGTAACTGTAACACCTGCTGTCCAAGCATAAGTAGTTGCTCCACCAGCTGTCAATAAAGCAGTTCCGCCTGGACAAATAGATGCAGAGTTTACTGTAGTAACTGGAATAGGATTAACAGTAATAGTATAAGTGCTTGAAGTACCAACACATCCGGCATTGGTAGGCGTTATAGTTATAGTTGCAGTAATAGGCCCTGCAGTAGCATTGGTTGCTGTAAACCCTGGTGTACTTGTAACACCACTTGCAGCTAAACCAATTGCTGTGTTTGAGTTTGTCCAAGTGAAAGTTGCACCTGCTGGGGTACTTACAAAAGTATTGGCAGGAACAGCAGCTCCGGCACAAAAAGTTAAGTTAGGTTCTGCAACAACAGTTGGTAATGGAGTAACAGTAACAGTAGAAACTGCTGTGTTGCTACATCCTCCTGTTGTTCCTGTTACTGTGTATGTAGTAGTAATAGCAGGAGTAGCATTGGCTGTATTAATACCTGTAGGAGTTGCACCTGCACTCCAGGTATAGGTTGTTCCTCCACCGGCAGTTAGAGCAGCTGTTGCACCTGCACAAATAGTTGGGGAATTAACAGTTATTGCTAAAGCTGAAGAAACTGTTACTGTTGCTACAGCCGTTGCTGTACAACCTGCAGCTGATGTACCGGTTACAGTATAAGATGTCGTAGTAGCAGGAG
Source organism: Bacteroidota bacterium (assembly GCA_005772895.1). GTDB lineage: Bacteria > Bacteroidota > Bacteroidia > 2-12-FULL-35-15 > 2-12-FULL-35-15 > 2-12-FULL-35-15. Next base: position 64,644 of record SXIH01000010.1, on the reverse strand, counting down.
ATGCAGTTGCTGTATTCACACCAGTTGGTGTAGCACCGGCACTCCATGTATAGGTTGCAGCACCACCAGCTGTAAGTGTAGCGGTTCCTCCTGGACAAATAGTGGGAGAGTTAACAGTTACAGCAGGAGTTGGATTAACGGTTATAGTATAAGTTGAAGGAGTTCCAACACATCCAGCTAAAGTAGGTGTAATAGTTATTGTTCCAGTTATTGCTCCACCAGTTGCATTGGTTGCTGTAAAAGCTGGAGTTCCACCGGTTCCGCTAGCTACCAAGCCGATACCTGTATTGGAATTGGTCCAGGCAAAAGTAGATCCTGCTGGTGAACTAACAAAGGTATTTGCTGGAACTGATGCTCCAGGACAAAATGTTAAGTTTGGTTCTGCAACAACTGTTGGTAAAGGATTAACAGTTATAGTATATGTAACTGGTGTTCCAACACAACCAGCTAGAGTTGGAGTAATACTAATGGTTGCTGTTATTGGACCTGCTGTTGCATTGGTAGCAGTGAAACCTGGTGTACTTGTTACACCACTGGCAGCCAAACCAATTGCAGTATTAGAGTTGGTCCAAGTAAAGGTAGCTCCAACAGGAGTGCTATTAAAGGTATTGGCAGGAACTGCATCACCTGCACAAAAAGTAAGATTTGGCTCTGCAGTTACAACCGGTAAAGGGTTGACAGTAACAGTAGCAACATCAGTAGCAGTACATCCATTTACGTTTGTTCCTGTTACTGTATAGCTTGTAGTTACTGCAGGTGTAGCTGATGCTGTAGTTGCACCTGTAGATGTAGCACCTGCACTCCAGGTATAAGTAGTAGCACCACCAGCAGTCAATGTTGCGGTTGCACCAGCACAAATCGTTGGGTCGTTTACTGTCACCACTGGCATTGCATAAATAGTAACTGTTGATGTTGTTGTAGAAGTACAACCGCCAGGACCTGTTACAATATGTGTTATCGTATAAGTTCCAGGAGTTGTGTAAACTACACCCGCCTGATTATTTGTTGTTGATGTTGCAGGTGTTGCACCACCGCCACCAAAGTTCCAGGAATAAGTATATCCTGCTCCTGAAGAACCTGTATTGGTAAATGTAAAACTATTACCAGTTAAACACTGATTGGGTGATTGAGTAAAAGTGGATGTCGGCTGTGGATTTACTGTTATAGTATATGTTATTGCTGGTCCAACACAACCTGTTAAAGTAGGTGTAACTGTTATTGTTGCTGTAATTGGAGAAGCAGTAGCATTGGTAGCAGTGAATGCAGGAACACTTCCTGTTCCACTTCCACCTAGTCCAATCGCTGTATTAGAGTTAGTCCAAGCAAATGTTGCACCTGCAGGAGTACTAACAAATCCATTTAAAGGTACAGCAGCACCAGCACAAAAAGTAAGGTTAGGCTCAGCAGTAATAGTTGGAAGAGGATTCACAACAACAGTTGTAGTAGCAGTACAAACTGCAGCACCAACAGTAACTGTGACAGTATATGTTCCGCTCATTGCAACTGTAGACGCAGGGCGTGTAGGATTTTGTGCAGTTGAAGTATAACCTCCGGGTCCAGCCCAACTATAAGATGTAGCTCCACCCGGGGTAGAGTTTAATTGTATGGTTGCTCCCGCACAATATGGACCCGTATTTGTTGCCGTTGCCGTACAGCCGCTACAGGGGGCGGGGGATGTATATCCTGTGGTTAATGTACATGTTGGATCGGCAGAGAAAGTTGCTGTAATAGAACAACCACCTCCCGAGGCTGTTATTCCTGGAAGGGTATAGTTAATTGATGTGGCAAAAGGCGGACTGAGGACCAAGGGGGCTCCACCACAGGAGCTGGTTATAGTGAGTGTCCCGGTAGTTGGAGGATTTGTAGTTGTTATTGTTCCTGTTACCTGATATTGGTTTGTTGCAGGATTACAAGCCCCCGGAACGGCAGTCAAGCCTGTCATATTACATAAAATAGCGCAGTTAGTTGTTCCATCTGCACCAGGGGCGTTTTCTGCTACTGCCGTAATATTTGTAGGTAATCCCGAGAAATTTGTGATTAACATCATATACCATTGACCTGCTACAGCTCCAGTTATGTCGATTTGTTCAGTAGCTGCTGTTGAATAACTGCAATCAATTGGAGAAGCGCTTAAGCCGGCACACATTGCGGCTTGAGTTGCAAATGGACCCCATAATGCAAAATCAATATCAACAGCAGGTGTACTAGATATTTGAATTTGAATATTCCCACCAGTTGCTATATTCAAATAATACCAAGCAGGATTTGGTTGAGAACCCAAACAACCATAGTTTGGACCTACCGGAGCAACAGTACTAGTTGATGCAGGAAAGTTAACACCAGTTGCTGTACAGAAAGGTGCAGCAGTTGCACAAGTAGCCTGTGAATAAACGCTTACTGTTGAAATTAAAAAAAGCGAGAGGAGTAGACATATTTTTTTCATAGAAAAAGAATTTATTTTGAAGAGAGATTTTTTTTAGTTATAATAAGTTTATAATATTTTTTATTTGACAATGGTCACATGTCCAATTGCCTTATGTTTTTTTCCTTTAAAATCTTGATAGTTGAATTTGTATACATATACATCTTCTTGTACAACTTCTCCGCGATTATTAACCGCTCCATTCCACCCTTCGCTTAAACTTCTTGAAGTAAATATTCTATTTCCCCATCTGTCAAATATTAACATTTCAAAATTTTCTGTAGAAATTCCATTTGAGTACATATTAAAAATATCGTTTACACCATCACCATTAGGAGAAAAAGTATTTGGAATATAAGCTGTAATAATATCATCAATTACTATTAAGTATGTAACGGAATCAATGCAACCGTTTATTGTGGATGCATATAAAGTAACAGGATGAACTCCCATGTATGTCCAAGTATGTTGAGGATCTTCTAAAACAGAAGTAGTGCTATCACCAAAATTCCAAAGCCACATAGTAGAGTTAATAGATGTATTATTAAAGTATGCGGTAGGATTTAAAATGTCGATAGTTGTTGGCATAAATGTAAAGTTCGCTGTTGGTTGAGGATAAACATCTATCATGCATGGAATGGAATCTGTAGTAGAACAACCTGCTCCGAAACTAACTGTTAGAATTACAGTATGGCATCCGTTTGTTGTGTAAAGGTGAGTAATGTTCGGACCTGTTCCTGTACTGCCATCACCAAAATCCCAAGTATATGAAGCTCCAGGATTTCCTGTTTGGTCAGCCACAAAATTACAAATCACAGGATTACATCCATTCAAAGTATCGCCAGAAAAATTTACAATAGGAGGGGCAGAAGTTGTTACGGTAGCTATAGCTGTATCAGCACAACTTCCATTTGTTCCAATAACAGTATATGTTCCCGCTGTTCCTGGAACAGTAATTGGATTTGTAACTGCACCGGTTGACCAAGCATAAGTTGTTGCTCCAGCTGCTGTGAGAGTAGTAGAAATTCCCGCACAAGTAGTTGGTGAATTAACAGTAACAATTGGATTAGCATTTATTGTGACAGTAGTTGAAGAATTTGCAGTACAAGTTGGAGGTCCTACAACGTTAACTGTTACAGTGTATACGCCCGACATAGCTGCAGTAGTTCCTGTGATAGTTGGGTTTTGCAAAGCAGATGTATATCCGCCAGGACCTGTCCAGCTATAAGTAGCACCAGCAACAGTTGTTGCAGTTAAGTTTAAAGTTTGTCCTTCGCATAACGGACCATTGTTAGCAGCGGTAACTGGACAAGATGAACAAGATGCAGGTGCGGTATAGTTTTGAGTTAAAGTACAAGTTGGATCAGCTGAAAACACTGCAGTAACAGTACATGGTAATCCATCCGATGTTAACCCATTTAATGCATAAGCTAATGAACTAACAAAAGGAGGATTTAAAACTTGAACAGTACCACCGCAAGAACTTGTAACAGTTAATGTTCCTGTTGTAGGAGGATTAACAAAAGTGATACTTCCAGTAACAGAATAATTATTTGTAACAGGGTCACATGCTGAAGGTGTAGCTGTTAATGCTGTAATGGAACAGACAACAGGACATGGAGCAGGCGCAGTATAAGCCTGAGTAAAAGTACAAGCAGGATCAGCTGAAAATACAGCTGTTACGTTACATCCTGCACCGTTTGCAGGTAATCCCGTGAAGCTGTATGCTGAAGGACTTGTGAACGGGGCATTTAAAACAACCGGTGTTCCTCCGCATGAATTCGTAATTGTTAAAGTTCCAGTTGCAGGTGCATTAGTAAATGTTACGTTTCCGCTAACATCGTATTGTTGTGTTGCAACGTTACATGCTGTAGGTGTTGCCGTTAGGGCTGAGATATTACACGTTACTGTACATGATGGAGGTGCTGTAAAGGATGTAGTAAATGTACAAGTAGGGTCAGCCGAAAATGTGGCCGTGACAGTACACCCCGCACCATTGGCGGGTATACCGGCTAGAGAATAGGCCAGAGTTGTGGGGGGGAAGGGCGGATTAAAAACCTGCGTGACTCCGCTACAACTATTGGTGACCGTTAATGTTCCTGTAGTAGGTGGTGTGCTATAAGTAATATTTCCTGTTAAAGTAAAAGTATTGGATGGAAGAACACATGGTCCAGGAGTAGCAGAAAGTGCAGTCATATTGCAAAGGATAGCACAGTTTGTAGCTCCCGTTGTTCCTGCTCCAACTCCTGCGGAAATGTTTGTGGGCATTCCGGAAAAGTTTGTAATCAACACCATGTACCATTCACCAGCAACTGCTCCAATAATATTTACTTGTTCGGTAGCTGATGTAGAATAACTACAATCAAATGGAGAATTAGAAGTTCCAGCACACATAGCAGCTTGAGTAGCAAATGGCCCCCATGCAGCAAAGTCAATATCAACTACAGCACTGTTAGAAAGGTCAATGATAATATCTCCAGATGTAGAAATGTTTAAATAATACCAAGCAGGATTTGGTTGACTTCCTAAACAGCCATAGTCAGGACCAACCGCAGCAGTTGTACTTGTAGATGCAGGGAAAGTTGTTCCGGATGCTGTGCAAAATGGTGCAGCAGTTAAGCAGTCGGCTTGAGCAAATGTTTTGTTCGAGAAAATGCCAATAATGGCAAGTACTAGTAATATTTTTTTCATTTAGAGAGATTTATCCGACATAAATATAAACTTTTTATGTCAACCTAACAAGGTTGATGCTAAAAAGTGCCAATTAGTTGCACCCAAAACCCATATTTCTTTAAAATGTTAGTAAAACTGAAATCTGTTTAAAACTTAATGGTTGGATATGTTTTTCTTTTCTAATTTAGCGTCAAATTTTGATAACCTTTAAAATCTTAATAAAATGAAAGTAACAGTAGTAGGAGCAGGAAATGTAGGTGCTACATCGGCAGATGTATTGGCATTTCGTAAAATAGCTTCAGAAGTAGTTTTGCTTGATATCAGAGAAAATTTTGCTGAAGGAAAAGCATTGGATATGATGCAAACTGCAACATTAACAGGTTTTGATACCCGTGTTAGTGGAAGTACAAATGATTATTCGAAAACAGCAAACAGTGATGTTGTTGTAATTACTAGTGGAGTTCCTCGTAAACCAGGGATGACAAGAGAAGAATTAATTGGAATCAATGCTGGAATTGTAAAAAATGTTACCGAAAATTTATTGAAATATTCACCAAATGCGATTGTAATTGTTGTGAGTAATCCAATGGATACAATGACATACTTGGCATTGAAAGAAAGTAAATTGCCGAAAAATAGAATTATCGGAATGGGTGGAATTCTAGATAGTGCTCGTTTTAAATGTTATTTATCATTAGCTTTAGACGCTTCTCCAAATGATATCGAAGGAATGGTAATTGGCGGACATGGTGATACTACTATGATTCCATTAACAAGAATGGCTTCTTACAAAGGTGTTCCTGTTTCACAATTTGCTGATGCTGAAAAATTAAAAAAAGTTGCTGCTGATACAATGGTTGGTGGAGCAACGTTAACCGGAATGTTAGGAACATCTGCATGGTATGCTCCCGGAGCTGCGGTTGCTGCTTTAGTGGATAGCATTTTAAATGATCAGAAAAAATTATTCCCTTGTTGTGTTTATTTAGATGGTGAGTACGGACAAAAAGATATTTGTCTTGGAGTGCCCGTTATCATTGGTAAAAATGGATGGGAGAAAATTGTTGATGTAAAATTAAACGAAGAAGAAAAAGCAGCTTTTGCTAAAAGTGCAGATGCAGTTAGAAATATGAATACTATTTTAAGCACAATTACTGTTTAAATAAAAAATAATTTTTTTTAAAAGGCGGCCATTGGTTTGGTCGCCTTTTTTTAACTTATGACTACAATAATTCCATTAAAAATTTTAGACATTGCAGGTGATGGGTTTCATCTGATGATAAAATTATATATCAATAAAAAAGTGGCGAATGTTATTGTAGATACAGGTGCTTCAAAAACTGTTTTCGATAAAGGAAGGATTGAAAAATTTGTTTCGGAAAAAAAGTTTGAAAAGCACGATAGCTTGTCAAGTGGTTTAGGTACAAATACTATGAAAAGCGAACAAGTTGTAATTAAAAAAATAAAAATTGGAGAGCTTGAAATAGAAAATTATAAAACTATTTTACTTGATCTTTCTCATGTGAATAATTCGTATGAGCAAATTGGATTAAAACACGTGGATGGAGTTTTGGGAAGTGATATACTTTTAAAATATAATGCAGTGATTGATTATGAAAAGAAAAATTTGAAATTGAAATTTAAACGATAAATTTTGCTTTCACTTCTTCTGTTGGAATCATACAACTGTCTTTTTTGCCCCACCATTTATACCTGTTTCTGGCAATAAAATCATACACTACATTTCTGATAAATGCAGGAATAATTATAAATCCGTAAGTCAATGGATACAAGCCACTCATGTGTTTTGAAATTTTCAGAATAGCTGTAGATTTTATAAATGCAGAATTATTTTCTATTAAAATAATACTATCAATTTTTGATGAATCAATCGAGTGTTTTTCCAATAATTTTTTTCCTGTTTCAGATTGAAGCGCGGCAAATTTAAATTTGTTTTTTTTGTCGTGTTTGATAATTTTATTTACGGATGAATTGCAAAAATTACAAACGCCATCAAAAAGTATAATGCTAAAATTTTTGTTTAAATCAGACATGATTATTTAACAGAAACAGAATAGGGGTCGACAGAAACTTCTACTTTTTTGACATTCCCGTTTGGAGTTGTAATCATAGTTCTTGTCATCAAATCAATAAAAGAAACATATCCATTTCTTCCTCCGCATTCCGATGAATGGTGAGGAGCAGGTCCATCGTTTGTAGCATTTCTATTTGCTACATAAACTAATTTTTTCACATCATCTACTTCAATTCCGTGTGGCTGATGACCTGTATAAAGTGTGCTTTGTAAAGAATTTGTTATCGTATTTATTATCGCAACCGATCCTCTTTTTCCTGGAAATGAAAGTGTATCTTCAGTGCAAGTAACATATAAAAAAGGAGTGGTATATGAAAAACTCATTTCAGAAGGCAATGCTCCAACTGGTATAATCGAGAGTAAAGAATCGTTGCTAGTCTGCATTATTCTCACTTCGGATGTTCCTTGACAAGTAACAAAATACTTTGTTCCTGTTGGATTAAAACGTATTTCGTGAGAATTTAAAGAAACAGCTGGCGGAGCCCCTGTATATAAATTTACTTCCGAATAAGCACTGAAATCAGCAACAGGAATTTTATAAATTTTACTACTATTAGTTTGTTGAGTAATGTATAAAGTATCATTTGTATTATTCAAAGCAGAACCATGCGGATAAGAAAACCCTGATTGCACAAATGGTGTCATGGTCGATAAAGTAACAGTAGCAACCTTTGCACTGGTCGGACTTAAATCCACACAATGAGCAGTTTGTGAATCGCTGGAAATTACAAATGTGTTCCAATATCCCGAACCAATTAATGCTCTTCCAACAAAGCTGTCATCACTAGTTCTGTATTTTTCTAAATATTGTCCTGCTAAAAAAACAACATACCAATATTGTCCATCTGGTGAAACTCTGATCATGTGTGGAGATTCAGTTCCCGCAGTGCTTCCAACATTTATATAACGCATTGGTAATAATGTTGCTTGATCAAAAACTGTCACCACATCACAACCTTGGTTGGTTACATAAAACTTTTTACGATTTGGATTATCAGCAAATTTTATTGAGCCATCCCTACTTGGTGCTCCTGCATTGATCCAGTTTTTTAGTAAAGTCACTTCTTCTCTTGTCAGCTTTGTTTCGTTATAAGGCATCGTTGGAGAAAGTGTCACACCCAAATCAGAGTATGTATTGATATATGAAAAAAATGTAGAGTAGTCGTGACGATAAGGAATTACACAAGCACTTCCGCTACCTCCCTCAAATAATTTATCCCAGCTTTCCATGGATAATCCACCTGACGCACCTTTACTTTCATCAGTATGGCATCCGGGTGTAGCGCATTTAGTAAAAATAATTTTTCCAACATCATCCGGAAATTTATTGTAATCTGGAATTCCTTTTTCGTTTGTACAAGTAGAAAAAAAACAACTACCAAGAATGATAATTGGAATAAAAAGAAATATTTTTTTTGAAAAATTCATTTATTTTATTCAGTTACAGGAATATCAATTTCGCTGGACTTATTACGTTTTAATGTTATTCCCACACCACCAGTAACTGTATAAGAGCCAGTAAAATCGTAACCAACACCATACAAATAATAATCTCCTTTTTGTAATTCTTTAAATTCAAAATGCGCATTTGTGTCGGAAGTTACTTTGTCGTCATACAATGAAACATCTCCTCCGGGAAATTCCGTTGCTCCATATTTAATGTATACAATTGCATTTGGAATAAGTTCCTGATGATGCTTCACGTTTCCACTTACACTTGACTTTCCGCCTGGTCCTTCTTTTTTGCAAGATGAAAGAGAAAGGGATATTATGATTAAAAGAATAGAAAAATTTAAAATTGATTTCATGGATAAAAATTAAATAAGTACAATTTTTTTGTTAATGGACTCTTTCTCATTTGAAATTTTGATGTAATACATTCCTTTAGGATAACGACTTAAATCCAAATTTATTTTTGAATCTCCGCTCTGTAAATTTTCATTTAAAATTTCGGTGATTAATTGTCCGTTTAAATTGTACAATGAAATTTTTGTGTTGAGATTTTCTTTGTTTTTGAAATTTACAATAATATCACCGTTTGAAGGATTCGGAGAAATTATTACAGAATTAGAAAGAGAATTTTCTTCAACTGAAGCAGTAGCAAAAAAGGTTGTTATTGCCTGTTCAATAAGCAATGTATCATCATCGGCAAAACTATTATTCTGATAAATTACTTGGTGCAAGCTTCCTGCAGCAACTACAATTCCTGGCATTGGAGAACTGGAGCTTGTGAAATAATAATTTTTTTCTGGAAGACAATGTTCAAAAACGCCATCAAATGCATAAGAGCTGGTAACTGGTGCAATCTCAACAGCGCAATCATTCCCTGGCCAGTAGTCCATATAAAACACGTTTACTTTTCCTGGATTTGAAACTGCATATTTATCTTTTGTATTTAATAAATATGTTGCGGCATCAGTGCAACTGCTACAGCCCATTGCAAATTCCATAATTACTACCTCTTCACTGTCTAAATAAGAATAAAGCGTGTGGCTAATGCTTGAGCAATCTGTTTTTGTCCAATCCAATGCCGTTTGCGAAAAAATAGATAGGTTGAAGAATAAGAATAAAATATAAATATATTTTTTCATTCTATAAAGGTACGAAAAATTATATTATTGTTTATTTAAATCCATGCCACATTTACTGCATTTGCCAGGTTCATTACTTCCACCACCATCGCACTTCATTGGACACATATAGGCTTCTCCAGCGTTGTTCGTTTTTATCTTACTTTTATAAGCATTAAAACGATAAGAAATTCCTGCTGTAATTTGATGTTGAGAACCGACCTGTGTTCCGTTTAAATATTGATACAATGGAATTTCGCTAAGTGCATAAAAGGTAAAATTATTATGAGTGAAACTCAATTGAGGAACAAAAAATATTTTTCTTCCTCCAGTGGATGTTACATCAACATTATAAAGTGCAAGCATGTCCACATTTTTATCGTACTGCATTGAATCAATCCATTCGCCTTTCACTTGTAATGTCACGCCTAATTTTTTGAAAAATGTTTGACTTGCAAATAATCCAACACTTGCATAATCACCAAATTTTTGTCCCAATGGATTCCATCCTTTTCTTATATAAATTACATTTGAAAATAATCTAAAATTTTTCAATGGAAATCCTCGGTAAAAAAATCCGTAAAAAATAAAATCGTTTGACCCGTTTGTTGGTTGTACAGTTGGAGGAGAAGTGGTATAGTACTTTTTTCCTGTAGTTGGACTGGTAAAGATATGAGTGGAGTCATCATATTTTCCTAATGGTATTTTTAATCCAAGTCCTAATGTAATTTCTGTTCTTCTGGTTTCTGTTGTACGATTTAATATATCGTATCTAGGAAATAAAATTAAATCAGCTATTCCGGAAGAAGAAAATGTATCCACTCTGTTAATGCCAATTTGTGTTTTATTTATAAAATAACCTGATTCAACCGACATGGTTAAATTTCTTGTTAGTCCGTAAGCCAATCTGAAATATAAATAATTACTGCTCAGATTATCAAACATAGCTACTGTATCTCTGTCTTGAACGTAAAATTTATTTGTACTGAAATACTGATAATTAGCTGCAACTTCTACTTGTCTGTCTTGTAAAACTCCTTGTGAATCACCTCCAGCAATAGGACTGCCGCTCCCTCCTGAACAACATCCTTGCGAATGGCTTTCGATAGAAAATAAAGTAATAAGTATAAACGATAAAAATGTACGCATCATATAGTTGAAAAAAAACAACCTGCATTAGGGTGGTAATTGCAGGTTGTTAAACTAAACATAAAAAATGAAAAAATTAATGATTGACAGTAAATTTTAAAAGCTGAGATGAATCTCCTGCATTTAGTTTAATAAAATAAACTCCATTTGGTAAAGTTTCGAAATCCAATATTGTTTCGTGTTTTCCGGCAGTTTGTTGTTCAAACGAAACGCTTTTTACTTTTGCTCCAAGTGCATTGAAAACTTCAAAATTAACATCTGAACTTTGTGTTAAAGAATAACTAACAGTAGTTTTGTTTGTACTTGATGGATTTGGGAATAAATTCAGTTTGAAATCTCCTTTTGTATTAGTAGAAATTCCAGTGGTTAAACCCGCCATAATAGCGTTATTAAAATTAGTAACATTTAAACCATTGTTTTGATTAAACAAAACTGAATGAGTTGGTCCGCCTAAAACAACAATTTTCGGCATGCCCGCTGCTCCATAATCTGCTTGTTTTACAGCAGTATTACAGAAAACCGCATCTGGTGCTGTAATTCCGTTAGTTGTTCCCCAATTAGTAATAGTTGTACAAGACGAAGTTCCAACATCATCAGACAAATAAAATTTTACTCTTCCCGGATAAGTGGAAGCATAATTTTGAACTTCTGTATAGGCTGATAATGATGGAGATATACAAGATCCGCAAGGCATAACAAATGCAATTACAATAACTTTACCTGCATCTAATTCGGTAAATAAATCGTGATTTGTTCCTGAGCAATCATTTACAGTAAAGTTTGTTGCTGTAGTTTGTGCAATGCCAAAACTTGAAATCAATCCGGCAATTGTAAAAAGTAATATTTTTTTCATGGTTTTTTTATTTATGTAAATTATATAATGACAAATTTAAACTATTCTGAACTAATCATTGTTATATAATTTACTGGTTTATAATTTTTGATTTAATTTCTTTTATTATTAGTAATTGATTTGTAATAAGTAGGTGTATTTCCAGTGACTTGTTTGAATTGTGTAGTTAAATGTGCCGGACTACTATAGCCTAGTTTGTATGAAATTTCACTTAAGCTTAACTTGTTAATCTTGATATACTCTTTTACTTTCTCTACTTTCAAAAGAATAAAATATTTTTCAATTGTAGTTTCCTCTAATTCGGAGAACAAATTACTTAAGTAGTGATATTCATACCCTAATTTATTTGATAAATATTCACTTAGTTTTAATTTCAAATCAAATGTTTCAGATTCTAAGAGTTCTATCAAAAGTGATTTAATAGCAACAATTATTTTAGCTCTATTGTCTAATATTATTGCAAACCCACATTTCTTTAGTTGCTTTTGAATAGTAGAAATTTCAGAGTTACTTAATTCATTTTCTAAAATAACTTCTCCAATGTTGATTTCAATTGGTGTTAAATCGAATTCTTTGAAAATCTGTTTTATCACAGTTTTGCACTCGCTACAAAACATGTTTCTTATAAATACCGAATAGGGCATATAAAAATAGCATTAATGAATAAATATGATATTTTTAGCGTCTTATTGTATTAGACGCGTTAACACATTATTCATTAATCAAATAAGAAATACGCAGTTTTGAATAAACAGTGGAATTCCAATTATGGGGGGTGAGTGACTAACTTTATAAACTGTTGTTGAAGTTTGTAGCTTGAAAAAATTGTTCAATACTACTAAAGGGTAGAGAAAAGAATTTGATTCTGATTTTTTTGAATGAATGCTGCAGATCTGAATCTTAGAATCATCTGTATCTGCCTTTATCCATTTTGTTTCATGCTTACAACATTCTTTTTTAAGTTTCGTGTCTTTTTTGTGTTTACACTTACATGCATTAGAATCTAAAATAGAAATGCCCCAAATGGAATGCGAAATTTTCTTTCCACAATAATGTGTCCCCCAAACAATTCCTGTAGAGACAAAGAAAAAATAAAAAGTAAATAAAATTAGCAGACCTCTTTTCATTATTACAAATCTATTAAAGAGTACTATCGAATCCTAATAATATAAGTTAAAAATTTAAGAATCATAAAATTATGTAAGTGAATTGCATTAAAAAGTCAGTCTTTTGTATTAACTTTACTTCGTTTCGAACTAAATAATAGTTAATAATGAAAAATAAAATTTTAAAAGTCTTATTGTTTGCAATAACCTTAGTTATTGTAGCTGCCTCACCTGAACGCTCAAGCTCAGGAGCTCCCGGGGCTCATACTGGTGCTCCAGGTGAACAAACTTGTGCAACATCCGGTTGTCATGATGATAATACTATCAATTCTGGCAAAGCTAGTTTATCAATAGAAGTAGGTAGTTCAATTACAAATTATGTTCCCGGCAAGACGTATGCTGTTAAAGTAAGTATTTCAGAAAAAAACGTGAAGCGCTTTGGTTTTCAGTTGTTGGCATTAAATAAATCCACTTTATCAAGCGTTGGTACATTTCAAATTGCTGATGCTGGTCGAACTCAGTTAGTAAAAAATACTCAGGCATTTTCAGATAGAGAATATGTCACGTATTCTTTTAATGGAACAGATGCAACTTCTGAAGGAATGAGTGAATGGATGGTAAATTGGACAGCTCCCGCTACAGATATTGGTCCTGTTGCTTTTTATGCAGCCGGTGTTTCTGCAAATGATGACATGACTGATAAGAAAGATCATGTCTACACAACTTCAAAAGTATTAAACAACAATTAAGATCTCTGAAAATGAATTTCAAAAAAATATTAATTATAACATCAATTATAACTTTCCCAATTTTATTCGGACAGTTTACATATAAAAAATCTGCCGGAGCTCATCCTGGAAGTACAGGAGCGCCTGGAGATAATACTTGTGCTAAATCAGGTTGTCATGTTGGAACACCAGTTACATACAACGATACTGCTGTTAATAAACTAATTTTTTCACAATTAGATTCTACTTATTTACCGGGGCAGACTTATACAATTACTGTAAGAACTTATAATCCTCCGGTTCAACGTTTCGGTTTTGAGTTTCAGGCAATAGCTGATGCAACTAGTTTGGAAGCGGGAACTGTTGTTGTCACCGATGTTATTCGTACACACGAAGTAACACATATGGTTGGTTCAGATTTCAGAACATCTGTAACACATAATACAGTTAGTACTCCAGAAATCTCTCCTGGCTTTAATGAATGGACATTTGACTGGACGGCTCCTGCTACAAATGTTGGAGATATTACTTTTTATTATGCAACAAATAGTACCAATAATAATAATGCTTCTTCTGGCGACAAAATATTCTGCAATACTTTCAGAATAAAAATATCTCCCTTGTTTTCAATTAATGAATTGGTGGATGTTCAAAATTCAAACGCTTTTTATGATGGAGAAACAAATCAAATCATTTTTAATTATTTTCTAAAGTCTGATAAAAAAGTAAGCATCAATGTTTTTGATAGTTTTGGACGCGAGGTTTATAAACAAAAAAATAAAAGCAAAAATGCCGGTCAACAAAAAGATGAATTATCTTTGAAGAATCAAATGAGTCCGGGAGTTTATTACGTGAATTTATCAATTGATAATAAATCATTTTCTAAAAAAATAATTATTAAATAATATACAAAATGAAAAAAATCTATTCAATTATTCTTGGACTAGCATTAACCTTTGCATCTTTTTCTTCTAAAGCACAAACTGCAGCAATGGGTTACGATTTTATTGATTGCAATGGAAATCCGCAAAGTATTTTTGCAGATTTAGATGCAGGAAAAGCATTGATAATTGAATACTTTATGACTAGCTGTAGTCCGTGTATTACTGCAGGAGCAACGTTGGAAGCAATGAAATCTGATTTGATGGCAGAGTTTCCAAGCATGATAAAAGCGTATGCTTTTGGATATACAAATTCCTATTCTTGCTCTACAATTAATAGTTGGGTTACAACAAATGGTATTACTTCTATTCCTGCTGATAGTGGTGCTTTGCAAGTTGCTTATTATGGTGGAATGGGGATGCCAACAATTGTAATATTGGGTGGCGGAACAAGTCATACAGTATTAGGGTCTCCATATTTAGCATTTACAACTTCAGATACAACAACAATGGCAAATGATATCCGTAATTTTTTGAATGGAACCGGAATTAAAGAAAATAATTTCATTTCTAAAATCAATTTATTTCCAAATCCTTCAAACGATCAAGTAAAATTGACTTTCGAATTAAAAGAAATTTCTACTGTTAAAATTGAATTGTTTGATATTAGTGGAAGATTGGTTTCAACTATTGCTGAAAAGAAAAATCAAGCCGGACAAATTACTGAAACAATAAACACAAGCTTATTTTCTGATGGCGCTTATTTAATTAAAATTAATGCTAACGGAAATGTTAGTCAGCAGAAATTAAATATCGTTCACTGATGAAAAGTATCATTCGAAGTTTTTTTGTTTTTTGTTTTTTATCTACGAATGTTTTTTCTCAGAACGCACTTTTTATTCCGGATACATTAAGTGGAACAACATTTAATTTAGATGTTCAAAATGGTATCAGGCAGTTTATTGGATCCAATAATACTCCTACCTATGGTTACAACGGAAATTTTCTAGGACCTACTTTGCTTATAAACAAAGGTGATAGTATCACTTTAAATGTTACCAATTCTATTTCTCAATCAACCACAGTTCATTGGCATGGATTTCATGTTGCTGCAATGAATGATGGCGGACCTCATCAAATAATTTTACCTGGTACAACCTGGAGCCCTTCATTTAAAATGAGAAATGAGGCTTCTACTTTTTGGTATCATCCGCATGGAGAAGCAAAAACCGAAGTGCAAGTTTCCAAAGGGTTGGCTGGAATGATTATCGTTCGTGACAGTACAGAAGCAACGTATGCATTGCCACGTAAATATGGAATTGATGATTTTCCTTTAATAGTTCAGTCAAAAGCTTTTGATGTATTGTATCAATTTGCAGTCGCAAATCATGAAGATACCGTGTTGATGGTAAATGGAACCAGAGATCCTTATTTACAAGTTCCGCAGCAAGTTGTGAGATTAAGATTGTTGAATGGTTCTTCTGACAGAACTTTTAATTTTGGTTTAGCGGATAATTCTAATTTCTATTTGATAGGAAGCGATGGCGGATTATTGTCTGCTCCTTATTTAACCAATCGTGTGCGATTATCAACTGGTGAACGAGCAGAAATTCTGATTGATTTTTCTGCATATACATTAGGTACGCAAATCTATTTAAAAAGTTATGCTTCTGAATTACCAAGAGGAATTATTGGCGCTGACTCGGTAGGTACAAGTACAATTGTTATTCAGGAAGGTTATTATTCCAATTTTTTAAATGGGGTTGATTTTGATCTTTTGCGTTTTGATGTTTCACCAGCAACCGCAAGCCCGGTTACAACTATTCCGCTTACTTTCAATCCGAAAGTTCCTTTGCTTGAAGTGAATGCGGATGTTAATCGTTCCATACATTTTTCTCCTGATACTGCAACAAGTGGAATTCAAGGGTATGTAGATGGTCCATTTCTAATGAATGATTCTTCATTTAATTTCGATTCCATTAACATCATAGTTAATTTAAATGACATCGAAATTTGGCAATTAACAAATAGCACAATGGTTGCCCATCCATTTCATATACACGACATAGAATTTTATGTGCTGGATATAAACGGACTTCCACCACCTCCTGAATATCAAGGATTAAAAGATGTTATTTTGGTGAAGCCTAATGATACCGTCAGATTTATTACACAGTTTACAACCTTTTCCGACCCCATGGTTCCATACATGTACCATTGTCATTTGTTACATCATGAAGATGATGGAATGATGGGAACTTTTTTAGTGATTGATTCTACAACAATAGGAATAAATGAGAATATTGTTTTTGATGATGCTGTCAGCCTTTTTCCAAATCCTACTAAAAATAATATCACTATTGAGTTTTTGAATGCTGTAAATTCAGATCAAAAGAAAATTTCAGTGATTAATATTTTAGGAGAAAAAATTTATTCTACTCAAACTACCGAAAATAAAATCAAATTGGATATGGAAAAATGGGCTCCTGGAGTTTATGTTTTTCAGATTCAATTGGAAGGTAA
Source organism: Bacteroidota bacterium (assembly GCA_005772895.1). Lineage (GTDB taxonomy): Bacteria > Bacteroidota > Bacteroidia > 2-12-FULL-35-15 > 2-12-FULL-35-15 > 2-12-FULL-35-15. The sequence goes on along the minus strand of SXIH01000010.1, from coordinate 47,647 downwards.
AGTGATAAATAAAAAAATTATTAAACAGTAAAATGACAAGAAAAATATTTATTGTTTTTTGTTTTTTATTTCCAGTCATATCGTTTTCGCAAACTACCGGAGTTGTTTGGGGAAGTCCTATCAATGTTGGTATGGGAAGCATGGACAACAATATTTATCCAAGATTAACTTTAACAAGTGGAGATATTCCTTTGGTTATTTGGGAAGATAATAGTCCTGCCGTAATATATTCTGCTAGAAAAACCGGAGCAACGTTTTCTACACCAATTGCAATTAATGGAGGTGCAAGTCCGTATGTTATGACTTGGACCGGAGCAGAAATAGCTTCTACAGGAGATACTGCATTTGTAGTTTTTATGACTGCAATTGCAAATTCAAAATCTTATGCCGTGAAAACAATAGACGGAGGATTAACTTTTTCAGATACTATACGAATAGATAATGAAATTAACAGAATAGCAAGTTTTCCTACTGTTGAAGTGATGTCGGATGGAAATCCTATAGTTTCTTATATGGGTTCTGATACAATTTCAATGTTGGATCCAAAGTATACTATAACAAAATCTATAGATGGTGGATTTACTTTTTTAGCTCCAGTTGAACCTATCACACCAGGGGAAGCTTGTGATTGTTGTCCTGCATCATTGGCTATTTCAGAAAACACTCAAGCTTTGATATTCAGAAACAATATTAGTAATCTCAGAGAAATGTGGGCATCGTTTTCAACAGATACATGTACAAGTTTTCCTATCTCAACAAATATTGATACTACTAATTGGTTTGTAGCATCTTGTCCAGCAAGTGCACCGTCAGGAGTAATTATTGGCGATTCATTATTTTATACATGGATGAGTGATGGAACTGGTGATGCGCGAATTTACATCGGAACTGTTAATACAACTGATCAACAAATTGGGCAACATCGTCAACTTTATCCTTTTGTTACAAGCACTCAAAATTATCCGGTGATAGCTGGAAAAGGAGATACACTTGGAGTTGTTTGGCTAGGATACAATGGAACTTCTCAGGATGTATTGTTTTCTTGGTCGATTACAGGTGCTGCTGGCTTAGGTGTAAATGTTGATACATTAACAAAAGGATTAACCGGACATCAAACACGTCCCGATATAGTTTTTAACAATGGAAAGTTTCATGTGGTATATAGCAATGCAACAGGAACTCAAGTGCATTATTTGGAAGGAATGATTGTTCCAAATGTTTCTGTAGAAGAAATAGCTACAGCACCTATTTTGAATTTCACTTCTTATAACAATAATGGTTCAATTGAAATTCAAATAAGTTCAAGTCAAGAATTAAATGGGAATTTTTTAATAGTAAATTCATTCGGACAACAAATAAAAAAAATACCAGCTTCAATTAAAACGGATTTCAATAGCTACTCTATTGAACACAGAATGGGTGCTGGGATATACTTTGTTATTCTTACTACAGAGGATGGTAAGCTTTATCAAAACAAATTAGTTGTAACAAAATAAAGTATAAAGTAGTTTTTCATTTTTTTGAAACAATATTCAAATATATGTTTGTATATTTGAATGATTAATTTATAAACATGGCAGAAACAGATTTTAAATTACGTTTTGAAATTGAAAAATTAGAAGGCGCAGCATATCTTCTGAAGGCAGTTGTACATCCAACACGTTTGGCTGTGATTGATTTGTTGGCTCAATACAAAGAAATGAGTGTAACTGATTTTACAAATGTACTTGATTTGAGCCATGCACTTATCTCTCATCATCTTACTGATATGAGGAGCAAAAATATTCTCCAAACTCGAAGAGAGGGTCAACAAATTTTTTATTCAATTAAAGAAAAATCAGTTCTTGGTTTACTTAAATGTATTCAGAATTGTAAACAGCATTAATACGAACATTATCTAATTACTCTCAAAATGAAAAAACAAATCTTTCTAACAGCACTAGTTATAAATATTGGAATACTAAATGCACAAACACTTATTCCTATTCCTGACACACTCTCTGGCGCTAGTATTAACTTAACAATTGATGATAGTATTCATCAATTTTATACTGGTTACAATACAACCACAATTGCATATAATGGCAGTTATTTAGGCCCAACCATTATTTTAAATAAAGGACAAAATGTTACAATGAATGTTAATAATCAGCTTGCTGATACAACTACAACTCATTGGCACGGACTACATGTTGCACCAATGAACGATGGTAGTCCTCACAATCCTATTCTGTCAGGAAATATTTGGAGCCCTTCATTTACTGTAATGGACAATGCTGCTACTTATTGGTATCATCCGCATTTGCATGGTAAAACAATGTCGCAAGTTGTGAAAGGTGCTGCTGGATTAATAATTGTTCGTGATGCAGTTGAAGCAGCATTGGTTTTGCCTAGAACTTATGGAGTTGATGATATTCCACTTGTTTGTCAGTTTCAAACTATAGATACAATAACAAAACAAATCGTTATAGATGATGAATTGGATAATATAACAATGGTGAATGGAACTATTAATCCAATGGTAAATGTTCCTGCTCAAGTAGTTCGATTAAGAATATTAAATGCAAGCAGTCATCGTGTTTTGCAATTTGGGTTTAATGATGGAAGAACGTTTAACCAAATTACGAGTGATGATGGTTTGTTAAATGCTCCTGTTGCTCTTACTCGTTTGCGTTTAGGTAGCGGTGAAAGAGCAGAAATATTAGTTGATTTTAGCGGTCAAAATGGTAACACTTACTATATTAATCAATATGGTAATGAATTGCCTTCGGGTTTCCCTGGTGGACCATCTTCAATGGGAGACCCAATTGGTCCATACGATAATATTACATTTAATTTTTTACAAATTAATGTTGTTGCTCCAACTGCTGCACCGATTACAACTATTCCAACTACTCTAACAACTAATACTCCATGGAGCACTTCAGGTTCCACTAGTATGAATTTTCTTATTCAAGGTTCTCCTATGATGAGTATGACAAATTTTGTCATTAATGGTGTTCAATATAATGAAAGTGTAATAAACTTTACTAAGCAACAGGATGATGTGATGGTTTGGAATATTACTAACAATAGCATGATGGCACATCCGTTTCATATTCATGGAAATCATTTTTTTATTACTTCATTAGATGGTGGTACACCTCCTGCAAATTTACAAGGCAGAAAAGATGTTGTATTATTAGCCCCTCAAGGAGGTACTGCGACATTGATTACAAAATATGAAGACTTCAATGATCCAATTATGCCCTATATGTATCATTGCCACATTTTAAGCCATGAAGACAATGGAATGATGGGACAATTTATTATCAATCCTTCAACAGCAGGGGTAAATGATATTAGTAATGATTCAAATTTTTCTGTATCGTCTTTTAATGTAAATGGTTCAATTGAAGTTTTTGTTAATTCTACAAAAGAAACAAAAGGGGAAATAGTACTGGTAAATTCGCTCGGACAACAAATTAAAAAAACTTCTGCAGAAATAAAAATTGGACAAAATAGTTATTTAATAAATCACCCAGAAAGCTCGGGTGTTTATTTTATAGTGCTTACTACAGAAAATGGAGATGTTTTCCAGAATAAATTGGCTTTTATAAAATAAAATCATGAAATTTTGTTTTATTGGTATTATCTTTAATTATGGAATCACTTTTTAATTTCTTTAATAAATATAATACTCTTTCAAAAGAAGGAGAAAAAGCTATTGCAGAAATCTCAAAAATTGTTGAAATTAAAAAGAACACCGACCTGCAACCCATTGGTCATACTTGTAAGACAATTTATTTTATTAAAAAAGGTGTTGCCCGTATTTATTATTTTAAAGATGATATAGATATCACAGAAAGTTTTGCATTTGAAAATAATATTATAGCAAGAGTAGAAAGTTTATTTACTGGAAAAACATCCAGAAAAGCAATACAAGTATTAGAAGATTCTGAGTTAATCGCTATAAATTCTACACAACTATTTAAGTTGTATGACAAATTCCCGGAAATTGAGAGATTGTTTCGTTTAATATTTGAAGCTGCTTATGTTGGAACGATTGATAGAATAGAAGGTATTCAATTTCATACTGCTGAAGAAAGATATAAAGCACTTATTAAAGAAGCGCCAGATGTATTGAAAAGAGTGCCTTTGAAATTTGTTGCTTCTTATCTGGGTATTACCCAAGTCAGCCTAAGTCGTATAAGAGGCATTCGTTGATTATTTATCATATGTAAAGTACTTCCTCATTCACTAAGCCTAATTTTGCTTCAGTTATAAGCAAGATTATGTCAACGGTACAACTCGGACTCAAAGAAAACTGGAAACAATTTACTTTATTAGTAATTGTAAATGCATTTGTGGGCGGAATGGTTGGATTGGAAAGATCCATTCTTCCTAAAATTGCTGAATCCGAATTTGACATTGCCGCTAAAACAGCCATCCTTTCTTTTATTATTGTTTTTGGAATTGTAAAAGCAATTGCAAATTATTACACAGGAAGTTTAGCAAACAAATTAGGAAGAAAAAATCTTCTTGTCGTTGGCTGGTTAATTGGAATTCCTGTCCCTTTCATTTTGATGTATGCACCCAACTGGAATTGGATTATTACTGCCAATATTTTATTGGGAATAAATCAGGGATTAACATGGAGTAGTACTGTGGTAATGAAAATAGATTTGGTAGGAGAAAAACAAAGAGGATTTGCAATGGGAATAAATGAATTTGCAGGTTACCTTTCTGTTGCATTCGTTGCATTTCTTACGGGATGGATAGCAGGAGAGTACGGACTAAGACCATATCCTTTCTACATCGGAATTGTTCTGGTGTTCTTAGGTTTTTTTACAAGTTTACTTTTTGTAAAAGATACATCGAACCATGTTGAACAAGAAATAGGTTTGAATAAAATACCACCACTAAAAAATATTTTTTGGGATACAACTTGGAAAGATAGAAATCTGAGCTCCGTTACTCAAGCTGGATTAATTAATAATTTGAATGATGGAATGGTGTGGGGAATTTTCCCAATTCTTTTAGCTCAAAAAGATTTCTCTTTAGAAAAAATCGGAATTATTACTGCAGTCTATCCTGCCGTTTGGGGACTTGGACAATTAATTACTGGAAAGATGGCAGATCATTTCTCTAAAAAGAGTATGTTGTTTTGGGGAATGTTTCTTCAGGGAATTGCGCTCTTATTTCTACTATTTGCTAGTACATTTCTGCATTTTGTTTTTCTTTCCATACTACTTGGTTGGGGAACAGCAATGGTGTACCCTACTTTTTTGGCAACTATTGCAGAAAATACAAATCCACAAGACAGAGCAAAAAGTCTTGGAACATTTAGATTATGGAGAGATTTAGGATATGCAATTGGTGCAATTCTTACAGGCGTAATTGCTGATGTGTTTAATATTGAAACAGCAATTTGTGTAATTGCTCTACTTACTATACTGTCATCAATCATCATCAAATATAGAATGGTTTCAATAACCAGATGATGTTAATTTATTTCTTCAACTCTAATGGTATCAGAAGTTTTAAACTAATATTCCTACCCATATTGTAAACACCTTTTCTTCCTGTTGTATTGTTTTTGGGAGCATATTTTAATCTGCTTAAATGATTTTGATAAGCAACATCCGTTACGTTGTTTACACTTATATATATTGAACAAATTGTTTTTGTTTTTCTAACAATATCTCCTCCTAATCCTAAATTTATCAAACTATAACCTGGAGTTTTTGTTTCAGTCCCAAAAGCTGAATAAAATTTATTCTGTTCAAAATAATTTTCTAACTCAAGACATACATAAGCATTTGAAATAAATTTTCCCAATTTCGTAACATCAGCCTTCAGCTCCGAAACTAACTTTGGAGCGGGAATCAATGGTAAGTGTTTTAAAGAATCTGGTTGGTTTTTTTGTGTTGTCTGAACAAATGAAAATGAATTTTCAAAATGCAACCAGTGAACAGGATGAGGGTGAATATCAATACTGATTTCTCCTCCTAATAATGTAGCATTGCCTTGAACAAACTCAAAAGTGTTTGCACCATTAGTTATAGAATCTCCTCCATTAAAACTATTTAGCTTTTGCAAAAAAATAAAATTATCAATCGTGTTGTGAAACAAATCAACTTCAGTTGTAATGTGTTCGGAGTTTAATCCTAATCCTAAATCAAATTGTAAACTGCTTTCTGCTTTTAAATCCGGATTGCCAATTTCAAATCTTCCCGTTCCTTCATGTTCTCCATTTGCACCAAGTTCTGAAATGTTTGGCGCACGATACCCTTTTGCTACATTTAGTTTAGCGTATACACTTTCAGTAAATTGATATGTTGCGCCAACGCTTGCAGATATTCCTGAAAAAGTAGAATTGAATTTTGTAAACTGGTGAAAACTGGTTGAGTCTGTAACATCCGTCTTTGTACCTAATGAATCCAAATATAAATCCTTGCTATTTTGTTTTCTATTGTCATATCTGATTCCTGCACTTAAATCCAATTTGCCAAACGATTTTTTTACGATTACAAAACCTCCAATGTCAAATAAATTATATTCAGGAACTAAAAACTCTATTCCTTTATTTTGTGATGTTTGTTGCATCCCATTTACTCCTATTGAAATATTTAATTTCTTTTTTTCAGGAAACACATAACGCAAATCGTAATTAATAGTATTTAATAAAAAGTATAAACCGTATTCTTTTGGTTTAAAAACATTGCCAAATTCCTGTCGGTGATTTTGTTGAAACCCTATTATTGCTTTCACACTTCCTTGTCCGACTACAAAATTATTATTCAAAACTGCTTTATAATGTTTGATTTTTTGAAAAGGAATTCCCTCTGAATAATTTTTATAATCTGTATCTTCAGCAATTACCATTTCTTCGGTAGAGTCATTTATAACAACAGGTTTAATAAACTTTCCTGATGCGCTATCTCTGTCTCCTTCTACAATTGAAGCAGTTAATTCATACATATTAAAATGCAAATGTGAATATCCCCATGATTTATTAAGTCCGATAATTCCACCAACAGTATTTTCTTTAAATCCAGAATTCAAAACATAACCATCGTATTTGTTTTGATAAGCATGAGCCATTTTATTGCTATATCGTATGTCCCAAATAAATCCTTTTAGATTTCCTGTTAAGTTTGCGGAATAAGCAATTAAACCATTATTCGTTTGATAGTTTGCCAGAATGTTTGCATTTATTTTTCCATCGGGTAGAGTCGGAGCAGTCAACATATTTATTACTCCTGCAATTGCATCTGAGCCATAGCTTAAACTCGCGGGTCCTTTTAAAATTTCAATTTTGTTTATTGAAAATTCATCCATTTCAATTCCGTGCTCGTCTCCCCATTGTTGTCCTTCTTGCCGAATGCCATCATTTACAACAACAACACGGTTGTATCCCAATCCTCTGATGACAGGTTTAGAAATTCCAGCTCCGGTTGTTACTTGTGAGATACCTGGTTGTTTTGCCATAGCATCAACAATGTTAGTAGAAGCATTTTGAAGCAATTGTGTTTTTGTAACAATACTTATTGGAGTTGCAGTTCTGTTTCTTTCACCTGATTGCGATGAGCCAGTAACAATTACTTCGTTAATTTCTTTTGCAGAAAGTTCCAAAGCAAAATCTTTTGTAGAGATTGAAGATAAATCAATCGTTTCGATAATCATTTTGTAACCCGAAAAACTTACCTGAATTAATATTTTTGTTTGAGGAAGATTTTCAATTTTATAAGTTCCATCCAATCCACTAATTGCTCCCGTTTTTAAATCGGGAATATAAAGTGTAGCTCCGGTAATAACTTCTCCGGTTGTATTATCAGTTATTTTACCTGATAAAGTTGTTTTTCCTAAATCAGCATTTAAAGCCGAAATAGTTGTTGCACTCAAAAAAATGAGCGCAATCAATAAATATGTTTTCATAATGTATGCTTAATTTTTAATCGATAATATGTCGACTGTTTTTTTACCTCGACAATAAGATTCAAAAAATTAAGCCATTGGTGGGGCACGGGAAGGTAAATTGGAATAAGCATAAGGAATACTTAGTCCGGAAATAAATTCAGTGTAAGAAAATTTTTGTGAAGAAATTACAAATGAAACATCCGTGCAAGGAATTCCATTCGAATCGGTAATTGTAAAGTCGCAAATAGAACATTCGTGTTCTTGTTCATGAAAATGTTTGTCGGTAATAGAACAGTGTATATCATCGTGATGCTCAAAAGCATGCAAAGCCTTTTCTGTTAATGGGAATAACAAAAGAAAAAGAAAAAGTACAGCGAGATATTTTTTAATATAATTGTTCACCTCGGCAAATATAGAGATGTTTTTCTGCATAAAAAACTTGTTTTCAGGGTCGAAATAATGTATTTTTGATATAAATCTCTTTAAAATGAAAAAACTTTTACTTTCTATCGCATTTTTAAATCTGGCAATTATTGGATTTGCTCAAGAACCAAGCACTCTTCCGAAAGGCTTTGCGCCTGGTGAAGAATTGAAAATGGATGCTTATTTACAAAGCAGAATCAATAAAGCACCTAATCCATTGTATAGAGCGCCAATTACAACGCCTCCGCCATTGCCTGTGCGTACAGCAGCACAATGGGAAGAACAACAAGCATTGTTAATTACATGGACAGCTTTTCCATCTATTCACCGTCAAATAGTTGCAGCAGCACAATTGGAGTGTAATGTAATTATTCACTGTGCCGATTCAAATGCTGTAAAATCTGATTTGACATCTAACGGAATTCCTCTTACTAATCTGAAATTTATTGAAGTAGCATTTAACTCTATCTGGATTCGCGATTATGCTGCAAACACAGGTTATTTTGGCGATGTAGATTCATTGATTTTAGTTGATTGGATATACAATCGTCCTCGTCCGGATGATGATGATATGCCAATTTCTACAGCTTCATTTTTAAATGTACCTCTTTATCAAACAATACTTTCACCAAATAATTTAATGAATACAGGTGGAAACTGGATGATAGATGGAATTGAAACGGCTTTTGCATCCAAACTTATTTTAGATGAAAACGATGGAGCTGGAACATATTCATTGGCTTATCCTAACCATACCGAGCCTGTAATAAATTCTATTGTTCAGGATTATCACGGAATTAACCGTTATATCAAAATGGACGAACTTCCATATGATGGAATTCACCACATTGATATGCACATGAAATATTTAGATGAGAAAACAATTTTAGTAGGTGAATTTCCAACAGGAATTTCTGATGGACCGCAAATTGAAGCAAACATCGCTTATGTATTAAGCAATTTTAACGATCCTTGGGGAAATCCATATAAAATTGTGCGTATCCCAATGCCGCCAAGTACTGGTGGAAGTTATGCAGGTACTCCATTTGGTGGAGCATATTACAGAACGTATTCAAACTTTGTGATTGTAAATAAAACTATCATTATGCCGGTATATCGTGAAGAATACGATACTACAGCTGTTAGAATTATTAAACAAAATATGCCAGGTTATAAAGTTGTGACGATTGATGCAGACAATGCAAGTGCAAACTTAATTTCTCAAAGTGGTGTTATTCATTGTATCACTCACAGTGTTGGTGTAAAAGATCCATTGAGAATTGTTCACAACAATCTTCCTGATACATACAATACAACCGTTCCTTACCAAGTAGATGCAATTATTCAACATAAAACAGGAATTGCAAATGCTCAGGTGTATTGGACAACAGATACAACTACTGCTTATGCTCCTTTAACAATGACGCTTACAAGTGCAGTTACTGATACTTGGACAGGATATATTCCAGCTCAACCTGTTGGCACACAAATATTTTATTATATACGAGGACAAGCAAACAGCGGTAAGCAACAAGTTCGTCCTATGCCGGCTCCTGCTGGTTGGTGGCAGTTCAGAGTACTTGCTCCGGTTGGAGTAAACGAAAACCTTTCAGAAGTTTTTTCTACTACTCTTTACCCAAATCCTAGTCACGGTATTACTTGTATTCCTTTTATTACTGAGCGTAAATTAAACGGAAAACTTTTTGTTACTGATATAACTGGAAAGTTAGTTCAGGTAATTCACAGTGGTGATTTTAAAATAGGAAGTACAAACTATTTTATTGATACTCATGAGTGGAGTGCTGGTGTTTATTCAGTAGTTGCTGAGACAAATGAAGGAACTACCACACAAAAATTGATGGTGAAATAAAAAATATTAGTATTAAATAATAAAGGAGTTTCGTTTTACGGAGCTCCTTTTTTGTTAGATTTGTTTTGAAACGCAATTTTTTTTTCAACTATCTCCCATTGCTATGAATATTGCCAAAAGGTATATTGTTTTTTTTGCTATTCTTCTTTCTTGCTTTTCCTCTTTTGCAGAACAATCCAAAATAGATTCAATATCAAATCTTCTCAAAAAAGACCTGCCGCATTGTAATAAGCCTTGCATTGCAGATACAGCAAGAGTTACTCACTTAAATGCTTTGGCTTGGTTGTTAAGCTATAACGATTCGGATACTGCTATTGTTTTAAGTACAGAGGCACTGCAGTTGTCTGAAAAAATATTAGCGAACAATCTTGATCCTGCAATGGAAATAGAAATAAAAATAGGATTGGGCGTTTCCTATTATCATTTAGGTTCATTTAATGATGATAAAGACAATTATATCGCCTCAATGGATTTTTACAAAAAATCTCTTGAGCTGTGGGAAGAACTTTTGGCTTTGAAAAATTTGAGTGCATCACAAACACGGAGAATAAAAATTAGTAAAGCAAATACACTTGGATATGTTGGCATAGTTTACAGAAAACAAGCTGATTATGGTAAAGCACTCGATTATTATTTTCAGGCGCTTAAGCTGGATGAAGAACTAGGGAGCAAAAAAGAAATAGCTACCGATCTTGGTAATATCGGAATTGTGTATCATAAACTTAAGAACTATCAAAAGACACTACATTATTATGAACGAGCTTTAAAGATGGATGAAGAGCTTGGAAATAAACCTGGTGTGGCTAGACATTTAGGAAACATGGGTGGAGTTTATGGTGATCAGAAAAATTATACAAAAGCACTCAGTTGTTATTTTAATGCTTTGAAAATGACACAGCAACTTAAATACAAACCTGGAGTTGCTAGAAGTTTGGGAAATATTGGTAGTATTTATTATGAAAGAAAAGATTATACAGAGGCGCTTGAATATTTATTGAAATCCTTAAAATTAAAAGAAGAGCTGGGTTCTAAAAATTTAATTGCACCGGGTCTTCGTACTATTGGAAGTGTTTATTCTGCTACTGATAAATATAGTGAGGCCGAGTCATATTTTAAAAGAGCACTTGCAATGTCTGAGGAAATGGGCTCTCAGGATGAAATAAGACTAAATCACGAATGCTTAAGTAATTTGTATAAAAAAACTGGAAAGTATTCTCTTGCTCTAGAGCATTTTCAAACTTCTGTTCACATAAAAGATTCACTTTATAATAAAGAAAAAGATAAAGAAATTGCCAGCAAAGAAATTACCTACGAGTTTGAGAAAAAGGAAGCTCAGGCTAAAGCAGAGCAGGATAAAAAAGATGCCATAGCAGAAGTGGATAGTAAGAAACAAAAAATGGTTTTGCTGTTTGTTTCTATTGGATTGATTTTGGTGTTTCTTTTTGCCGGTTATGTTTTTCGTGCACTCAGGATTGCTCGAAAACAAAAAAAATTAATCGAGGAAAAAAACAAGCAAACAGAAGAGCAGAAGAAAATTATAGAATTACAAAAAGAAATAGTTGAAGAAAAAAACAAAGATATTATTGATTCTATAAATTATGCGAAGAGAATTCAAGATGCATTACTGAAAGAGCAAGATCACGTAACAAGTCACTTGCCAGAACACTTTATTTTATTTAAACCAAAAGATATTGTAAGTGGAGATTTTTATTGGGCACTTGAAAAAGAGGGTCAGTTCTATCTTGCTGCTGTAGATTGCACAGGGCATGGTGTTCCAGGTGCGTTTATGAGTATGTTAGGTATTGCTTTTTTAAATGAAATTACAGCAAGCAGTGAATTGTATTCGCCAGCTGAAATTCTTAATCTACTGCGTAATAAAGTTGTAAAAGAGTTAAGGCAATCAGGAAAGCAGCAGGAAACAAATGATGGAATGGATATGTCTATTATTCGTGTGGATTTGAAAACAAAAAAAATACAATGGGCAGGTGCAAATAATCCATTGTATTTGTTAAAAGACAAGACTTTGGATGAAATAAAACCGGATAAACAATGTATCGGTTATAATGACGATATGCAGCCGTTTGTAAATCATGAATTTCAATTGGAAAAAGGAACATCCATATATCTTTTTACTGACGGTTATGCGGATCAATTTGGAGGTGAAAAAGGAAAAAAATTCAAATACAGTCAGTTAAAAAATCTGCTTATTTCTATTTATGAAAAACCAGTTAAAGAACAGAAAAATATGCTGAATGAAACATTTGAAAACTGGAAAGGGAAATTGGAACAAATAGACGATGTGTGTGTTATCGGTGTTAGAATTTGACGATTCAAAAAGCTAGTGCTGAACAATCACTCTCTTAGTCAACGCAGCACTCTGTTTCTTTTCTTTTGCATCTACTTCCGAAACTTTACAAATATACATTCCTTGTGGAAGTTGTTGAGTGCTGATAGAGATTATATTGTTTTCAATTTTTTCAGATGTAATAAGTTGTCCCATTACATTATAAACTTCTAAAACATATTTTTTATTTTCTTCCGCTAAAATTCGAATTGTAAAACTATTGTTTGTTGGATTTGGAAAAAGCTCTGTGTTAAAATCAATTGTATTTTCAGCAACAGAAACAAAGCTGGCTGTTCCTTTATAAAATGAAAGTCCGCCTGCATAATTTCCCACCATTAAATCCATTAAGCCATCATTGTTGATATCTGCACCGTTTGGAGCTGTTCTTGTTCCTTGAAAAATATCTAAATAAGTTGTATCTGTTTTTGTAAATGTTCCTCCAAGGTTTCCATCAATGCTATCATAAATTTGCAAGTAACCACTTTCTGCACCAACCATTAATTTTGAAATTCCACCTTGCTTAAATAAAAAGGGATAACTGTAGCCAATAAAATATGTTGGACGATTCACTTTAACTCCTCCCCAAAAATGAGAAATTGAATCCATTGAAAGTATTGGACTTGTCCCGCTTCCAATATGATTATAATAAGCAAGTTTTCCGTTTCTTGCTCCAATAACTAAATCATTTTTTCCATCTCCATCCACATCTACAATTTGAGGAGTAGCATAATCCCCAACATCAATTACTCTGTTATTTGAATTTTTTAAATTGGCTTCTGTTAAAACAAAATTTGCTGTTGAACCAACAGGGGCAGTATTTTCAAAATAATGCAGTTTCCCGTCAACACCACCAATAATCATATCTGCATCGGTATCTGCATCCAAATCACCAAAAGCAGGAACCATGTTCAAAATACTTAATGCACTCAGACTAGCGTAATCCAAAGTAATTAAATCAAATTCGGGATTTGCTGCTGTTCCAATATTTCTAAACTGAGCAATTTTTGGTTGGAAAGTAGAACCGTAATAACCATAATTTCCAACAAATAAATCTTTCAATCCATCATTGTCGTAATCAAAAAATGCTGGATATGCACCTTCTCCTACTTCAATCATATTGTCTTGCAATAAATTACTTTGCACAAAATCAAAATCGGGAAAATTATTTGCTCCGTTGTTTTTATAATAGATAACGCTGCTAGTATTTTCTGAATAGTTGGGTGCATTCGGACTAATAATTAAATCTTTCACTCCATCGTAATCCATATCAACAGAATATGCTGCAGGAAAAACAGTTGTGTTAGCAGCAATAGTGCTTAAATTATTTGCAGGGAAATTAGCATCAATAGCTGTAAAGTGACCAGCGGTTGGTGTACCACCATTTGTAAGCATCGTTAAATTATTAAATGAAAGATCTCCAACAATAATTTCTTTATCTCCGTCACCATCCAAATCCCAACACAATTCACTTCCACCCGAATGGACAGATGAACGTTGCTCAGAGGCGGTGTCAGTTAATTCAGGACTTGAAACATTTGAAATACAAGTGTCATCCAAAGTAAATGAATTGCTCATAGCACTTTCTGCAGCATAGCCCCAGCATTTGTTTGCCATTTCAAAAATCAAACTATCACATGTTCCATAAAGTTCCATGCTTTGATTTTGATGATATTCTATATATGTACTGCTATTTGCAAAAGTGATAATATCAATATCTGTATCATTATCAATATCACAAAATGCTGGAATATCAACAGGTGTAATATATAAATTAGAAAGTGTTGCAGAAGGCGGATTGTATTTCGCTTGTAATAAATCTTCAACTAAAACAAATTGTAATCCTGTTGAAGCAGAAGAAATATTTTTATAAATTTTTATTCCAACTCCAACATCTGAAAAAGCAAAAATATCTTCTTTGCCATCGCAATTGTAATCCACAAATAAAGCCCAGTCGTGTAGGTTTGGAAATTTTGATTCGTATTGTGGAGTGTACGTTAAATCAACTGCTCCAACAGTTCCATTATTTATAAATGTGCGTAATTTATTTCCACTTCTATCAAATGTAACAACATCTTTTTTTCCATCAATATCCAAATCGATATTAGAAACCTGAACAAAATTTAATCCTCCTGCCCATGGATTGGAAATAAAACTTCCCGAAATTTTTACAGGAATACTGTCGTAGAATTGAAAATATGGTTGAGCGGAAAGAAGAGAGGAAATAAGAAAAAAGAAACTAAAAATATAAATACGAAGTATGTTCATTTTAACCGTCATCCCGTGCCACGACACGGGATCTGTTTTTTAAGGATGAGATGCCGTGTCGCAGCACGGCATGACGACAATCTAGGTTGCTAGTGTCGTATAATAATCCTCTTAGTTAACGACCCAGATTGCTTTTGCCCTTTTTCATTCACTTCAGAAACTTTACAAATATACATTCCTTGAGAAAAAGTTTCTGTAGGAATTACAATTATATTATTTATTATTTTCTCTGAAGAGATAAGCTGTCCCATCACATTGAAAATTTCCAATTCATAAACTTTATTTTCTTCGTTAAGAATACGAATAGTAAAACTATTATTTGCAGGATTAGGGAAAAGGTCGAAATTAAATCGAATAAAATTATCAATGCTGGAAGTTGTAAGTGCAGTAACTCCTTTGTAAAAAGAAACTCCGCCCTGGTAATTTCCAACAATCAAATCCATAAGCCCATCATTATTTATGTCTGCTCCGTTTGGTGCTGTTCGGTTTCCTTGAGAAATATCCATAAAGGTAGAATCTACCCAAGTAAATATTCCACCTAAATTTCCATCAATGTTGTTGTATCGTCTTAAAAAACCACTTTCGTTTCCAACCAACATATTTGTTACTCCGCCTTGTTTGAAAACAAATGGATAACTGTATCCAGTAAAATATCCGGGTAAGTTAACCGTAACTCCGCCAAAAAAATAAGTTATTGAATCCATAACTGGAATTGCAGTTGCTCCGCTGTGTCTGAAATAAGCAAGCTTACCGTTTCTTCCGCCAATAACTAAATCGTTTGTTCCATTTGCATCCATATCCACAATTTGCGGAGCAGCATAATCGCCAACATCAATTACTCTTCCGAATGAATTTTGAAAATTTGGTGAAATCAAAACAAAATTTGCTGTACTTCCAATGGCAGCTGTATTTCTAAAGTAATGCAATTTGCCATCGTATCCTCCAATCATCATATCTGAATCGGTATCGCCATCCAAATCACCGAAGGCAGGAATCATGTTTGTAATTCCTAAAGAACTTAATCCAGCATAATCACGTGTTACTAATTCGAAAATTGGTACGGTTGCTGTGCCGGTATTTCTAAATTGAGCAATTTGATGTGCATATCCCGAAGTGCCCCAATAGCCATAATTTCCAATGAATAAATCTTTCAAACCGTCATTATCATAATCAAAAAACACAGGATAAGAACCTTCGCCCACTTCAATCATATTGTCCTGCAACAAATTTGATTGTTGGAATTGGAAAACAGGAAAACTATTTGTGCCATTGTTTTTATAATAAACAACACTGTTAAAATTTTCAGAAACGTTGGGTGCGCTCGGACTAACAACTAAATCTTTAACTCCGTCATAATTAATGTCTGCATAAAATGCACAAGGAAAAATAGTTAAATCAACGGCAGTGGTGCTTGCATTGTTTGCCGGAAAGATTGTGTCTTTTGCTGTAAAACTTCCATCAGTTAACGTTCCACCATTCGTAAGCATCGTTAAATTATTGTAGGAAATATCTCCAACAATAAATTCTTTATCTACATCTCCATCCAAATCAATGCACAATTGACAAGAACCCGAATGTCTTGAAGCGGAACGTTCTTCCGGATCGATTGGTTTTAATTCCGGACTGCTTACATTACCGACACAAGTATCAAAAAGAGTATAATTATTATTTAACGGATGCTCAGATGCATATCCCCAACAGCGATTTGCCATTTGAAATTTTAAACTGTCGCAAGTGCCATACAATTCCATGCTCATATTTTTATGGTATTCCATATAGCTTCCAGTGATTGCAAATGTCACCACATCCATATCGCCATCATTGTCAATATCGCTGATAGCAGGAATATCAGCCGAACTTACATACAAGTTAATAAGCGAACCGGAAGGTGGATTATAAATAGAGTACTGTAAATTAGTTACAAGTGTAAATTGTAATCCGGTTACTATTGTTGAGGTGTTTTTATAAATTTTAAATCCTCCGCCATAATCAGAATAACCAAAAATATCTTCTTTGCCATCGCAGTTATAATCCACTAACAATGCCCAATCGTGTAGTTTTGGAAACTTGGTTTCGTAATAAGGGTCGTATTTAAAATCAACAGTGCTTGCTGTTCCGTTATTAATGAATGTACGGACTTTATTTCCCGTCCTGTCGAACATAAATAAATCTTTAATCCCATCCATATTCATGTCAATGTTGGAAGCCTGAATAAAATTTAATCCACCTGCCCATGGATTTGCAAGAGTTGAAGCTCCGATTTTTACCTGAATGCTGTCATACCATTCCATAAATGGCTGGGAAACACCAGTATTGATTGCAAAAAAGAGGGATGTTGAAAGAAGTATATTCTTGAATGGTTTCATGGTAAAATTATACATACAAATATAACGAATTAAATGGCTTTTAGGTTATGTATTGCTATTGCCGGATTTAACCGTTTTGTGAGGGGGATGTTCTCCAAATTTAACACAAAAACCCCAAATTCAACCAAATCGCCCAAAAATTGGTAAATAATAATTGTTATTCTATATTTGCACCCTTAATTTAAAAAGTAAAATAGTTAAATAGGGTAATTAGGTTAATTGGGGACAGCCCAAATTTCTAATTTACTTATTTAACTTAATCAACTAAAAAAAACAATTATGCAGAACAAAGGCGCTATCAGGCTGTTTGCGATTTTATTGACTCTTGCCTGTGCTTATTATTTAATGTTTACTTATGTAGGTGTTAATATCGAAAAGGATGCGAAAGTATACTCTGAAGAATTTCTTACCCATAAAGACATTGTTGAAGCTTCCAAAAAAGCTAAGTCTGAATCAGCGTATTTGGATTCGGTGAAAAATGCTAGAAAAACACTTTATTTAGATTCTCTTAAGAAGCTTGCTGTTATTGACTTTGGTCCATTGAAATATACTTACGAAGAAGTTCGTGACCGTCAGTTAAACTTAGGTTTGGACTTGAAAGGTGGTATGAACGTGACTTTGGAAGTGGATATAACTGAAATTATCAAAGGATTATCAAAAAATAGTAACGACCCTGCTTTTATTAAAGCTTTGGAAAATGCTACTGCGGCTCAAAAAACTTCTGCTAAAGATTATGTAACACTTTTTGGTGAAGAATATAAAAAATTAAATCCATCAGGTCGTTTAGCTATCAATTTCCAGACTATTGAGTTAAAAGGGAAAATTGATTTTAATACTTCTGATGAAGATGTGTTGAAATTCTTACGTAACCGTATGGATGAGGCTATCGAAACATCTGAAAAAACATTGCGTACTCGTATCGATAAATTTGGTGTTACTCAACCGAACATTCAACGTTTAGCTACTTCTGGTCGTATCCTTATTGAATTACCAGGTGTTACAGATAAAGCACGTGTTCGTAAATTATTGCAAGGAACTGCAAATTTGGAGTTCTGGATTGCTTATGATAACGGACAAGAAGATGGTGGAATTTATGCTTCATTAATCGAGTCGAATAAACGTTTAAAAGAAATTTTAAATCCGGCAGCAGTAATTGATACAACTTCAAAGCCAGATACATCAGCTACTGCAAAAATTGCTGATCCTAAAACAGTTGTTCCTGATACTTCTAAAACAGGTGAGAATAAATCTTTGGCAGCTCAGTTAGGAGAAAAACCAGATTCAAATAAAGTTGCAACTTCTGCAGCTGATTCAACAGAAAAGATCAGAAGAGACAATCCATTGTTATCTATTTTAAGTCCTGCTTATACTTATAACGAGAAAAATGAAATTCAAGGTTTAGGTAAAGGTCCGATTGTTGGCCGTGCATTGGTTACTGATACAGCTAAAATTGGTGAGTACTTACGTCATCCGAAAATCAAATCTATTTTCAAACCTCACACTCGTTTCTTCTGGACATACAAAGCAATTGACTTAGAAGGAAAAGTATTGCAGTTAATGGCAATGGATGGTTCAGCAACTAAAGGCGCTGCTCCATTATCAGGAGATATTATTACAGATGCTCGTGTGGTTTATGATCAAAATGGAGGTGGTACACCAAACATTTCAATGAACATGAACACCGATGCTGCAAAAGTTTGGAGAAAATTAACGCGTGACAATGTTGGAAAATGTGTTGCCATTGTTTTGGATAACAGTGTTTATTCTTACCCTGTAATCAATGGTGAAATTCCGGGTGGTTCTACTTCTATTGAAGGAGATTTCACATTGCCTGAAGCAACCGATTTAGTTACGATTTTAAAAGCGGGTAAATTACCTGCACGTGCACAAATTGTTGCTGAAGAAACTGTTGGTCCTATTTTAGGAGCGGAAGCAATTTCAAAAGGATTTACTTCTACAATCATAGCATTGCTTTTAGTACTTGTGTTTATGGGCTTGTATTACAGCAAAGCAGGTTGGGTGGCAGATTTTGCCATGGTTATCAATAACTTCTTTGTAATTGGAATTCTTGCTTCATTCGGAGCCGTGTTAACATTGCCTGGTATTGCTGGTATCGTATTAACTATTGCGATGTCGGTGGATGCAAACATCTTGATTTTCGAGCGTGTACGTGAGGAATTAAATCTTGGTAAAACAACAGCTGTTGCAATTAAAGAAGGTTATAAAAATGCGATGTCATCGGTTATCGATTCACACATCACAGGTTTATTATTAGGTATTATCTTGTATGTATTCGGAACAGGACCAATTCAAGGTTTCGCTACTACATTAATCATTGGTATTATCTCTTCTTTATTCTGTGCGATTTTTATCACTCGTTTGGTGTTCGACCGTTGGTTAGGAAAAGGAAAAGAAATTCCTTTCGGTAATAAAATGACGGCTCATGCATTCAAAAATTTCAAAATTGATTTCGTTGGAAAACGTAAGTTGTATTATATCTTCTCTGCATTAATTATTGCAGGAGGTATTTTCTCTTATGTGAAAAAAGGCGGATTTAGTTTGGGTGTGGATTTCAAAGGAGGTCGTTCTTACATTGTTCGTTTTGATAATATTAAAACAACGGAAGAAGTTCGTAATGCTTTAGAAGTAAGTTTTGGTGAAGCACCGGAAGTAAAAACTTATGGTGAAGGTGGTTCTCAGGTTCGTGTAACGACAACTTATTTGATTGATTCTACATCTGAAACTATTGAAACTGCAGTTGAGGATAAATTAAAAGAAGGATTAAATACATTAGGAGAAAAATATCAGATAATGGGTTCTCAAAAAGTTGGAGAAACTGTATCGCGTGATATTAAAACAAAAGCAGTATGGGCAGTATTATTATCCTGCTTGGTAATGTTTATCTTCATCTTTATCCGGTTCAAAAAATGGCAATACGGTTTTGGTGCGGTTGTGGCCTTGTTCCATGACGTGTTTATTGTATTATCAGTATACACAATTTTCGATGGAATTTTACCTTTCTCGTTGGAGATCACACAAGACTTTATCGCAGCTATCTTAACCGTTATGAGTTACTCGATGGTGGATTCGGTTGTTGTGTTCGACAGAATACGTGAATATTTAACGGAGCGCAACAAATCCGATTTAGATAAAAACGAAAGAGTGAAAGTAATCAACTACGCCTTGAACAGTACTTTGAGTCGTACCATCAATACAGCTTTAACAATTTTCTTTGTAATGTTAGCCATCTTCTTATTTGGTGGAGCAACAATCAAAGGATTTGCATTCGCATTGTTGATCGGTATCGCTATCGGAACTTATTCTTCTATCTGTATCGCTACTCCAATCGTAATTGATTTGGAAAGAGATAAAGCAGATCCGGAGAAAAAATAATCCCTGGAAAAAAATAATTTTGAGAACCCAGACATTTATCGTCTGGGTTTCTTTTTTCCGTAACTTTGTAATACAAATTTTGTCCGACATCAATCGTCCGACATCCGGCATAAAATGTTAAACTCAATTCTCATATTCTTAAATCTTGGTGGAGGTGAAGTAGCCATAGTGGTTTTAATAATCATTCTGTTTTTCGGCTCCGACAAATTACCCGGCTTGGCAAAAGGCTTGGGAAAAGGAATCCGTGAGATCAACGATGCAAAAAATCAAATCCAAAACGAAATTGCAAAAGGTACAGATGGATTTAAAGAAGAATTAAATAAACATACTTCCGAAATACAAGCCGAAATAAATAAAGCAGGCGAAGGAATGAAAAAGCAATTGGAAGAAGCAGGAAGTGTTGTAAAGGAGGAAGGGAAAGCGATTGAGGATACGATGAAGTAATTTCAAATTTCAGATTCCAAATAGTATGAATTCGATTTTTGATATTGTATACAGATTTTTGGTTTTCATTTCAGAATTAACTCACCTTACTTATCAGGAAATAAATATTATTGTTTATTACATTATTGCTCCTTTCGTTTATCTTTTTCTTCTCGATAAAATTTTTCGCTTCCATTATTTGAAAATTTCTTTTGGCATTTTTGTCATTCTCTTCTTGGCTTTTATTCCTGATTTTGCGAAGTTTTCGCATGAAGCTTTTCTTTGTTCACAACATTTTTTACAAAGTTTCGGATTTATAGGATTAAATTATGTGGGAGCATCTGTTATAATATGTGTTGTTTTTCCATTTGTTGTCTTTGTATTATTATTTTGGAGAGCTTACAAAGACAAAATAAAGAATACTTCAAAAAGTAAATTCTAGGTAATCTGGAATTTGAAATTTTCATTTCCATTCCCTAAAAACCACCTCAACTCCCGCTTTTTACTATTTTCCATTCACTATTAACTAAAAAATAGGGGGTGTTAATAAAAATTTATCACTTTTTTCACCAAGCACCCCCTCTTTTTTATACTTTTGTGTCGAAAATTTGATTTTATAAGGGTTGACCCCCTCTTTTTTACATATTTAACCTAATTAACTTACTAACCAATTAACTTAATCAACTAAAAAATGGCCTTCCACAGATTTAAAGCATTAGAAACGGTACTTTCAAGAGTGCCTGTTGACGTTCACATGCCTAATAACAAGGTGTCTGAATTTTTCGGAGAAAACGTATTTGGCATCGATGCTATGCGTGAATATCTTTCAGAAGAAGCATTTGAAAGCGTAATGGCTGCAATGCAACAAGGAACTCAAATTGATAGAAAGATGGCCGACCAAGTGGCTTCTTCTATGAAAGCTTGGGCAAATTCTAAAGGAGCAACACATTACACACACTGGTTCCAACCATTAACAGGAACAACGGCTGAAAAACACGATGCGTTTTTTGAACCTACAGAAGGTGGAAGAGCAATCGAGCGTTTTGGGGGCGGACAGTTAGTTCAGCAAGAACCGGATGCATCTTCTTTCCCGAATGGTGGAATCCGTAACACATTTGAAGCACGTGGTTATACGGCTTGGGATCCAACATCTCCGGCTTTTGTGATTGGAAAAACATTGTGTATTCCTACCATTTTTGTTTCCTATACAGGTGAAGCATTGGATTTTAAAACACCATTATTAAAAGCATTATCTGCTATTGATAAAGCTGCTGTAGATGTGTGCCAGTACTTTGATAAAAACGTAACAAAAGTAAACGCAACCTTAGGTTGGGAGCAAGAATATTTTTTAGTGGATGATGCATTGTTTAATGCGCGCCCGGATTTAGCAATGACAGGCAGAGCATTGTTCGGACATATTCCTGCAAAAGGACAACAGTTGGACGACCATTATTTTGGTTCTATTCCGGATAGAGCAACTTCTTTTATGCGTGATTTCGAAATTGAATCTTTGAAATTAGGTATTCCTATTAAAACGCGTCACAATGAAGTAGCACCAAATCAATTTGAGTGTGCGCCTGTTTTTGAAGAGTGTAATTTGGCGGTTGACCACAATCAATTGTTGATGGATGTGATGGAGAAAGTAGCCCGCAGACATAATTTCCGAGTGTTATTGCACGAAAAACCTTACGCAGGTGTTAACGGAAGCGGTAAGCACAACAACTGGAGTTTAGGAACAAATACAGGGAAAAATTTATTGAGTCCGGGTAAAACGCCTAAAACCAATTTACAGTTCTTAACCTTCTTTATAAATACAGTAAAAGCGGTTCACGATAACGCAGATTTATTACGTGCATCTATTGCAGGCGCTAACAACGATCACCGTTTGGGAGCAAATGAAGCACCTCCTGCAATCATGTCGGTTTTCCTTGGTACTCAACTTTCCAATGTATTGGACGAGTTGGAAAGCAAAGTAAAATCAGGCAAAATGAGTCCGGATGAAAAAACCGCTCTTAAATTAGGAGTAGGAAAAATCCCGGATATTTTATTGGATAATACGGATAGAAACAGAACATCACCGTTTGCTTTTACAGGAAATAAATTTGAGTTCCGTGCAGTAGGTTCATCACAAAACTGTGCCGGTCCAATGACAGTGTTGAACGCTATTATGGCGGATCAATTGATAAAATTCAAAAAAGATGTAGATGCTTTAATTAACAAAGGAATTGAAAAAGATGAAGCAATTTTTCAAGTATTACGTCAATGTATTGTAGACTCAAAAAAAATCCGATTCGAAGGAAATGGATATGGTGAAGAGTGGGTGAAGGAAGCTGCAAAACGTGGACTTTCAAACATCAAAACAACACCTTTAGCTTTAAGTGCTTTTGTATCTAAATCAACTATGGATTTGTTTGAAAGAAATGGAGTAATGAGTGAGCGTGAACAACATGCACGTTACGATATTTATTTGGAAACATACACCAAAAAAATCCAGATAGAATCACGTGTAATGGCTGATTTGGCGCTGAATCACATCATTCCTACAGCTATTAAATATCAAAGTTCATTGATTGAAAATGTGAGAGGATTAAAAGAAATAATGACTGCTGGAGATTTTAAGAAAAGCGCTCAAATTCAGATGGAAATGATTGCTGAAATCTCGGAACATATCCATACCATCAAAACAAAAGTGGATGAAATGACCGAAGCACGCAGAAAAGCCAATGCAATTCCGGACGTAAAAAAGCAGGCAATTGAATATTGTGAGAAGGTAAAATTCTATTTCGATGTAATTCGTTATCACGTAGATAAGCTCGAAATTTTGGTAGATGACGAAAGCTGGCCTTTGCCAAAATATCGCGAATTATTGTTCACCAAATAGTAAGGGAAAACCCTTTAAATCCTTGTCAAAAGCAGTTTTTGACAAGGATTTCTTGTTTTTGATTATCAACAATAGAAGAAAATAGACACAAAAAGAATTTTTTTGTTTCAAATATTTATTTATTTTAGCACCCATTAATACGTAAAACCAAAAATCTATTATGAAGATATTTAAAAAATTAACTGCCGTATTAGCAATTTCTCTATTATTTTCAGCTAGCGCTTTCGCTCAGAAAAATTTTATGACAGATGCTAAAAAAGCATTTGAGAGTGCTGAATATTTCAACTCTATTGAGCTTTACAAGAAAGCTTATACAAAAGCGAAGAAAAAAGAAGACAAGGCTTTTATCGTTTTCAGAACGGCTGAGTGCTACAGATTAATTGGTGATAACAAACAAGCTGAGGCTTGGTATATCAAAGCTATCAAAGCTATGTATACTGATCCGAAAGCAATATTGTATTTGGCAGATGCTAAAAAAGCATTGGAAAAATACAATGAAGCATTGATTGAATATAACAACTACAAAAAAGCTGTTCCTTCTGACCCACGCGGAGAAGATGGTGCTAAGTCTTGCGAGTTAGCTCAGAAATGGAAAGATTCTCCAACACGTTACAAAGTTGAAAACGTAGTATTAATCAATACAAAAGATCCTGATTTTGCTCCTTCTTATGCTGATAAGAAATACAACAAATTGTATTTTACATCTATGCGTCCGGGAGTTATCGGTTCTGCTATTGACGGAACAAACGGAGAAATGTATTCCGATATTTTTGAAACAATGATGGATAAAAACGGAAAGTGGAGCACACCTGTTTCATTACCTGAACCATTAAACACAAAAGACAACGAAGGATTAAGTGCTGTCACCAAAAAAGGTGATATGATTGTTTTTACCCGTTGTATTGTTGACAAGAAAAAAGTGACTTACAACCAATTGTGGTCAGCTCCTAAAAAAGGAACATCTTGGGGTGAGCCAACAAAATTAGCTTTCTGTCAAGACACATTAAAATTCGCATCTCCATGTTTATCTGCTGATGGATTGACTTTGTACTTCTCTTCAAATATGCCTGGCGGACAAGGTGAGAACGATATTTGGTACAGTAAGTATGATAAAAAAGGTGCTAAGTGGGGAACTCCTGTAAATCTTGGACCTGGTATCAACACTCCCGGAAACGATGTTTATCCTTTCTTACACGAAGATGGTACTATGTACTTTGCTTCTACTGGTCATTTAGGAATGGGTGGTTTAGATATTTTCAAAGCAGAGAAAAAAGGTGACGACCAATGGGGTAATGTTACTAATATGAAATATCCTATCAACTCAGCAGGTGATGATTTCGGAATTATTTTCGAAGGTAAAAAAGAAAGAGGTTATCTTTCTTCAAACCGTGAAGGTTCAAAAGGTGCTGATGATATTTGGTCATTTGTTCTTCCTCCATTGTTGTTTACAATTGAAGGAGTTGTTACAGATTGTAAATTCAAAGAAGTTATTCCCGGTGTTGTAATTAAATTGGTTGGTTCTGACGGATCATCCGTTGAAACAAAAACAGATGAAGCAGGTTATTTCAAATTTGCTGAAAACGGAACAGCTCGTTACGTTAATCCGAATACTTCTTATGTAATTACTACACAAGTTGGTATTGATGTTAAAACAACACAAGCACCAGTTGGTTTCTTGAACAGTTCTGATAAAGTAAAAGAAACAACAGTAGGTGTTGAAGAAGCAAAAACATTTAAACACGATTTCTGCTTAGTTCCTATTGAGCGTTTCATTCGTTTCCCGGATGTATTGTATTTGTTAGGTATGGCTGATTTGGAGCACCCTTCAAATCCACGCGATTCATTAAACTTCTTATATCAAACGTTGTTGGATAACCCAACATTCGTTATCGAGTTAAGTTCTCACACCGATTACAGAGGTTCTGATGCAGCTAACCAAAAATTATCTGAAGCTCGTGCTAAGTCTTGTGTTGATTACTTAATCACAAAAGGGATTAACCCTGAGCGTTTAAAAGCTAAAGGATATGGTGAAAAAGCTCCTGTGGAAATTAAAGATGCAAACGGAGTTGTTGTTGCTACTTTAACTGAGAAGTATATCAATAAAGAAACAAAAGGAAAATCAAAAGAAGAGTATGAAGCAATGATGCAGAAAAATAGACGTACTGTATTCTCTGTATTGCGTAAGGATTTCGTTGATCCGAATGCTCCTAAGGATGTTGCTCCTCCACCGCCACCACCAAAACCGGAAGGCGAAGAAGAAACTCCTGAATAATATTCAATCTTATTGAAAAAAAATTCGAAAACATCCCGTACTTTTGTGCGGGATGTTTTTTTATGTAGGGAATTTAAATTGTACCACCTCGAGCAGTCACTTCGAGCGGAGTCGAGAAGCGAATGGGTAAGTAGTAAAATGTCAATTAATGAGTAACGATAACAGATACAATCAACGTGGCGTTTCCGCATCTAAAGAAGATGTCCATAAAGCGATTTCTAAAATCGACAAAGGACTTTTCCCAAAAGCCTTTTGTAAAATTGTACCCGATTATTTAAGCGGTGACGAAAACTATTGCATTGTAATGCATGCAGATGGTGCAGGAACAAAATCATCTTTAGCATATACATATTGGAAGGAAACTGGCGACATCTCTGTCTGGAAAGGAATTGCACAAGATGCAATTGTGATGAATACAGACGATTTATTATGCGTTGGCGCAATCGATAATATTTTATTGTCATCAACTATAGGAAGAAATAAAAACAACATTCCCGGAGAAGTACTTTCAGTTATCATTAACGGAACAGAAGAAGTATTACAACAATTAAGAGATTACGGAATTGGAATTTACTCAACAGGTGGCGAAACAGCTGATGTGGGAGATTTGGTAAGAACTATTATTGTCGACTCAACAGTTGTTTGCCGCATGAAAAGAAGTGATGTGATTGATAATGCAAATATTCAGGCAGGAGATGTAATTGTTGGATTGTCCTCATCGGGAAAAGCAAATTACGAAACTGAATACAATGGCGGAATGGGAAGCAATGGTTTAACTTCTGCCCGTCACGATGTGTTTGAAAAATCAATCGCGAAAAAATTTCCTGAAAGTTTTGATTCGGCTGTTCCTGAAGATTTAGTGTATTCGGGAAAAATAAAATTGACTGATAAAATTAATGTTGGAAGCGAAGAAGTAACAGCAGGTAAATTAGTTTTGTCACCAACAAGAACTTATGCTCCCATCATTAAAAAAATAATTGACAACCATCGCTCAAATGTCCACGGAATGGTGCATTGCAGCGGAGGCGCTCAAACCAAAGTTTTACATTTTGTGGACAATGTACACGTAATAAAAGATAATTTATTTCCTATTCCACCCTTGTTCAAATTAATTCAGGAGCAAAGCAACACCGATTGGAAAGAAATGTACAAAGTGTTTAATATGGGACATCGTATGGAAGTATATGTTCCACAAAATATTGCAGAGGATATAATTACAATCTCAAAATCATTTGGAGTAGATGCTCAAATTGTTGGAAGAGTAGAAGCATCAACAACAAAAAAATTAACAATAAAATCAGAAAACGGAATATTTGAATATTAGCGTAACAGTATGCAAACTGGCAGTAGGCAATAGGCAATGGCATTTCATTGGCGAAGGCAATGCCAGTTTTTTTTGTACTTTTGTATTCATAATTTATAATTCATCATTCATAATTTCAATATAAAGTGTTAGATAAATTAGCAGCCATAAAAAGACGTTGGGAAGAAGTTGAGCAAAAACTGTCGGATCCCAAAGTAATTGGCGACATGAAAGAGTTTAAAAAATTCAACATAGAATATAAAGAATTGACCAATGTTGTAAATGCCTACCACGAATATAAAAATGTGGTGGAAAACATTGAATTCAACAAAAGCGTTTTAGCCAACGAGAAAGATGATGAGATGCGCGAGATGGCTAAGATGGACATTGACGAACTACTTACTAAGAAAGATAAAATGGAAAACGACATCCGTCAAATGTTGATTCCAAAAGATCCGGAAGATGCAAGAAATGCAGTCATAGAAATCCGTGCAGGTACTGGCGGTGATGAAGCAAGTATTTTTGCCGGAGATTTATTCAGAATGTATACCCGCTATCTGGAAGAAAAAGGATTGAAGTATGAAGTGGTAGATTCCAATGCAGGAACAATGGGTGGCTACAAAGAAGTTATCATCAATGTAAATTCGGAAGGAGCATTCGGATTTTTAAAATTTGAAGCAGGCGTGCATCGTGTGCAACGAGTTCCATTAACAGAAACAATGGGAAGAGTACATACTTCTGCTGCAACAGTTTTGGTAATGCCTGAAGCTGATGAGGTGGATGTTGTTTTAAATCCGGGTGATATCGAAATGCAAACATCACGCTCCGGTGGTGCAGGTGGACAGAATGTAAACAAAGTAGAAACAAAAGTTCAGTTGACACACAAACCTACAGGAATTGTAGTTGTTTGTCAGCAAGACCGCTCACAATTAGGTAACCGTGAAATAGCAATGCAAATGTTGCGCAATAAATTGTATGATATTGAAATGCAAAAACATTTGGATTCAATTTCAAAACGAAGAAAAACAATTGTAGCAACCGGAGATCGTTCCGAAAAAATAAGAACATATAACTATCCACAAAATAGAATTACTGATCATCGTATAAACATGACAGTTTATAATTTGACAGATTTTATGGATGGAAAAATTCAACCAATGATTGATGCACTTCAGTTAGCTGAAAATGCAGAGCGTTTAAAAGAAGGTGGAGTAGGAGTATAGCCCCACCCGGCCTCCCCAAAGGGAAGGAGTTGTTTGTGTATAAAAAAAATTCGAAAAACTAAAAATAATATATTCACTTTATCTGTTCCTCCCCTTTGGGGAGGCTAGGAGGGGCTCATGACAAGAACAGAACTTTTCGAAAACATCAAAAAGAAAAAAAGCTTCCTTTGCGTTGGCTTGGATTCTGATATTTCTAAAATTCCTCAACACTTATTAAAAGCTGAAGACCCGATTTTTGAATTCAACAAACAGATTATTGATGCGACCAAAGATTTTGCAGTTTCCTTTAAACCCAATATGGCTTTTTATGAAACACAAGGCGTTAAAGGTTGGATAAGCCTAGAAAAAACAATCAACTACATCAACCAAACTTGTCCGGATATTTTCACAATAGCCGATGCAAAACGTGGCGATATTGGTAACACTTCTAAAATGTACGCAAAAGCATTTTTAGAAACGTTGAATTTTGATTCCATAACAGTTGCTCCATACATGGGCGAAGATAGCGTTACACCATTTTTAGAATACAAAAATAAATGGGTGATTCTTTTAGCACTTACATCCAATTCAGGAGCTGCTGACTTTCAACTGAATGAAATCTTGTCCCCCTCTGGAGGGGCTAGGGGGAGGACTTTTGAGAATGTCCTTGAAAAATCCAAATCTTGGTCCACCCCCGACAACATGATGTACGTTGTTGGTGCAACAAAAGCAGAAATGCTTTCCGATATCCGTAAAATTGTTCCTGACAGTTTCTTATTAGTTCCAGGTGTAGGAGCTCAAGGTGGAAGTCTTAGTGAAGTTGCCAAATACGGAATGAACAAACAATGCGGACTACTAGTAAACTCTTCCCGGGGAATTATTTATGCAAGTTCAGGCGAAAATTTTGCAGAAAAAGCAAGAGAAGAAGCTATGAAGTTGCAGAAGGAAATGGAAGTGTTGTTGCAACAGTATTTGTAAAATGATTAATTCGAGTGTATTTTCATTTAGTTGCAGTTCCAATTATCAAATAATTCCATTTTAATGGAATTACTCTGTTGACTAGCGTGTCTATTTTTCCTAATAATCTTCTTTGTTTTTCAGTTTTCCCAAAAGCACCAAAAAAACCATAAGTTTGGTATTCAACTTTTTTGTAATCTTTTAAAAAATCCAACATTTCTTCCAGTTGAAGATATCTTACTTGAGTTCCCCAATGAACAAATTTTTTCCTGGCAAATGAATGGAACATTGTTCCGGTTAAGTTTTCTGCAAAAAGCAATTTGCCTCCGGGTTTCAACGATTGATAAATCGACTTTATTGCTTTTTCTTGTAACTCTTTTTGATCGTTGTTACCAACACTTGGAAGAATAGATTTTATGAAAACAATGTCAAAATGATTTTGATATGGAATATCCAGAATGTCTATCGCTTGATAATTTACATTTTTACTTACTTTATATTTTTCATGCAAAAGCTTTGCTGTATTTTGAGGATTATCAAAGTCAGAACATATTATATTGTGTCTGTTTAGTGCAACCCATAAGGAAAGGCCACCTTTTTTAGCACCTATTTCTAAACAATTTAAATACTCACCTGTATTTATATGTCTACTCCACAACTGAATTAAATGCCCCCAGTTTTCAATATCCCATTGGATAATGTCCTTCACTAATTCTCTGTCCATACTTTTTCATTTTGTTAATTGTTTTGAAATTTGCAACAGAGAGTAATAGCAAATACATTCAATAGACGACATGTTCAAATTTAGTTGCCTCCGACTCCTAAATAATTTTCAATTCTATTATTGTAGAAAAACAGAAAAAAATTATTTTCGCAATCTATGACCGAAGAATTCTTACACCACATCTGGAAGTTCAGATTGTTTGATCAATTAGAACTGAAAACCACCAAAGGAGAACTTGTTGAAATTCAAAAACCCGGAGATCATAATTTTGATGCCGGCCCCGACTTTTTTAATGGAAAAATTAAAGTAGGCGAAACGCTTTGGGCTGGCAATGTGGAAGTACACATCAATTCAAGTGATTGGAAACGACACTTACATCAAAACGACAAAGCTTACGACAATATTATTTTGCATGTTGTAAACAACGCGGATACTATTTTGCACAGAAGCACCGGAGAAGAAATTCCTACTTTGGAAATTAAAAACCGTATTCATAAAAAGTTATACCAGAATTACCTCGATTTTAAATCCAGCACCGATTGGGTTCCTTGCGAAAAACAAATTTCTTCTGTTCCCGAATTTATTATTAACAGCACAAAAGATAAATTGTTACTTGAGCGATTAGAGCGAAAATCAATTGCTATTATCGATAGTTTGAAATTAAATAACAACAACTGGGAAGAAACATTTTACCAAAGTTTAGCACGTAACTTCGGATTTAAAACCAATGCTGAGCCTTTTGAATTATTAGCAAAGTCTATTCCTTCCATCGTTTTAGGAAAGCACAAAAGTAGTTTACTTCAATTGGAAGCTTTGTTATTCGGACAAGCAGGAATGTTGTTTGAACATTTTACAGAGAAATATCCTCAGCAGTTGCAAAACGAATACGCTTTTTTAAAACAAAAATTCAAATTGCAGCCTATCGAAAAACATCTTTGGAAATATTTGCGTTTACGCCCCATTAATTTTCCTAGTATCCGGATTGCTCAGTTTGCCAATTTGATTTATCATTCAAGCCATTTGTTTTCAAAAATCTTGGAGTTGGAAAACGCATCCGAACTCAAAAAGATGATGAATGTTTCAGTTTCCGGATATTGGGAATCGCATTTTATGCTGGACAGAATCTCTAATAAAAAACCAAAATCTTTGGGTGAGGAAGCCATCAATAATATTATCATCAATACAATTGTTCCGTTTTTGTTTGTGTATGGAAAACAAAAGGATGATGAAAAGTATATAAGCAGGGCTTTATTGTTTTTAGAGCAAACCCGTGGGGAAAGCAATTCTATTACCCGAAAATGGGAAAAATTGGGCGTCTCAGTTAAAACAGCGCACTCCACACAAGCATTGCTACAGTTAAAAAATGAGTATTGTAGCCATAAAAAGTGTCTCAACTGTTCTATTGGTAATTATTTGCTAAAAAATTCGTAATTTTATGCTTGTTAAAGTACTCTTCTATGGTAAAACGTATTCAGGCTTGGTTCGAAACACAGGCATTTGGTGTTTGTGAATGGTGGGGCAAAAAGCTCGGCATCAATTCTACTAAAATCCGTATGTATTTTATTTACCTTTCTTTTTTTACAGTTGGCTCACCCATCATTATGTATTTTGTAATGGCATTTATTTTAGAGAATAAAGAATTTTTTAAGCCTTTCAAAAGTAAAAGAAGAAGTGTTTGGGATTTATAATTTCTAAATCAGAATAGCTTGTTAAATTTTCGTCAGTTTTCAAAAATTTATATTCCTTTTATTCTAATCACAATTATTGTTTTCATTGGAATAATTGGATTTATGATAATTGAAGAATATAGATTTTTGGATGCCTTTTACATGACGATAATTACAGTTGCAACGGTTGGCTTTCAAGAAGTACAACCATTGAGTGACGAAGGAAGAGTATTTACAGCCTTTTTAATTATCACAAGTTTTGGTACATTTGCTTATGCCGTTACCTCCATTTCGCAATATGTACTTGATGGAGAATTTAATCAATATTATAAAAACTATAAAGTGAACGCAGCAATCGAAAAATTAGAAAACCATGTTATTGTTTGTGGTTTCGGAAGAAACGGTAAACAAGCAGCACATGTGTTTAAAAAACACAACACTCGTTTTGTGGTGATAGAACAAAAAAAGGATATTGTAGCGGCAATCAATCACAAATTTTCCGATTTGGTTTTGGAAGGCGATGCAACCTTGGATGAAGTATTAATTAAAGCAGGAGTTTTAAAAGCAAAAGCGCTTATCACTACATTGCCTATTGATGCAGACAATTTATTTATAGTACTTTCTGCTAGAACATTAAATCCAAAACTGACAATCATTTCCCGAGCATCAGAAGATAACTCAGATAAAAAATTAAAACTTGCCGGAGCTGATAATATTATAATGCCGGATAAGCTTGGTGGTGCACACATGGCATCATTGGTAATGAAACCCGATGTGATGGAATTTGTGGATTATATTACCGGGCAGGGGACAGACAATATCAGATTAGAAGAAATTACATTTGATAATTTACCGGAAACTTTTCAAAATAAATCCATCCGTGATTTGGAAATAAGAAATAAATCGGGAGCAAACATTATCGGTTTTAAAACAGCAGAAGGGGAATATATCATTAATCCAAGCGCAGACACTATTATTATTCCTGATGCTAAATTGTTTGTGTTAGGAACTTCGGAGCAGATTAGTAAGTTAAGGGAGTTATTCGCTAGATAATTTATGACAAGAATATTAATCACCGGTAGCAACGGTTTATTAGGCCAAAAATTAGTTTACGCTCTATTAAAACGGAATGATGTACAAGTAATTGCTACTTCAGTTGGTGCTAATCGTTTAATAAAAAAAGACGGTTATACATACGAGTCGCTCGACATTACACAAAAATCTCAAGTAGAAACAATTTTCAAAAAACATCAGCCCGATGTAATTATCAATACCGCTGCGATGACCAATGTGGATGCTTGTGAAACAAAGCGTGAAGAATGTTGGACAATAAATGTAACAGCCGTTCAAAATATTGTTGATGTAATTTCTGAAAATAAAAGTGAGTGTCATTTAATTCATCTTTCTACCGATTTTATTTTTGATGGTGAAAAAGGTAGCGTTTATGTGGAAACAGATATTCCTAATCCACAAAGTTATTATGCGCTTTCTAAAGCTGAATCAGAAAAGGTATTACAAAAAAGTTCTATTAATTGGGCAATTGCCCGTACTATTATTGTTTACGGAATAGTAGATAATATGAGTCGCTCCAATATTGTTCTTTGGGCAAAAGATGCACTTACAAAAGGACAAAAAATTAATGTTGTGGATGACCAATTCCGTTCGCCAACATTAGCAGAAGATTTAGCAGAGGGTTGTATTTTAATTGCAGACAAAAAAGCAAAAGGAATTTTTCATTTATCGGGACCAACCGCCATGAGCATTTTGGAATTGGTTTACAAAGTAGCAGATTTTTGGAAATTAGATAAGTCGTTGGTTACTCCATCTAAATCGGATAATCTAAATCAAGCAGCAAAACGTCCGCCACGTACAGGCTTTGATATCAGCAAAGCGAAAAAAGAATTGGGATATGCACCTCATTCATTTGAAGAAGGCTTGAAAATTTTGGATGCGCAATTGAAAAATTAAATTCTAACTCCCATAACAAGAATATCATCTACTTGACTGATATCTTTTTTCCATTCGGCAAGAGATTTTTCTAAAATGGCTTCCTGCTCCGTAGCAGGCTTATGATGGATGGAAAGTAGTAAATCTTTGAAACGTTTTGTCATATATTTTTTACCGCTCTCACCACCGAACTGATCAGCAAACCCATCAGTGAAAACATAAATCATATCATTCTTCTTTATTTCTCGAACATGACTTTTAAAAACCTGATCATTGGAAGTAATTCCACCGATTGCAGATTTAGTTGGTGGAATTTCATTCAAGGCGTTGTCGCGGATATAGTATAAGGGACGATTTGCACCAGCATATTCCAGTGTATTGTTTTTCAAATCAAAAATAAGAAGAGCAATATCCATTCCGTCACGCGACATAGAGTTCTCTTCATTTTGACGCAATGCTTTTTTTACTCCTTTATTTAATGAAGATAAAATGGAGGAAGTGTCACACAAGCGTTTTTCTAAAACGGCATGATTCAATTCATCAATCCCAATTAAGCTCATGAATGCTCCCGGAATTCCATGTCCTGTGCAATCTGCTGCAGCCAGTAAAAGCTTTCCATTCTCATGTTCTGCAAACCAATAAAAATCTCCACTCACCACATCTTTCGGTTTGTATAATCCAAACGAATCTGGTAAATGGCTTAATATAATAGATGGATTTGGAAGCCTTGCTCTTTGAATTTGTTTTGCGTAGTTAATGCTATCTGTAATGTCTTTGTTCTTTACTTCAATTTCTTTATAGGCAAGTGATAAGGAATTGTTTGCTTTTTTCTTTTGCAAAAAACTTCTGAATAAAAAGAAAACGAAAACTGCAATTAGACTAAAAAAGATAATGGAATAAGTTTTAAATTTTTTGTCTTGCGCTGATTTTTCGTCAGACAATGCTTTATCTTTTTCCAAAGAATTAATCATCAACTCTTTTTTCTCCGATTCATATTTAGCCGACATTTCATTAATTTGCCTGCTATTTTTTTCATTGTAAGTTGAGTCTCTCAAATTGGAAAAAAGTTCCATGTATTTGAATGCCTTTTGGTAATTATTTTGATTGGAATAAACGTGAGCCAAAAGTTGATATGCGGATGTTAATGTAGTTTTATACTGAAATTTTTGAGAAATAGCCAATGACTTCTCAGCATATTCTTGCGCTTTATGATAATTTTTTATTTGAAAATAACATTGTGCTAATCCAACATATCCTTCGGCACAATTATAATGATCATCAATACTTTCATGATTTTTATTGGAAATTTGAAAGCTTTCAATCGCAATATCGTATTGCCCCATTTCAACATAAATGATTGCTAAGTTGCCATAACCAGTTGCTAAACCTTTAGTGCTCTTATCGGATTCGGATAGTTTTATTGTTTGTTTACAAAATTTGATAGCTTCTTCATAATTGCCCATTTGTTTATTTACAATCCCCAAATCATCTAAATTGGCAATTACTCTTTGATTCAACTTTAATTTTTGATTTATAGCAAGAGATTTATTAAAGTATTCAACGGTTTCCTTAAAACGCTCCTGACCCATTAATATCCATCCAATGTTTCTATAGCATTCTGCCATTCCTGCCGTATCCTTTAATTCTTCATATATCCCCAGCGCTTTATAATAATAATTGGATGCACTTGCATAATCACCGGAAAACCAATTTAAGTCGCCCAAAAAATTAATGCACTGTCCTGTTCTTAGTTTGTTTTTTGTTTTTTGTGCTAATGCATAAGCAATATTTGCAAAGTCAAATGCTTTTAGTCTGTCGTTTGTTTCTTGTGCTTTTGCAATTTGGAGTAAATATGAAATTTTATCATCATCCTTTTTAGAATTGTCGATTAAATTCTGAAGGGAATCTATTTTCTTTTGAAATAAAATGGAATCGTTATTCTTAGCAACTGCTGAGGAACAAAAAACAAATAAAATAAAAGCAACTAGGAATTGCTTCGTTTTATTCAAAAATAAGTTATTGCTAATCGCTTTCATTAAATTTTTATTCCGATAACTAATATATCATCTACCTGTTCTCTCGAACCTCTCCAGTTTTCAATAGAGTCGCCCAAAAATTGTTTTTGTGCTTTCATTGAATCGTTTTGGATTTTCAAAAGTAACTCTTTGAAATTTTTGGTCATTAATTTTTTACCACTTTCTCCGCCAAACTGATCTGCATATCCATCTGATGATAAATAGAGAGAATCATTTTTTTGCAAAGTTAATATATGATTCGTAAATGTTCGTTTTTCTTCCTGAATTCCGCCAATCGAAAATTTATTGGCTTTGATTTCTTTTAATTCATTGCCTGTAATAATGTAAAGCGGTCGCTGAGCGCCTGCAAATTGCAATTCGCTGCCTGAAATAGTAATAATAGCTATATCCATTCCATCGCGGGTTTCTGAAGCATTTTCTCTTTGCTTTAAAGCAGTTCTTACTTCTTCATTCAATCTGTCCAATATTAAATCGGGTTGTGTTACTCCTTCATCCAGAATTATTTTATTTAGTATGTTACAACCTATCATGCTCATTAAAGCACCCGGAACTCCGTGCCCTGTACAATCTGCTGCAACTACTATTTTTTTGTCTTTGTGCTCAGTAAACCAATAAAAATCTCCGCTTACAATGTCTTTTGGTTTAAATAATACAAATGAATTTGTAAAAATATTAGTTAAGCTCGATTGTTCAGGCAGAATTGCTTCCTGAATCCGTTTGGCATAATTAATACTGTCGGTAATATCTTTATTTTTTTCCTCGATTAATTTTTTCTGTTCTTCAATTTCTGACGTCCGCTCTTTTACCTGAACTTCTAACACTTCATTTTGTGTTTCTAAAATTTTCTGTTTTTCTTTTTCCTGTTCAAGACTTTTTGCAGAAAGTTCTTCTACTTCAATTAATTTTTTTGAAAGATTTTTACTTGTCTTGGCAAAATCGCGGGCTAAGTATATTGTCATTGAAAGCGGAATACTTAATGTGACATAAATAACAAGTATTCCCAAGAAAAATCCTCCCCATCCTGCAGTGTTAAAGTGCGATTTTATTCCTAAGGTTGCAAGAACAAAAAAGACTGCAAAAAAACCAATGGTAGTAATAATACCTGAACCTAATATCCATGCGCCTTCTAATTTTTTATAAATAGCGGCAATAATAATCCGTAATGATTCTATAATGAAGATAGAGTAAAGTAAAATCCCGAATATTTTTGATTCTTTATAAAGGATGTTCATGATAAAGTCAATTGCAAATAATACAACCCATATCCAGAATATCTTAGGTAGTTTTTTGTAAAAAATACTGTAAAGCATTGCAATCAAGGAAGGAATATAAAAATCGGACAACATGGAAGCGTAATGATTTACTGATCTTACAAATTCAGGAATCATAAAGTGTCTGGCTATTAGTATAGAAAGGAAAAATGTTCCGAATGCTCCGGCAAAAATGCTGTAATATAAATTGGATTTGTTTTCTCTGTAAAAAATAAAAAACGCAAAATGCAGAAAACTTAATGCGATAAAAAATGTGAAATAAAATATAAATATTGCTGTGATAGTATTTGAAGTCAGAAATTTGTATACAATAGCATCCCGCATTTCAGCGAACTTAAAATCAAATCCAACTGCATCTACCAGATTTTTTTTGTAGTCATCCACAGCTGTCGCATATGCATATCTGATGGCAATAACATGTATTCTGCTTTTTTCGAACCGGATAGGCATTGGAACTTCTTGAGGGTCGTATCCTTCTTCATTGGCTAAATTTTTCTGATCTATTTTGCCAAACGAATGAATTAGTTTTCCATCCAGATAAACTTCCGAAGCACCTGACTGAGTTATTAAAAATGCAAGTGTTTTGTTTAGTAAAGTGGTATCTACAATTAAGTGTAGCCTAAACCAGCCGATAGTTTCAAAAGTGCCGGGAGCAAGTGAATCAAAATTTAAATTGGGTGCAACAAAATTCCAGGAGCTATCATCAAATGCCGAATCAGCCCACCGCATGTCGTCACCTTTGTGATATTTCCAATTTGTCAGAACTTGTATGCTGGGCTCATTTACTGTGTATTCTTGCTGTCCGGGAAGTGAATCGAAATGAAAGTAATTATCGGTTTGTGCAAAACCGACAAGTGAGAAAAGAAATAAGAATAAAAGCAGTGCTTTTTTCATCACTCAAATATAGAACATAATATATATAGCTCCTGCATATCCGCTAACAAATCAGAAGATATTTGCAATGTTTGTAAAAATAGCAAAACTGATTTTATATTTTTGGATTTATAATCAAAACTTGTATATATTTGGAACTCATTCAAAATAAAAAATATGGCAAATCTTTGGATTAAAAAATCAATTAGTTCTCTTCAAGGTGAAGCAGAAGGGGAAAAGGGAGGATTGAAAAGAACTTTAAGTGCACGCTCTTTAGTTGCATTGGGTATAGGTGCAATTATAGGTGCCGGATTGTTTTCAATTACAGGAACTGCTGCTGCAAATAATGCAGGTCCTGGTATTACAATTTCGTTTGTGATTGCTGCTGTTGCCTGTGCTTTTGCGGGTTTATGTTATGCTGAGTTTGCTTCCATGATTCCTGTTGCTGGAAGTGCATATACTTATTCCTATGCAACAATGGGTGAATTTATTGCTTGGATTATTGGTTGGGATTTGGTGTTGGAATACGCTGTTGGTGCTGCAACCGTTTCTATCAGCTGGTCGAGATATTTAGTGAAATTCTTAGGATATTATGATATTCATCTTCCTCCGGAACTTACTTTGTCGCCTTTTAATACTGCAACATTAGCTGACGGAACAATTGTAAGTGGTATGGTTAACCTTCCTGCAGTATTCATTGTTATTCTGATGTCGTTATTATTAGTGAAAGGAACTAAAGAGTCGGCATTGGTAAACGGAATTATTGTTGCCTTAAAAGTTTCTGTAGTATTAATTTTCATTTGTTTAGGCTGGGGTTATATTAATTATGATAACTATAGCCCATACGTTCCTACAAACACTGGCGAGTTTGGAAATTTTGGCATGAGTGGAATTGTCAGAGCTGCCGCCATAGTCTTTTTCGCCTATATCGGTTTTGATGCTGTTTCTACTGCAGCACAAGAAGCAAAAAATCCTAAACGGGATATGCCAATAGGAATCTTAGTTTCATTGGCAATTTGTACAGTATTGTATTTATTGTTTGCACACGTTATGACGGGTGTAACAAGTTATACAAGTTTCCAAGGTGCTGATGGAATTGCTCCTGTTGCTGTTGCAATTGATCATATGGGAGAAATTGGTGCAAACGGAGTTGTTACTCCTGCTTATCCTTGGCTAAACAAAGCAATTATCCTTGCTATTCTTGCCGGTTACTCTTCGGTGATTCTGGTAATGTTAATGGGACAATCACGAGTATTCTTCTCAATGAGTAAAGATGGATTACTTCCTAAAGTATTTTCAGCTGTTCATCCAAAATTTGGAACACCTGCAAAATCAAATTTATTGTTCATGTTATTTGTAAGCTTGTTCGCTGCTTTTGTTCCTGCTGATATAGTAGGGGAGATGACAAGTATTGGAACATTGCTCGCATTTATTTTAGTGTGCGTTGGAGTTTTAGTATTGCGCAAAACACAACCTGATTTACCGCGTGCTTTCAAAACACCGTTGGTTCCATTAGTTCCGATTTTAGGAATTGCAGCATGTTTATTTATGATGGTGTTCTTGCCGGGTGATACTTGGTTGCGTTTAATTATTTGGTTGGCTGTTGGATTCCTGATTTATTTCGGATACAGTGTTAAGAACAGCAGATTGAATAACCCGAATAAAAAAGACGAAGAATAATAAAATTTTTAAATAATAATAAGGACGGTATATGCCGTCCTTTTTTTTAAATAATAGAAACATAAAAAATAATAACACAAAATCTATTATCATTTTTAATCATAAAAATCATAAAAGATCCGCGTTCCTATAAGTATGTCAGAAAAACCGGAATTAAAACGTACACTTGGATTAGTTGATGCCACCAGTATTGTAGCCGGCTCAATGATTGGTTCCGGAATTTTTATCGTCACCTCCGCAATGGCACGTGATGTTGGTTCTGCAGGTTGGTTGTTGGTTGTTTGGCTACTCACAGGATTGATTACTGTATTCGCTGCATTGAGTTATGGAGAATTGGCTGGAATGATGCCGAATGCGGGCGGACAATATATTTACATCCAACGAGCTTACGGCCGCATGATTTCTTTTCTTTATGGCTGGACCGTTTTTACAGTTATTCAAACAGGTGTAATAGCTGCAGTTGCAGTTGCTTTTGCAAAATATACTTCTGTGTTTTTTCCTGAATTAAATAATACGATTTTAGAAATAGGTGCTTCGTATAAAGTTACCTATGCTCAGTTAGTCGGAATGGCAAGTGTTGTATTCCTTACTTATATTAACAGCAGAGGCGTTCAAAATGGAAAAACCATTCAGTTGATCTTTACTTCAGCAAAACTATTTGCATTATTTGCATTGATTGTTTTAGGAATAGCGATAGGGGTAAAAGGTGATGTGTTGGTTGCGAATTTTACAAAAATGTGGGAAGCAAGTAAAACAACGTTAGCTCCCGATGGAACAATAAGTGTCATTCCTTTAGCTGGCTCTGCGCTTTTGGGAGCAATGGGTGCAACCATTATCAATTCACTTTTTTCGAGTGATGCATGGAACAATGTGACTTTTATTGCTTCTGAAATTAAAGACCCGAAAAAAAATATTCCCCGCAGTTTGTTTTTAGGAACATTTATAGTAACCATCATTTATATTTTAGCAAACGTTGCGTATTTATCACTCTTGCCGATGCATGGTGATCCAAATGCTACGGATGCACTCGGACAAGGAATTATGTTTCCTAGTAATGATAGAGTTGGAGCTGCTGCAGCTTCCATGATTTTTGGCGCACCCGCTGCTTTTATTATGGCAGCTTTAATTATGGTTTCCACTTTTGGATGTAACAACGGATTGGTATTAGCAGGCGCAAGATTATTTTATGCGATGGCAAAAGATGGTTTGTTTTTTAAAGGAGCCGCATCTCTCAACGAAAAAAATGTTCCCTCAAAAGCATTGTGGTTGCAATGTATTTGGGCTTGTGTGCTTTGTCTTTCTGGTAAGTATGGTGATTTGTTAACCTATGCAACTTTCGCATCCTTGTTGTTTTATATTTTAACAATCGCTGGAATATTTGTGTTGCGAAAAAAAGAACCGGATACAGATAGACCATACAAAGCATTTGGTTATCCTATTATTCCGGCACTTTATATTTTAGTAACAACAGCCATTTGTGTCGACTTATTAATTTACGATACAATGAATACCGGATTGGGTTTATTGATTGTTTTTATTGGAATCCCCGTTTATTACATTACACAGAAGCGGCCAGCGCTCAACTAAACAGTATACTACTCCAATCCCGATAGCTATCGGGAACTACTCATTTATTGCTACTCCACAAACTCGATAAAAAGTTTATCGATGTAATTATTCATTTTAAAAACTTAGGAGTATGAGTATGAAAAACATTTTTAGAGATTTTTTTACATTCAACAAACGTGAACGTAATGGCGTTTTTATTTTATTAAGTATTATTGCTGGACTGGTTCTGTATCTTAATATTTCATCCAATTTTGTTAGTCAAGAAAAAGTTGATTTTACAAAGTTTGATAAAGAAGTAAAAGAATTTGAATCAATGATTGATGAAAAAAGTGAATATTCGAATTATTCAGAAAAACAGGCAATTCGTGAGGCAAGATTGAATGGAACAGAAGATAAATCCGAGCGGTTTAATTTTGATCCTAATAATTTATCAGAACAGGATTGGAAAAGATTAGGATTAAATGATAAGCAAATCAAAACTATAAAGAAGTATGAATCTAAAGGTGGCAAATTCAGAACCAAAGAAGATGTGAAAAAAATGTATTGTTTAAGTATCGAGCAATATGAAACATTGGAGCCATTTATTCAAATCCAAATTCCTTCTCCAGCAGAAATTGCCAGAACACCGGAAAAAACAAAATCTATTTTCCAAAACGGAAAAGTAGAAAATGCAAGTGCTCTGAATGTGCTTAAAACAGAACGATTAAATGTAATCGA
This sequence comes from Bacteroidota bacterium, assembly GCA_005772895.1. Classification (GTDB taxonomy): domain Bacteria; phylum Bacteroidota; class Bacteroidia; order 2-12-FULL-35-15; family 2-12-FULL-35-15; genus 2-12-FULL-35-15. The sequence continues at coordinate 5,562 of SXIH01000010.1, read as the reverse complement.
ACTTAACTCTGCTGATTCGGCAACTCTTACAACAATAAAAGGAATCGGAGCTTTTTATGCAAAGAATATTATCAAACACCGGAATGCACTTGGAGGTTTTGTTTCTAAAGAACAATTATTGGAAATATGGAAGTTTGATCAGGAGAAATTAAATTCCATCGAAAAATATATCGATATAGACGAATCGAAAATTAAAAAAATAAACATCAATACCTGCGAAGCCGCTGATTTGAAAAGTCCTTACATCAAATGGACGGTAGCAAACGCAATTGTAAGTTATCGCAAGAATCACGGGAAATACAAAACTGTTGATGAAATCAAGAAAACAGATTTGGTAGATGAAGAAACATACCGTAAAATTGTACCTTACTTGGTGACGGAGTGATGAAGTAATAAAGTAATAAAGTGATGAAGTGATGGGTAGCCTCTACTCATTTTTTGACATTTTGTACTTTTATCACTTTATAACCCCATCACCTTATTACTATTAAAATGCTAGAAACCAAAATCAAATCAACAATCAGAGACGTAGCCGATTTTCCAAAACCTGGAATCCTCTTCAAAGACATAACACCTATTTTTCACAATCAGGATTTGTGCAATGAAATTGTTTCTGAATTTGCCAATCGTGTTGCGGATAAAAATATCAATGCAATTGTAGGAGTAGAAAGCAGAGGTTTTTTGTTTGGATTTGCTTTGGCAAACAAACTTAATATTCCTTTTATATTAGTCCGCAAAGCCGGAAAATTACCTTACAAAAAAATTTCCTACGAATACGATTTAGAATATGGAAGTGCAAAAGTAGAAATGCAGGTAGATGAAATTCAACCCGGCTGGAATGTTTTGATTCACGATGATTTACTAGCTACTGGCGGAACAGCAGAGGCTGCAGTGAAATTAATTGAAATGCAAAATGGAAATGTAGCAGGATTTGCGTTTGTTGTGGAATTGGATTTTTTAAAAGGCAGAGAAAAACTTTCTCCTTATTCTGATAATATTATTAGTCTGGTGAATTATTAGTCATTATTATTATGCACAGCATAATTTCTGTCGCATTTATTTGATAACAAGACACACATCATTCAATTTAATTTATATTTTTGTCTACTCAAAAAAACTACAAAAATGGATTTTAGCATAAATGAAAATCAGCGAATGATTGCTGATATGATTAAGAAATTTGGAGATGACCATATCCGTCCGAAAATGATGGAGTGGGATGAAACACAAGAATTCCCTGTTCCCGTTTTTAAAAAATTAGGAGAACTTGGATTGATGGGTGTTTTGGTGCCTGAAGAATATGGTGGTTCAGGATTTTCGTATACCGAATACGTAACTGCAATTGTAGAATTGTCAAAAATTTGTGGTTCAATAGGCTTATCAATGGCGGCTCACAACTCTTTGTGTACAGGACATATTCTTCAATTTGGTAATGAAGAACAAAAGAAAAAATACCTTCCAAAATTAGCAACAGCAGAGTGGATTGGCGCTTGGGGATTAACTGAAACAGGAACTGGTTCTGATTCAGGTGGGATGACAACAACTGCAAAAAAGGATGGAGATTACTTTGTAATCAATGGTTCTAAAAATTTCATTACACATGCAATTAGTGGAAATGTTGCCGTTGTAATTGTCCGTACAGGTGAAAAAGGAGATTCAAAAGGAATGTCTGCATTCATTATAGAAAAAGGAACTCCAGGTTTTAAATCCGGAAAAAAAGAAAATAAATTGGGAATGCGCGCATCTGAAACGGCTGAGTTAATTTTTGATAACTGCAGAGTTCACAAAGACCAAATGTTAGGAAAAGAAGGTGAAGGATTTGTTCAGGCAATGAAAGTATTGGATGGTGGTCGTATTTCTATTGCTTCTTTAGCTGTTGGAATTGCAAAAGGCGCATTTGAATGTTCATTAAAATATTCGAAAGAACGTGAGCAATTTGGGAAACCAATTTCTCAGTTTCAAGGTATAGCTTTTAAGTTGGCAGATATGGCAACTGAAATTGAAGCAGCAGAATTATTGACGTATTATGCAGCTGATAAAAAGAACAAAGGGGAGAAAATGACCAAAGAAGGCGCTTATGCTAAATATTATGCATCTGAAGTTTGTGTAAGAGCAGGTACTGAAGCGGTGCAAATCTTTGGTGGATATGGTTATACAAAGGATTTTCCGGCAGAAAAATATTATCGTGATAGTAAGCTTTGTACCATCGGTGAAGGGACTTCAGAGGTTCAAAAGATGGTAATTGCCCGTGAAATCATGAAATAAGTTGATTTTTAGAGAATAATTTATAATTCAGCATTTATAATTCATAATTATTTTTTATATTTGCATCCCATTTATAAAAATTAAAACAAAACAAAATGTTAATAGTACAAGTTAAAGAAGGCGAAGCAATCGAAAAAGCACTTAAAAAATTCAAAAAGAAATTTGAAAAAACAGGTGTTGTTAAAGAATTACGTGAACGTTCAAAATTCACTAAACCTTCTGTAGTATATCGCGAAGCAAGAATTAAAGCGATTTACAAAGAGAAATTACAACGCAACGAAGAAGCATAGTTCTTCTGTTTGTTAAATATTCCCTGAGAGGAAAGATTTACTTATTTTAACATAACTTTTCATAGGTTATCACGTAAAAAGAAGTAGATTTTTCCTCTCATTTTTTATGGACGCAAGCCGGGACAGTTTTTTAAAATACCTTCAATTCGAAAAACGATTGTCAAGCCATACTATTTTGGCTTATTCGGGCGACTTAGAGCAATTTTATTCTTATCTCCACACAACTTACGATATAAAAAAACTTTCTGATATTAATCACGTGCTTATCCGTTCATGGATAGTAGAGTTGATGGATCAGAAAATCAGCCCCCGCTCCGTAAACCGCAAGATCACTACTCTTAAAACCTTCTATAAATATTTATTGCGACAAGGCATAGCGACCGAAAACCCAATGCTGAAAATTATGTCGCCCAAAACATCCAAACGTTTGCCCGTATTTGTTGAAAAAGACAATATGAATACATTAATTGATACCGTTGCTTTTGGCGATGATTTGGAAGGGGTAAGAAACAAATTGGTCATAGAGCTTTTTTATGCAACAGGCATTCGTCTTTCTGAGTTGATTAACCTAAAATTGGTAAATGTAGATTTGGATGCTTGTCAGATTAAAGTACTCGGTAAACGTAATAAAGAAAGAATTATCCCTTTTAGCAACGAGATCAAAAGCAGCATTCAGGATTATATGGATAAAAAGCCCGGTTTACCCGGAGAGTTCTTATTTCAACTAAAAAGTGGAAAAAAAATGTATGAAAAATTTGTTTACCGTATTGTGAATGAGTACCTTTCATTAATCACAACAATAGATAAAAAGAGTCCGCATGTTTTGCGCCATACCTTTGCAACACACATGCTCAATAATGGCGCTGATTTGAATGCCATCAAAGAATTACTCGGACATGCAAATCTGGCTGCAACACAAGTATACACACATAACACAGTAGAAAAATTAAAAAATATTCACAAACAAGCTCATCCGAAAGGTTAATTAAAATAGAGAAATAGAGAATTTTAGATTTAGAAAATTACAAGAAAAACTAATAGGTAAGGTTGGGGTACAATTCTCCAATTCACCAAATCAACAAATCACTAATTTAAAATAGGAGGAAATCACCATGACAGTACAAATTCAATCCGTGCATTTTGATGCAGACAAAAAATTATTAGCTTTTGTAGAAGAACGTGTAGATAAATTAACCCTTTTTTATGACGGCATTTTGAAGAGCGAAGTCATATTAAAACTTGACAAGGGTGATTCGGCAGAAAATAAAATTGCAGAAATAAAATTACACATGGCAGGCAATCATTTGTTTGCAAAAAAGCAATGCAAAAGTTTTGAAGAAGCTGTAGATACAAGTATTGACGCACTTAAATCACAAGTGAAAAAACATAAAGAAAAGGTAAAGGGTTTGTAATAAACAACTCGTTTTTAGAAGTAAAATCATTCTCGTCTATCAAACCAAACTCCCTTCTCCTTGAACAAGGAGAAGGGCTGGGGATGAGGTCTAGTTTTTAACCAACACAGGGACTCTTTTATAAAACGAAGAGTCTTTTTTATTGTCGATAATATTTTTTCCCATCGTTCCTTTAAAGCGTTTTAATTTATTTTCACGCTCTGCCAAAGAAACAAAATAGTTTGCAAAGGCAGACTCTGCGTCTATTTCAGGCAATGCAGTTTTCATATTTATTTTTTTGTATTGAATGGTAATAATTTCCATATCGGGAAATTTTTTCTTGATATATCCTTTCAAAAGAATTGCCTGATAATGATCCGTTGCTAATGCAATCCTTTTAAAACCTAAGTCTCTGGCCATTTGTACTGAGTAAAAAATATTTTCGGTACTGTGTTCAGCTTCTTCTTCGGCAAAAGTATTTTCAGTTGGAATTCCCAACGAGTCGGCATACATTTTCATTACTTTTCCTTCTATATATGGCGTATATACAGGTGCTCCGGAAAAAATAATATTTTTTGTAATTCCTTTTTCAAAAAGATATTTTGCCCACAGGATTCTGGATTTCAAAACACTTTTCAATGAAGGTTCTTGGTAAGGAACCCCCGGAACGATAATGACATCGTAGGGATTAGCGATTTTGTCTTTTAAGTCGTTCGACTCTTTTTTTGTTTTATCGAAGCCGCAAAGAATAAAAAAAGCGCAGCTAATAAAAGCAGGTGTTGAGAGAGAGCGTTTCATAGTCCAAGGTTTTTAGTTTATCCCCATCAAAATTTTGTGCAGTTTTTCGGTTTTTAAATCCCGATAGCTATCGGGACGAAATGACAAAAAATGATAAAGAGTAAATATTAAACCATGGGCTTGGGGATGTTTTGGTTTTTAATGAAAACGAGGCAGAAATAGGCATATTGTTTAAACCTGTTTTTTTGAGTAAAATAGAGATAAAGAGCCAATTTGTGTATAGGAAACATAGAAATAACGGACGCTTAACACTAAAAAAGGGTAAAAATCCTTACCAATTCAAACATTTCTATAAATTTGCCTCCTCAAAATCAGGATGCAAGCATTTTTTTTGAAAAAAAGCCCTAAAACTTTTGTTACTCCGCAAATGTTTTCTAAATTTGCAATCCTTTTTCAAGGGGGTAGTGTATTTTGTCCACTTTTAAAACGGTTGAAGTTCTTTTAAAATATAGTATTATAAGGTATTGCCGATGTAGCTCAGTTGGCCAGAGCAGCTGATTTGTAATCAGCTGGTCGGGGGTTCGAATCCCTCCATCGGCTCTTTTTTAAGTGATACTATCGGGGAGATACCAGAGTGGCCAAATGGGACAGACTGTAAATCTGTTGTTTCGACTTCGAAGGTTCGAATCCTTCTCTCCCCACGATTTTTATTGGAGAAGAGAAGAAATAAAAATATAAAATATAGTTCTTTAAAATAATAGTTTTTGATTGAATTAGCTCTCCCGATAGCTATCGGGATGGTGAGTGTCAGCCAAAATTATAATAGTTTTTAATCCGCGAAAGTAGCTCATTTGGTAGAGCGTCATCCTTCCAAGCTG
>SXIH01000002.1 GCA_005772895.1 Bacteroidota bacterium | reverse complement strand
TATTTATCTGTAGGGAGTAGTGATTTTTGTATTCTGCTTGCATAATAAAAGGAATCCAAGACTTCTTTTTGTTTTTGATCTACCACAATTTTTTGCTCTTCTATAATCTTTTTTTGTTTTTTAGTAATTAAAAAACGGTTCCACATTAAAAGAGCAAATAAGATTATTAAAAAGGATATTCCGCCAATCGACCAGGTGATAATATTCTGCCGGTTTGCTGATAACTCCTGAACTTTATTTTTTTCGGTTAATACTTCAATTTCCCGCTGTTTCTTTTCATTATCATATTTACTTTCCATTTCAGCAACTTGCTTTGTGGTAGATTGATTAAGTATAGAATCTTTTAACTCTGTAAATTTTTTATAAAAATGATATGCTTTTTCAAAATCTTTTGAGGCAAAATATAATTCCGATATAGAATTGTATGCTTCTTTTTCTGTGTTTTTTGCTCCAATCTCTTTTGTAATATCAATAGCTCTCAAAAATAATTTTTCAGCTTCTTTGTATTTTTTTTCAATCAATAGGTTTGCTGCAACGTTAATGCTAGATACGGCAATTCCCATTCTATCGCCAATTTGTTCGCGTATTGCTAATGCTTTTGTATTAAATTGAATGGCCAAATCCAATTGCCCCTTTTTTTGATAGGCATTTCCTATATTATCAAGGTAAGCTGCTTTTTTTGCAAGATTTTTAGTTTGTTCGGCCAATTCATAAGCTTTGTAATAATTGAAAAGTGCACTGTCCAATTGATTTTTTGCTTCATATACAATCCCGAAATTATTATAATTTGTAGCTAAGCCTTCCAGATCTTTTATGTCGTTTCTATATGAAAATGATTTTTTAAATTTTTGCAATGCGTTTTTATAATCTTTTTGATAAAAATAAACCAAGCCCATGTTGTTATATAGTTTGCCAAGCACTCTTTTATCGTTGATTTTTTCTGCAATATCCAAACCTTTGAGATATATTTTTATTGCTTGAGTGTATTCACCCATATCGGAATGAGTAATTGCCACATTGTTCAAAACATAACCCATATTGGAAGAATCTTTCAACTCTGTATACAATTCAAAACTAGTTTCATAATATTTTAAAGCTTCTTCAAACTTTCCAACATCACTTGTGATATTGCCCATCATCTTTGCAGCATCTGCTTGACCGGATGAGTAATTTAATTTTTTTGACAGCGCTAAAGCTTGCTGGCAATACATGAGTGATAAATCATAATTGGATTGATAATATTCCTTGCATAACGACATGTACAAATTAGCTTTGGAAGTATCTTCTTTTGCGGTTTTTGTTAATAGTAAGAGAGAATCAATGATTGCAGTGTTTTGAGCATTACCAGAATGAACAAAGAACATTAGCAGAAAAATAATAAAATTCTTTTTCATTAACCCTTTTTTAATTTGTTAATGTTGCGTTCTATGTATTTTTCAGTAGGGAGTAGGGATTTTTGAATTCGGCTGGCATAATAGATAGAATCAGTAACAGCTTTATTTTTTGTTTCGAGAATAATTTTTTGAAGCTCGATTTCTTCTTTTTGAATTTCAACCTGATGTTTTTGCTCCGAAATTATTTTATTCGCTTTTTGTTTGTCTTTATAGTTTTTAAAAATGTAAAGTGCTACGATTAGCAGTAAGCAAGATATTCCAACTGCTATATATGTAAAGAGTTTTTGCTTTTTTGTTTTTTCAACAGCAATTTCCAATTCTTGTTGTTGAATTTTTGAAGACATAGCCTGATCTAATGAATCGGCATATTTTTTCTTATCGTATTCATATACTAATTCGGCTTTAAATTGTTCTTTTTTGTTTTCTTCGTTAAAAATTGAATCGCGGGATGCAATGTATTCTTTGTAGTGATAATATGCTTTGTCAGTATTGTTCATTTTCTCGTAAACATTTTTCAATGCTAAGTGAGCTGATTCTTTATGCGGATAACTTTCAATTTTATTTGCAATTTCCAGTGCTTGTTTTGCATACGTTTCTGACTTTTTATAATCTTTCAGCTCTAGATATGAAGTTGCTAAATTATAGTATGAATCACCTAAATTTGGTTGCATTTTCATTTCATTAAATATCTTTTCAGCTTTTGAAAAATACTCAATAGCAGTTTTATTGTCTTTCTTCTTTTGATAGTAGCTACCTAAATTTGTGTAAGCATTAGCTTCTCCGGTGATATCTTCCACTTCTTTGGCAAGAATAAGACATTTGTCAAAACACAATTTAGCACTATCCAGTTTCTCCAATTCATAATAAACACTTCCCATATTTCCAATCAGTAAACTTTGACCGTATACATGTTTGATTGCAATCGCATAGTCCAATGCAATAGAATAGTGCTTCATTGCTTTTCTGTATTGCTTGATATTGAAATAAGTGTTGGCGATGTTGTTATTTGCTAATGCCATAGCAAGCGTATCACCGTTTTTTTCAATTTCTTTCAGAGCTTTGAAACCATATTCTATTCCTACGGTGTAATTACCCTGTTCGGTGTAGGCTAAGTTTAAAGAAGTGTATACTCGTTCAAAATAATGGGAATGTAGTTTATTCTCTTCCGCAATTTTTAATGCAGTATGAAGTTTGTCAAGTGAAGTGTCAAATTCGCCTCGCTCACGATAAATTATTCCTAAGGTTACAAGTGCATCCACTTGGTATTCATACCTTTTTATCTTTTTTGCTAATGCTAATGATTTGTTTGCATAAACAATCCCTGAATCAGGATTAATGTCCATGTATTCTTTTGCAAGAACATCAGTAGCATAACTCAACTTCAAATCTGTTTTTGCTTTTGCTACTTCTTTTTTCAACGAATCTATAATAGCAGATTCCTGAGCAAACAAATGCATGCTCAATATTACTGAACAAAAAAATGAAAGATAAAATTTCAATTGTTTAAATTGTTAGTCCTGGTTTTTCTTTTTTACCATCGTTAAAATGGTAGCAATGGCAACTGTTTCTCCTGTTTCGTCATAAACATCCACCATCCATTTTACAATTCCTTTTGCAATATCTTCTTCGGATTTTTTCTCCTGATCTATTTTTTCTTTGCAAGTAAAGCGAACGCCAATTTCTGCACCGGGGTAAACAGGTTTTGTAAATCTGCATTCATCAATTCCGTAATTTAATAAAACAGGACCTTTGGGAGCATCCACAAATAAACCTGCAGCACGTGATAAAATATAATACCCGTGTGCAACTCTTCCGGTGAAAATTGTTCCTTCCAGTGAATTTGCATCCATGTGAGCATAAAATTTATCGCCACTCAATTCTGCAAATGCTTCTATGTTTTCTAAAGTCACTTTATGTTTTGCTGTAATCAATGTTTCTCCAATAACCAACTCTTCGAAATAACGCTTGAAAGGATGAATGTCATTTTGAATATATTTTCCACCATACTGATAGTTGTTGGTAATATTTGTTAAAGTGGTTGGTGAACCTTGAATAGCTGTGCGTTGTAAATAATGAAATACACCGCGTTTTCCACCCATTTCTTCCCCGCCACCGGCACGGCCCGGACCACCATGTGTTAATAATGGCATTGGTGAACCATGACCGGTACTTTCTTTTGCACAATCAGCGTTTAAAACTAAAATTCTTCCGTGCATACATGCTGCTCCGATAACAAACTCTTTTGCAATTTTATCATCTCCAGTTATTATTGAACAAACTAATGAACCTTTCCCCATTTTAGCTAATTCAATCGCATCAGCAATTGTTTTGTATGGCATAATAGTACTAACAGGTCCGAATGCTTCTAAATTATGGCAATCCTGAAATTTGAAAGGGTCTTTATTTAAGAATAGGATGGGCGACATAAATGCTCCTTTGCTTTTATCAGCACCCGTCACTTCAAATTTCTCCATATCACCAAAAACTATTTCTTGAGTTTTTGCTAACTGCATTACTTTTTCTGCAACCTCTTTCAATTGCGATTTTCCTGCCAAAGCTCCCATTCGCACACCTTCCACATTCGGATCACCAATAGTTGTAGTTGCTAATCTTTTTCCTAATGCTATCTGAACGTCTTCAACTAATTTTTCAGGAACAATAATTCTACGGATGGCTGTACACTTTTGTCCGGCCTTTGTAGTCATTTCACGTTGCACTTCTTTAATAAATATGTCAAACTCTGGAGTCCCGGGAACAGCATCTGAGCCAAGCACGCAGCAATTTAATGAATCGGCTTCCATGTTAAAAGAAACAGCTTCTTGAATTAGTCGTGGATGAGCTTTTAACATCATTCCTGTACTTGCAGAACCTGTGAACGTAACAATGTCTTGTGATTCGATATGATCTAAAATTCCGTTGGCACTTCCGCAGATAAGTTGTAATGCCCCTTCAGGTAAAATTTTGGAAGCTGCAATTTCTTTTACTACTGCTTCTGTTAAAAAGGAAGTAACGGTTGCAGGTTTAACAATTGCAGGAACACCTGCTAATAAATTCACAGCAATTTTTTCTAGCATTCCCCAAACGGGAAAGTTAAAAGCATTAATATGAATTGCTACGCCTTCTTTCGGAACACAAATGTGGTGACCGATAAAAGTTCCGTTTTTGCTCAATTTTGCTGTATCGCCATCCAAACAAAATGTTTCATTTGGAAACTGTCTGCGTAAACTAGCATAAGTAAATAAATTTCCAATTCCTCCTTCTATATCCACCCAACTATCCGAACGGGTTGCGCCAGTTGCCCAGCTCACTTTATAAAACGATTCTTTTTTTGACTGAAGATGCATTGCCAAAGCCTTCAGCATTAAACCTCTTTCCTGAAAAGTTAATTTTCGTAAAGCCGGTCCGCCCACTTTGCGGGCATAATTCATCATTTCTGCAAAATCCAATCCTTTGCTGCTTGCAGTTGTAATTTGTTCGCCTGTAATTGCATTGAATAATGCCTGGCCATCGCCATCACCTGAAACCCATTTCCCGGATGCGTAATTTTCTAACTTCATATAATATAAATATTAAACTCTAATTTTTTATTGCCCTTAGTGCAGTTGAAGGGTTCTACTGCCTAGCTGTAAAAATAGGAAAAAAAACGACCTTTTTAGTCTGAAATGGAATTATAGTTTATCAATAATCCATGCAACTATTTTAACAAAATTACACTCATAGTATTGATAAAATTAAACTATAAAATCTAAAACATGAAGAAAATAATTACTCTATTTAGTCTTATTTTTATTGCAATTACTTGCGTTAATGCTCAGTGTTCATCCGGTTCTGGTTCTTACGACCTTACCGTAAGTGGGAATGTTGTACTTGGTCCATCCGGAACGCCTTATAACTTTGGAATTGTTTGTGGCGGTGGACATTTAATGGATAGTGCCATGTGCTGTACGAGGTTTATACACATTGAGGGAGGAGGAATTTATGAAGCTGGTCCTGGAGCATACGGAATGGTTTATATTAAAAGTGGCGGAACATTTGATGCACATGGAAACACCATGTTTTTTGGAGTAAATTATGAGGCCGGAGCTACAATTCTTAATTATACAGGACCAATGAACCTTTGTCCGGTTGTATCTTTTCCTCCCGGACTTTGTATTCCAACAGGAATTACTGAAACTGCTCCGGTTTTATCTTCTTCTGTTTATCCTAATCCTTGTAATGATGTATTTTATTTAGAAAATACTTTTTCTAAAAAAGCGGTAATATCCATTTATGATATTTCCGGTAAAAATACGATGGAGATAAGTTCAATTGAAAACAAAATAAATGTTTCAACACTTTCTCCGGGTATGTACACATTTTCAATTTCTGTAGAAGGAGAAAAAGTATCGTATGGAAAATTTGCAATAGTGAGATAAAATACCCCACAATAAAAAAACGCTTCGTTAATTACGGAGCGTTTTTTTATTTGTCTATTGCCTATTGTCTATTGTCTACTTTGCTCCCAACTCCCAATTCCGAACTCCCGACTCCCAACTACTTAACCATTGCTCCCTTTTTCCACTTCTTATATACTTTAACATTTTTCTCTAATGCTTCTCGGAAAGCACCTGCCCAATATGTTTTAACACTTCCTCCTTGCGGGCGGCCGGTAATTTTTTCTTGTAACAATATTTTTTTTGAGGCTACATCAAATACAATACAATAATAGGTTGCAAGTTCGTTTATGCTATTGTAGCTTTCTACAAGATAAACAACTCCAATTCCTTCAGATGCAATTCCTCCATATGATTTTATAACATCGGGAAAAGTGGTTGTGTTTAAAGTATAGGCGTTTGAAAATGCAATCAGACTATCACTTTTATATCTCTGGCCTCTTGCTAAAACGGTATCAATATCAAAATAAATATAATCCTTATCAAAGGCTTTTCCTATATCGTATTTTTCTCCTTCTTTTAAAGGAATCATATTCCAATCTCTAAAGAAATATTTTACAACGTAATCCGGAGCTTTATAAAAATTTCCGTGGATAGTTGGCTGGCCGATAAATTTGCAATGGGTAAAATCCAAGCCATACCAAACCATTTTTTTTTCGGTAAACACATCGGCACTTGTATAAATTTTTTGTGAGAATGCATTTAAATAAAAAATGCTTGAAAAAACTAAGAGGAGTAGGGTCGTTTTTTTCATTATTAAAATATTATTTTTCATCTACTGGCTTATTGCCGATAGTTTCTTAGTTTTTACAGGGTTTGAATACATTGAAATAAACAAATTAAAAAGTGATTGTTCGTCTCCGGTCAATTTTTTTATTTTTTGTTTGATGTAATTTATAAAATCCTCTTTTTCTTTTTCAGAATAGTATGAGCTAAATTCTGTTGATTCATTGGCAATATCATTAGCAATATAGTTTACAGGCCATAATTTATAGTTAGCATACAATTGTTCGTCTATAATATTTACCAGAGCTTTTATTTTTTCGTTTTCGTTCCCGATTTTTTCTATCTCTGACAATTCACTTTCTATTGGTTTTCCAACAGTCATGTGTATTCTGCCCTTTGGTTGTATTATTCCGGTAAGAATGCTATTCAAATCTTCTCCGGGTGCTTTTACATATTTTGAATGTAAAGAGGATAAATAAAGTTCTTGTACTTTTAAATCGTCACAAGGTTCGTATTCATAAGAAATACTCAATGGAACAATTTTTAAATTTCGGATACTTTCAGAAAAGTTTTTTCCGCCACTCATGTTTAACATTTTTATTAAACCGGTTTGAGTCATGTCGTTTCCATCTTTCGTCCGCCCGTTTCGTTGTGCAATCCATACGGAAACATTTTTGTCAATGATAGTATGACGGATATATGCAGATAATTTTTGTGAGATTTCATACAATTCGCGGCTATTTCCTTCGCGTAAAACCGTAAACATCCGGTTCAGTTTTCCAAAATCGGTGATAAAGTCGCCTTGCATTAAATTGTTTCCGAAGGTAATTTCACTTGTTTGAAAACCATGTTCTACAAGTAAAATCTGAAGAATTGCAGAATCCAATAAGATATCGCGGTGGTTGGCAATATATAAATAAGCTTGTTTAGGGTCAACATTCTCAAATCCGCTACAGCTTAGTCCTGTTGAAGAACGTGAAACAATTACCCGGATAGCCTGATGCATAAATTCGAGTTGAAAAGCCATGTTGCTGGTCACTTTGTCGGCTTTTGCAAATGCTTCTTCCTGAGTCATTGTTGGCCAAAGATGATTCACCAGCTTCATAAACAAAGGGTCGTACTGCAATTTCCGCATTACATCGCGTGCTTCATTGTCGTAATACGGACGAATATCATCAAAATTAAAGTTCTGGGTCATAGAATAGTTTTTCCCTTCAAAGAGGGGAACTAAAAATACTAATTTTTGATAAACAAACGTCAGAAATAGCTCAAAAAATCAATGCTCTGAAACTACTATTATTGTTATCTTTGCGATACAATTGATGATAAAAAATATACTTATACGACTTGCCCGCTGGTTATTCTACTCCTTTTTTGTGGTAATGGATGTATTACTCATTCTGTTGGTTTGGTTTATCATAACGGTTACTATCAAAACTCCGGTTCCGGAAGATTTATCAATTGTTGATTCCAATCGTACAGAAGTTTCTCCAGATTTTTACACCCTTAAAAATAATTGGATTAAAAAAAGTGAAACAGGCTTATGGGAAATATATATAGAAGGCGATGGGTTTGAACGTGGTGTAATAGAAGGAAAGTTGAATAAAGAACTTGCCGAAAAACAAGAAATAGCTTTTGTTGGTCAGATTAAAAAAATGATTCCTTCACAGGGAATGTTGAATTATCTCAAATTTTTTATTGCTTTTTTTAACAGAAATCTGGATGAATACATTCCGGAAGAATACAAATTGGAAATTTATGGAGAGTCACTTTCTGCATCCGATCAATTTGATTTTATTGCTCCGAAATATTACAGAATGTTGAATTATCACGCAGCTCACGACATTGGTCATGCTTTGCAAGATAAAAACATGACGGTAGGTTGTACTGCTTTTGGCGCTTGGAAAGATAAAACTGATGATGGCTCTTTGTTGATTGGAAGGAATTTTGATTTTTATGTGGGCGATGCTTTCGCAGAAGATAAACTCATAAATTTTGTAAAACCGAAAGAGGGTTATAAGCTGATGATGATTTCCTGGGCCGGAATGATAGGAACAGTTTCAGGGATGAATGAAAAAGGATTGACGGTTACGATTAACGCATCCAAATCAGAAATTCCAACAGGAGCAGCAACTCCAATTTCAATATTAGCTAGAGAAATATTGCAGTATGCAAAAAACATTGACGAAGCTTATGCGATTGCTCAAAAACGAAAAACATTTGTCTCCGAATCTATAATGATCGGTTCACTGGCAGATAATAGAACAGCAACCATTGAAAAAACGCCTTCCAAAACAGAATTGTATAATTCAGAAAATTCGGATTACATCATTTGCGCCAATCATTATCAGGGAAAAGCATTTGCTACGGATTTAATTAATCAAACGAACATCGAAAAAAGTTCATCCAATTACCGGTTGAAACATTTGACTCAATTGGTAAATGAGACACCAAAAATTTCTGTGAAAGATGCAGCAGCAATTTTGAGAAATCAAAAAGGAATAGATGGAAAAGATATTGGAATGGGAAACGAAAAGGCCTTGAATCAATTGATAGCTCACCACTCCGTAATTTTCAAACCTGCTAAGTTGCAAGTCTGGGTTTCCACAAATCCTTTTCAACTCGGACAATATGTATGCTACGATTTAAACAAAGTATTTGCAGAAGCGCCAACATTAAAAGCAAAAAAAGAATTGTATGAAAAGGAATTGAATGTTCCTGCTGATAGTTTTTTGTATTCGAAGGAGTACAAAAACTTCGTTTCCTATAAACTTTTTAGAGAAGGATTTCAAGTAAAACGTAAGCACAATGTAAAATACTCTATAGATTCAAAAACTATTAGTAATTTCATTCAATCGAATCCTGAACTTTGGGAAACCTATTTTATTTTAGGAAATTATTATAGCGATGAAAAGAATACGACAGAAGCTTTAAAATATTATAATTTAGCCCTTTCAAAAGAGATTACAACACTTCAAGATAAGGAAGCGATTGAGAAGAGTATAGTTCAAGCCCAAGAAAAAAATAGGTAGTAGCCAATTCTAAAATTCTAAAATTCAAAAAATCTAAAATTGATTATAGGAATAGGAACAGACATAGCAGAAGTGCCACGCATAGCAAAAAGTATTGAGAACAATAGCTTTAAGGAAAAAGTATTTTCCAAAGTGGAAATTGCTTATTGCGAATCGAAAACAAATTTTGCAGAAAGTTATGCAGCACGTTTTGCTGCGAAGGAAGCATTTTTTAAAGCATTGGGAACAGGTTGGAGAGGCGGAATGGCATTTAATGAAGTGGAAGTGGTGAATGATGAATTAGGAAAACCAACTTTGGTAATTGTTGGAACAACTGCAGAAATAATTAAAGAAAAAAATATTAAAACAATTCACGTTTCCTTGTCGCACGTTAAAGATATGGCAATGGCAACGGTTGTGTTAGAAGGTTAATGGAGATTCGTAATTCGTATATTTCGTAAAAATTAGTAATTCGTTGGAGTAGTATGATTCCTCAAATAGAAACAAAATCCTTATCAGAGCAAAAGAAGCACCAAGAGGAGCAATTACCTGCTTTACTTCAATATATTTCTGAGCGTTCTAAATTTTATTCCGAATTATTCAAAAAGAATAACATTGATATTTCTAAAATTAAAACTTTAGAGGATTTACAGCAGATTCCTGTTACTACAAAAGATGACATTCAAAATCGTAACGATGATTTTATTTGTGTGGCACCAAGTAAAATTATTGATTATATAACTACTTCCGGAACATTGGGAGATCCTGTTTTGTTTCCAATGACGGATAAAGATTTAGACAGATTAGCATACAACGAATGCATTTCATTTGAATGCGCTGATTCTACTTCCGATGATATTTTTCAATTGATGACAACCTTGGACAAACGATTCATGGCTGGTTTAGCCTATTTCTTAGGAATCCGGAAATTAGGTGCAGGTGTTGTCCGAGTAGGAGGAGGAATCCCGGAATTGCAATGGGATACGATTAATCGTATCAATCCAACAGCGTTTGTAACTGTTCCATCTTTTTTATTAAAGTTGATTGAATATGCCGAAGCAAATGGCATCGATTATAAAAATACTTCTATTAATAAAGCGATTTGTATTGGTGAATCATTGCGTAACGAAGATTTTAGTCTGACTACACTCGGACAACGCATAAAAGATAAATGGGACATTAAATTGTTTTCTACTTATGCCAGCACCGAAATGAGCGCAGCATTTACAGAATGTGCAGCGGGAAAAGGCGGTCATCACCATCCCGAATTAGTGATTGTGGAATTTTTAGATGAAGACAATAACCCGGTTGCCGAAGGTGAACCGGGAGAAGTTACTATTACAACATTAGGTGTAGAAGGAATGCCTTTGTTGCGTTTCAAAACGGGAGATTTATGTTCTCATTATTCTGAGCCTTGCACTTGCGGAAGGACAACCATTCGGTTAGGGCCAATTGTTGGAAGAAGAAAACAAATGATCAAGTATAAAGGAACAACACTTTATCCACCTGCTTTGTATGATATTTTAAACAACATCGAAGGAGTTACAAATTATGTGGTTGAAGTATTTACAAATGATATAGGAACAGATGAAATTTTAATTCGAATTGGTTGCGAAAATATTCCTGAAAATTTCGAGAAAGACATCAAAGACCATTTCAGAGCAAAATTGCGTGTAGCTCCTCAAGTAAAATTCGAAGATATAGATGTAATTAATAAAATTCAATTTCCTGAATTAAGCAGAAAACCGGTGGTGTTTTTTGATAAAAGATGAGACATATGAAAAAAACTAGTAAGATTCTGATATTATTTTTTACTCTTTTAATAAGTGTAGGATCTAATGCCCAACTTGTCTACCAAGACCTTGGTGATTTAAAAATGTTAGGCAACCAGACAAAATTGATGGTTAAATACGATTATTCTGAAATGATGATGTCGGAAGGATCAACAGAAGCTGTTTATTTGGATAAGATGCGAAAACAGTTGAATGAAAGTGTTCCGGGAAAAGGGGATGAATTTATAGCTAGTTGGGAGTCCTACAAAAAGGAAGGCTGGCCGTATAAATTCGAAGAGCTTTGGAATAAATATTTTGGTAAACTTAATTTGAGTCAGAGCAATACGGATGCAGCTTATACATTAACAGTAAAAACATTAGTTGTATTCCCGGGTCAATTCTCCTCAGGAGGTATTGGTGCTATTCCGGCTTGGATTACTTGTGAATTTATTATTACCGAAACAAATAAGCCGGATGTGATTTTGTCTAAATCAACAATTAAACATGTTCAGGGGGGAGCAATGTGTTCGGTTGCTAACTCTGGAATGTGTGTAGAAGGTGCCTTCGCTAAAATAGCAAAGTCGTTTACTGAACATATAAAAAAGAATAAAAAATAATAAAATGGTATAGCTTTTGTCTATTAAAATAAATACATTTGTTTTCCACAAGGGGAAACAACAAACTAAAAAATAAAACTATGAAAACATTAAAATTACTTGCAATTGTTGGTCTAATCGCCTTCTCCAATTCATTAATTGCACAAAAAATCGTTGAAGGTGATAAGAGTATGGCTTTTTTAAAAGGGCAAAAAAAATTCAATATTGAGTATGATTATACTGATATGTTAGTTGGTAAAATACCTGAATCTGAATACAAAGCAGATAAAATTGCAAAGCACAATGCTAAACAGCCTGGAAAAGGTGATCGTTGGGCAGAAAAATGGGTGAATAACAGATCTTCTGTATATGAACCAATGTTTGAAGAACTAATCAATAAAATGTTATTCAAAGGCAAAACAAACGCTACAGCTGCTAAAAACGAAAAAGATGCAAAATACACCATTAAAGTAAAAACGGTAATGACAGAACCAGGCTTTAACTCTGTAGTTATGAAGCAAAATCCTTTCTGCCGCTTTGAAATTTATTGGATAGAAATTGCTACCGGTAAAGTTATGGCTAAAGGCCTGGTTACAGCTCAAGGTGTGAATATGGGTGGAAGTGACTGGGATTTTGACCCTACAGCTTCTATTAAAGAATGTTATGCTAAGTGCGGAAAAGAGGTTGGTGCAGGAATGGCTAAAAAGATGAAATAAATACCATAAATATTGTAAAAATCCCGCTTCTGGTTACAGAAGCGGGATTTTTTTTTATCTTGTTGTCTGATAAAACACTAAAACATTAAACTATATGAATATTAAATTTTTTACTTCGGTTATTGCATTATTATTTGTCAATCAAATAGCATTTTCTCAAAAAGGGCCTTATTCTATAAAATCCTCAACTGAGTTTGAGAGTGTAGATGATCTTCCTTTGGTTCAAACAAATCCTTTAGCAAATGGAGATGTTTTGCTTACCTATGCAAAAGGCGATAAATTGGATAAAATAGGCTTTCAGATATTTTCGGGCTTAACGCTATCAAATTCCAATTCTCCTAATATCAAATCAATGTTTGATAACAAAAAATCATACTTTGAACGTGTAGCATTAACCAGCAAAAAATCTTTTGTGATAGTTAGAGAAGTGTTTAAAGAAACAAAAACGGAAGGACTAGCAGCAGTAGAATTTTCTCCTACTTCTCTTGAAACTTCAGGCGAACCTGTTAAATTATTTCAGAGTTCACGCGGAATCATTGGTGGAGGCTGGGGATATGGAATTTCTAACTCAAATGATAAAACAAAATTGTTTTTTAAGTATACTTTACATAACCGTGAACGCAAAAATGAATTGAACAAAGAAGAATACGGTTTTTATATGTATGATGAAAATCTGAAACTAATCTGGGGTGGTGAATATGAAATGCCATATACTGAAGCTCAAATGAGTACTTTGGATTATCAAGTATCAAATGATGGAAAACTCTATTTTTTGATTAGTGTTCGTGGAGCAGAGGGAAAAGAAGGTCGTTTTGAGATTTTAGTTTATTCAAAAGATAAAAAAGATCCTAAGATAATTGAATTAAAGTTGGACGATTATATTTTAAGAGATACTTATTTATATGAAGACAAAGCAAACAATATTGTAGTTGCAGGCTTTTATTCAAAAATGGGTAATCCTTCTATTGATGGTGCTTATATGGTGAAGCTGGATGTTGCAAATGGAAAATTTTCAAAACTAGGTGGCGGATATTATGAAATTCCTTCAGAAATTATTAAATCTTTTATGACGGATAGAGAAAAAGAAAAGTTAGAAAAAAAGGAAAAGAAAAATGAAGGAAATGAAAAGAAAGATTTAGGAATCAATAACCTTGAAATTAAAAACATTCATTTTTTAGAAAATGGGTCAACAATTATAGTTTCGGAAATATATTATGTAGTAACTACAACACACTATAACGGAAAAACTACTACTACTACATACGATACTTATGCAAATGATATTTTTGTTTTCAGCATTGATCCAGCAGGAAATTTAGGTTGGATAAGAAAAATTCCTAAGCGTCAACACGAAGGCGGAGCAGCAGGAGTGGGGATTTCATTCTCATCAGCCGTAAAAGGTAGTCATGTGCACTTATTTTATTTAGATCACATAGAAAATTTTACACTTAAAGAAAATGAGGCCCCTAAAATGCATCAAAGCCGAAGAGGTGGATTTGTTGCCGGAATAGACATCAATGAAAAAGGGGAAGTGAAAAAGTATAATTTGGGTGCTGCCGAACAATATGAAACGAATTTGTATTGCAGGAAATTTGTTGATGGAAGAAAAAATAATTTAGTTGCTGTTGAAAGGAAAAAGAAAAAGAATATGCTTTTTTCAATTGAAATAAAATAAAAAATACTTGTGATGGGTAAATCGATGTATAAAAAAATAATTTTCGTATGGATAGTATTCTTGTTCTTTTCAAGAGTACTAGTTGCTCAATATGCTACAAATTATATTCCATTAAAGTCTTCAGGGGCATTACCTGAAGAGTTTTTAAAAACGGCCAGATCATTATCTGAAGAGGATATAAAAAATATTGGCTATGGAACCGATAGAATGGCAAAACAGCAATTTACCATTTCAAGTAACTATTTCTTAAGAGATTTACTTTTAAGTGGTGATGTCTTAATTAATGATCCGCTTGGAATTTATGTGAATAAAGTGGCAGATGAACTGTTGAAAAATAATCCTGAATTAAGAAAACAAATTCATATTTATGTTACCAAATCCCCTCACGTAAATGCTCATGCCTTCGACAAAGGTTTTATTTTTATTAATGCAGGCTTGCTCGCACAATTAGAAAATGAAGCTCAGTTAGCATACGTAATTTCTCATGAATTAACACACGTTGTAAAAAAACATTCTGTTAATCAGTACATTGAAAATATGAAGTTGGAGAGAGGAACCAGCACTTATGAAACGGGTTCTTATGAGGCAAGAAATATTGCTAAATATAGATTTTCACAGGAAAATGAAACCGAGGCAGATGCTGAAGGATTGGTGCGTATTAAGGAATCGGGTTATAGCGTAAAAGCTTTGAGTGGTGCATTTGATGTTTTGCAGTATTCCTATTTGCCATTTGAATTGGTTGATTTTAAAAAATCATTTTTTGAGGATGAATATTTGATTCTTCCCGATACAGTTTTTCTTAAAAAGACTTCTGAAATAAAATCAAATGATGATTACGATGATTCAAAAAGTACCCATCCCAATATTCGTAAGAGAAGGGGTGCTGTAGAGCCAGAATTAGTTGTTTCGGATGAAGCAAGCCGTAAAAAATACTTGGTATCAGAAGAGGAATTTAAGAAAGCCAGAGAAATTGCCCGTTTTGAATCTTGCAGGCTTTATTTAATTGATAGGGATTATGTGAATGCAATTTATGCTTCATATATCCTTTTAGAAAAATATCCTGAAAATTTATATTTAAAAAAAATTGTTGCTAAAGCATTATACAACATTGCAGTCTCCGAGTCCAGCTCTGATAGAATTAAATCACGATATAGTTTTAACATTGCAAATAATGCACGACTTTCATCCAAAAGCTATTCAATTCCTGACTATGAGAGAATCGAAGGACCTTCACAGCGTTTGTATTATATGCTTGATAACCTTGATGCAAAAGAACTTAATACAATAGCTTTATCATACGCTTATAAGGCCTACAAAAAAAATCCTGAGGATGTAGTACTGTCTTCTTTAACTGACAGTCTTTTTTCTGAAATGGTAAATTCCAACGAGCTGTATATTGGAGATTTCTCAAAATCTAGTAAAGCCCAATTAGTTGCTGTAGATACTGTTAAAGCAGCTGTTGAGGTTGATACTACTGCCGAAGAAAGCAAGTATTCTAAAATTAAAAAACAGCAACAAAAAGTAGAGATAACAACAGATGAAAATTTTACTAAATATGCGTTTGTTGGTTTGCTTCAGGATAATGAATTTGTAAAAAGATATACAAGAGCAGCAAAAGGTCTAACACGGAAAGCAGAAGAGAAGAAGGATAATTTGACATATAAAGAGAGAAGGAAATTGGAAGAGCAGATTGCAAAAGAAAATAAAAACAAGTACACGCTGTTAGGAATTGAAAAAGTATTGTTTTTAGAACCATTTTATATGAAAGCAAAATCTGTTGGAGGTGAAGAGATGATTAACTACTTTGAATCGGAAGAAAAGCAGGTTAAATTATTGGAAATTGAAAAAAAATGTGCTGAGAGATTAAAATTGTCATATGAAATTGTTGGTACAAAAAACATGACAACTGCTGACATTGATCGTTACAACTTAAATAGCATTTTGAATGATTGGCTAACAGAGCGTTTTAATCATGGTGATAATCCTGATGAATTGATTGTTGGTACAGATGAAACTAAATCATTGATAGAAAAGTACGGAACAAAATATTTGGCCTGGTCTGGTGTATACAACGAAAAAAGTAGAAAATCTCACAATACGTATTTCTTCATTTTATTTAATTTAGAAACAGGTGAAGTAATGAAGTATGAAACCAGGTATACCAAGTCAAAAGATACATCCGATTTAATAACATCTTTTGTTTACAATTCACTAATGCATGTTGCTAAAAAACCAAAATAAAATGCGTTTTACTATTTCTCTTTTATTTGTATTGTTGTTTTATTCGGCAAATTCCCAAGTATCGGGTTACATGGGAAAACGTGCAGTAATTGGATATAGTAATTATTTTATGTTGGGATTAAAAGGTCCGGGCCCTGTTAATTCTGCTCCATCAGACGATCCTTCTCTTACAATAAATAATGCGCATTGTCTGAATTTTGAATATGCCTACAAGCAGCGAAAAATGGTTTGTTTGTCTGCACAATATATCAGAACGGGTTTGGCTTATGACAAAGGAATCCAGAATGGATTTTTTGATTCAGGCAGTTCAGAGCTTTATCCCTACCCAGGATCCAGCAGATACTCTGGTAGTTTCAGTAAACCTGCTTTATTAACTTCAATCAATTTTGGACTTGGTGTTAAAATGTTTAAAAATGGTTTTATAGCGCCAACCGGAAGGTATCGTAAGTTAGAAGTTTTATTGTTGTTTGAAAAATTAGAATACGATTCTCAGAATTTTAAAGTTGATGTAACCGAATACAGTAGCCAAGAAGATGATACTCTTAAAGTTTTAGGCAAAGGTGAGTATTCATATAAAAATATTGCTTTTGCTTATACTATAGGAAAACAACGCATATTAAAAGATAAATTTGTTTTAGATTTTGGGATACGATTTGCTTATACACCTTCTATGAATATTATTACAGTTGCTGCATCCGATGCATATGTGTCTGACGTTGAGGGCTATTTTAGAAGAGCCTCTAATTTAAGAATTGCAAGGCAACAATTATTTAATTTACATGTTGGCCTTGGTTTTTTAGCATTTTAATTATGCATATACGAGCATTTCTCTTTTTTTCATTTCTAATTTTTACATCTACTTCATTTGGACAAGTTCCTGGATATATGGGAAAACGTATGACCATTGGTTATTCCAATATGCTATGCCCGAATTATTTGAGTTTTGCACTTGATTATAGTGTGAACAAAGCTGTGTTAACGCATTCATTTAATATAAATTATATAATTTCTAAGCAGAGAGAAATATGTCTTTCAGCAAAATATTTTAACAGAAAAATTAATCACCCATCTATTGATCCATCTAATTACTATTCAGAAATTCCTGATTTTGAAAAGTTATCTGTCATAGAATTTTCTTTAGGTTTTAAAAGATTCAATAAATCTAAATTTGCACCATTGGGTGCGTACTCCAAATGGGAAGGACAATTTTTAAAATGCAAAATGAATTACAAGGAGTATTTAGGTAATGATGAATTTGCTACAACTCCTGTTCTTGTTACAAAAGAAGGTGGTGATTTTAATTTAAATGGAATAGGAGTGAGTTATTCAAGAGGAAGGCAAAGAGTTTTTTCTGACAGATTTGTTGTTGATTATGGAATAAGAGGAACCTTAATGGTAATTACTACTTCAGATGCTAAAGAAAATTATGAAAAAAGTCTCTCTTCGGACGTTTCTTCAACCCTAAATTTAAATCCGATTTTTAACGTATTTATAGGAATTGGTCTTTTGGCTTTCTAATCTACTACTCTATAGCGTATTACTTTCCATAATATATTTCTTTTCAGAATAGCTACTGAAGTAATTATACCTGAAAACATTGCAGCTCCAACACCAACACATACAATATCTTGTCCTGTTAAAAATAAATTTTTATAATTAGTTTTTGCTCTTAGTTGTAAAAGGTTAAAGCGTGCAGGAGTGTGTTCTAAACCATATATTTCACCTTTTGAATAATTGCTGAAATGTTTTGTGGAAAGAGGTGTAGAAAGTTCACAAATTTCAATTCTATCTTTTAAGTGAGGAAGAGTCTCTAACAGTTTTTCTAATAAAACATTTTTTATTGCCTCTTTTTTACTTTCATATTCTTCTCCTCTTTTCTGCCATTTCCCTTCTTCCCATTCTTGCATCCACTCATAAGGAAAAGAACCCAATACCTGAATGGTTGAAGTACCCGGGTGTTTTATTTGCCAATTAGGATCCTTGGCTGATGGAAATGAAATATAGGTTATGGGCGAAGCACTGTTTTTTGTATTTAAGTGATACTTTTGTGCTTCATCAAATTTGTAATTGTCGAACAGCCAAATATTATGTTTCGGAAGTTTTAATTCTTCGTCACTTGCATTTAAACCAACATAAATACAAACATGTGAAACAGATGGCTGTATTTTATTTAAATTGATGTTGTTTTCATCTTTTTGTTTACACTTGGAAATTAGTCTGTTAAAAGTGTTGTGTGCTCCAGCATTGCTTACTATTGTTGAAGCAAAAAGTTTGTCGCCATTTTCCATTTCAACACCAATCGCTTTGTTGTTTTCAATAATAATGTTTTTTACATCTGCCTTTATTGCTACAATTCCTTTGTTGGTTTCAATTACATCAATCAGTTTTTTATGAATACTGGATGCTCCTCCAACCGGATAATTTCCACCTTCAATGAAATGTTCTACTATCATTCCATGAATAGCAAAGCTACTTTTTTCGGGAGCCAATCCATAGTTTCCGCATTGTGAGCATAAAACAGCGATTAATTTCTCATTGGATGTTAAACTATGCAAGATTTCTGAAGTTGTTAGCTGTGAATACTTGTAAAATTTTCTCCGCATAAAATAACCAACTGTATTGCTTAACCAAAAAGGCATTGTCCGCTCCGAAAAGAAAGTTGTATAGCTCGATCCTATTTTTTTTACTAACGTATAATATTTACGGATTGCCTTTTCTTCATCGGGAAAATATTCAATCATCTGTTTAATTTGATTTTCTCTCCCTTTTCTGAAATTGTAGGTTGTTCCCTCAATAATTGCCTGGTCGTAAACTTCTCCCATATCTGCCCATTTGAGTTTACCATCAGTAATATAATCAAAGGCTTTTCGCATTAAGTTGTTTTTTAAATTCACTTGACCGACATAATGAACACCAACATCCCATTCGAATTTTTTTCTTTTGAAAGTATGTGTGAATCCTCCGGGAACATAATGCTTTTCAAGTACCAGTACTTTTTTTCCGGCTTTTGTCAGAAATACTGCAGTAGTCAATCCGCCAACACCCGAACCAATAATAATGGCATCGTAGGTTGATTTTGTTAAATCGGAGGAGTAGAGATTTTTCATTTCTGCTTAATGCAGAACTAAGATAGTCGTATTTATTGGAGAAATGCAAAAAGGATGAGCTTTTCTATGAACTCATTGTTTTTACTTCGTCTGCGGAATTGTCCTGAACTTCACATTATACTCTTTGCAAATCTCCTTCGCAACATCTCTCCCCGTTTTAATTGCAATAGGTAATCCTCCACCAGGCTGGTTCCAGTGGCTGGAATAGTAGAAGTTTTTCAAGCCCGGAAATTTAAACCCAACAGGAGATTTTGCCAATAAATTTTTGCCCGGTAACCAACCTTGAGTACTTCCTTTCCAGTTACCTGTATATCTTTGGAAAGTTGCGGGAGTTGCTACATCAATTACTTCAATGTCGTTTTTTATTCCACCCAATGTTTTATCAAGTAAATCAATAATTTTTTTTGTGAACTCTTCTTTGGCTTGGCGGTATTTCGGACGATCATTTTTTCTTGCATCAATCCAAAACTCTCTTTTGGTTGTATAATAACTTACAGTTACCGATGTTTTTCCTTTCGGAGCAAGTGTATTGTCGTAATTGTAAATGTGCACTTCAAAACGTGGATATTCTGAACCATCAGGTGAAACAAGTGGTTCTTGCAATGGAACTCTGAAAAAGTGAGGCCATTCACTTAAATCTTTCCCTATTCCGAAAGAAAATTGCATCACGGAATAAAAAACTTCCAATTTTTTTAAATCTCTGACATCCAACATGTGCTGGTCTACAAATTTCCCATCCAATGCATCAAAAGCTGTAAAATTCCAATCCGCTGCTGAAAGTGTTATGTCCGAAAAATGTTTTACTTCATTTCTTACTAACAAGCCTTTTGCTACTCCATCTTCCGTAATTATTTTTTTTACAGGAGTTTTATAATGCATGGTACCACCTAGCTTTACATATGTTTGCTCAATTTTTTTTGCAAACTCCATGGAGCCACCAATTGGGTAACCCGCACTTTTTTTATCGAAAACGGATAACGGCATAGTCAATACCATCATGTTTACTTCTTCACCATCGTATAATAATTCAAAGCTTTCTCGAAGGAATGGATTCTTAAATTTTTTAGCATAAGTATAATTGGTGTAATTTTTTATTTTCAAAAACCAATATAAAAATTCAAGGTAACGAGCCATCTTAATACTTCGCATCATCGATTGAAAGAATGGCAAATCATCCATGATAGGAGGCAAGTCAAACTTTTGCATTATGCGCATAGGTTTGATAAATTTTTTGATTTCCTCAGTATCTTCTGGAGCCAAATCAATCATGTATTTTTCTAAAACTGAAAGATCAGTGTATAGTTTGAAATTTTTCTCTCCGTATTTGTTTGCATGAACTTTTGTTCCAACTTCCACACGGATATCATGATTATGAAAAGCAATTTTTTTCATATCCAATAATTCCGACCAAATTTTATAGAAAGAAGAACCTGTATCAGATCCCAATATCCAGTGTGCACAGCTGTCAAAAGTGTATTCACCTTTTTTCCAACTGGTACACAAACCTCCGGGGATGGAATGTTTTTCGAAAATATGTGTTTCAAATCCGTTCATCTGAAGGTAAATACCAGCAGTTAAACCTGAAACGCCTCCTCCGATGATATTGATTTTCATTTGTGAATGATGAGCAGCCTATTTTTCTCGCAGACCTGCCTGTCGGCAGGCAGGTCTCGCAGTCCCGATAGCTATCGGGATCCGCAGATTTTATTTTAAATGTAATAGCCTAAATTCCTTAATTACAATTTCCTTAATTAACCTTTTCCCTTTGCTTCTTCAGCAGCAGATGCTTTTTGCATCCGGATAATTTTTGCCAATGTACTTACAGCACGTTCATGTTTTTTTACAAAAGGATTTTCTAAATCCCAAACATATCCAGCTAATACCGAACAAATTTGTTTTTTGATTCCTGGATCAGGATCTTTTGTGAAAAATATTTGGTGTAAGTCGCCATTGTACCAACTCTTCACATAGGTTCTGAATGTGTTGATGCCTTGCATCATATGGTCAACATATTCTTTTTGGAAATCAACTTCTTCGCCTTTTAATTTTCTGCTTACCAATTTAGCAGCAGTTGAACCCGATTCCATTGCAAAGGTTACGCCTGATGAAAACACAGGATCTAAAAATTCTGTTGCATTTCCTGCAGTTACATAACCATCACCAAAAAACTTTGTTGAAGTAATAGCATAACCTTCGATTGTACGTGGAGGTAAAACCATTTCCTGATCCTTGAAGCGTTCACTTAATAAAGGACAATCATCTACAATTGCTTTCATACGTTCAACCATATCATCCGGAAAATCTTTAAAATATTCAGGATTCCCAACAAAACCTACTGATGTAATTCCAGTTGAAAAAGGAATTATCCATACCCAAACTTCTTGTTGATGAACAATAACTGTAATTCTATTTCCTTCAACTCCTTCCGGACGTTTAGGATCTTTGAAATGAGTAAAATGTGTTTTGCGTGGATCGAAACTGGATACTTTATTTAATCCCAACATATTTGGAATCACACGACCATAGCCACTACAATCAATTATATAACGGGCTTCAATTTGTTTTTTATTTCCGTTTACATCTTCAACTGTGGTTATTGATGAATTGTCGTCATTAAATTGAATGGCTGTTACACCCATTTCAAATTCAACCGGAATTCCTTTTTTTGCAACTCCGTTTGCTAAAATTTGGTCGAATTGAGCCCGGGGAACTTGCCAAGTCCATGTCCAACCTTTACTGAATTGATCTGCAAAATTGAAATCACATACTTTGTCACCCAATAAAAATTTAGCTCCGAATTTTTCCTGAAATCCTGCTTTTTTAACATCTTCCAAAAGTCCGGTTTCATCTAAATGATCCATCACCCGTGGTAATAAGCTTTCACCAATCACAAATCGTGGAAACTTTACTTTTTCTACTACTCTGACTTTTAATCCATTTTTATGCACAATTGACGCTGCAATACATCCCGCAGGACCGGCACCAATTACCAATACATCTGTTTTTTCGATATTCATATTTTGTTCTTATTATTCTGCAAAGGGCAAAAATGCGAATTGCTTATTTGTCGGTAAATTTGCTGACAAATGTAGCCAATATTTAAAGATTTTTGGAGCATAAATCAATGATTTTTATCAAGATGGCTGTGGTAATTTTGCTAATTTTACTGCCCTGATATGTCCGATAAGCCTATAATACAAGTCGAATCACTTACAAAGACCTTTGAAGGTGCTGATAAACCTGCCGTAGATGGCGTTACACTATCCATCCATAAAAACGAAATATTTGGACTATTAGGTCCGAATGGAGCCGGTAAAACCACAACTATTTCTATACTTTGCGGTTTGTATTCAGCTTCAAATGGAAAGGTTGAAATTGATGGTAAAAATTCCAAGAACAATATTGATCATATCAAACAAATTATTGGTGTTGTTCCACAGGACATAGCACTTTATCAAACTTTGAGTGCCCGCGAAAATTTAAATTTTTATGGTGCAATGTATGGTTTGCAGGGAAAAGATTTAAAGAACAAGATAGAATTGTGGTTGAACAATTTTGGTTTGATTGAGTCTGCTGATAAACGTTTATCAACTTATTCAGGTGGAATGAAACGAAGAGTAAATCTGATTGCCGGAATTTTACACAATCCTAAAATTTTATTTTTAGATGAACCAACAGTTGGAGTGGATGTGCAATCTAGAAATGTGATTATTGAACACTTAAAAGAATTGAACAAAAGTGGAATGACCATTATTTACACTTCTCATCACATGGAAGAGGCGGAGCATTTTTGTTCAAGAGTCGCAATTATTGATTATGGAAAAATTATAGTGGAAGGAAGCCCGAAAGAGTTGATTAGTGGGAATGCCGGGTGTAGGAATTTGGAGGATGTTTTTTTGCATTTAACTAAGAGAGCGCTTCGGGATTAACTTCTCGACTCCGCTCGAAGTGACAGACCCGTCAGTTCGAGCGGAGTCGAGAACAAGGGAATTTAAAGATAACGATGATTAAATTATTAGCAGCCATAAAAAAAGAAGCATTGATTCTATTGCGAGATAGAGTGGGGCTTGCTGTGCTTTTTTTGATGCCGATGATTTTGATTTTTGTTATGACTTTGATTCAGGATTCTGCTTTTAAGAGTTTGAATGAAAGAGGTATTCCTATCATTTTTGTAGATAACGATAAAGATTCACTTGGGATTTCTATTGAACTTGGATTACGTAATTCAGGAATGTGTACGTTCAATAATATGATTGATGGAAAACCTGCTACTGCTGAGATGATAGAAAAGGCAGTTTCTGATGGAAAATTTTTAGTTGGTATAGTTGTTCCGAAAGGAGCCACAGAAGCTATTCGTAGCAATGTGAAAGTTTTGGTGCAACAAACATTGGGTGTAAGTGATAGTTTGCAAAAACCTACAGATTCAGTTGAAATTGCCATTTACATTGATCCGATTACAAAAAAATCTTTTCTGACTTCCGTTACAAGTAGTTTGCGTGAATTTATTTCTGAGATAAAAACAAAAATTATGTTTCAAACGTTTTCGGAACAAATTTCAGAATTGATTCCGGATAAAAATAATGCTCCGGAAAATGCATTTTCTCAATCTCAAATTATTAAGTACAAAGAAGTGTATGCTTCTAAACAAATTGGAGAAATTGTTCCGAATGCTGTTCAGCATAACGTTCCGGCATGGGCAATTTTTGCTATGTTTTTTATTGTTCTTCCACTTGCTGGTAGTATGGTGAAAGAAAAAAGTGAAGGAAGTGTTTTGCGTTTACAAACTGTTCCTACTTCTTATTTAGTTTTCTTGAATGGAAAAATCATCGTATATATTGCTGTTTGTCTGATTCAACTGGCATTAATGTTGTCGGTTGGAAAAATATTTTTACCAATGCTGGGTTTGCCAACCTTAGTAATAGGGAATAGTATTCTGGGAATCATTTTACTTTCTGTTTCAACAGCATTTGCAGCTACAGGTTATGGAGTAATGATGGGAACAATTGCAAAAACAGAACAACAAGGAGCAATAATGGGTTCACTGTCAGTTTTATTATTATCAGCCATTGGTGGAGTGTGGGTTCCAACATACGTAATGCCTGAGCTGATGAGAGATATTAGTATTGTGTCGCCACTCAATTGGGCGCTCAATGGATTTTATGAATTATTTTTAAGAGGCGGAGGAATTGTAGATGTTGTGGGTGATTCTTTGAAATTGATTTGCTTCTTTATATTTACTATGGTTGTTTCATTGATAGTGAATAGATATAAAAGGAAGGTATAGGTAATTAAGTTGAAAAGTCTCTGTATTCTACTAAAAACCATCTTTCTCCTATGCATTTGAACAGGTATTGAACAGAAATGCCATTTTTAACTCCTTGCCAGCAAAACATTCTTTCATCAGAACTTCTCATTTTCATTTCAAAATTATCATACAGTTGAGATATGTAGTCCTCATTTCTATAGAGTGGTGTAAACTTCCAGTCAGAAATCTGAAGTTTCTTAGTTAAATAGTTATCTGCATTTACTAAAGTAGTGGTGATTAATGGAAACTTAATTCTCGAAAATTGGAACGCACTATCGCTTATAAATTGTTCAATAAATGAATCGAAATTTTCTGCTGTAGCGGATGGTTGCATCCATTCAATATTGATTTTGTTTTTCTTAGCATCGTTTACTACTCCTTCTGCAAAAGGTAGCATAAAACCTATCCAGTAACCAATTGCCATTGAAATTATACAGGCCAGAATGATGAGTAAAACTTTTTTCATTTAAGAGTAAACTAATAAGCATAATCAGAAAGGTATTCAAAGTCAGGAAGTAATTTCCCATCCTTACAAATACTAGCTCTTTCAATAACTTTATCTGTATCCTCACCAATAATACTTGGAAGCACTCGTTCCATTAAATCTTTTCCGAAATCATCGCTCGCGTCACGTGGTAATTCACAAGGCAAATTGTCTACTGCCATAATACAAACGGTATCTTTATTGAAAGGTAAATCTTCTTTGTCTTCACGGATATTGTAACCATAAAATGGTTGAGCAATAGATGAAGCACGAATAGTAGAAGGAACAGAGCCCGGAACATCACAAGTAATATCTGCAATCACACTAATATGAAAATCCGGAGCTTTCATATCGGAAAGTTCAAACATTTTTGGAGCACGGGGATCCCAGTAGTGTGCAGAAATATAGATGTCGGCAGACTTAGCATATTTGGGAAAAACAGATTCGAAATGTTCGGGATGTCCGAAGAAATCCTGCAAATCGAAATTGTGATCGCCTTTACGTTCTACATAATCACGTGGATTTAACTGACAATAGACTGGTTCGCGAAAAGAGGACATTAAAAATTCTTCCGGAGTAACTTTACGAATACGTAAAGCACTTAAAGTTTCAATAACGCCATTTGCCACTCGTCCGCCACCTGTCAAAGCAATTTTAATATTAGGAAGTTTTACACGTTTTAATTCATCTTCCATTTCTGCCCTATCGCGGCAAATATTTGCGGGGCGTAATTGAAAAAGATCATACTTTTTTCCATAACCTAAAATTCCGTTGTAAGCCCCAACAATTCCTGCATATCTGCCAAAACCAATAATCCGGGTGTGGTTTTTATCGGTTAAGGTTTCATAATCGATCATCTGAATTTTCTTTTCTATCAGAGCGTGCATCAACTTTTGATTGTGTGGCTGATGTTTGATAGTGTGTGAAAAGAAAAAATATTTTTTATTCGGTAGTAATAAATCCTTAGGAACTTCTTTAACGCCCATTAGAATTTCGCAATCACTTAAATCTTCCTGAAGAGGAACACCAAAAGCTGTATACTCAGCATCTTCATAACAACGAATTTTACTTGGTTGAACTACTATTTCGATGTGTGGATATTTTCGTATCAATTCGGCACAAATCAACGGAGTTAATGGAACCCGTTTATCCGGTGGACTTTTCTCTTCGCGCAAAACGCCAATCTTTAATTTAGTCATACTGTTCTGAATATTTGAATACAAAGATAGTTTTTATAAGGAAACTAAGTAAGTTTTGCGCCCACGATTTTTTGTTCTATAATGTTGAATGAGGCTTGTTTTTTCATTAGATTTACTTTTCTAAAACAATTTTATATCTGTTTTATGCGATTTTTATTGGCTATCTGTATTTTATCCTCTCAAAGCTTGTTGTTTGCCCAACAGAGCCCCTCAGATTATTATGCCATTTTTAGTAAAATTGATTCAAAAGATACTACAGGACTATATCAGAAAATTTTTTCATCAGAAAATAAAAATCCCGATAAATTTTATTCATTAGTGGCTAAAGGAGATTATTTATTTGCTCAGGATAACCTTAAGGATGCATTTGATAATTATAATGCTGCATTTGAGTTAATAAAAAATGGACCAAAAGATACTCTTTATGCTTTGGCAAATTATAAAATAGGTTCACTTCATTACTTTAGTAATAATTATCCGGAAGCATTAAAATATTATAACCGAGCTTCACTTGTTTATAATTATAAAGTAGAAAATTACCAGCAAGCCCGACTTTATAACCTTCTTGGGAGTATTCATATCGACTTAATCAGTAATGACTTGTCAATTAAAAGTTATCAAGCCACTCTTGCTTTTTATAAAAAAATAAATGACTTAAAAAGAATTGCTTCTACTCAAAATAATATTGGGATTGTTTATACCGGCAAAAAAGATTTTATAAACGCACAAAAATATCATGATAGTAGTTTAACAATCAGAAAAGAGTTAAAGGATAATTATGGAATGGGGCAATCGTATAACAATATTGGTACAATGTATTTTACAATGAAGGAGCATTCAAAAGCTTTGGAGTATTTTAAACTAGGCTATGAAAATAGAATTATTGGAAAAGCGCCACTTGGCGGGCTTATAGAGTCTCAGGTAAATATTGGTAAGACATATCTTATGTTAAATGACAAACAAAATGCTAAATATTGGCTTGAATTAGGTTTGAATGATGCAAAATCATCACATAACTATGAGATGCAAAAAAGAGCTTCGGAACAATTAAAGGAGTTGTATTATTCAATAAACGATTTTAAAAAAGCGTATGAATTGCAGGATTTGTATTTTGTTATTAAGGATAGCCTTTATGGAATGGATAAGAAAAGTGCTGTTGAAAATCTTGTTCTTCAAAATCAGTTTGAGTCTAAGATAAGGCAGGACAGTATTTCTAATTTCGAAAGAATAAAATCAGAAAAAATTGTTGCTGAGGAAAAGGAAAAGAGAAACACAATTTGGTTTTATGTTTTATTAGCAGGAATTATTTTCCTTTTAATTTTTGTATTTCAATTGTATAAGTCTAATATTCATAAGAAAAGAACCAATACAATTATACTTTCTCAGCGGGACGCATTGAATCAAAAGCAAAAAGAAATTATCGATAGTATTAATTATGCTAAGCGCATACAAGAGTCGTTATTGCCGAGTAGTAAATATATCGAGAGAACTATAAAACGACTTAAAGAGGGTAAAAAGGAGTAAAGCCTTAATTTTTTTCTACCGGAAAGCGAATGGTAAATTTGGTTCCATTCTTTCTGTCTAAGTCTATTTTCCCTTCAATTTGAGAAGTTAATAAATCAACCAGTTGTAACCCTAATGAACTGGTATTTTTAATGTCTATTTCAGGGGCAATACCTACTCCGTCATCAGCAACTTGCAACAAATAGTGAGAGGTATTCTTTGTTTCTTTCTCTAATTCAAAATGCAAATAAATATTTCCCTTTCTGTTTTTAGGAAACGCATATTTATAACTATTGGAAATAAGTTCATTAAGAATTAAACTGCAAGGAATGGCTGTGTCAATTTTAAAAAAGTGCGGACGGATACTTTCATCAATATGCATTTTTATTTTGCTAGGATCCAAATTGTAGCTATTGCTCATTTGGTTGATAAACGAATGTACATACTCGGTAAAATCAATCAAAGAAAGATTTTTTGATTGGTATAATTTTTCATGTACTAAAGCCATTGCGCGTATTCGGTTCTGGCTTTCCATAAATGTTTCGAGCAAATCAGGTTGTTTAATTTTTTCGGATTGAAGATTTAATAAACTGGAAATGACTTGCAAATTGTTTTTTACTCTGTGGTGAATTTCTTTTAGTAAAACTTCTTTTTCATGCAATGAAATAGTTGATGCTTCTAATTCTTCGCCAAGCATATTGATTCCCAATGCTAGTGCGTCAAAGTGGCTTTTTTTATTGGTAATCAGAGCTTTTTTATCATAGTTTAAGTTCGCAAATGAAATAACAACTTTTAAAATTTCATCAATGCGTTTAGAATTTTCTATTTCTTGTTTTTTGATAATTGTTAAAGTATTGTCAAGTTTTTTTAAACCATTCAATATAGCTTTTTTCTTATCAACTCCGCCTGCCGGACGGGCAGGTTTAGCAGAAACTTTTTCTCCGGTTAAAGCAGAAACTTTTTTATAAATTTCATCTAACTCTTTTGACATACTATTTTTTTGAAAATTGTTTTAACCAAGTTACTGCTTTTGCTTCAACTGTAAAAAGTTTTACTGGAACTTTAGATTTATTTAAACCCAGAAAAAAATTGCCGATGATAGTACTTGCAGGAGATTTGATTAATAATCCAATAGCACTAACTCCGGGTTCTCTATTTTTCATTGAAAAATGATCTCTCGCTTCTTTAGTAATGGATTTAATTTCATTTAAATTAACTAACATAGGGTATACTTTTCCATCCGATAAATCCTTTACTGCGTTGGTGTTTTCCACTGCATCTGCTATTTCTACAACTGCATTTGATTTAACAACTGTGTAGCAAATATCATTTTCTCCAATCCAAGTTGTAAAAGCTCTTAATTCTTTTTTACGCATAAGTATTTTAAAATTTAAACCTTATTTGTGCTTTAATTTCCGACTTAGTATTTCCTTTTATCTCGGTTAACGATCCTTCACTAATAATATCTTTGTTATCGTAATACGTTTGAGAATAACGTAACCATAGTTCAATGTTTCTTGTTAGATTGTAATCAATCATAATGTAAAATCTGGAACCTCTGTCGTAGTATGCAGGAATAGAGAAAGAGCCAGGAATATCATTCTCATAAGCATAAATTCTTGCGTCATAACTATCTGTTTGAAAAACAGCATAACGGAATGTTATTGA
Source organism: Bacteroidota bacterium (assembly GCA_005772895.1). Taxonomy (GTDB): domain Bacteria; phylum Bacteroidota; class Bacteroidia; order 2-12-FULL-35-15; family 2-12-FULL-35-15; genus 2-12-FULL-35-15. The sequence continues at coordinate 10,357 of SXIH01000002.1, read as the reverse complement.
AAGTGGTTTTCCTAATCTGCTGTATACAACATCCTGATAAACTAAATATCCTTTTTCGGTTTTATTGTTATCTAATTTATAATCTATTAATTCTATTCTGTTTCTTAGTTTAATACTTTTTGAAATTGTATAAGAAATATTAAAACGATAATTGCTTTGTTTTACAGGAACTAAATAATCAATAAGATCAACAACGTTAACGCTGTTTTTTTGTTTGTCGCGAGTACGAACTCTAACATACATATCCATTTTTTTGGATGGAGTATAATTGAATTGAGCCATATAATCATGTCCATAAGATGGAGCATTTACTTGATATTTTAACCAAGGAAATTCAAAACGATCGTAATAAGCTGTAATAGTAGTTTTGTTTGTTGGCTTAGCAACGGCTCCAATGTATAATCCTTTTTCATTATTAGGCATGGTGCTTTCTCCAAAACCATTGCTCATCAAATTTTGAAAATTACGTTCGTAATAACGATGTAATACAGTTAGAGATAAGCGAGGATCCAAGCTTATTAATGCACCATTTACAAATGCTTTTCCTCCGTTCTGACTCATTCCTGCTTCCCCGAAAAAATTGAAGTTTCGGATTATAAAATTGTAATCAACTCCAACATTAAAATTTTTGGAAGAAGAATATTCAAACTGATTATAATAAGAGAGAGATCTGTTATAATCTACATCTAACTGATAACTTAATGCAGAAACGCCAACATTAAATTTTCTTCCTTTATAAGAAACGTTTCCACCCATCATGGTTTGCAGAATAGCATCTTTGTCGGCAATTTCACTTGAAGTGCTGTGATATCCTGTTTCCTGAAGTGATGATATTTCTGCCGCTTCTCCTGTATCTGTAGTATCGCTTACGTTTGCATCAACACGCTTTCGTGAATAAAATGCTGTGGCCTCAAATTTTTTATAGCCCAATGTTGTTGCAGCCCCTCGCATAAACCTGTTTTCATCAACTGAAGTATAAGCTCTTATTCCTCCTGCTGATCTTTTTGTTGACATAATTTCTGCACTTTTTCCAAATGCTTGTCCGCTCCACAAAGTCAACCCTTGACCGAAAGTTGCTTGATAATCTCCAATAGCTAGTGCCCGGATAAATTTTACATTCTTCAAATAAAAATGAGCCGAATAAAAATCAAATCCTGTTTTTTGATTTCCTTTTAATGAATTTTCATACCAGTCGTACTTGAATTTTTGTTTGTCTTTAAAAAATAATTCACCTTGATCTTTTTCAGCTGTAATTCCCCAACTGATATTTGTGCCGTAGGTGAAACGATAGCGGGCATAAATTTTATCCGGACTACCAATGTATCTTGAGTTCATACTGTTGGCAAGTGAGGCACTGTCGATTGAAGAAAATCCCGTTTGATCTTCTATTGTTCTTCCGTAACGGAGAAGAATTGTATGTTGCCCATCCTTAAACATTTCTTTTGCGCCAAAATGTGCTGTTGCAAAATTGTCGGTCACTTTTACATAAGGCAATATTTTTTGAATGGTTTGCAAATCAAATCCATTAATTCCTTGTAATTCATAAATGGTAATTAGTTTTCCATTTTTTTCGATGTGCGATAATAAATGATTTATTTGAATATCATTTAATATTCCCAAAGCTTGTAATTCTTCCTTATTTGTTTTATTTAAGTTGATGGGATTTTGATTGGCATAAATCAATACTTCCACAAGATTAGTGTAATCAGCTTCTTCATCGCCTGTGTTTTCGCCAATGTTTTCAAGTTGCTGTTGGATACCACTGTCGTCTGTTTTAGCAGTATCTTGAGCAATAGTGGAAAGTGATAAATTGAAAGCTAAAAGAAAAAGACTGCTTTTTAAAAAAACAGAATTTGAAAAAGTTGGTAATATGTAATTTTTATTGTTCAACTTTTGGAGTAGTTGTTTCCGCTTTTTTGTCCGTGTGGACCCCTTTGGGGAATATATATGTTAATCCTAATTGCGGACTTATTCCAAGAGTTTGGTGGTAATTTCCGGAAACATCAATTTTGAAATTTTTTAAATTGATTCCAAAACCAAATGATGTTAAAGTTGGGTTTGTTCCGATTCCTGCACGCAAATAAAATTCTTTAACGGGTTTGTATTCTAAGCCCACTTTAAAAATGGCTTTTTGCGACATATCTTTTTCTGTTTCAACTGCAACTTTAACTTTTTCAGAAAAATCATAATCGCCACCAAAACGAATAATGGTTGGCAATCGTTCATCATTATAATCGGCAATTTTTGAGCGGGTTGGATTAAAAACGTGTGCTCCGATGGTTAATCCTTTTAAAGGTTTAGCCTGAATTCCAAATTCGGCAGCTAAAACACCTTTGCTGCCATAACCTTCTGCTATTTTTGTGGTTAAATAATCCAATGCCACACCGGCAGAAAGCTTATCTCCAAAGGCTTTTGCAAAAGATAAGCTATATTTATTCTCATTATAAAGCGAATACCCAAAATTGCTGATTGTTAAGCCAAATGTTCCGGCTTTTACAGGAATTGCCACAACTCCGCCTTTTATACTTATCTCCTTTAATAAAAATCTGTTTTCATAATAGGCACCGGCAGAAATATCTCGCACAAAACCTAGTCCGGCCTGATTGTGATGGGCACTCCAAACATCTCCCAAAGAAACAGAAGCATTTCCCATTCCGGAAGAACGAGCTCCAATTGGGTTGTTCTCGTTCCAGGCTTGGCTGCTTGAAACGGCAAGAATACTTATAAGTAGAAGGGGAATTCTCTTCATTGATGGCTGATCCTAGTTGGTTTTATACTCAAATTTTATTTCCGATAACTCTTTATTGGCTTTGAGGATCTTATTTTTCAAATTTTCCTTAAAATCGACCACTTTTTTCAAGATTTCGTCATTCCCGGCAGCTAAAATCTGAACAGCTAATATTCCGGCATTTTGTCCGCCATCCAAAGCTACGGTTGCAACAGGAATTCCTGGAGGCATTTGAAGGATAGAAAGTACTGAATCCCAGCCATCAATAGAGATTGACGAGCGACATGGCACTCCAATCACAGGCAGTGGCGTGAATGCGGCAACTACACCTGGCAAATGGGCTGCTCCGCCCGCTCCGGCAATAATTACTCTTATTCCTTTTGTATGGGCATTTTTCGCAAAATCAGCTACTTGCTCGGGTACCCGATGTGCACTTAATGCATTAATTTCGAAGGGAATCTGAAATTCATTCAAAATCTTAGCTGCTTCTTGCATAATGGGCATATCAGATGTGCTACCCATAATAATACTCACTTTTGGTGTCATAAATAAGGCTTTTTGTTAATTATAGCAGTAAAAGTAGCTTTTTAAAGCGAAGAATAAAATAAAGTTTTCAGCTTTTTTTTCAGCTAAATTTGTTTATTTTTGGTGAATTAATAGCCTTTTTATGAGTAGTGTTGTAATTCATGGTCATACTTTTAAGCCCAAGATAAGTTCTTCTGAAATTCAAAAAGCAGTAGCTGAAGTTGCGAAACAAATAAATAAAGATTTAAAAGGTAAACAACCTTTGTTTCTGGCAGTCTTAAACGGCTCGTTTATGTTCGCAGCCGATTTAATGAAAAAGGTAAATATTGAATGTGAAATTTCTTTTGTGAAAGTAGCATCTTATGAAGGAACTTCTTCTTCAGGAAAAATAAAACAACTGATTGGTTTAAACGAAGATATAAAAGGAAGAACGGTTGTAATAGTTGAAGACATTGTTGATACAGGGAATACAATAGAAAATGTTTGGGAACAATTAAAGGCATTGGGTGTAGCAGATATCAGAATTGCTACATTATTATTTAAACCTAATGCATATACTAAAACAGTTCCGATTGAGTATGCAGCAATTGTAATCCCAAATGATTTTATTGTGGGGTATGGATTAGATTACAAAGGACTTGGAAGAAATTTAGAAGACATTTATGTGTTGGATTATGAAAACGATAAAAAATAGTATTACAAATTTAAAACACTAAACTTATCACTCAAACAGAAAACGCCATGTTAAACATTGTACTATTCGGTCCTCCGGGTGCAGGCAAAGGAACTCAATCGGAGAAATTAATTGCAAAATATCAATTGGTTCACCTGTCGACAGGTGATATTTTGAGAAGCGAAATTGCAGCTGGAACTCAACTGGGTTTAGAAGCTCAAATGTTGATGAATGCAGGAGTTTTGGTTCCTGACGAAGTAGTTATTGGGATGATTAGCTCTAAGCTGGATAAAAATCCAAATGCAAAAGGATTTATTTTTGATGGTTTTCCAAGAACGGAAGCACAGGCAGAAGCATTAGATAGTTTGTTGTTTGAAAAACACACTTCTATTACTATGATGTTAGCCTTAGAAGTAAGCGATTCAGAATTGACTAAACGTTTATTGATGAGAGGAATGGAAAGTGGTCGACCGGATGATCAAAATGAAGGAGTTATCCGTAACCGGATTCAAGAGTATAATAATAAAACAGCTCCATTAAAAGCATATTATACAAACCAAGGAAAGTTCAGACCGGTTAACGGAATGGGAACTGTTGAGCAAATTTTTACAAACCTTTGTGCAGTAATTGATCCTCGTTCTGCAAAATCTGTAATTGCTTTTCAGCCATCAAAAGAAAAAGTTTTTGTTTCTTCAGATGATGATAAGCCAGTTAAGAAGGAAGTTGCAAAGAAAGAATCAAAACCTGTAGCAAAAGCTCCGGCAAAGAAAGTTGAAAAGAAAAAGGTTGAGAAGAAAGTAGTAAAAAAAGCTGCTCCTAAAAAAGTCGCTAAAAAGGTTGTAAAGAAAGTTGCTGCGAAAAAGAAGGTTGCCAAAAAGGTGGTTAAAAAGGTTGTAAAGAAGGTTGTAAAAAAAGCAGCACCTAAAAAGAAAGTAGCAAAAAAGATAGTGAAGAAAGTTGCAAAAAAGACGGCTCCTAAAAAAGCAGCTAAAAAAGTTGTAAAAAAAGTTGCAAAGAAATCTGCACCTAAAAAGAAAGCAGTTAAAAAAGTAGCTAAGAAAAAAAGATAAGTTTTTGTGAATAGGTGATAAGCAGGGGAATAAAAGAATGGATTCGAATTTTGTTGATTATGTAAAAATATGTTGCCGCTCAGGAAAGGGTGGCGCAGGTTCGGTGCATTTGCATCGAAGTAAGTTAACCGCAAAAGGTGGTCCGGATGGAGGCGATGGAGGCAGAGGTGGACACATTATTGTAAAAGGGAACAAACAATTTTGGACCCTCATCCATTTAAAATATCGTAAACACATTATTGCGGAGCCGGGAGGAAGTGGTGGTAGTGCCCGTATGACAGGTGCTGAAGGGAAAGATGAAATTCTGGATGTGCCTTTGGGTACAATTATTCGTGATGCTGAAACGGGAGAAGTAGAAGGAGAAATTACTGAAGACGGACAAGAAATTATTGTTGTACCGGGTGGAAGAGGTGGATTGGGTAACGATCATTTTAAATCATCAACGAACCAAACTCCACGTTATGCTCAGCCCGGTGGCGATGGACGAGATGAATGGAAAATATTAGAATTAAAAGTTTTGGCTGATGTTGGTTTGGTTGGTTTTCCTAATGCCGGTAAATCAACATTGCTTTCAGTAGTTTCTGCAGCAAAACCCGAAATAGCAAATTATCCTTTTACTACGCTTGTTCCCAATTTAGGAATTGTAGAGTACCGCGATTACAAATCATTTGTAATGGCTGATATCCCCGGAATTATTGAAGGTGCCAGCGAAGGAAAAGGAATTGGTTTAAGATTTTTACGCCACATCGAAAGAAATTCCACACTTTTATTTTTAGTTCCTGCCGATTCGGATGATATTATTAAAGAGTATAAAATATTGTTAAACGAATTGGATAAATTCAATCCTGAATTACTTCATAAAAAAAGAATTCTTGCCATTTCTAAATGTGATATGTTGGATGATGAGTTGTTGGCGGAAATGAAAAAGGATATGGATAAAAAATTCAAAGAAAAGAAAACGGTTCCCGTGATGTATTTTTCTTCTCAAAGCGGAAAAGGACTGGTTCAATTGAAAGATGAGTTGTGGAAACAACTGAATGCGAAGGATAACGTGTTTGATTATTAATTAAACAATGAGTTTTATTTCATCCATCAAAGAAATTGACACCGCGCTTTTTCTGTTTTTCAACAGTAAGCACAATTCCTTTTTTGATGTTGTAATGTTTTGGGTGAGTCATAAATATTTTTGGATTCCGCTCTACGCATTTTTTCTTTTCCTTTCCTATAAACATTTTAATAAAAAAGTATGGTTGGTAGTTCTTGGAGCAGTTTTGGTAATTGTTTTGTCAGACCAAATTTCCGTTCATGCTTTTAAGCAAGTGTTTTTACGTTATCGGCCTTGTCATAATTTATTATTGCAAGCACAAGTGCATTTAAATGACGGATGTGGCGGAATGTATGGCTTTGTTTCTTCGCATGCAGCCAATACTTTTGCATTAGCCATGTTTTTGAGTTTGCTTTTTAAAAATAAAATCAAGTATTTCGGATTGGCAATTTTTGTCTGGGCGGCATTTGTATCCTACAGCAGAATTTACAATGGTGTTCATTATCCGGCTGATATTGCTTGTGGAGCTATTTTGGGAATGGGAATAGGAATAGTAGTTTTTAAAATTTATCAATTACTTAATAAAAAAATATATAATGAATAATATTCTGCTCGTATTTTTAGGCGGTGGATTGGGAAGTTTGGCAAGATTCGGAATATCTGAAATTGTAAAAAATAATTTCAAGTCTGCATTTCCAATTGCTACTTTGTGTTCAAACATTTTAAGTTGTTTGATATTAGCTTTATTAGTTGGATTATTCACTGCAAAGGTTGATGCAAATCCGGCTATGAAGACATTCATTGTTGTTGGGTTTTGTGGAGGATTCAGTACATTCTCAACTTTTAGTTATGAAACGGTTGAATTAATGCGTTCCGGAAATATGATGTATGCAATCGCAAATATTTTAATTAGTGTTGTTGTATGTGTTGCACTTATTTATTTTATATCTAAACAACATACAGAATTAGATTTTAAATTTTGAAAAATTATATGATGAAGAAAATATTTTTATTTATAGCAGTAAATCTGCTTGTGTATACAAGTCTTGCACAAACAGCTAAGCCTGTAGCTAAAGCAACAAAACCAAAATTGGTTGTAGGTATTGTAATCGATCAAATGCGTTACGATTATATTTATCGTTTTTGGGGTAAGTATGGAAATGATGGATTTAAAAAATTAGTGAATGAAGGTTTCTTTTGTAAGAATACCAATTATAATTATGTGCCAACATATACCGGTCCGGGTCACGCAGCTATATATACGGGAACAACTCCTGCTGTAAATGGAGTAATTGCAAACGACTGGTTTGATAAATCATTAAATAGAAATGTTTACTGTTCGGAAGACAATAAAGTAATTGGAGTTGGAACAGTTGCCAGAGAAGGAAAACGTTCTCCTGTAAATATGCTTTCCACTACCATTTCCGATGAATTAAGAATTTCTACTAATATGAAATCAAAAGTAATTGGAATTGCTTTGAAAGACAGGAGTGCAATTTTTCCTGCCGGTCATTCTGCCAATGCAGCCTATTGGTTCGATGGAAGCAACGGTTGTTTTATAACAAGCTCTTATTATATGAATGAATTGCCTAAATGGGTGCAGGCATTTAATCAAAAAGAATTACCTAAAAAATATTTAAGTCAAACATGGAATACACTTTTGCCAATTGAACAATACACGGAGAGTTTACCAGATGATAATAAATACGAGACATTATCAAAAGGAGAATTAAAACCGGTATTTCCTCATGATTTAGCAAAACTATATCCAGCAAATGGCGGGCTTGGAATGATTCGTGGAACTCCCTTTGGAAATACACTTACAAAAGACTTTGCAATAGAAGTTATCAAGCAAGAGAATATGGGAAAATCAGGTTCGACCGATTTTTTAGCAATTTCATTTTCTTCTCCTGATTATATAGGTCATTATTATGGTCCGAACTCCATTGAGCAAGAAGATTGTTATTTGCGTTTAGACAAAGAACTTGCAGAGTTGATTAAATCAATTGAGTTGCAAGTAGGAAAAGGAAATGCGGTTATTTTCTTAACAGCTGATCATGCTGCTCCTGAAGTTCCAGCTTATTTAATCGATTTAAAAATTCCCGCAGGTTATGTTGATGAAAATAAAATGGTAGATTCTTTGAAAAAATATTTAACAAAAACGTATGGCGACTCATTGGTTTTGTCATATTCAAATCAACAAGTTTTTTTAAATCAAAAAGTAATAGAAGCGAAAAAGTTGTATTTGCAACAAGTACAAGAAGATGTAGCTTCATTTATGATAAAATTTAAAGATGTTTCAGAAGCAATTACAGCAACAACAATGAACAACACTCAATTCACAGAAGGTGTTCGTTATTTGATGCAAAAAGGATACAATGCAAAACGTTCGGGTGATGTATTAGTAAATTATCTTCCCGGATATGTGGATTATATGCCAACAGGTACAACACATGGTTCACCTTATAGTTATGATACACATGTTCCTTTGTTGTTTTACGGTTGGAACATTAAGCAAGGTAGTTCAACCGAAGCAGTTTATATAACTGATATAGCACCAACGCTGGCAATGCTGTTAAATGTCCAATTTCCGAATGGTTGTACAGGTAAACCAATTTCGTTTTTGGTAAAGTAAAATTTAAATAACTACTTATCCAATTATAATACTTACCTTTGTGGTATATTACATGAATTAAACTACTCATTGTTATCCCGTTTATTCGGGATCCTTTTCTCTCAATGCTTTCGGAGTATCATCATCCCAAAAATTAGAAGTTTAACCAGTAAATAAGAATTTTGTTCATCAGACCGATGAATAGAACGTCTATAATTTTATTCGGTCTATAACTTAAATACATATATAATGTCATTTGAAAATTTAAATTTAATTGAGCCTATCCTTGAGGCTATAAAAACAGAAGGATACACAACACCTACACCCATTCAGAAACAAGCCATTCCTTTGGTGTTGGCAAAAAAAGATCTGTTGGGATGTGCACAAACAGGTACAGGAAAAACTGCTGCATTTGCTATTCCAATTATTCAATTGCTTACTGAAGACAAAACCCCTCAGCAAGGAAAACGGATTATCAGAAGTTTGATTTTAACACCAACACGGGAATTAGCTATTCAAATTGGAGAAAGTTTTGCCAATTACGGCAGAAATACCAATTTGAGATATAAAGTTATTTTCGGAGGTGTTAGTCAGTTTTCGCAAGTAGAATCATTGCGTGCAGGAATTGATGTTTTGGTAGCAACACCCGGAAGATTGTTGGATCTGATGAATCAGCGCCATGTTGATATTTCTAAAATCCAATTATTTGTTTTGGATGAAGCGGATAGAATGTTGGATATGGGATTTGTACACGATGTGAAAAGAGTAATTTCAAAATTACCGGCTAAGCGTCAGTCTTTATTTTTCTCAGCAACCATGCCACCGGAAATTGTGAAGTTGGCAGATACAATTTTGGTAAATCCTTCAAAAGTGGAAGTAACTCCGGTTTCATCTACTGCGAATACAATTAATCAGGTTGTATATTTTGTAGATAAAGAAAACAAGAAAAATCTATTGATTGATTTGTTGAAAGATAAAAAGATTGAAAGAGTTTTAGTGTTTACACGTACAAAGCACGGAGCAGACAAAGTTGCTAAGGATTTAACTAAGAACGGAATTCAATCACAAGCCATTCACGGAAATAAATCTCAGAATGCACGTCAGAATGCCTTAAATAATTTTAAATCAAAATTAACAAGAGTGTTAGTGGCTACAGATATTGCAGCACGCGGAATTGATATTGACGAATTAACTCACGTTATCAATTACGAATTGCCCAATATTCCAGAATCGTATGTTCACCGTATTGGTAGAACAGGCAGGGCGGGAGCAAGTGGAATTGCAATTGCTTTTTGTGATGCAGAAGAAAAAGAATATTTAAGAGATATTCAGAAGTTAATAGGAAAACAAGTGCCGGTTATTGATAATCATGCGTATCCATTGATGAATCATACAGTAGTTAAAGCTGTAAAACAGCCACGTCCGCCACGAAATCATTCTCAAAACAGAAATGGAAATGGCCAGAAAAGTGGTGGAGGAAATGCTAATTCAGGAGCGAATCCAAATTCTAATAAGTCCAAAAAGAAAAAATGGTTTGGTGGTAAACGAAAACATACTACAGTTGTAACGTCCTAAAATAAGTTGACGGATTTTTAATTAATCCCGATTGCCTCAGGTAGTCGGGCTTTTTTGTTCATAGACTTGATCAGGCGTTTTCATTTTTAATGCAAGATGAGGTCTATATCTATTATACAAAGGTATA
>SXIH01000009.1 GCA_005772895.1 Bacteroidota bacterium | reverse complement strand
TTTAAATAAATATTTGTTTTATAATGTTCAGAAAGTCGTTTAGCAAAATACAATGGCGAAGGCCTTCCAACATAATCGCGTAACAAGTCGTTCAATTCAAGTTGAAAACTCTCTTCTTGAATAATAGATAAATATTTTTCTCGAAGTTCTTCCACGTTTGGAAAAAGCATCTCTGGAATAAATGCCCCACCAACATTTCCGTAATACCCTTTTTCGTTAACTTGATAATTCATTTTTGATTACAAATTGGAAAATTGTAAGATTGAAAGATTAGTTTAATCAGTCAGACTTAAATTTTCATGTTTCATTAATAATTTTTCTAGTTTTTTAATTTCTTTTATTCCTGGCTCAGTTTCAAACAAGCTATTCACGTCAACAACATAATTTTTCAATTTTTCAATCTTCCAATTTTTCAATTTTTCAATCTCTTCCAACCCAATACCACCGCTTAAAAAAAACGGAACGCTATTGTCATACTTTTCCAATAAATTCCAATCAAATTGTTTTCCACTACCACCATATTCTTTGGTTTTTGAGTCAAATAAAAAATAGCTGCAACTATTCTTGTACAATTCGAGAGCATTAAAATCAAACGTCTCATCAATACCAAATGCTTTTATTACCGGAACAATATGATTTAATACTTCGCAAAACTCGGGTGTTTCGTTTCCATGTAATTGAATTAAATCCAACTTATATTCGTCAATTTTATCAATAATGAAACTAGCGTTGGCGTTAACAAAGACTCCTACTTTCTTAATTTCAGGTGAAACAGAAGGCATGACAAAATCATCGCCAACAAATCGTTTTGATTGAGGGTAGAATATAAAACCCATATAATTGGGTTTTAAGGCAGCTACTTGTTTTATATTTTCCGGATCTTTTAATCCACATATCTTTAAAAACATTTTATATCATCTTTATCATAACAAAATCATTCATAAAAAATCCACCACCAATGTCTTGATTTATTATTTTTTTAATTACAAATCCATGTTTGAAATAAAAATTTACTGTTTTAAAATTTTCTCTATTTACACAGAGTTCAATTGATTCAGCATTTTTCATTTGTTGTAGAACATGAGAGAATAATTCAGAACCAACTCCTTTTCCCTGATCTTCCACTTCTATATAAAACTTATGTAAGAAATAATTCTTTCCGTCAACAGTACTTAATGAAATGTAGCCAATGGGCTTTTCTTTGCTATAAACCAATGTGAATTCATGCCCTTCATCCATTTGTTTTTCAAGACTAACAGGCGAATACATCAATTCCAACATATAATCAATTTGTTTCATTGTTATTATAGTGATATAATGTTTTCTCCAAATACTATCCGCCAATTGAGCAATTAATGCTACATCTGCTTTTGTTGCTTTTTTAAATTTTAAATTCATGTCATACAGTTATTAAACTATTTTTTAATGTATTTACTTCTTTAATAAAATTTGCACAAGCCCTTTCTGGACGATTATTTTTCATAAACGATTCACCCATTAGAAATCCTTTAAAGCCTGCATCACTCAATTCAACAATAGTATTAGCTGAATCAATTCCACTTTCTGAAATTTTTATGAAATCAGAAGGAATTAGATTTGACAGTTTGAAGGATTGTGAAACATTTACTGTAAAGTCTTTCAAATTACGGTTGTTTACACCCACAACATCCACAAATTGATTTACAGATTTCAACTCTTCTTCATCTCGGATTTCCAACAATACTTCTAATCCTAAAGATTTTGCAAATTGAGCATATTGCTTAATTTGTGAAGCAGTTAAAACGTTCGCTAATAAAAGAACAACATCCGCACCAATAGATTTTGTTTCCACAATTTGATATTCATCTATAATGAAATCTTTTCTGAGTATCGGACAATAATTAAACTTACGAGCTATTGTTAAGTCTTCGTTTTTACCTCCAAAGAATTCATTATCAGTAAGCACACTCAAAGCGCTTGCTCCTGACTGCATATAACCAATAGAAGTCCGCTCAACATCAGCATATTTATTAATAATTCCTTTGGATGGGGATTTGCGTTTAAATTCAGCAATAATTCCCACTTTATCTTCTCTCAGTAAATATTTTTTAAAAGAAACTGTTGGTGATTCAAAAAAAGTAGAACGTTCCAATAGTTTTACTGGATAAAGGCTTTGTCTCTCTGCAACTTCTTTTTGCTTTTGAGCTATTATTTTTTCAAGGATATTCATTTAATTATTCATTAAAGATTTATAAACATTCAAGGCCTTTTTCGATAACAACGATTCTTCTGCGTCTTTAATACAATCGGTATAGGATTTCTCTGGGAAAACACAATGAATGGCAGTAGCCGCATTTACGACCACAGCATTATTTTGTGCAGAGCTTCCATCTCCGTTTAAAACCGATAAAAACAATTTGGCTGCTGTATCAACTGATACGCCTCCAAAAAGATCTTCTTGTTTTAATTTATTGAATCCTACAGATGCTGGTTGAAAAATTTGTTCTTTGTCTTTTGTAATAACTTTAAAATCGGAAGTCAATGAAATTTCATCATATCCATCTAAGGAATGAACAATAGAGTAATCCGTTTTTGTATTCTGCAATAAATAATTATACAAACGAGCCATTTCTAAATTATAAACACCCAACAATTGATATTTTGGAAGGCAAGGATTCACAACTGGTCCAAGCATATTAAAAAAGGTACGAACACCCAATTCTTTTCTGATGGGCGCAACACTTTTCATTGCAGGATGAAAAAGAGGGGCGTGCAAAAAACAAATTCCTGATTTATCTAATTGCTTTTGCAAAACACTTATATCGTTTGTGAATTTATAGCCAATTGCTTCCAGCACATTTGAAGAACCACTTATAGATGATACACCATAATTCCCATGTTTGGTTACTTTTATTCCTGCTCCAGCAACCACAAAACAAGATAGAGTTGAAATATTGAAAGTATCTTTCCCATCGCCACCCGTACCAACAATATCAATCGACTCATTTGAATCAAATTCTATTTTTAAACACAATTCCAACATCGCATCTCTGAATCCCGACAATTCTTCAACAGTTATTGAACGCATAAGATAAACCGACATAAAAGCTGCTACTTGCGAAGAGTTATACTTTTCGGAGGCAATATTGAATAACACCTCTTTCGCTTCACTTTGCGATAAAGTTTTATGTTCAAATAAATTATTTAGTATAGTCTTCATTATTTTTTAATCCAATTTTCAATCATTTGTAATCCGTGCTCCGTTAAAACACTCTCTGGATGGAACTGCACTCCACTTACATCAAACGTTTTATGTTTCAAAGCCATAATGTTTCCCTTTTCATCAACAGCTGTTATTTCCAAATCTTTTGGAAAATCACTTTTATTAACACACCAGGAATGATATCTACCAACATTAAATTTTTTAGGAACATTTTTGAATAACGGATCTTCAGCAACAATTTCAATTGGAGTAGAAACACCATGAAATACCTCCGTCATATTATTCAATGAACCACCAAAGGCTTCTGCAATAGCTTGTTGTCCGAGACAAACACCTAAAATACTTTTTGAAGAAGCATACGTTTTTATCACATCTAATAATATTCCAGCTTCAGAAGGAATTCCTGGGCCGGGCGACAACAAAATTTTATCAAACTTTTCAATTTCTTTCAAGGAAATTTTATCATTGCGATGAACTTCAATTGTAGCGTCACTCACTTTTTCCAAGTAGTGAACTAAGTTGTAGGTAAAACTGTCGTAATTATCTAATACCAATATCTTCATGAGAATTGCAAATTGAAAAATTGAAAAATTGAAAATTATTTTTAATTACTCTGTTTATTAAAATTCTTGTTCCTCTCGAATTCTCTTAAGTATTTTATAAATCCACTAATTTGTTTTGATAAATCTATCAATCTTTTATGCATAGACTCATAAAATTCTTCATCTATAAAATCTACTTTTTTCAATACATATAACTTATTCCTTAACTCACCTGGCGAACCTTTTGAATACCTTAAAAATCTGATAAATTGCATATTACTTTCATATTCAAATCCTTCGGCAATATTATCAGAGATAGACATAGCTGCTCTTCTAATTTGATCCTTCATACCAAAATCTGTTTTCAATTTTCCTCTTTCACTAATTAAATAAATCTCAATAGCAATATTTGTTGCTTCTTTCCAAATATCCAAATCCTCAAATTGTTTAATCTTTCCCATAAATGTTCTTAATTTTTCATTGTTATTACTATTTGTGCTAAATCTTTCAACTTTCCAATATTACAATTTTTCAATTTTCAAATGCCTGAAGCTAACTCAATCGCCTTCTTCAAAGCTGCCAGCTTATTATTAACTTCATTTAATTCACTTACTTCATTCGATGATTCCACTACACCAGCACCTGCTTGATAAAAAAGTGTATTATTCTTGCTCAAAAAGGAACGAATCATAATTGCGCTATTAAATGTACCATCAAATCCCAAAAATCCAATACATCCACCATAAAAACTTCTATTTCCTTTTTCGTATGCATCAATCAACTGCATGGCTTTATGTTTTGGTGCTCCGCTCAATGTACCAGCAGGAAAGGTATCTCCAACAATTTTCATAATTGGCACATTGGATTTTAATTTACCCGAAACATTTGAAACTAGGTGAATAACATGAGAATAATATTGAATTTCTCTAAATTTCTCCACTTTCACGTCAGTACAGTTTCTGCTCAAATCATTTCTGGCTAAATCAACCAGCATTACGTGTTCAGCATTTTCTTTTACATCAGATTTTAATTTTTCTGCTGATTCGGCATCCGATACATCATTTCCTGTACGTTTAAAAGTACCTGCAATAGGATGTATAGAAGCTATATTCTTTTTAATTATCAATTGTGCTTCCGGAGAAGAACCAAATAATTTAAAATTACCATAATCAAAATAAAACAAATATGGTGACGGATTTATTGAACGCAAAGCTCTATAAACATTAAAATCATCGCCTTTGAATTGCTGAGAAAATTCACGAGAAAGCACCATTTGAAATACATCTCCTCTTTTGCAATGTGATTTTCCTTTTTTAATTATTTCAATAAATTCTTCATCTGTAAAATTTGAGACTTCATTTCCATCTGATTTAAATTTATAAGAAGCGAAATTTTTATTCTTTATATATGTCTCCAACAGCTCTATTCCATTGTCATCATTTGAAAACGAGTGTTGAAAGATTGTAATTTCATCTTTGAAATGGTCAATAGCAATAACAAATTGATAAATATTATAAAAAACATCAGGAATACTCTTTTGTTCTTTCATTTTAGATTTTATATCAATTTCTTCAAAATATCTTACTCCATCAAAAGCGATATAACCAAACATTCCATTCATTGCTTTATCTGCAAAAGCTAGATTCATTTCTATCTCAAAACAATCTCCAAACGCCATTATTTCTTCTGAAACAGAAACCGATCTATCAATTTTTTTTACTACTGATGAGCCATCCGGGAAAGAACTGACAATTGTTTCATTCTCCACCTTTATTCCTGCGATGGGTTTACAACAGATAAATGAAAAACTATTTTCATTTCCATGATAATCGGAGCTCTCCAATAAAATACTATTTGGAAATTTATCACGTAATTTCAAATAAATACTCACCGTTGTGAAAGTATCTGCTAATATTTTTTTAGATGTTATGGTAATTTTAAAATTCATTTGCTTGAGTTAAGACAATAAAAAAACGCCTGTTCATATAGAGAACAGGCGTTATTAAAATATCTTAATATTAAATAATAGCTTATGCCGTCCTCAAAGAGTACGACCACCACCACATGTTATTTAATAATTGTTTTTTCATTTCTGGGACAAATATAAGTCGGTTTAAAGTTAAAAAGCAAATTTATTTTTAAAAAAGATTATTTACGAGAGATTAATTTCTCCAAAATAGCGGTTGTACTCTGCCAATTAAAGCCATTCACAACAAATTGGTAGCCATTCATAGCAATCTGTTTAGCTTTTGCTTCATTTTGCAAAAGATCAATAATATGACGGGCATATTGCTCTGGAGTATCTGCTACTAGAATTTGTTCGTTAGGCTTAGCCCCTAATGCATTGTTTGCTAAAGAAGATGTAATACAAGGAAGTTGCATAGCCATAGCTTCCAATAATTTATTTTGCAATCCTATGCTTATTTGCATAGGTGCAACCAAAATTTTCGACTTTGCAAAATTCATTCTAATATCATCTACCCAACCCGAAACAATAACTTTATCAGATGCTAAATCCAAAATTTCTTTACTCGGAGAGGCTCCAGAAATCAACAAACGAGTGTTTGGAAATTTGTGCCATACAAATGGCATTACTTTTTCTACCAGATATTCAACGCTTTCAATATTCGGAGGGTAATTCATGTTACCGTTAAACAACAAATCGAACTCTTTTTTGTGAACAATTGGTTTAAAGTAAGTAGTATCTACCCCATTTGGCACAACAACAATATTTTGTTTTTGAGGATGAGGAATAAAATTTTTATCCTGTTCTGTAATAATTGTTTTAGTTGTAAAATAAGCAAACACTTTGTTTTCATATCTCTTTAATCTACGATACTCCATAGCCAAAAAAGGCTTCATATAAAATGGCTCGGTAGATTTTCTTCTTTCCATTCCTTTTGAAAACACATCCATATAATCCAACGTTTTTGGAATATGCGGATATTTTTTTATGTATTCAGCTGTGCGGATAAGTTGACAATAGATATGATCAGGCTTATGCTTTGCTATTAATTCATCTACCTTTTTTTGAGCTTTATCAAAATAGAAATAACCTACTTGCAAAGGTTTTCCATTAAAGAAAGCTCTTACTAAATTAAAGAAGATGGTAAATTTGGAAAACTTTACAATTGAAATTGCAACACAGTACTTTTTTAATTCTGTCATTGCTTTCTCATCCAACTTTGTATCGTTCAATGCAAATAAAACTATTTGGTGTTTGCGTGATAGCTCTTTAATCTGATTAAACGCACGAAGTTTATCCCCTTTTTCAAGAGGATAAGGCACTCGCGATAAAAGAACGAATAGTTTCATTAATTAAGCAATGATTTATAGAAATCTGATAATTTACTACAAATAAGTTTGTTGTTGTGTTTGGTTTCAATCAATATTCTTGCATTTCTACCTAGCATATCTGCAAAAGTACTATCATTTACGCATTTGTCTATAGCATCAACAAACTCACTTGGAGAATCAGCAATCAAAATATTTTTTTTGTTTTCATACTCAATTCCTTCTGCTCCAATTGAAGTAGAAATAATTGTTTTACCCAAAGCCATTCCTTCTATTATTTTGACACGAATTCCACCTCCAGATGAAAGTGGAATAACCATAATTGATTTTGAACTTATATAACGATGTGCGTTTGCCACTTCTCCATCAATAATAACATTCTTTTGATTATAATTTGACGAAATATTTTTTCCCGCTAAATATAATTTTAGCGAGGGGTACAAAGCAATTAATTTATCCCATGCGTTGTTCAAAAACCAATTAACACCATCAATATTGGGCTGCCAATCCATTGCTCCAATATGAAACACAGAAGGCTTTTCTAAATCAGTATCATCTACTTTATATTTTTCTAAATCAATTCCAAAAGGAATATGAACAATAGGAATTGTGCAACCCGCTTTTTTAAACACAGAAGCATCTAATTCCGTTATACAAGCAATTGCATCATACTTATTTAATAAATTTAATTCATAATTTTTCAAACGTTTAGCAAGCAAACTCAAATACTTCTTTTTTAACATACCTGTAGCTTCTGATGCCAATCGTTCCCAAATCAAATATTCTACATTATGTGAACGAAGAACAATTTTTGCTTTTGAATGTTTTCGTATTACATCAAAATAAGGTGTCACCCAAAGTGATTCCAGTTGAATAATATCGTATTGTTCTGACTTTAATTTTTCGATTAACACTTTTTCGAATGCTAGTGAATAGAAACGAACAACATTATATGATTTAGAGCTAAATAAATTAAGAATTGCATTAACTGGTTTTACCGATGTATCAATAAAAACAGATTGAAAAGAAGTACTTCTTTTATAGTCTGAATCAATCGCATCTTCATTCAAAAAATGTTTGGGAGTACTAATTGCTAAAACATGAACCAAATTTCCTTGATTCATCAATCCTTGAGTTAAGATATTCATTGCAATACCACCACCATCTTTAGGGGCATAAGGAATTTTACTGCAAATCTGTAATATCTTCATATGTTACTGAGCAGATTTTTTGCTGAATAATCTTTTAATAGGATCGATATAAGCATTCATATCAAACAGAGTACTATCCGATGTTGCTTTTATTGTAAGAAAAATTCCAATTGGTAAAAGTATAGCCGTTGCCATCCACATTCCTTGATATGGAAGAACTTCTCCTTCTTTTGCTAATTTTTCTCCTGAAATGGATAAAATATGAAAAGTGATAAAAAACACAACTGAAACAACCACCGGCATTCCTAAACCACCTTTTCGGATAATTGCGCCCAATGGCGCTCCGATGAAAAACAAAACCAAACAAGCGATTGAAAGAGTAAATTTTCTATGCCATTCTACATTGCATCTAAAAATTGAATATTCTTCTGAAATTATATCTGAATTCATTCCCTCTGCAGAAGCTTTGGCATTCCTAACCATATTTGTTGCTGCATCAATTACACTTAATTTTTGCGGTTTTGATAAATCTGAAAAGTAATCTTTTGAATTCAGTTCTATTTTATTGGAATCCAACTTTGCAAAATATGCGGTAGACTTACTATAATAAGAATTCTTTAAATTTTTACCGAAATCATTTCTGCGCATATAATTCTTCAAATACAACGAATCTGCAACATAGTTTAATTGTGAAAGCGTCATCATTTGATAATTACTCTTAAACAAATCTTCATTTGTTCTGTTCATCTTAAATTCTGATAAATCAAAACGAATAACTCTTTCTTCAAACTTATCACGAATCAAAGGTCGGGTTTGTGCATCTTTGGGATTATCGTTCATTTCTTTATAACTCACTCCATCTTTTAAAGAAAGTACCAAAAACATTTTATCAGCTGTCTCTTCCATTTTACCCCATTTGGCCGACAAAACAGTAGTGTTTCCTTTCATATCTCTGTGATCATAAATCATTATATCACCTAAAGTTTTTCCATCTTTCTCTTTTTTATCCACTCTGATACTGAATCCTTGAATACTATTATTAAAAACGCCTTCCTTAAATAACAATGCTGGCTTTGATTCACGGACATCGTATAACAATGAACCTGCTTTTAAATTGGTATAAGGTAAAATATTGTTGGAAAAATAAAATGCAGCAATGGATAAACAAATGGTCGTAACAATTAATGGCGACATCACTTTTTGTAAGGACAATCCGGAGCTCTTCATGGCAGTAAGCTCAAAATGTTCACCCAAATTACCAAATGTCATTAAAGAAGAAAGTAAAATGGCTAAAGGTAATGCCATTGGAATGGTTGTAAGAGAAAAATAAAAGAACAATTCAGCCAAAATACTAGCATCAATTCCCTTCCCAACAAAATCATCGATATACTTAAAAATAAACATCATAAAAAACACAAACATCGCAATGAAGAATGTCATTACAAACGGACCGATGTAGGATTTTAAAATGAATTTATAGAGTGTTTTCATTATCTCACAAATATAACAATAACTATGCTAAGAAAATAGAACGCATATTCTCATGATTTTGTTATTTTTGCTCTAAGAAGCCTGTAAAATGATAAACAATAAAAAAGTAGTTGTGGTACTGCCTGCTTACAATGCAGCCCTTACACTAGAAAAAACATACAAAGAAATTCCTTTTGATATTGTTGACGAAGTGGTATTGGTAGATGACGTGAGTAAAGATGATACAGTTGAAGTAGCTACCCGACTCGGAATAAAGCACATCATCAAACATCAGAAAAACAGAGGATATGGTGGAAATCAAAAATCCTGTTATGATAAAGCCTTGGAATTAGGTGGCGATATCGTCATCATGCTTCACCCCGATTATCAATATACTCCTCATTTGATTCCATCAATGGCACATATAATTGCCAACGATTTATATCCTGTTGTATTTGGTTCACGTATTTTAGGAAAAGGTGCATTGAAAGGCGGAATGCCGATGTATAAATACATTTTCAATCGTTGTTTAACGCTTTCGCAGAATATTTTAATCAATCAAAAATTATCTGAGTATCATACTGGCTATCGTGCTTTTTCTCGTGAAGTTTTAGAAACGGTGAACTACGAAGCCAATAACGATGATTTTGTTTTTGATAATGAAATGATTTCTCAAATTTTTATGGCAGGTTTCGAAATTGCTGAAATTACTTGTCCAACTAAGTATTTCCCTGAAGCATCTTCTATCAACTTTAGTAGAAGTGCTAAATATGGAATAGGCGTTTTGCGAGTTTCATTCACTCACTTCTTTTATAATTTAGGATTGAACAAGTGTAAGAGATATGAGAAGAAGAAATGAGAAAATGTATTCTATTTATAGGTATAATTTGTTGTTTTCTTATTTCATGTGACAAACCGAAGCCTATAAGATCGACTAAACACACCTTTTATGGTGCAGAGCAAACAAAAAAAGCACCCTCTAACTTTAAAGATTTACCTATAATTATTCAAAATTCGGCAAATGCTTATCTTAAAAATTGGTTAGGAGCTGAACGATTCAAAGACTTTAGTTATTACGGAGGTAGGATAATTGACAGAGAAATCATGAGTCCAGAAATGAAAGCAGACACAACTATCCCTGATTATGTGCTTCACTACAGCTATGTAAACGAATATGAAAATGGATCAGCTATTCTTTTGCTTTCTTCTGCAGGAAAGATATTAGAGGACTTCGATTTTCCAAATATTTCAAAGTATCCTGAAAAAGAAAAAATAATTAGCCCAGAAGAAGCAATTAATGAATTAAGAAAAATTAAAGATCTCAAGGGAAAACGTTACCAAGCACATTTATTATATGATGATGAAGTCGGATCTTTTATTTGGATGCTTGATATAACAACAAAAGAAAGCAATGTCAATCACAAAAACGAAATAATTATAGTGGATGCCCATTCAGGTAAAATACTGGAACAACATGAGGGATTCAATTATTCTTATTAATTACTACTAGAAAAAAAACAATGTGTCTAAATGCATGTGATATATATTTAGAATCTTCGACAAAATCTTAAGGTCGCAAATTGCGACCTTAAAACTTACCCAGCTTAGCCATAAACTTCATTTATCTTGATATCACAATTTGTGATATCAAGTTTTTATTCGTTAATGGTGTCGCAAATTGCGACACCATGCTATAGGCGAGAAGATTAATTCACACTCCTCATCCAAAACACAAATCCATTCTTGCGATAGATTTCTTTTAGTTCAGGATAATATTTTGCAACATCTTCTAAGGCAGTAATCTTACTTACAAAGTATGCTGGTTTATCAATTGCACCATGGTGCAACCAGTCGCTGTTAAAGCTATTAGGATTTGTTTGTGGTTGTTTGTGCGAATAAAATAAATGTGCGTAGCTCTTGAAGCTTATCGTTTCCACATAACAATCTTTTCCTTGCAAGTATTCATAAAATTCAATGGCTGCTCCTTGTGAATATTTTTCTATTCTTGGGACAACCAATACCGAAGACATGTTCACAGCAAATAAACTAATCATAAATATTCCAATAATTCCCCATTTTACATTTCCTCGTTTAATTAAAATCAGCATTGCTCCTACTCCAACAATTAAAATAATTCCAATCAACCATTCTATTCCACTCCAGGAAACTGTTGCTTTTAAGTTTTCTACAGCAAATATATCTTTGATTAAATCGGCATCAATAATTTTTTGTTTGTATTTATCGATGATTGGAAGGGCTGAAATTGCAATTCCAATTATGGTAGAGAAAATAATCAATAAAATACTTGTACTTTTTTTCCACTTCATTTCTCCGCTAACCAACTTATACATTACATAAGCGCCTAAAAAACTCAAAGGAAAATAACACAAAGATGAATAATGAACAATTTTAGTTTTAACCAAACTAAATAAAATCAACACCACCCAAAACAAAATCATCATCCACAACTTAAAATGTTTTTGATAAGGCGTATCATAAGAGCTTCTTCTGAATGCTCTTAAAGCAAATATGGATAAAGGAAAACAACCAATCAACAAAACAATCCAATGGTAAAAAAACGGACCACCATGTCCAGCATCTTGGGTATTTAACAAACGGATTTGGTATACAAAAAATTCTTTGATGATTTCAGCATGTCCAGTTAAATACAACATTAAGAACCACAAACCACCAACACAAGCAACAGCCAAACCATAAATGATAATGTGTTTAACACTCATAATGGATTGAAAACGTTTTAAAGTCCAAAATACTCCAACGCATAATCCAAATACCAATCCGGCAACGGGACCTTTGGTTAGAATTCCTAATCCAATAAATAAAGCTGATAAAATTAAGAGTCGTGTACTTTTATTATTTGTAAAAACAATAAAATAATAAATTCCACAAAAAATAAAAAGATTAAACCATGGATCAATGATTCCTGATTTAAAATAAAAATGAGGAAGGAATGAACCTGCGTATGCTAATACCCACAATAGTCCGAAACGCTCATCAACTAATCGTCTGCCAATATTAAAGAGAACAAGCAATGTAACAACTCCGCAAATAGCATTAGGCAATCGTGCAGCAAATTCATTTACACCAAACACATTCATTGAAAGTGCTTGCATCCAAATAAAAATGGGAGGCTTTTCCCAGAAGGCTTGGTAGTTTATTTTAACTGAGAAATAATCTTGAGTTACCAGCATTTCTCTGGCACATTCTGCAAAATTAATTTCATCCCAATCAAATAAATGTACAGCACCTAAAAACGGGACAAATAATAATAATGCACCTAAAGTTATAACAATGTTATATCTGAGTGCACTAGCGTTCATTTTTGAAGAAATTTACAAGAGAATTTTCCATCCAAGGATGATTTTTCTTCTGAACAAAATAGAAAACAACTATAGAAGTAGAAACTCCAATAATAGAACCGGCATAAACATCTTCGAAAAAATGTTGCGATAAGTATATTCGGGAATACCCGGTAAGTAAACCTAGCATTAAAAATAACAATTTATAAAAGCGATTTTTAGTAAGTAAGGCAAACGACATATATAAAGCAAATGCACAAGTAGTATGTCCTGATGGGAAACTATTAAACATATGATTTTCTATTCCAGGAACAAAATATAAATCTTGAATTCCTTCAAAAAATTTCTTTGGTCGCACAACATCATTAAAAACAAAATGCTTTAATGCTTGAGCAATCAAAGCAGAAACCACATTAGATAAAGCAAGAATTATAAAATAACGATACTTAACAGCCAACATCATCAAAATCAAAAGAGCAGCTGTAAAGCCATCTCCTAAATATGTGGTGTAAGTATTAACTGTATCAAAAAATGAATTGTGAAATGAATTGATTGAAAGATGTGTTTCTGCTTTAGAATTAACAAAAATAACGACAGCACCAATCAGGAGAAAAAGAAAATAGGGTACTAAAAATGAAAGATTGTTTTTTAGGATGGCTTTCACATCAAAAGAATAAAAATTAATTAGAGCCTAAAACACCCAACAATTTATTCACTTGACTATCCCACAAAAGCTTAGATGTTTGCATATCAGCTGCTTCATCAGCAAAATCTATAATGATCAATGAAATATCACCGGTAAGTTCATCTTTTTCGATACGGAATTCAAAATACATTCCATCTGGTTTGTCAATCCAACTCAATCGAATAAATTTTTCTTCTTTAAAACCAAGCAATTTTGCTTTTTGTTCGCTTCCATCCCAGAAAAAAGTAAATATCCCATCACGAATGTTCACATCATCAGCAAACCATTCAGATAAACCACTAGGTGTAGTAATAAATTCATAAAGTATACCCGCAGAAGTACGAATCACATATTCTAATTCGAATTTTCCTTTTGGTTCTTTTTTGGGAATTGATCCTCCTTTTTTTCCTGCGTTCTCAGGTGCAACAGTAAGCGAAGTCATTGGATTCACAAAAGTTTTCAAAATTTTTGGAACTTTCGGACCAGCCTTTTTCTTTTTTGTGCTTTGAATCAATTGTTCAATCAATTCATCGTGAACAATTTCAGGTTCATCATCTTCTCCATCTTTTCTTTTCGGCTTTCTTCCACCTTTTCCTCTTGGTTTCTTATCTTTTGAGGGCTTGATACTTTCTTTTTCTGTAGTCTTTACTGCCAATTTCACAATTTTTTCTTCTTTCAAAGGCTTATTTGAGCCTTTAGATTTAACAATCTCAACTTTTGCAATTGGCTTTTTAACAACTTTTGTCCCATTGGATCCCTTCGGGGTTGGTTTAACAGCTTTTTTAGGCGCAACTTTAACAACTTTCCCGCCTACCGGACGGGCAGGTTTAGCAATTGGTTTAGATACCTTCTTTTTAATGGGTTTAACTACCTTTTTTGCTTTGGGTTTAGCTGACTTTACAGGCTTAGCAGTCTTCCCGCCTTTCGGACGGGCAGGTTTAGGGGGCGACTTTTTAGCAGGTTTGGTAACCTTTGCCTTCTTCACTGGCTTTGATTTAGCCGATTTTATATTTTTTTTCACCTTTTTAGGCGAATTTTTCTTCTTTGCCATCTGAATTGTACTTTAAACAAATCTCACGCAATATATAAAAAATTATCAATCTTCCAATATTGGTGTTTTGTTAAAAATATTTAAAGTGCCTATTTATTATGAAAAGATAAACACTATATTTGCGCCCTCAAAAACCATATGGCGAGGTAGCTCAGATGGTTAGAGCGCAGGATTCATAACCCTGAGGTCTCGGGTTCAACTCCCGATCTCGCTACGAGGAAAGCCCCTGATAATCAGGGGCTTTCCTATTTCTATTTAACTTCAATTTTCATATTGTTTTGTATGAAAAAATTTGACTAATAGTCATAATTCCGAGGTAAATAAACACCCGCTTTATACTTCTATTGGATTTTCAATCATGATAATTATCATAATCTTTCCTGACACACTTCATACTCAACTTCCTGACATAAAAATAATTTAGTCCTTTATTCTAACAAGAAAACTAAATGAATTCAATTCTTAGAACATTTTTTTGCTTGATATATTTTTTCTTTATGAATGTAAATCAATTATTCTCACAAGAAAATAGTGCGGTTTTACCAAAATCTATCAAAGCAAAAATTGAAATTGGACCTGAATTCATTTGGCCTTCCAGTAATTATCAAACCATTCATACTACCTCTTTAAATGCACTTTTCTGGACAAACTATTTTAAAAAAGCAAAATTAAATATTGATGTTGGTTTGACTGCAACATATGCATGGGGAACTTCTCTCGATTGGTATACTTCAACCAACAACAATTTGGTTTATATAAAAACAGCAGCGTTTGGTGCTGGCCCTGTTTTAAAATTCAGTCAGAATATTTTCGAAATGAATCGTTTTTCTGTTTCAGGAACAGCATCAGCAGGCGCTATATTTTATGGTAAAAACTTTCCTCCTGGAGGTGACTTATACAATTTTATGTTACGCGCTGGTGTTGATTTTGGATATAAAATGAATGAAAATATCACTTTAAAATTGTGCACAAAATGGATGCACGTATCCAATGGACAGGGCTCAGGACCACATAATCCGTATTATGAGGGCTATGGATTAGGAGTTACAATAACTAAAATTTTATATAAGTAATATCAAACACTTGTCAATACTAGGTTTTACTTTCATTCCCAACCCTCACTATCTCCATAAATAAAGCAAAACAAGTATTTTTTGCTATCTTTGTACCCTCAAACAATAAGCATGAAATCTATTTTAAATACCATTGAAGAAGCAATTACCGATTTGAAAGCGGGAAAGGTGATTATTGTAGTGGATGATGAAAGTCGTGAAAATGAAGGTGATTTTCTTACTGCTGCTCAAAATGTTACTCCTGAAGTAATTAATTTCATGGCTACACATGGGCGCGGACTAATTTGTGCTGCTATTACAGAAGCACGTTGTTCTGAATTGGGTTTAGAAATGATGGTCACAAATAATACAGCAGAACATTCAACTGCATTTACTGTTTCAGTTGACTTATTAGGATACGGTTGCACTACAGGTATTTCCGCTTCTGATCGTTCGAAAACAGTACAAGCACTTATAAATCCAAGTATTAAACCTGAAGAATTTGGTAAGCCAGGACATATTTTCCCTTTAAAAGCAAAAAATGGTGGGGTTCTACGAAGAGCGGGGCATACAGAAGCAACGGTTGATTTAGCTCGTTTAGCCGGATTTGAACCTGCTGGTGCTTTGGTTGAAATAATGAATGAAGATGGAACAATGGCACGTTTGCCTGAATTGATAGAAATTTCAAAAAAGCACAATCTAAAAATTATTTCAATTGAAGATTTAATTGCTTACAGAATAAAAAATGAAAGTATCATCACAAAAGATGTGGAAGTGAAAATGCCAACACAATGGGGCAATTTTGATTTGGTAGCATATCGACAAACAACAAACGACCAAGAACATTTAGCATTAACAAAAGGAAAATGGGAAAAAGATGAACCTATTTTAGTAAGAGTTCACTCATCATGTTTAACTGGTGATATTTTTGGTTCTTGCAGATGTGATTGCGGTCCACAACTTCATAAATCAATGGAGATGATTGAAAAAGAAGGAAAGGGCGTAATTGTTTATATGAATCAAGAAGGTCGTGGAATTGGATTGATGAATAAATTGAAAGCATACAAATTGCAAGAAGAAGGACGTGATACAGTTGAAGCAAACGAAGATTTAGGATTTAAATCTGATGAACGTGATTATGGTGTTGGTGCGCAAATATTAAGAGATCTTGGAGTATCAAAAATAAGATTGATGAGTAATAATCCAAAAAAACGTGCCGGACTTATTGGATATGGATTAGAAATAGTTGATAATGTTTCTATTGAAATTGAATCAAACGAACACAATAAATTTTATCTGCAAACTAAAAGAGATAAAATGGGACACTCCTTGAAAATTGAGTAAGGAATTTTACGGAGTAGTTTCTTCTTCTTTTTTTCCACTCCCCTTCCACCCTTTTATGGTATGCAAATATTGTTTATACAATTCTCCAATTGTATTAAATTCTTCTCTGTAAAATATTCCAACACCTTGTGTGTATGCACCATTAATTGCCGCTTGACTATTATCGTTTGCTTTATTAAACGCTTTTACTCTCACTTTACCATCCTCAGTTAATTTATAGTCAATATTCACATCACCAACCACACTATTCGCATTTTGCGAATTAGAATTGTTTCCTATATTTCCTTCAACTGTAAGTTTATCATCAAATAATTGAGTAGATAATGCAACTTCCAATTCATCTTTTGTAATGGCATCACCGGGACGATAATTTACACCAATATCAAAGTCGTTACTTATTTTGCTAAGCATATTACTCAATTGGTTGGAGAGCATTTCGCTTGTATTGGAGTTAACTCCATCTGCTACCGTTGGTCCTCCACTACCAGAATTACTTAATTGATATGGTGTAACAAAACTATTTAGAATCAATAATGAAAATACTTGTCGGTTTTCTTCCGCATCATTATTAATATAACTCATAACAGTTTGACGTGTAGCTGCATCAACAGTAGGTAATCCAATTTCAAATTCAATTTCAGGTGACAATAAATCGCTCGTCATATTCATCACAACATCTACAGGATAACGTTTTTTATAGGCTGTATTGGTTGAATCTTCGGGGAAAAATGTTTTGATACTTGCTCTTGCTTTATACACTGCACTAATATTTAAATCTGCTTTGTATGGCACTCCGCTCCATTTAATTGTTCCTCCTTTTTTGATGTCAAACTTTTTATTGATAATATTCTGAAGCGTGAATAAGTAATCTCCATTTTCAATTAAATAATCACCATACATTTTAAAAACTCCTTTATCAATTTTTAAATTCAAATTACCACTTCCCTTTGCCTTAATAATATCTCCAACCTTTTGATCAAATATTAATTGAATCTCAGCATCAGGCGTAACATCCAAATCAAAATTTAAAACCATACCGCCCAATGAAACTTGGTAGTTATCATTCACTTTTAATGAACTGTCTTTTTTGATGAACGTAATAAAATTATTTTGTGTTACTTCTGTTGTTCCTCCTAAAGGAATAAACACTTTCGTAAGTTCAGTTTTTGAAAGGAAGTTTACCTTATCTGTTTTATCATTCGATGTGATTTTTTCTGTCTTTACATTCGCATCAATCAATAATTCATTATTTACAAAACCGAAAATATTGACAATCCCTGTTACATATGCTTGTCCGTAATACAAACTATTATCTGCTTCAGTAGTATTCAAACACATAAATTTATTTGTACGAATATCAAAATCGAGCTGAAAATTTTTAAAATTATCATGATATACTTTTCCGTTAACAACCGCTTTATTATTATGAGGCATATCATAAATAGTCATTCCTTCAATACCAAACGAACCACTTTCAATTACAATATCATGAGTGAACTTATAATACGTATTTAAGTAATTCACTCTAACCTTGTTTGCATTTACATTTAACAATCCGTTCACTTCAGGTTTTTTGGTAGAACCTTTAATAGTCATACTGCCCGACAAAAGACCATCAAACTCTGAACAAAAATCTTTTACATAAGGAAGAAGCATTTGCATTCTTACAGCTTGCAAATTCAACTCCATGTCAAGATTGTTTTCTTCCTTTTTAGGATAATAATATCCCGCAAAAGAAATATTAGGAATTTCATTTTGAGTAAACGAACCATGTAAATACAACGCATCCTTTGTTTGATCCCAAACGCTTGCAACATCACCTTTTCCAATTTCATTGTTATTTATATATAATGCCTTGAAATCTAAATCGCTTGTAAGAACAACATTATTATACACATTATTAATTATGGTTTCGCCATTAGCAAATCCTTTTAAGTTTAATCCAGCTTGACTTGTAAATAAATTTATGTGTTCTAGATTAAATTCTTCCAATTTAACTTTCAATTGATCATTCTTATCTTCAGAAACAATTCCGTTTAAGGAAATAAGCTGATTTTCGTGCTCAAATGTTAATGCTTTTATATTTATATGTGAAGTATCAATAACAACATAATTATCCTTGTCAACATTCCAAACAGAATCGGAAATGATCACCACTGATGGCAGAATTTTGAACTCAATTTTATTATTAGGTTTAAAGTTCAGAAATGATTTCACATCTCCACGATACTCTCTTTCGGTTCTACTATTCCAAACTAGTTGCATATTCACACTATCTGAACGTGTAATTGTATGAATACCAAAATCGGTTAACCCTAAACTATCAGTCAACAATAATCGTTCACTTGAAACACTAAAATCTAAACGGTCGTTTGTTGTTGCTCCAATAGCAGATAAATTTTTAAATACAACATCAGAAAAACTAATTTTATCTGAATTTCCACTCAATGTAAACTGTTTGCTGGTAGAATTAAAATTTCCTTTGATTAAGGTTTTGGGAGCAATTTTTACAGTTGGAGCAAGTAAACTTAATATTGTTTCTGTTTTCTTAAACAAAAATGAATAATCAAAATTTTGAACTGAATTATTTGTGATCGTTTTATTATCGAAGTAAGAAGGGATGTAAGTACTAAGTACTTTTGTAAATGCATTTTGCAACTCAAGCACTTCAAACTGACCTTTAATTCTAGCATCAACAAAATCAGATAATAATTTAATGGATTTCACTCCACTTTCGTTATCCAAGTTAAGTTCGAATACACTTAATTTGTATAATTTGTCGTTCTCATTGTAAATAGTATTATCAAAACTTATAAATCCAATTAAATTATCAACGTTATTACCCGTGACATTTATAAGCAACTGGGTAGACAGTTCCATTTTTTTATCAGATTTCACAAACTGTAATGCTGTTAAATTTGCTCTATTTAATGTAGTAATAAAATCCAGCTTAGGCAATTTTCCTGTAAAATCAACATCACCAATAAAATCAAAATCAATATTGTCATCTTTTACATTTAATTTTCCTTTGAAAATTTGTTTTGCAATTGTTCCTTCTACAGCAACATTTTGATACGTATAATTATTAAACTCTACAGTTTTAACGCTTCCTGTTAATTTCGCAGCAACATCTTCCAACGTAAAACCTTCGCCATCAATATTTACATCCATAGTAGCTTTTCCTAAAAGCTTTGCATCCAAAAATTTTCCAAAATCAAAAGAACGAGATTTTAATTTTCCTTTGTAAACTGCTTTGTCCTTTTGCTCATCATGTCTTACTGACAAATCGGAAGATAAACTTCCTAATGCGGAACTGAAATCACCGTAAGCATAAAAGTCGTTATACAAACCCGTGAATGTTCCTTTAAAATTCATTTTACCAAGCTTAGCAAGATTTGCCGGAACATTTAACTTTTTATTGTTTTCAAAGGGAGGAATAGGAAGTTCTTTCAGATCGGAATAATTAGTAGTTAGTTTTTCTACATTCAGATAGAATAAAGTCTCATCAATTTTAGGCAAGCCTGTCATTGTAACATCGCCAATAAATTCAGCATGTTCAGCAATTTTCAAATCCATATCCTTACCTTTCAAATCACTAACCTTTCCACTAACCTTTCCAGAAATTGTGATATTCCTGTATATGCCTTTGAGTTGTGGAGCGAAATAAGCAATATCATTTATCTCAACTTGTGAATTGTCAAATTCTGCTTTAATTCTTACTTTATTTATAAAATCTTTAAAAGCACGATAGTTGGGATATTTAAAACTTAAATCTGTAGAGATGGTACTTTCGGGAGTTTTAATTTTTAATTCGTCTAGTTTTATTCCAATCGGACTTACATTCACATAGCTACTGAAATTTTGTAATTCAAAACCACTTTTTTCAATTGCCGATAAATAATCAATAGTTGCATGAATTGTATCTTCCTCAAATTGAATATCAGTTAGTCTTCCGTTTACTTTTCTAACATTTAAATCAAAATAGTTTACACCTGTTGTTTCTAGAGTATCATGTTCGCTTCTATAAGTAAAATCGGTATTAACCATTGTAACTTCATCAAATCGTATTTCCCATGCCTTAGAAGGTGTTTTTTTTGTTGTATCGCTATCAACAAACAAATCAATGATGAATTGTAAATTCAAATCATCTTCTTTTGCATATTTTATGAGCTTTGATTTTGTATTTAATAGCATGATGCTGCTTACAAACAATTGATGTTTTTCAAAATCAAGTTTATTTATATCAACTTTTAATTTTTTGGAATATAAAAGTGTGTCGTGATGTAAATCCTCAATATAAATATCTTCCAATACTATTTTCTTGAAAAACTCAATATCTACACTTCCAATAACGACTTTGGTATTTAATTTTGATGATAAATATTCTGCAGCCTTATGTCCAGCATAAACCTGAACACTTCTTACCTGAATAAGAAGAAAAACCAATAACAAAACGAATATTATTAGGGATAGAAAACGGAATAATATGTTTGAGAGTTTTTTAATACCTTTGAATCGTTAAAACGTTCGACAACATTGCCGTGCGAAGTTAATAAATATGAGCAAATCCATCACCATATTGGGAATCGAATCGTCCTGTGACGATACTTCTGCTGCTGTATTAAAAGACGGCAAAATACTTGCCAATATTGTGGCAAATCAAAGCATTCATGAACTTTATGGAGGTGTTGTTCCTGAATTAGCTTCCAGGGCTCATCAACAGAACATTATTCCTGTGGTAGATCAGGCAATAAAACGTGCCGGAATCAAAAAAGAAGATATTGATGCAATTGCCTTCACCCGTGGTCCGGGATTAATGGGGTCTTTACTTGTTGGTACATCTTTTTCAAAAGCGTTTGCTTTAGGATTAAATATTCCTTTGATTGAAGTAAATCACATGCAAGGACATATTTTGGCTCATTTTATTGAAGAAGGAATTGAAAAACCATCTTTCCCTTTTCTTTGTTTAACTGTTTCTGGCGGTCATACACAAATTGTTTTAGTGAACGATTATTTCGATATGCAAATACTGGGTGAAACGATTGATGATGCAGCCGGTGAAGCATTTGACAAAGCAGCTAAAATAATGGGATTACCCTATCCTGGTGGACCATTGATTGATAAGTATGCAAAAGAAGGCAATCCAAATGCCTATAAATTTTCAAAACCTCAAATCCCTGATCTTAATTTCAGCTTTAGTGGTTTAAAAACTGGATTTATGAATTTTATAAATACTGAAAAATCAAAAAATGAAAATTTTGTAAATGAACATTTAGCAGATATATGCGCATCCATTCAATCAACCATAATTGATATTTTACTTGCGAAACTTGAGTCTGCTTCTGAACGTACAAACATTAAACAAATTGCAATAGCAGGAGGTGTTTCAGCTAATTCGGAATTACGAATCAAGTTGAATAAGCGCCAAAAAGAGTTGGATTGGAAAGTTTTTATCCCTAAATTTGAATATTGTACTGATAATGCTGCAATGATTGCTATTACAGGATATTATAAATTCCTAAAAAATGATTTTAGCAATCAAACAGCAGCACCAATAGCCAGGTATGATTTAAATAGCAAGGCTAATGAATTATAAAAAAATAATATTTTTATTTTTCTGCATAGCAATACTAGGTAATTTAAGTATTGAAGCTCATGCTTTTGGTGATACTATCAAATTATCACAACCTCCAAAAAAGAAAAAACCTTATCCTCCATTCCAACCGTTAGTTTTAAAAACAAGCGTTACTGGATTTTTAGCGGGAGGAAGTGTACTCTTGTTAACATCCGAGTATCGATTAACTGCAGAAATTACAACCGGAAGAAAACAGTCTGATCAAGTTAGCATTGCTTATTTAGGTAAAAATGTTTTTTATTGGGGATTTGAAAAAATTTCAAAACAAGGCTCAAGCGATGTTTTAAAAGTTACTGGCTGGAGATTTCAATATGCACATAAATTTTATTTGGTAAATCGCAGACATTATGCTCCATACGGATTTTATGTTGCACCGCATTTTTCTTATTCAAATGCTAGAATTGCCTGGGGTTTAAATCGATATTACAACAACACTTATTTTGACATAAGACACTTAAATGCTAATTTACTTGTAGGTGTGCAGGTTGGAAAGATGGGAAGATTAACAATGGATATTTCTGCAGGAGCTGGGTATAAAATGAATATAATTTATTACCATGCTACGTCTTATAGAATTCAAAAATTCGACACAGAAGAGTTTGGAGAATATTATAACGGACCACTTCATCTAATGTTTGATTTGAGTTTGGGGTATTCTTTTTAGGAAATTTTTCGAGGAAAATCATCATCCCAACTGTCATCCCGTGCTACGACACGGGATCTCATAATTAGAAGTGAAACACACAATCGGGAGGTGCTGTTTCGTGGCACTGCATGACGATGAGAAAATTGATGCTTTCTGAAATAAAAAATCCCGTTAAGAATAATTCCTAACGGGATTTATATTATAAAATCAAAAAAAATCCGCTTTCATCCGCTATATCTGCGTCATCAGCGTTCCATTCTATTTCATTTTCAAAATCTTCACAGGTGTTGTTACTTCTTCTCCATTCACAATCTTCACAAAATAAACTCCTGAACTTAACTCAGGGCTAACCATTACAGTTCCTTTTGCTTGAGTTAAAGCAAATGTTGCAACTTTTTTACCAGTTACATCAGATAAAATAATTGTTGCATTTGACGACAATGAATTTTTTAATTCATAGGTTATTGCAGTTTCGTTTGTAAAAGGATTTGGAGAAACTTTAACTGAATTATTAGTTGCAGCATTTTCATTTATCCCAACAAAATTTGTAATAAAAAACTTATCAAATCCTGCTTCAGTAATGTGTCCCGGACTTGCATCTGCCGTTCTTACAATTACTTTCATATTTGCAGTTGGCGCAATTAAAGTTGTTATGTCGTATGCCTTTTGAACCCATGTTGAATTCAACGGTGAACTTTCTATCACTGTTTCTACTAAAACAGTTGTTAAACCGTTTGTCAAATAAATATTTAAGGAATCGTTTGGAGTTCCTGAGCCACCAGCATTGTAAAACCAACGAGTATAATTCAATTGAGGAGTAACATAACCTGTAAGATCAAATATTGGTGAAGTTAAAACTGTTGAACCACCATCTACATCGTCATCAAAACCTGAAGTTCCAGTGTTTCCAGTAACATACGCCATTGTATGGCAATCTGTAGCATCATCAACTC
Organism: Bacteroidota bacterium; assembly: GCA_005772895.1. Taxonomy (GTDB): domain Bacteria; phylum Bacteroidota; class Bacteroidia; order 2-12-FULL-35-15; family 2-12-FULL-35-15; genus 2-12-FULL-35-15. Next base: position 19,775 of record SXIH01000009.1, on the reverse strand, counting down.
CGGGATTTGCTGCATCTCCTGCATTCATTGTTCCTAATGGAACACCTCTAACCCAAGCACCTGATGTAGTTCCCACAGCTGTATTTACCGTCCAACCAAAATTCAAAGTAAAATCATCGTAATAACCAGGCGTTAATTGATACAAAAGAGAAGATGATCCAGAATTAATTGTTTGTGCTGTTGCACAATAAGTCTCGTATCCCCATTTCCCTGCATAAACTCCATAATTAGTTCCACTCACAACATTGCAGCTAGAGAAATTTCCTGTTCCGTCAGTCACAAAATTATAAGTGTTTGAAGGATCAGTTATCAAAACTCCTGCAGAAGCTATAGGAGCTGATGTTCCAACATCCTGAACAGTTCCATTTATTGCAACAGTACTTAAAGGAGCTAGTTGAGCATTTAAAATTGTTACTATTCCTGGAGATAAAACTACTCCAGTAAAAACTTTAGAAGTGTAACCCGGACAAGCAATTGTAACGGTATATGTTCCCGGAATTGGTGTTCCTGTTCTATACTGACCAACTATATCAGTTACATCTGTAACACTCACAACTGAAATAGTAATTGTAGCATTATTCAACAATGCACCACAAGCACTATCAGAAACTATTCCTTCTAAGTAACATGCACGAACATAATTTGGAGAAAAAACCCACAATCCTTCGTCAATGTTTGACGCTACAATTGTTCCTGAAGGTAAATAAGGATAAACTCCCCAATTGCCTTCAAATCCACCACCCGATCCAGCATAGTTATCGTAATTTCCAACATGTACTAAATTGATAGGACGACCAACATCTGTAATAACAACACCATCTTTATACCACGATGTTACTGCATAATCGTTACCAGAAACATTAATGATATGCGTATTGTGCACTATTGAATTAGAACCTGGATTTGATTGAATTCTATCCAATTCACTTATACTTCCTAAATTGGAAATGTCATAAGAAGTTAAATACGAATCGTTTGTTTCATCTGTAGTAAATATTGTTTTGCTATCCTGAGACAACCAAGTGTTGTGCGTAAAATTTGTTGGTGTAGATTGGTTTGCTAATTCTACTGGTGCCGATTTATTTGTAAAATCTACAACAGAGAAAAAGCCATCATAAATATGTCCACCATACATTGTATCATTTCGTACATAACCATCATGAATATATGGAGAAACAGAATTTTGATAATTACCAACGTACACAGGATTCCATGGATCAGTAAGATCCGCTACTAAAGCTCCTCCATTAAATAAATTACTTCCATACAAATACGCATATTTACCATCAATGTGCAAAGCATGTATTGACCCTAAAGTTCCTCCACCTGCTCCACCAATGGTTGGTGCCCAGTTTTGATAAACTACACCTGCCGTATTTGGCAAGCTGCTCATATTTACAATCTGCAAACCACCACCTGCTTCAGTTGTTACATAAGCATATTTTCCACGAACTTTTATTTCTTTCCATAAGTTGTCTGGTCCTGGTATTCTCAACACTTCAACTGGAGCACTTGGAACGGAAACGTCTACGATAGACATTCCTAATGAAGCACCAACTAATGCATATTCTTTTCCGGTAGAATCTACATAACCACAAATGTTTGCGCAGGTTTCTCCTGGATAGGTTAATTGAGCTTGATAAGTAAGATTTAATTGAGCAGATGCATTTAACGCAATTGCAAAAACAGCAAAAGCTCCTAATAGTAATTTTTTAAATTTCATTTATTATAAATATTAAATTATGGGATGATTTGTTCTACTAATTACGGTATTTAAATTGGGAAATGCAAGAAAAGGCAAATTGCATCAACTTATCATGTGAGGGATTAACAGAAAATGAAATTGGTTTGAGTACCTTTTAAGAAAGAATGATTTGTATTATTATCGTTTTGTAACCAATTAAATAACAAAAGAAGTAATTTTCAAGGATGAATGAATTCAAAGCCACTGATTATTTCTAATTAGATTATAGAGTATCATTAAGAATTACCCAGCATTAACAACATTGATAAGGAGAAAGTAAAATGTAGCAATCTCTAAATTCTAAGATTGCTTATTGAAGCATCTTATTTAACATATAATTTTTGAGTAAATTCTCCACTTGGTAAAGTTGCACGAAATGAATAAGTGCCTGATGAAAATTGGACAAAAGAAATTTTAAATTCTGTTCTGTTTCCTTGTATAAAAATATTTGTATCATAAATTTTTTGACCAAGATTATTAAATATCTCGACTCTGCAATCAGTATCATAACTATTTAAAATAATAACTGTTGCATAGTCGCTAGTAAGGCTAGGATAAATATTTACTATTTCCAATCCACCGATAAACGCAGTTTTTATTGCTGAATATGAAAACGAGCCATCAAAATCTACCTGCTTTAAACGATAATATGACAAGCCATAATAAGGTTTGTCATCATAGAAAGTATAATTTTGTGTAACTAAACTATTACCTGAACCCAGCATAGTTCCAATTTGAGAAAAGTTTATGCAATCTTGACTACGTTCAATACCAAAATAATTATTATTAGTTTCAGTTGCAGTGCTCCAATCACATTTTACAAGCATTTCAGAGCCAACCCGATTTGCTTCAAAAGAAAGTAATTCAATTGGAAGAGGAGGAGTGCATGCAGTGCCAGGAGTATATGTAACTCTTAAAACAGGACGGGAAGATATAGTTCCATACTCCTTAGATGCAAATTGCCAATATTGTTGTGAATTGTCTTCAGATCCATCTTTGATTAACCAACCATAATCCAAATAAGTACAATTAGCAATGTTTTGAACAACGGCAGTCAAATCAACGCTGTCTCTATCAAAACAACACCAAACAGGGTTAAGATTGCCGGAAGCCGCAACTATATAATCGCCTCCGACAGTTGACCAAGGACTGTTCCAAGTAACAGTATTTTCTAACCAGGGAGTAGTAATTCTATGAACAGAAAGTGTTCGATTAAAACCAAATGTACCAATTTCCATGAAACTTAAATATGCAGAAGAAATAGTTGCACCAAGAAGACTCGAAAGGTCGAATTTTATCACTATCCTCCTATTGGCAGGCATAGAACTCCAAGGATAAGTATAAAGATTAGGGTCGGTTCCAAAATTTGAAGTAACAGCAGCCGGATCACTAGATATCCATGAATCTGCTTCAGGTGACAATGTAATTACTTGTGAAGAAAGATTCCCACACGAACAGAGCAAAATCAAAAAAAATAATTTTTTCATTGCTAACAATTTAAACAAACTAAAGCAAAGTTAAATTAATTTTTATTTACTACCAAACTAAATATAAGAAAACAAGTTAAAAAACATCTTTTGCAATTTATTAATCAGAATGGTGGATAATTTTGTAACCTTTTTAGTGGAGTGTTTTTTAGCACCGTTTCTGTCTCTGCATAAGAAGCAGTTTTTAAATAATAATTTACCTTTTCTCAAATTCGAAAATAAAGGGAACTAAAAGTATCATTTATTTCTCTAAAAATCCAGCTTCAAATCTTTTCCGCCTTCTTTTCCTTTTTTACCTTTTTTAGGTTTTTTCTTTTTCTCTTGAGATGGTAATTTTATCTGCTGATTAATCTGCTGATCAATCGAGATTAAATTTTTATCTTTTGCCGGCTCTTGTGCTTTTTTAATTGCTTCTAATGGCGACATACCACTTTCTTCAAATTCATCCTGCACATCTTCATCAATTGGAATTTCCACCGGTGGCAATAAGGTGATATCTTTTACTTTTGAATACGACAATTTATTTCCTTTCGCTTTCATTCCTTTCACTTCTATAAATTGAGTCAAATCAATTTTTTCGGAAGGAACTTCTTTGTCTTTTACTTTACTGTACTTCACTTCTACTATCGGCTGCAATTCAGTAGAAACAATCTCCACTCTTGAGCCTTCTGATTCTGAAATAAACAATACTTTTTTATCAGTAGGCTCAATCATAAATCGTTTTACAAAATAGGTTTTACTTTCCCCATCCAAATAAATGGCTGAAATGGGATTCTTTGGTTTGAACTTCTCAATCAAAATCATATCCGCATCAAAGTGATTTGACACATCAAATGAACTTAGCTTATAATGGCCATTTTGAGTGATTGTAAGAATTTTATCTTCAGGGGCAAAACTTCCAAGGAATTCTCCTCGCTTATCTGTATTGATACGTTGAACAGTATCATCGAACCAAATATCACGTGCTCCCAATGTGGAAACACCTGCTTTTGACAATACAATTTTTCGTACAGAATATTTCGTCACCACATTACCCATAGAGTTTCTGCCTTTTACGGCCAATTCAGCAAAATTCAAATCCCACTGTACTTTGCGTAATCCCGGCATTGGTTTCAACTGCACTTCTACTGTTTCAGCTTCTCCATTTGGATTTGCAGTGAAGTATAATATCTGAGATTCTTTTGTACCTTTTGTTAAATCGTAAACCTTATCACGTGTAACTCCGGTAACAGGGAATCGTTTCATAAACACACTTCCCGATTTACCATCACGGTAAATAACGTTGTAAACCGTTCGCTCATCGTTTTTCTTGAACACAGCAATGTGAATTAAATCTTTTCCAACAAAAGCTTTGTCGGCTACTTTGGAAACTTTCATTGTTCCATCTTTCAGGAAAACTATAATATCATCTATATCAGAACACTCTCCAACAAATTCATCTTTCTTCAATCCGTATCCTGCAAATCCTTCTTCACGGTTCACATATAATTTTTCGTTTGCCACTACAACACTTGTAGCCACAATATTTTCAAACGATTTAATTTCTGTCTTACGCTCTTTTCCAACACCATATTTCTTTTTCAAATTTTTGAAATACTCCACGGCAAAATCAATCATGTTTGCCAAATGGTGATCAATTTCATTTATGCGTGCATCCAATGCTTTCATCTTCTCATCCGCTTTCTTTGAATCGAAACGTGTGATACGAATCATCGGAATTTGTGTCAACTTCTCAAAATCATCATTTGTAATAACACGAATGAATTGTTTTTTGTATTTCTTAAATCTATCATCCAAATAAGCAAACAAGGTTTCTTTATCTGAAAAATTTTTGAAATCGATGTACATTTCATCTTTGATGAAGATCTTTTCCAAGGATGCAAATAAATACGACTCCTGTAATTCTCCTTTTTCAATTTCTAATTCCCGTTTCAACAATTCCAATGTCTGACGGGTAGAAATTTTCAAAATCTCGTTTACACCAATAAATCGTGGCTTATCATTTTCGATAATACAAGCATTCGGAGAAATAGAAACTTCACAATCTGTGAAAGCATAAAGTGCATCAATGGTCTTGTCAGGAGAAATTCCCGGAACCAAATGAATCACAATCTCCACATTTTCGGAAGTATTGTCTTCTACTTTACGGATTTTGATTTTTCCTTTATCATTCGCAGCAACAATAGTATCAATCAATGAACCAGTTGTTGTACCAAATGGAATTTCAGAAACAACTAAAGTCTTTTTATCTAACTGAGCAATTTTTGCACGGACTCTAACCTTACCACCACGCAAACCATCATTGTAATTGCTAAAATCAGCCATACCTGCTGTTGCAAAATCAGGAAGAATATCTGTTCGTTTTCCTTTCAATGATTGAACTGATGCATCACACAATTCATTAAAATTATGTGGTAACATTTTACATGCTAATCCAACTGCAATTCCTTCTACCCCTTGTGCTAATAATAATGGAAACTTTACAGGTAATGTTTCGGGTTCTTTATTTCTGCCATCATAACTCGAAAGCCATTTTGTTGTTTTAGGATTAAATACAACTTCTAAAGCAAATTTTGATAAACGTGCTTCAATATAACGAGGAGCCGCTGCTCTGTCACCCGTTAAAATATTTCCCCAGTTCCCTTGTGTATCAATCAATAAATCTTTTTGCCCCAAAGCCACCAAAGCATCACCAATACTCATATCTCCGTGTGGGTGATATTTCATAGTATGTCCAATGATATTCGCAACCTTATTGTAACGACCATCATCTAAATCATTCATAGAATGTAAAATTCTACGCTGAACGGGTTTCAAACCATCTTCCACATAAGGAACAGCACGTTCTAGAATTACATACGATGCATAATCCAAAAACCAATTTTGGTACATCCCGGAAACGTGAATCACATTGTGTAATTCATCACCTCCACTTGCTAATTCATCATTTATATTTTCTTCTTTACTCATAATCCTAATTTAATAAGCTCCATAGGAGCGTACTGATTGTAATAGTAATAGACTTATTTATTTAATAGCTCAGTAGGAGCGACCTGTTCTTCGGCCCAATCAAATAAGTATTTTTCATCGTATTCGATTTCAAATTTTTTCAGAAAATCAATGTACTCATCTTTGAATGAAACTGTCTTATGATGCTCTTCCTGATTTAAAATGTATTTAATAACATTATCAATTTGACTTCTTGAATAAGAAAATGCACCAAAACCTTCTTGCCAACTAAACTTTCCATTTATCCATTTTTGTTCGTTAATAAAATTTGAAGATCCTGCTTTTATGTCTCTAACTAAATCGGAGACTGATATCGATGGTTTTAATCCAATCAATATATGTGAGTGATTTGGCATGCAAAATATTGACAACATTTTTTGATCACGTTTTTGAATTATGCCAGTTATGTATTTATGCAATTCCTCTCTATTGTTTCTCGATATTAAATTTTCTCTTCCTTTAACAGCGAACACGACCTGAATATAAATTTGAGAATACGTATTTGGCATAAAACAGGTCGCTCCTCTGGAGCTTTTAATATTTATTTCTACTTTATTTCTACAATCAGATCGCTCCTCTGGAGCTATCACCAATAATTATTTTTTTGCTCCGTAGGAGCATTCTGTTTGTAACTAAATCTCTACGATATCCATTACAATCTCCTTAGGAGCGACCTTGGGGGCTATGCACCTTCTACAAGGTCTTTCTCTACTACAAGATTATCAATAATAAAATCCTGTCGCTCTTGCGTGTTCTTACCCATGTAATATCCCAACATATCTACAATGCTTCTGTCTTTCCCAATGATCACAGGATCTTTACGCATATCTTTTCCGATGAACAACTTAAATTCATCTGGCGAAATTTCTCCCAAACCTTTAAATCGTGTTATCTCCGGTTTTACTCCTAACTTTTCAATAGCTTCTTTGCGTTCTTCTTCGCTATAGCAATAAATCGTTTCTTTTTTATTTCTGACACGGAACAATGGTGTTTGCAAAATATACACGTGTCCGTTCTTCACCAAATCAGGGAAGAACTGAAGAAAGAAGGTCATCAACAACAAACGAATATGCATACCATCCACATCGGCATCGGTTGCAACTACAATGTTGTTGTAACGCAAATTTTCAATTCCGTCTTCAATGTTCAATGCAGCTTGTAATAAATTGAATTCTTCGTTTTCGTAAACAATCTTTTTTGTTAAACCAAATGCATTCAATGGCTTTCCTTTCAAACTGAATACTGCCTGCACATTAACATCACGTGTTTTGGTGATAGAACCGCTTGCAGAATCTCCCTCACAAATAAATAAAGTAGTTTCTAATTTACGTTCATCGTTCGACTGCATATGAATTCTGCAATCACGTAATTTTTTGTTATGCAGGTTTGATTTCTTAGCGCGCTCACGGGCCAACTTCTGAATTCCTTGCAAATCCTTACGTTCACGCTCACTCGATTGAATTTTTTGTAAAATCGCTTGAGCCGTTTCCGGATTTTTGTGAAGGAAATTATCTAATTCTGTTTTTAAGAAATCACCTATGAATGATTTTACAGATGGACCTTTAGGACCAACATCTGTAGAACCTAATTTTGTTTTTGTTTGAGATTCAAAAACAGGCTCCTGAACCTTTATACTTACTGCTGCAATGATGGATGTACGAACATCGACTGCCTCAAAATCTTTTTTATAAAAATCACGAATGGTTTTTACCAATGCTTCTCTGAAAGCGCCTTGGTGTGTTCCACCTTGAGTTGTGTGCTGACCGTTTACAAAAGAATAATACTCTTCACCATATTGTTGATTGCTGTGCGTCATCGCCACTTCAATATCGAATCCTTTTAGGTGAATACTAGGATATAAAATCGGACCATTGATATTTTGTGATAGTAAATCGAGTAATCCATTTTCAGAATAAAATTTTTGTCCGTTATAGATAATCGTCAAACCGGTATTCAGGTAGGCATAGTTCCACAACATTTTTTCAATGTATTCATTGATGAAGTGATACTTCCCGAATATTTTTTCGTCAGGAGTAAAAGAAACCAGAGTTCCCATTCTTCCGTCTGAATCTGTAATTCTTGTTTCTTTTGTTAAAACTCCAGTAGAGAAATCTGCTGATTTAGTTTTGCCTTCGCGGAAAGCCTGAACATTAAAATAACTTGATAAAGCATTTACAGCCTTTGTACCTACACCATTCAAACCAACCGATTTCTTAAATGCTTCTGAATCGTATTTCGCACCTGTATTAATCTTGGAAACAACATCCACTAATTTTCCCAAAGGAATACCACGACCATAATCTCGTACACGAACTGTTTTTTCTTTTATGGTGACTTCAATCGTCTTACCATTCCCCATCACATACTCATCGATACAATTATCAAGCGTTTCTTTCAACAAGATATAAATTCCATCATCGGGCGATGAACCATCTCCCAATTTACCAATGTACATTCCGGGGCGTAAACGAATGTGCTCGTTCCACTCCAGCGTTTTTATACTGTCTTCGGTATATTTTGATTCTTTAGCCATATTCTAAGTATTGAGATGTGAGACATGAGATGAGAGACCATTTCCTAATTTTTTTGTCTCAAATCTAATATCTCAATACTCACATCTTTTTAAACGTTAAATCTAAAATGCATTAAATCTCCATCATTCACCACATATTCTTTTCCTTCTACACCCATTTTTCCGGCATCCTTACATGCGGCTTCGGAGCCTAAAGTAATAAAATCGTTGTACTTAATCACCTCAGCTCTAATAAATCCTTTTTCAAAGTCGGTATGAATCACTCCTGCAGCTTGCGGTGCGGTCATTCCTTTACTGATGGTCCATGCCCTTACTTCCTTTACTCCTGCTGTAAAGTAGGTTTGCAAATTCAAGATTTTATAGGCTGCTTTTATCAGATAATTTACTCCCGGCTCCGTAAGTCCCATTTCACCTAAAAATAGTTGACGTTCTTCATAAGTTTCCAAACTAGCAATTTCCGCTTCCATAGCTGCTGTGATGATTAACACCTCTGCATTTTCTTCCTTCACAGCTTCTCTTACCTGGTCAACATATTTATTTCCTGTCTTTACAGATTTCTCATCTACGTTACATACATACAGAACAGGTTTCAAAGTCAACAAACAACAATCTGCTACATGCACTTTATCTTGCTCTGAAAGGTTTGCTGCTCTTGCTGATTTCCCTTGCTCCAACAACTCTTTCAAACTGGATAAAACCTCAAATGCTTTTTTTGCATCCTTATCATTTCCTGTTTTTGCCATCTTCTCCACTTTCTTCATCTTGGATTCAACCGATTCCAAATCTTTCAACTGCAATTCTGTATCAATAATTTCTTTATCTCTCACCGGATTAACCGAACCATCAACGTGAACAACGTTATCATCATCAAAGCAACGTAGCACATGAATAATTGCATTTGTTTCACGGATGTTAGCCAGGAATTTATTCCCCAAGCCTTCGCCTTTGCTTGCTCCTTTTACCAATCCTGCAATGTCAACTATCTCAACAACGGTTGGCACAACTCTTTCGGGGTTTACTAATTTTTCAAGAACCGACAAACGCTCATCCGGAACGGTAATTACGCCTACGTTAGGCTCTATCGTACAAAACGGAAAATTTGCCGCTTGTGCTTTAGCGTTTGATAAACAATTAAATAAAGTTGATTTTCCAACATTTGGTAATCCCACAATTCCACACTGTAATGCCATATTTAAAAAAATTATTGATTTAGAGATTTAGTGAATTAGAGAATTATTTGTTTTTTGACAATGAATAAAATTTTTCCTTCTCCATTTCTCCAATTCAACAATTCTCTAATTTATTTTAGCCTGCAAATATAAGTATATCAAAAAATTATAAAAACCCTTATTTAGCTTTATTTACGTGAGTTTTCAACAATAATGCGATTTTTCAACAATCCCCAAAAGCCTTATAAAAATTGATACTTTTGAACGCTAAAGTAAAAAAATCAATTTAATCAACCTATTTTATGGCGTCAACAGCTGAATTAGAAAAAATTGTAAGTCAAGTTAGAAGGGACATTGTACGACAAGTTCATGCAGTAAATTCGGGGCATCCGGGCGGTTCTTTGGGTTGTGCCGAATACTTTGTTTCGCTCTATTTTGAGATTATGAAACATAACTCTGCTAAGTTTTCGATGGATGGAATAAACGAAGATGTGTTTTTTCTTTCGAACGGTCATATTTCCCCTGTATTTTATAGTGTTTTAGCGCATTCGGGATATTTTCCTGTGAAAGAATTGGCAACATTCAGAAAATTAAATACCCGTTTGCAAGGACATCCAACTACACATGAACATTTACCGGGTGTCAGAATTGCTTCGGGGTCTCTCGGACAGGGTATGTCTGTTGCGATTGGCGCTGCTTTGGCAAAAAAATTAAACAAAGATAATTCGATTGTGTACACACTTCATGGTGATGGTGAATTGCAGGAAGGACAAATTTGGGAAGCTGCCATGTATGCTGCTGCGAAAAAAGTAGACAATTTGATTTGCACAGTGGATATGAACGGACAACAGATTGATGGTTCTACCGATCAGGTATTGCCCATGGGAAGTTTACGTGCTAAGTTTGAAGCATTCGGCTGGGATGTATTGGATTTAGAAAAAGGAAATGATATTGCATCTGTTGTTACAACATTAAAAAAAGCTAAAGAACATACTGGCAAAGGACAACCGGTTATGATATTAATGAAAACAGAAATGGGCAATGGTGTCGACTTTATGATGGGCAGTCACAAATGGCATGGCGTTGCTCCTAATGATGAACAATTGGCACAGGCTTTGAATCAGAATGCTGAAACACTTGGAGACTATTAAGAAGTTAAAAGTTTTTAAGTCATAATTCAAAAGGGTTCTATGAAACATTCTATTCTAAAAATAAAATTCAGGTTATTATCAGTCATTTTTCTTTTGACTTTTAACTTAACCTCTTTTGACTTATCTTCTCAGCAAGTCAAACCTCTAACCAGAATCGAATTTGTATTTGATGCGTCCTTCAGTATGTTCGGGCAATGGCAGAACGGGATGAAAATGGATATGGCTAAGAAAATGTTGACCGATTTTTTAGACAGTATTCAAAAAGTAGACAATCCAAATTTAGAATTGGCTTTCCGTTGTTACGGGCATCAGGTTCCTCTTCGTCCGGAACGTAGTTGTACCGATACAAAGCTGGAAGTACCTTTTGGAAAAAACAATGCTACAGCAATCAAAAACAAATTGAAAATGTTGGTTCCGAAAGGCACAACTCCAATCGCCTATACATTGGAACAATGCGGAAACGATTTCCCTTCAGCTTCCTCGCCTAATGTGCGGAACATCATAATCCTGATTACAGACGGAATCGAAGAATGTGATGGCGACCCTTGTGCTGTTTCTCTTGCTCTTCAGAAAAAAGGAATTATACTAAAACCTTTTGTAATTGGAATTGGGCTGGATCAAAGCTATATCAACTCTTTTGGCTGTATCGGAAAATTTTATGATGCTTCCAGTGAGGCAAGTTTTAAAAATATTCTAAACATTGTCATTTCTCAAGCGCTTAATAACACTACTGTTCAGGTAAATTTGAATGATCAGATTGGAAGACCAACAGAAACAGACGTTAACATGACTTTTTATGATGAGCAAACGGGCATTATCCGTTACAATTACCTTCATACACTTAATACGAAAGGTGTTCCGGATACACTTGTGATAGATCCGATTGGAACTTATAAAATGGTTGTTCATACTATTCCTCCTGTTGAAAAGAAAGGAATAGATTTGGTTCCGGGCAAACACAATACAATTGGTGTGGATGCTCCGCAAGGATATATCAATTTAAAAATGTCCGGCAACCCCGATTACACTAAAAATATCAGTTGTATTATCCGTAAAAATGGAGAGATGCAAACACTTCATGTTCAACACTTTAACACAACAGAAAAATTCATTGTTGGAAAGTATGATTTGGAAATTTTAACTCTTCCAAGAATCAAATTGGATAAAGTAGATGTTGGCCAAAGCAAAACAACATATATAGAAATCCCTCAACCTGGAATTGTTACTATATCTAAGCCTAGCGAAGGTCCAGGAAGTTTATTCCTTGAAGAAAACAACAAATTGATTTGGGTGTGTAACTTAAATTCCAGTCTTGTTCAGGAAACAATCAATTTACAACCAGGGAAATACAGAGTTGAATACCGGCCAAAGAATGCAAAAGAGTCGATTTATACCATAGAAAAACGCTTTAAAATTGATTCTGGAATGTCGACAGCAATTAGATTATACTAAACTGATTAACAATATATTATAACTATTACCTACATAAAAAATTAAATGAAAAAATACACCTTTACCGAAAAGAAAGACACCCGCTCAGGGTTTGGAGCTGGATTATCAGAACTAGGAAAGACTAACCCAAATGTTGTTGCTTTGTGTGCCGACTTAACAGGTTCATTAAAAATGGATGCTTTTGCAAAAGATCATCCGGAAAGATTTTTTCAAGTAGGTATTGCAGAAGCGAACATGATAGGCATTGCAGCCGGTTTAACTATTGGTGGTAAAATCCCTTTTACAGGAACCTTTGCTAACTTCTCTACAGGTCGTGTTTATGACCAAATTCGTCAATCAGTTGCTTACTCAGGAAAGAATGTAAAAATCTGCGCTTCTCATGCCGGACTAACGCTTGGTGAAGATGGCGCAACACATCAAATATTAGAAGATTTAGGTTTAATGAAAATGCTCCCTGGAATGGTGGTAATTAATCCTTGTGATTTCAATCAAACAAAAGCAGCTACAATTGCTATAGCTAGTCATGAAGGTCCGGTTTACTTACGATTCGGACGACCAACTGTTCCGAACTTCACTGCATCTGACCAAAAATTCGAGATTGGGAAAGCTGTGATGTTGAATGAAGGAACCGATGTTACCATCTTCGCAACAGGACATTTGGTATGGAAAGCTATTGAAGCAGGAGAGCAATTAGCAGCAAAAGGAATCAGCGCTGAAATAATAAACATTCATACGATTAAACCTTTAGACAATACTGCGGTCATAAACTCGGCTAAAAAAACAAGATGTGTTGTTACTGCCGAAGAACATCAGATGAATGGCGGATTGGGAGACAGCATCGCACAATTATTAGCAAGAGAGTTGCCAACTCCGATTGAAATGGTGGCAGTGAATGATAGTTTCGGAGAAAGCGGTACACCTGATCAATTAATGACAAAATATGGTTTAGATGCCGTGAACATTGTTGAAGCGGTAAATAAGGTTTTAAAACGCAAATAAACTCACAAAACCAAATCTTTTAGGAAGGCTTTGTGACATCTATGGAAAGTGAAATAAAACATAGCAGTTCAAAAGCCTCCGCTCTCGACCAAGAGATTATCGAACAGTTTCGTAACGAAGAAACGCGCAACTACGCATTTAACCTATTGGTTCGCGAATACCAAAAACGACTTTATTGGCATATCCGCAAAATTATCATCGACCATGATGATACGGATGATGTACTTCAGAATGTATTCATCAAAGTTTGGAGAAATCTGGGAAATTTTAAAGAAGAATCACAACTCTTTACTTGGATGTATCGCATTGCTACCAACGAATCCATAAACTTTTTAAATCAAAAGAAAAAACGGGCCGGAATTCCTTTGGATGATGTTTCAGCTTTTTTATCGAATAACCTGGAAAGTGACAGTTATTACAAAGGCGATGAAATTCAAACAAAACTCCAGAAAGCTATACTCACATTGCCCGATAAGCAACGCATTGTTTTTAACATGAAGTATTTTGATGAAATGAAATATGAAGAGATGAGCAAAATCCTTGAAACTTCCGTAGGGGCGCTAAAAGCATCTTATCATCATGCTGTAAAAAAAATAGAAGATTACCTTACAAAAGATTAAACCTTTTAGGAAAAAAAGTATCGAATAAAAAATGAATGACGATCACAACATATCAAATGAAGACAATGATTTGAAAGGAATGGCTCCTAAGCTCTCGAAGCTCAGCACCAATAACCCTTTCAACCCATCTGAATCCTATTTTGACTCTTTTACATCTAAACTACAAAATCGTATTGATGATGAAGAAGAAATAAAAGCACTCGCTCCTACTCTTTTGAGTATTGATAAATACAACCCGTTTGAAGTGCCAAAAGATTATTTTGAAGAACTTCCTACAATTGTGCAAGAGCGGGTTGTTGAAAGCAAAAAGAGGTCAGCAGGACTAGAATGGTTGATTTTGTTGTTCCGTCCACGTTTTGCTGTTCCATTGGTGGTAACCGTTTTTATTGCTATTGCTGGGATTAAGTACTTCAACAATAACAAAATTAAAAATATTGAAGTTGCTGAGGAACTTTCTTTGGAAGATAACTTATACTACATCAATGAATCGGAAATATTAGAACATCTTACAGCTGATGCGTCTATTGAAAATGAAAGTGTTTCAGAAGATGACAGCGGAATTGAAGATTATTTACTGGATAATAATATTGACGAATCACATTTAAGCAACGAACTATAACGCCCTTCGCTTCTCGACTCCGCTCGAAGTGACAAGCTCAGGGTGACAAATTAAATATAAAAAAAATGAAAACATCTGCTCTAAAGACCATTCTTGTCCTTGCCTTCATTTCATTAGTAGGCATAAGCTATTCACAGCCAATGGGTCCTCCGCCAAAAGAAAAAGGCGAACGTAAACAAGAAAAAAACGATAACATCGAATCGATGAAAATCGCATTTTTAACAACAAAGCTCGACTTAACTCCGGATGAAGCACAAAAATTCTGGCCTGTTTACAATCAGTACAGCGATAAATTGCAGGAACTGCGTAAAAAACGCAGACAAGATGAACGTGAAGCAAAAAAGAATTTTGAAGATTTAACCGATAAAGAAGTGGAACAAGCAATTGAAAACGATTTAGCATTTCGTCAGAAAGAGCTTGACTTACAAAAAGAATACAACGTAAAATTTAAAGCGGTTTTGCCAATCAAAAAAGTGTCACGGCTTTACAATGCTGAAGAGCAATTCAAAAAAGTGTTGATTGATAAGTTGAGAGACACTAAAGGTCCAAAAGGTGATAAGTAACACTTTGAAAGTATTATGATCTAGGATGAAAGCGGATTATTGCTTCTCTCAGATAATCTCTGTCGAGGTGAGTGTATATCTCTGTTGTAGTTATTGATTCATGTCCTAACATTTCTTGTACAGCCCTTAAATCAGCGCCTCCTTCAATTAAATGAGATGCGAAAGAATGCCGGAAGGTATGTGGACTGATTTTCTTTTTTATTCTTGCTTTAAACGCTAATTGCTTTATTGTTGTAAATACATGAATTCTGGAAATTTTACTTCCTCTGTTATTTAAAAACAAAAAATCTTCCTGGTCTTTTTTTATTGCAAGGTGACATCTTACTTCATCCTTGTAAATTTCAATCTGCTTTATTGCCACACTTCCAATGGGTACAAGTCGTTCCTTGTCTCCTTTTCCAGTAACTTTAATATAATCTTCATTAAAAAATAAATTCGAGATTTTTAAATTCACCAATTCGCTTACTCGCAATCCACAGCTATATAATGTTTCAAGCATTGCCTTGTTTCTTTGTCCGCCTTTCCTGCTTAAATCAATCGCATCAATTATTTTATTGATTTCATCTAAACTCAAAGTATCCGGTAGTTTTCTGGCCAATCGTGGAGCTTCTAATAAAGCAGTTGGGTCAACACTTAATACATTTTCTAATAATAAATATTTATAAAAACCTTTAATTCCGCTAATCAACCGGGCTTGTGAAGTAGCAGTCATCCCTAATTCATTCACCCATTGAACAAATTCCTGGAGGTGTTTTAATTGAATATCTTTTGGTGAAAGATCGTATTTTTGGAATTCCAGAAACTGGACAAACTTATTTACATCATGCAAATAGGCTTCAATGGAGTTCTCTGATAAAGATTTTTCCAAAGACAAAAAGGATTTAAACCCTTTTATGTAAACATTCCAGTTCAATTTAGTTAATTAAGTAATTTAGTTAAAAGGGTAAATTAGACTTTTGTAAAAATAGCAAACGGATTTTTCACTTATATTTGCCAAAAGAACAAATAACTAACAAAGCATAACTAACAACTAAGTGAAGCTCATCATTATAAACGGCCCCAACCTTAATTTATTAGGTACTCGTGAAACAGATGTTTACGGCAGTCAGACTTTTGAAGCCTATTTTAATGATTTGAAAAAGAAATTCGCAAGTATTGATTTGGTATACTACCAAAGCAACGTAGAAGGTGAATTAATCAATAAACTGCATGAAGTAGGTTTTTCTTTTGATGGGATAATTATTAATGCTGGTGGTTATACGCATACATCTGTTGCTTTACGCGATGCAATTGCTTCCATAAAAACCCCTGTTATTGAAGTTCATATTTCCAATGTATTTGCCCGTGAAGATTTCAGACACACTTCTTTGATTGCACCTAAATGTAAAGGCTCTATTTCAGGGTTTGGAATGGATTCTTACAGATTGGCGGTGGAGAGCTTTGCTTAAAGAATAAGATTTTCTTGAAAATATATCGTCCCTACGGGACTTTAAATTATGCGTGATATTATTTTACTACCAATATATTGTCCCTACGGGACAATTGACAATCTTATAAATTCGATTACTAACTTTCATAACAATCCCGTAGGGATGAAATATAGATAAATAAAATATGGGGAACAACGCAAAGTCCCGTAGGGACGATATATTCAGGGTTAATATCGCTACAAAAATCTATCCTTCAAATCAATTTCCTTAAAGGTTCTTTTTCCTCTGATATAATAATCAGCAATAATGCTGTGCAGATATACGGCTGTGGTGGTATACGTTTTTACATTTGCTTTTAGCACCTTTCTTTTTCTAAGTATTGCTCCAATATTTCCATAGAAACTGAAGTGAGCTTTCAACACCGCAATAAAATGAGGAAACTGTCCGGATAACAAAAACTTGATCCCTGCTACTCCATCCAATATCATTCTCCATTTTAATTTTAACAAGAAATATTGCGGTGGATGATTTTTGCAAAGTAAAATCAAATTATTTCTGAAGTTTAAATATGTTTTTTTCGGACTTGTTTTATTAAGTGTCCCTCCTCCAACGTGATAAACAGTGGAATCCGGACAATACATAATTTTATATCCAAGGTTTTTAAGTCTCCAGCACAAATCAATTTCCTCCATGTGAGCAAAAAAATCTTCATCAAAACCATTCACTTTGTGATAGCATTCCGAACGCACAAACAAACATGCTCCGGTAGCCCAAAAAATTTCTCTTTCATCATTGTATTGGCCTTTGTCTTCTTCAAGCGTATCTAAAATTCTTCCTCTGCAAAACGGATATCCATATTTATCAATAAATCCGCCTGCTGCACCTGCATATTCAAATGCTTTTTTATTGTCAAATGCTTTTATTTTTGGTTGACAGGCAGCAACGGATTTATTACTATCCATCAGTTTGATTACAGCATCTATCCAATTGGGAGTGACTTCTACATCCGAATTTAAAAGCACATAATATTCAGCTTCTACAAATTTTAAAGCATCGTTATATCCTTTTGCAAAACCACCATTATCGTCATTTTGAATTATCCGGACTTTTGGATAAGTACTTTTCAGGAAAGTAATTGAATCGTCAGTTGAAGCGTTATCCGCTACTATGATTTCAGCTATAGAAGAATTGTATTCAAAAACGGAAGGAAGAAACTTCTCAAGAAATTTTTTACCATTCCAATTTAAAATGACAACTGCAACCTTCATAAAGTGATTGGATTCTAATTTATCGTGGATTATTAAAATTATCATCTGCATTCCCCCCATATTGGGTAGGAACACTTTCATTATCTAAATCAGGAGATTGTGTATCTCTCTTGTGCAGCAATAATCTCCATCTGACATTGTTGATTTCTCCACGCGCTTCAGAGTGAATTAAAGTATACTTATTTGTCACTAAATCCGGATTATAGAAAACAAAATTTTTGCTCGATTGTCTGTTTCCGGGGTTATTTATTATTTGTGTTTTGTCAACTAAAGTGTAATATTCCCATATTTCATAAGGATAAGCACTAGGCTCCGAATTATTTTTTGTTCTTTGATCCGGTGGTCCGTACTGTAAATAAACTCTTCCTCTGTCGCTATCAAATCCTTTTAATCCGTACGTACCAAATTCTTTGTTTACTTTCATTACCTCCTGATAATAATCTAACCAAGCCATTTCCGGAGAAAGTGCATTTCTGGATTTCCAAAAATTATAAAAATATTGCTGCATCAATTCCAATTCATTTCCTTTCAATTGATTTTCGGCAAACTGAATTTCGCTTGAACTGGAAATCGGACGTAAACATTTAATGTAATATCTTATCGAATCAATCTTCTTATAATTACTTACAAAAGTGTTGGTAATTGCAATTGTTTTAATATCATCAAAACTCAATGCAGCCGGCTTATTTGTTCTCTGAATAAATGACTTCTGTTGAGCCTGTATTTTATTTTCTTTGTCTCTTACCTCTACTACTAAATTGTAGTTTCCGGAAGGCAAGGATTCAATATTAAATTCTGATAAAAGAATATTTACATCATTTGCTACTTGTTTGTTAAACCCGTTATAATCAGATAAACGAACTTTACTTTCATACGACTCTAAATAATATGTCACAATTAATTTTTCACCTTCTCCCAATATTTTTTTTGCCTGATACATTTCTGCGTAAAACTTTAACCGTGTAATGTTTTCAGGATAATAATTAGAAACGTATGGCATTAAATCGTAACCACTTTTTGTAAGTATTGTAGGAGACGTTGCTTTAACATACGATTCAAGTAATTGAATGCTTGAAATTCCCATTATTATTTCAGGAAATTCAATTTTAATTGGCACAGTTGTAACAAATGGTTTTTCGCCCGGATTATTTTTATCGGCAATGGATAATTCCATATCATAAGCTCCATTTGCCAAAACATATCGTTGTTGATCAATAAAATTGGGAACTCCTTTTACAGTATCGTCAGTTTCGGGGCTGATCAATGAGTACTTTTGGGCATTTTTTATCTCTCCGTTTTGTTTAAAGGCTACAGAAATGTCGACTGCACCTTGAAACTTTCCATTTGTATTTTTTACAAATTTTAATGAATTTCCTATTACAGAAAGGTAAGTTTCCAGGTATGGGCCTTTTGCCGGTGTTGAAAATGTGCCATAAGTCAAATATGCCGTTACATTTGATGCTGAAAGGCTATTTGCTATTAAAAGAAAGGGTAAACTAAAGATAATCAGGTACTTTTTCATAACCATTCGTTTTTTGTGCTTTTATACACATGACGGGGATTAGAGCAAAGTTAAGGAATTAAACTATTTTTTACACTTTTTTAATTACCAGAAATGAAAAGCCCCACAATATGTGGGGCTTCATCTGATAAAATCAGCGGAGAAAGAGGGATTCGAACCCCCGGACCTATTACAGTCAACAGTTTTCAAGACTGCCGCAATCGACCACT
>SXIH01000008.1 GCA_005772895.1 Bacteroidota bacterium | reverse complement strand
GAAAAGAAAAGAAAAAACAAAGGAAGAAAAAAACAATATGAAAAAACTATTTTTAGTCGCATTCTCAAGCATCATCGTAATTTCTGCTTGTAAAACAGGTAAAGAAACAGCTAAAACGGAAGCTGTAGTTGTAAGGCCACCATTGGATTGTAGCACTTCCGGTGTAAATTATGAATCCATAAAAGGGATCATTGAAAAAAACTGCACGAGTTGTCATGGTTATGGTGGTGCTGACGGACTTAACTTTCTTACTGTTGCTGATGTAAGAAAAGCAGCAACCAAAGGTGAACTTTTAGGAACCATTAAACATCAGAGAGGTTTCCCCAGAATGCCTGCAAATACTGATCAATTAAGTCAAGCTGATATCGACTTAATTGAATGTTGGATAAACAATGGAATGAAAGATTAAAATGTCGACCACTACTCCACTTGCAGAACGTATGCGTCCAACCAGTTTGGATAACTACATTGGCCAAAAGCACATTGTGGGTGAAGGAGCTATTTTGAGAAATGCAATACAATCCAATTTATTGCCATCCATTATTTTGTGGGGGCCTCCGGGAGTTGGTAAAACTACTTTGGCAAACATTATTGCACATCAGTTAAAACGTCCTTTTCATGCACTTAGTGCCATTAATTCCGGAGTAAAAGATATCCGTGAAGTAATTGAAAAATCTAAGTCCAGCGGATTGTTTAGTCAGAGTAATCCTATTTTATTTATTGATGAGATTCATCGTTTCAGTAAGTCGCAACAAGATTCTTTGTTAGGTGCAGTCGAAAAAGGAACCATTACTTTGATTGGTGCCACTACCGAAAACCCTTCATTTGAAGTCATTTCCGCACTTTTATCACGTTGCCAGGTTTATATTCTGAAGCATTTAGAAAAAGAAGATTTGTTGGAGATGCTTGATTTGGCAATGAAGACCGATGTTGTTTTAAAAACTAAAAAAATAAACATTCTTGAAAACGAAGCATTATTAAGACTTTCAGGAGGTGATGGCAGAAAACTGTTAAACGTTTTTGAATTAGTAATCAATTCAATTGGTGGCGAAACAATTGAAATTACAAATGAAAAAGTAAACAACATTGTCCAGCAAAACATTGCGATTTACGATAAATCAGGAGAAAATCATTACGATATTATTTCTGCATTTATAAAATCTATCCGTGGTAGCGACCCAAATGCTGCAGTTTATTGGTTGGCAAGAATGATTGAAGGTGGTGAAGATCCTTTGTTTATTGCAAGAAGATTATTAATTCTTGCATCCGAAGATATTGGAAATGCAAATCCAACTGCTTTGGTTATTGCAAACAATTGTTTTCAAGCAGTGAATGTAATTGGTTATCCTGAGTCGAGAATTATTTTATCGCAAACCGTTGCTTATTTGGCTTCTTCTGCAAAAAGCAATGCGGCTTATTCGGCAATCAGCCTGGCTTCTGAGTTAGTCCGTAAAACAGGAGATTTGCCTGTTCCACTTCATTTACGAAATGCTCCTACAAAATTAATGAAAGACATTGGTTATGGCGAAAACTATGAGTATTCCCATGGCTATGCAAATAATTTTACGGCACAAGAATATCTTCCAATAGAAATCAGCGGAACGAAATTGTATGATCCGGGAAATAATGCAAGGGAAAATGAAATGAAAGAGTATCTGAAAAAACTGTGGGGGAATAAATACGGATATTAATCCTCAATAACAACACTGGAATCAAACACAAAGAAATGCACTATTCCAACCACAACTCCTCCGATTCCTTGTTCAACTGTCTGCCAGCAACCATCTAATAGTAAATTTTCAATTTTCGAACCTGTACTGAAGGAAACTCCAATTACAGAAGTAATAATAAATAAAGTAAATCCTAAACAAGCTCCTGAAACAACCCCTTTTATAAGTGGTTTTCTCTTGAAACGATTTTCCAACAACTTAACATCTATAGCTTTTGCAGAGATAAAACCAATGATAAGATATACAAAAGCAGCAAAAATCAGGAAAATTTCTTTTGGGTAAGTTAATCTTGAGAAGTCGGTTAAGAATATTCCATGCCACATATAAGACAAGGCAAACATCACTAGTGATGAGGCAATCCAAGAGATGAAAAAACGTTTTGTTAACATAATTATCGAGAATACGACACTACAAAGGTATAGTTTTATTCAATCCTAACAAAAATCTTAGGGTGTTTTTACCGCAGAGCTTAGGCTTTTTACCTTTTTTTGAATAATTTTTAGTACTTTTAGCAAGTAAAATCAGCCTAAATACCAATAGCCATGAGAAAGTATCTCTTATTAGTATTAATTGCACCAATCTTTTTCTCTTCCTGCAGAAAAGAGATGGAGAAAGCTTCCTGGGATACAGATATTCTTGCGCCTTTGATTAATGCGAGCATGACCATCAACAATATTCTGCCCGATTCCATTCTTCAGGCAAACCCGGATAGTTCATTAAAAATTGTGTTCAATAACGATTTGTATAAAATTGATATGGACACCTTGTTTAACATTGACGACACAACAATACATAACGGCTACGCTTTACCTTTTTCTACTACTTTAAATCCCGGACAAGTAATTCCATTTCCCTCTACTACTTCAACTACTTATACATTACCGGGTATTGAATTAAAAACAGTTATTATAAAATCAGGTTTTGTAACATTTAAAGTGAGAAGCGAAATCAGGGAAGTCACTACTTATGTATATTCTATTCCTTGTGCTACAGATGCTTTGGGTAATCCATTTTCAAAGCCGATCACAGTTCCTGCCAGAGTTGGTACTACACCGGGAATTTATAATCAGACATTTGATTTAACAGGCTACACCATTGATTTAACTGGTCCTGCTGGAACTCAAATAAATACTATTTATACAGGTTTAACAGCACAAATCAGTGGTTCTGCTTTAGATACAGTTCTTGTAACTCCTTCCGATAGTTTGATTATCGACAATACATTTTATGATATTATTCCTTATTACGCTAAAGGTTATTTTGGAAACAATACTTATAATGTTGGTCCGAGTACCAGCGACTTTACTTTGTTCGACAGAATTGTGGATGGTACTTTACAACTAGAGGATGTTGATTTTAATTTCAAAATAGAAAACCCAATTGGTATGGATGCCCGTTTGTTTGTGAACAATATAAGTTCAATAAACACACGAACGGGAACAACAATCAACTTAACCAACAGTATGATTGGCAGTACAATCAATATTAACCGTGCTGCCGAAAGTGGTGGCATTATTTATCCTACTTATGCTAATTTTCCTTTAAATACAACCAATTCGAACATTAAACCGATGATTGAGAATTTGCCAAATAAGTTTGGCTATTCTATGCAAATCATCACCAATCCAATGGGAAATATTTCCGGGTCAAACGATTTTATTTATTCCGACAGATTAATGAAGGCTTCTTTGGATATGGAAATTCCACTTTCATTGGTTGCAACAAATTTAACTTTGCAAGACACACTTGATTTGAATATTTCACAAACTGACGGAACACAAAACATTAATGAAGGAACGCTTACTTTATTTGCCAACAATGGTTTCCCTTTTGATGCGCAAGTACAAATGTATTTACTAAACGAAAGCAATACAGTAACGGATTCTATTTTTGGTTATGCAAACACTATTGTGGAAGCGCCAATTAATGCTTCATTACGGGTGATTGGAAAAAAATTAACTAAAATTACTGTTCCTGTCAGCGAAAGCAAGATGAATTTATTGTACGATACAAAGAAAGTTGTTCTCAAAGTAAAATTCAACACAAGTGCACAACCGCAGTATATTAAAATTTATAGCGACTATGCTATAGATATTAAGGTGGTGGGAGATTTTAATTATACAATACAACTTCAATAATTTTTACTTTTGAAAAAGATACTATTCATACTTGCTATACTTTCTGTTCAGATAAATGCAGATGCACAAATTGCTGCCATCTTTTCAGATGAGTTCCCTGACTCTACAAAATTACGTATTGGCTTAGTTGCCGACTATGGTGTTAATGCTACTGCACTTACTGCTCAGTTTGTAAATAAATTTTATAAAGGCGGATTTATTGATGTTGATTTAAAAGATCAGGTTTTGAAACGCACCAAAAACATGAATAACATTGGTGCCGATTTGAACTATGGAATTTATGTAGGAATAAAATTAGATTCACTTTTTCACAAAAAAAATGTTAGTCTGTTTTTCAGTGTTCGCGACCGTGCACATTTTGATGCACGTTATTCAAAAGATTTTTACAAAGTCGGATTTTACGGAAACTCTGATTTTGCAGGACAAACAGCCGACTTTAACGATTTCAATTTAAATTTTCTGCGTTACCAGCAATTACAGGTTGGATTATTTTCTTCTAAATATGACAGTGCTGCCCGTTGGGGAATTGCCCTTTCGTTTTTAAAAGGCGAACAATACTCTTCTATTTTTGCTCAAAAAGCAGAATTGTTTACCAGTGAAGACGGACAATACATTGATTTCAATACAACTATGCAAGTAGCTCAATCAGATACAGCAAAAAAAGGAATTGGTGCATTCAATGGAATGGGTGCTAGTATTGATATTTATTTTGAAGCACCTTTCAAAACAAGATTTGGAGATTCTAAACTCCGTGTTTCAGTGGCAGATGTTGGTGCAATTAAATTCAACGACAAATCACTTTTCTTGAATCAGGATTCTCTTTTTCATTACGAAGGATTTAACGTAAGCAGTGTTTATGATTTACAGGATTCTACTTTTGCAAATACATCTCAAGATAGTGTTATCAATGCTATTGCACCTTTCAAAAATCAATCATTTTCTGTAACACTTCCTTCTGTTTTGAATTTAAGTTACGAAAACCGTTTTACAAAACATTTCGAAATGGTTGAAGGAATCCGTTATGTGTTTAATGGTAACTACCATTTATTAGCTTATGTAAAAGGAAATTTTATTATTAACCCGAAGTTTGAAATCTCTGCAACTGTTGGTTATGGCGGATATGGAAAATTTAATTATGGATTAGGAGTTTTTGCTAATCTTGGAAAAGGATTTATTGTTTATGCTGGAAGCGCAAACTTAGAAGGCTTTGTAACACCTAAAAAAGCATGCGGACAGTCAGCATACATTTCACTTGTTAAAAATTTCAGATAAGAATATGTCGTTAAAGAATATAAAAAATATTAAACATTTAGAAAACAACAACTTTTTTTTAATTGCCGGTCCGTGTGCTGTTGAAACAGAAGAGATATGTTTGGAGATTGCAGAAAAAGTAAAATCAGTAACTGATAAATTGGGTATTCCTTATATTTTCAAAGCATCATTCAAAAAAGCAAATCGTTCTCGTTTGGATTCATTCACAGGAATTGGCGATGAAAAAGGATTGGATATTATTGCAAAAGTTGGAAAACATTTTAACCTGCCTACTCTTACCGATATTCATACTCACGAAGATGCGGCAATGGCTGCAAAGTATGTAGATGTATTACAAATACCGGCTTTCTTGTGCCGGCAAACAGATTTGT